>JAUCGF010000086.1 GCA_030378005.1 Desulfococcaceae bacterium HSG9 | reverse complement strand
TTTAAAACCTTAGCAGATATGAAAATCGAACAGACTGAAACCTTATTACCTTATCAGATACCGCTGTTTTGTTATCAAACAGGATATTGTGCATAAAAATAAGGTAATAAGGTAAAGGATAGAACAGTATTTCAACTACTAAGGTTTAAAATTCTAAAATAAGGTCAGATGTCAGCCGGTAATCTAACAAAGTAGTATTAGGAATGGGGATGAAATAACTTCTTTTAGTAAACGGTGGTCATCACTCATAAAGCTCGTAGTGATTTATAAGGTTATTTCGGCTGAAAAATTTTGCACGCGCCTATAAAATTGCTTTCAATCTCGTATGAGGGATTCCCAAAAGTGAATCATTATTGAAAATATGTTTCATTTTGATTCACCCAAAATAAAACACTTGCGCGAATGCTTCCAAAAAAACGCTTCCGCCGGAAACCGTTTTATTTTAATTTTGTATTCCCAAAAAAACCGTAAAAAAGACAATTCAGATTTTATGATTGCTATCAATATCAAGATAAGCTATATAGCTATATAGTGATAAGCAATTAAGTACTTGGACAAAAGTTTTACGGTATTTTACGCGCCGCACACTGTTGCCAGGTTGCAAACCAGGCAAGAGCGACGCTGGAAAACTTATGGCCAAGTACTTATTAAACCCCATCTTTTTATTATCTTCACATTCTTTATTAATATTGATCTGATTAAGGGTGCCAAAACAATTGTAGCTATTCCCAATAAGGTTATCTTGTAAAACCCAAACGGCAATATTTTATAACACGCTGAATTTACAAATAAAATAGTATGTTGTCTCCGCGCCTTTTATTGCTGTAAAGAGCATCCGGCTTTCACTGCCCGCAGCGTATTATAGCATTATTCTGACAATTTCGGAAAACATCGTAACCGACTTTTGAATTAATGGCACATTTTTTGCATCTAAGAGTTATAGCTAGCTGACAATTATTTTTTATCTTAACAAAAAAAGGAGGATGCAATGAATTACATGTTTAACCTGGCAAGGGCGCTGATAACGACAGCCTTATTCACCTTCACCACCCTGGTCTTAATGATTTGGTGCGTTCAGGCTTTGGCGGCGGGTACTGTCAAAATCGGACTTAATTATCCGGTCAGCGGTCCCTACTGGATCATAGGACTGTCCCAGAACAGCGCTGCTACGATAGCTGTTGAAGAAATTAACGCCGGCGGGGGTATCCTCGGCAATCAGATCGAACTGGTAAAACGCAATTCCAAATCCAAGACCGACGTTACTACCAAAAATGTGAACGATATGATTGACAGAGAAAAAGTCAAAATGATTTTTGGCGGCGCCTCCAGTGCTGTGGCTGTTACGGCGGGCAAAATATGCCAGGAAAAAGGTATTCCCTTTTTCGGCACGTTGACCTATTCCAACACTACCACCGGAACCGAGGCGCGGCGGCATGTTTTCCGTGAATGCAACAACGCCTGGATGTCAGCCAAGGTTCTATCTGACTACCTGAAAAGCAATTTTGCAGGCAAAACTTATTTCTATGTCACGGCCGATTACTCATGGGGCCACTCCACTGAGAAATCGATTCGCACTTTCAGCAACACCTCTGATAAAACTGCTCATAAAGGTGTTCTCACTCCATTTCCGGGTGCCAAGGTCACTGACTTTTTGATGGCGCTTAAACAGGCGCAGGATGCCAAACCGGACGTTTTGGTGCTGGTGCTTTTTGGCAAAGATATGGAAAAGGCGCTTAAACTGGCGGCCAAATGGCGCATGAAAGAAACCATGCAGATCGTGGTTCCCAATCTTACACTGAGCATGGCCGAAGGCGCCGGCCCTGAAATCATGGAAGGCGTCATCGGTTCCGTGCCCTGGTGCTGGCAAGTTCCCTATAAGTATGATTACGCGCAAGGCAAGGCATTTGTGGAAAAGTTCGCTAAAAAGTTTAAACGTTACCCATCATCCGCGGCCGCATCGGCCTACACTATCGTGTATGAATATAAAGCCGCGGTGGAAAGAGCCGGAACTTTTGATTCCCCGGCCGTTATTCGGGCGCTGGAAGGGCATTCCTATAAACGTTTAAAGGACACCCAAACATGGCGTGATTTTGACCACCAGTCCGTGCAGTCCGTTTACGCGGTCAAATGCAAAGCGCCCGCTGATGTGAAGAAAGATCCGTACAAACTGGACTATTTTGATATTATTAACACCATTTCAGGTGAAGAGGCCGCACACACTCGCGAAGAGTGGGAAGCGGTCCGCATCGCCGCCGGCAAGCACATTATGTTAGAACGGCTGCCCGGCGAGTAAATCCGTATAAAGCGGTGTGATAGCATATACAAAACAAGTAGGTCGGGTTAGCGACAGCGTAACCCGACGACAGCGACTGTTGATGTCGGGTTACGCTGTCGCTAACCCGACCTACCACCGCTACCACCGCTTAAAAAATATTAACAATAACAATTTTGGCAAAAATTCTAAAAACAAAAAAGGAGAAAAGTTATGAAGTTTTCGTTTAAGAACCTAAAGATCGGCCCCAAGCTGATCATCTTTTTCCTGCTGGTCGGGCTTGTCCCCGCCGGCGTCATCGGATGGAGGGCCTTGACAACCTCCACCGAATCACTGCAAACTCAGTTTTTCGGCCAACTCGAAGGCTTTCGGGAAATCAAGAAAAAACAGATTGAAACTTATTTTGATGAGCGTAAAGGCGACATGGCCGTTTTGGTGGAAATTGTGTCCACTCTGCGGGCAGAGGCCATTGCTAAACTCGAAGCTGTTCAAGTAATTAAAAAAGGGCAGATTGAAAATTATTTTTCAGAAAGGCTCGGCGATGCCACCGTTCTGGCGTCAAACGACACTGTGGCAGCGGCAGTGACAGATATGGAAACCGCCTATATGTCTGAAGGCGAAAAAGTCGGCGGCCCGGCTTGGAAAGCGCTGAAAGATCAATACGGTCCCTGGCTTAAACGCTATAAAGAAGAGTACGGTTATTATGACCTTTTTCTGATTACCGCAAATGGCGACATTGTTTACACGGTTTCGGAAGAAGACGATCTGGGGCAAAATATTTTAGATGGCGGCTTAAGAACCAGCTCGTTGGGTAAATGCTTTGATAAAGCCTTAAAAGGCACCGCAATAGCCGATTTTGAGCCGTATGCGCCTTCTGGCAACCTGCCGGCGTCTTTTGTCGGCGCGCCAATCAAAGTAGAGGGCAACGTAGTGGGCGTGGTCGCCCTTCAGATTCCCCTTGATCAAATCAACGCTATCATGCAGGAACGTCAGGGTATGGGCAAAACCGGTGAGACCTATCTTGTGGGGCATGACAAACTGATGCGCTCGGACTCCTATCTTGCCGCCCAAACTCATTCCGTTGCGGCATCTTTTGCCGGCACGGTCGAAAGAAACGGGGTTGACACCGAATCGTCTCGCACTGGTTTGGAAGGGCGTGACGCCTCACACGTGATCAATGATTATTTGGGGAATGCGGTGCTATCCGCTGTTCGGCCGCTGGATATCCCAGGATTAAAGTGGATTATCATTGCTGAAATAGATGTGGCCGAGGCGTTCTCCCCGGTGGATCAGCAGGGGCGTGCGTTCTTTGCCCAGTATAAAGAGCAGTACAATTACTATGATCTTTTTCTAATCAATCCGGACGGCTACTGTTTCTATTCGGTGGAGCAAGAGGCCGATTACCAGTCCAACCTGGTCAGCGGCCGGTACGCCAACTCCAACTTGGGCAAGCTGACGCGCAACGTTTTGGACTCCAGGCAGTTCGGGTTTGCCGACTTTGAACGCTACGCGCCTTCAAACGACGAACCCGCCTCTTTTATCGCCCAGCCCGTTGTTGTGGGCGGAAAGTCAGAGCTTGTCGTGGCCGTTCAAATTCCGTTGGAAGGTGTCAACCATATTATGCAGGAACGTACCGGCATGGGTAAAACCGGTGAAACGTATCTCATTGGTGCTGACAAACTGATGCGTTCGGATTCCTTTCTTGATCCCACCAACCACTCGGTTTTGGCTTCTTTTGCCAATCCCAATACCGGCAGCGTGGATACCGAAGCCAGTCGCGAAGCTCTGAATGGCACGACGGGTCAAAAAATTGTCCTTGATTACAATGGCAACCTGGTGCTTTCTGCTTATACGCCGATTAAAATTTTCGGTGCATCCTGGGCGGTTCTGGCTGAAATTGATGAAGTCGAGGCGTTTGCATCCATTACGGCTTTGCAGCAGGTGATGGGTATTATCGGTGTGGTTGCCTTGATTGCCATTATTGTCTTGGCTTTTATTATTGCCCGAACCATTTCTAAACCGATTCAGCGTGTGGCCGAAACTGTTACCACAATTGCTGAAGAGCGCGACCTTACGCTCACGGTTCCGGTTGAAAGTCAGGATGAGGTTGGCGAAATGTCCGACCGGTTTAACAACATGATGAAGGTGTTGCGAGGCGCCTTCCAGGTTGTTGACGAATCGGCTGTCAATGTTGAAGGCAGCGCCAATGAGGTGGCCAAACGCGCCGCCGGTAATCAAGAGCGTGCCAAGGGCGAGGTTGTCCAAACCCAAAAATCAGCCGATATTTTGTCTGAAATGGGTGGCACCGCCGGTGAAGTTGCCAAGGCCGCTGAAGGGCAGAAGGTTGCGGCGGAAGAATCCTCCGTAGCTATCAGCCAGCTTCTGCAATCCATGGAAAAGATGTCATCATCGGCCAGTGAGCAAGGTGATTTGGCTAATATGGCTACGGAACGTGTGAGCGCTATGGGTGAAACCGGTGGTAAGGTTGCGACCACCGCGCAAACCCAGGGCGAGATGGTTGTGAAAGTGTCCTCCGCTGTTGAGGAAATCACCAAGGGTGTTGAAGAGATGGAGAAAGCGGTTCAGCAGGCCACCGAGTACGGCCAATCATCTCTGCAGGCCGCTGAAGAAGGCGCCGGTCTGGTAACCCAAACAGTTGATGGTATGCGCGCCATTGCCGAATCTTCCGACCAGATTTCCGAGATTATCTCGGTTATTACCGAAATCGCCGACCAGACCAACTTGCTGGCTCTGAACGCTGCGATTGAGGCGGCTCGTGCCGGTGCGCATGGTAAGGGTTTTGCGGTTGTTGCTGACGAGGTTGGTAAACTTGCCCAACGTTCGTCCGAAGCGGCCAAGGAAATCACCCAGTTGATTAAGGACTCCACTAACCGCGTTGAAGAGGGAACCAAACTCACCGACCAGTCCCAAGAGGCGTTGACCAAAATCGACGAAAGCGGTCGTGTCAATATGACCGCAATTGAAGAAATCGCCACGGCTGCCGGACTTCTCGCCACCAACACCGAGCAGGTGCGAACCTTGATGGAAGACTTGAACCGGTTGGCCCAGGAGATTGGCCAGATGGCGGTTGAACAGGGTCCTCGTCGTCAGGAAGCTGAGAAAGCGCTTGGAGAGATGGTTGAGCAATCTGGTCTGATTAGTGAGTTGGTTACCGGCGCGAATGAAGGTGCCAATGCGGTTAATCAGCAGATGCAGGGCATTATGAAACGTACTGAGGACATGGATCAGATGACCGTACTTCAGGCCGGACGTTCTAAAAATGCCGTTAAAATTGCAACGGAATCTTCCGAAGGCGCCAAACGCACTGTGGAAGGAGCCGGTATCGTTGTGGGTATTACCGATGAGTTGCAAAAACTGTCTAAGAATCTTACCGAACAGGTGGAGCAGTTCAAGATTTAAATCGTTTGTCGTATGGTAGGTGAAGCGAACCAAACCAACCATACAACAATTTCAATAAAAAAAGCCCGCTCAATTTGAGCGGGCTTTTTTTATTGTTTTTTTTATGTGGTCGGGAAGACTGGATTTGAACCAGCGACCCCAGCGTCCCGAACGCTGTGCTCTACCAGGCTGAGCCACTTCCCGACAACAAACTGGCAATTTATGCTGATTAATATTTTTTGTCAATCATAAAAACACGAATTGAAAAAAAAAATGGGCATCCTTCATTCGCTGTTTCACACTTTGTCCCGTTAGGGACATAATATCTATAGAAAGAAAGCCACAAACACAACAAGTCCCGTAGGGACGATATAACCCTACCATATCAAGAAAACGGATTTTTCCGAATCATTGTTTCCTCTCGACCAGGCCCCACCGATACAATATAAACCGGTGTTTCGGTCAGTTCTTCAATCCGTTCTAAATAGCGTCGGGCATTGACCGGCAGGTCTTCAAAGCACCGAACACCAGATGTTGATTCGGTCCATCCCGGCAAAGTTTCATATTGAGGCTGGCAATCCGCCAGCACTTTTAAACTCACCGGAAATTCATCCATGGATTGTCCATCAACCTGATATTCGGTGCAAATTTTCAAGGTTTCCAGTCCGTCAAGAACATCTAACTTGGTAATCACGGTACCGCTGACGCCGTTTAAGTGCATGGAATTGCGCAACATAACCGCGTCAAGCCATCCACAACGGCGTCTGCGGCCGGTGGTGGCTCCGAATTCAGCACCTTTTTTTTGGATGGCATCACCGGTTTCGTCAAATAACTCGGTGGGAAACGGCCCTCGGCCCACACGAGTGGTATATGCCTTGACAATCCCGACAACACTGTCAATCGCGGTCGGCCCGACACCCGCGCCGCAACAGGCACTGCCGGCCACAGTATTTGATGACGTTACAAACGGATAGGTGCCGTGGTCAATATCAAGATACGTGCCTTGAGCACCTTCAAAAAGAATGTTCTGGCCGGATTTGATACGCCGGTTAATTGAAGACGAAACATTAGAGATATAAGGTGCCAGACGGTCAGCATATTGGGCGTATTGCTCTAAAATCAGTTGAGACTCAAAAGATTCGCTTTGAAGATATTGGGTCAAATAGAAATTTTTTTCTTCCAACAGGTTGTTTAATTTGTCTTTAAAAACTTCAGGATCGATCAAATCTGCAAAACGGATTCCCCGTCGGGTGGCTTTATCTTCATAGCATGGCCCGATACCCCGTCCGGTGGTTCCGATTTTATTTTTGCCTTTTTTCTTTTCGCGTGCATGATCAATCCGGCGATGATAAGGCATAATAACATGGGCCTGTTCGCTGATTTTGAGTTTGTCCGGCGAAACCGGAAAACCCTGGCTTTCCAAATCATCCAATTCTTTAATAAGTACCGCCGGGTCAACCACAAGGCCGTTTCCGATAAAACAGGATTTGCCCTGCAAAATGCCAGATGGCACCAGATGGCTGATAAATTTCCGATTATTGACAACCATCGTGTGACCGGCGTTGTTGCCGCCTTGGAAACGAACCACATTTTCAGCATATTCCGCTAAAAGGTCCACGATTTTGCCCTTGCCTTCGTCGCCCCATTGTGTTCCGATAATGACAATATTTGACACCTGTGAAATCCTCCTGATAGTTTCAAGTTTTAAGTTTTAAGTTTTAAGTTAGGGATTTCCAAAAAAATAATATAAGTATCTGAACAAAAATTTTCCGGTATTTTAGAAATCGGATTTTTTAGAAAAATCCGATTTCTGGTAGTATTTGTTACCTGAAAATATATGTCAAAGTACTTACCTGATTGTAGGGTGGGTGAAGAGCAACGCAATCCACCGAATGCCTGAATTAATGGCAAGTTGCGTTTCTCTACACCCACCCTACATCACGGCTAAAATGGGTAGTGCTTTGTCAAGGCTGAAAATTAGGGTTAGGTGCAGTATAACTTTTTGAAAATAATTTGAATTTAAACAACTAAACCCTAAAATTAAGTTTTGACAAAGCAGTAGTTTATTTTTTGAGAAATCCCTAACTTAAAACTTCTAATGGCATGAATATTTACTTAGAGCCTGTTTGGAAAGTCTTGATCGGACAGGCTCTTAATTGTTTTTATTGCGCCGTCTGCGAAAAAAATCCTGTATAAGAACGCGGCATGTTTCCCGACATACACCACCGACAACCTCCGGATGATGATTCAAACGGCGATCTTCGGCGAAATCATATAAAGAGCCGGCCGCCCCCCATTTGGCATCGGCAGCACCAAAAACAACCCCTGCGACACGCGCATGAATAATTGCGCCCATGCACATCAAACACGGCTCTATTGTAGCGTACAGGGTTGTATTTAACAACCGGTAGTTACTGATTTGGCGGCTGTAACTGCGCAAAACCTGAATTTCCGCATGTGCGGTCGGGTCTGAATGTGTGATTACCTTATTATAAGCAGCGGCAAGGATTTCACCTTCCGAAGAAACCAGAACTGCACCCACCGGCACCTCATTTTTGTCACCGGCGATAACGGCCTGATCAATAGCTGACTGCATATACCGCTCATGATTCAGTAATATCATTTGCGAAAATTAAACTTCCAAATACTTACTCTTGCTCTTACTCGTTTGAATAGGATACGATTTTTAGACTGGGCGATTAGTTAAGACAAATAGTATCAGTAGATGGGAAAAGTTTTTGGCGACCTCGTTCCCACGCAAAGCATGGGAATGAGAATGTATGTGAAATTTTCATCTACTGAGTATACCATGGTTTCTCTTTATTGCGATTATACAATTTAATCAATAATTATTTGGATTTTCCGAGTGACGGTTTAAAAGTTGTTTTGTACAAAAATATTTCTGGAAAAGGCATCATTTTCTATATTGACTTGGCTAAATTACTATGTTACTTGGCATCAATTTTATTTTTGGCAGGTATTATTTATTGATGCAGGGCGATTGTTAAAATGTTTTTTTATGAAAAGGGAAACTCTCAAATACATAAGGGAACTTTCCTATTATAGCAGCATCGGGTTTTCGATTGCGCTTTCCATAGTTATCGGGCTGGCATTAGGATTATATCTGGATAGCAAATTCGATACATCCCCTTGGTGTATGTTTATTTTTTTAGGATTGGGCATTGCCGCAGGATTCAGAAACATCGGGCTGGCAATAAAAAAAAGCAAAAAACTTTAATTGCGATGACAATTCAACAACGCATACTAACCTTTATTATGTACACCAATTGGATTTTGTTTATCCTGACAAGTATAGGCGGGTTTTTGTTTGCAACGCCGTCATTTGCCAGAGGCATCTTTTTTGGCGGCTTGATTGTAACGCTGAATTTTCATCTGCTGTATCGCACCCTGCGTAAATCCTTCAAGCCCTCTCAGCTTGTTTCGCCTAACGTCATTTTAGCGAAATATTACGTTCGCTTTTTTATCAGCGGGATTATCCTGTTCATTCTTATCGCAGGTCATTATGTAAACCCGCTGGGTCTTTTTATCGGTCTTTCGGTGGTGGTCGCCAGTATTTTTCTGGCCAGTATTTTAGAGGTTAAAAAATTAATTTTTAAGGAGGCGATTTAAGTGGAACATCCCTATTTGTTTATTGTTAAATTTTGTGAATTAATCGGTTTCGGTCATTTTGCCCACGCTTATCCCTGGGTGCTTTATACTTGGTTT
Organism: Desulfococcaceae bacterium HSG9; assembly: GCA_030378005.1. GTDB lineage: Bacteria > Desulfobacterota > Desulfobacteria > Desulfobacterales > JAUCGF01 > JAUCGF01. The sequence continues at coordinate 64,431 of JAUCGF010000086.1, read as the reverse complement.
GTAATGGCTTTGCTAATCGGACTGGGGTATTTGGCAACGAAAACTGTTAGTATCGTGCCGGCGGGATTGCAGAATTTTTTTGAAGTGCTTATTTCCGGCATGGAAGAGTTTATGGTGGATATTACCGGAGAGGAGGGGCGCTGGCTCTTTCCGTTGGCCGGTACAATTTTTATTTTTATTTTCGTATCTAATCTGATTGGTATCATACCCGGTTTTTTCCCGCCCACGGCAACTTTGAATACAACCGCGGCCTGTGCGTTGATCGTGGTTATTTTTACCCATGTAATCGGTATTAAATATCATGGTGCCAAATACATCAAACATTTTTTAGGGCCGGTATGGTGGATGGTTCCAATAATTTTTCCGATTGAATTGATTGGACATGTGGCTCGTATCCTGTCTCTGTCATTCAGGCTTTTTGGTAATATGATGGGGCATGAATTGGTTCTGGGAATTCTGTTTGGCTTGGCAGGTGCCTTTTTCGCGCCGTTGCCGATTATGGCCTTAGGTATCTTTGTCGCGCTGGTTCAAGCGTTTGTGTTTTTTTTGCTTACCGTTATGTACTTCACCGGTGCAATGGAACACGCTCACTAAACGTGCTTGTTTAATATTTTTATATTTTGGGATAAATGGAAGAAGCAAATTTTTAATTTTAAAGGAGGTAGTATTTTATGGAAGGAACTGCATTACAATTTTTCATCGCTTGTGTTACCGCCGCCGGTTTCGGCATTGCTATCGCAGCTTTTGGTTGCGGCATCGGTCAAGGCATCGGCCTGAAAGCCGCTGTTGAGGGTATTGCCCGCAATCCGGAATCTTCAGGTAAAGTGACCGTCACCATGCTGATCGGTCTGGCGATGATTGAGTCCCTTTGTATTTATGCGCTGGTTGTATCTTTGATTCTTATCTACGCGCATCCGCAGGCAGCCGCTATTGCGAAGTTGTTTGCTCATTAATAAGTTGTAACAATCACTAAGTAAAGCAAAGGTCGGTGCCATTCAATTGGCCCGGCCTTTTTTATGCTTTGAAGGAAAACAGACTCAAAACGTAAATCCCGATCCCATCCATTCTCTTTTTAAAACCACTTATTATAAATTCGCTGATATTCCCCATTTTGCTGCATCTCAATAATAGCGATGTTAAACAATTCTTTGTAAAATTCAAGCCCGCTTTGAGGAAAAACAACTCCGTATTTTTGTTTGTCAAACATCTCCCCCACCACTTTGACAGATGAATCATTTTTGGCAATATACATCAACGCCGGTGCGTCGTACACCATGGCATCCGCATTCATATTTTTTAAATTACCGACCAAATCATCCAAATTATCGGCCAACACCATTTTAACATTATGGAAACGAAGGTATTTTTCGCTGGTGGTTCCCCTGATTACGGCTACGTATTTATCATTAATATCCGTGAGTCCCTTGATTATTTCGGGATCAATCTTTTCCACGGTCAACGATGATGAAAGCGTGGCAGTAAAACCTGCAAACCATACGATGCCGATAAGCATCCAAATCGACGCCACGAACCGACCTTTCAACTTTTGGGGACACTTATCCCCATAGCCAACCGTTGTCATAGTGACCACGGCCCACCAGTAGGCTTCCCAAATACCTTTTGTATAGTGTGTATCGAAACTCTTGGGGTTGCTGTCATTTTTTTCAATAAACCATATAAGATGCGCAACACTGGTAATTCCGATAAAAAATAAAATTGTCGAATAGCCGATGACTGTCATTATCGTGATAAAAGTATTTGTATTCCCTGAAGATGGTTCATTTCTGATAGCAACCGTTAACCCGGAATCAAAAAAAGGCTGCGAAAAATCAACGCGCTTTTCCCTCTCCGCAGTAATAGTGATACCTGAAAAACCGATGTGACATTCTCCGCTTTCCACGGCGGCAAGCACTTCCTGAACACTATTATAACGGACAAATCGCGGGGTGAGGTTATTTTTTTCACATATTATTTCGGCCATATCGATACAAAAGCCCTTACGCTCCTTGAAAACAAACGGGGGAAATTCTTTTATAGCGATATTGATTCTTGAATACGCGGCAGCGATTGGTAAAGCGGATGAAACTGAAAATTGGAAAAACAGCAAAATAAAGATAGCTCGTTTTAGAGCCATTTGACTTTGTTGGCGCATGTTTACTCCACAATCTCGACAATTTGATTTGGCAAAGTCGTCTGATAAAATGATTGATATATAAGGATACTCATTAGTTACAAGTTTTAAGTTATTTCGTAACTCCCTGAATTCATTGAAACTCACAAAACTTGTATCATATTTTCGCTTTCAATGATTTCAATAACTGACAAGAATTTATGACTGACAAGAAGGATAAAAGAAGCGTTTGAATCGTTAAAAACTATAATGGTATGTAATTGAGAATTTTCTGTCAAGTTTAAATGAGTGTTATAAACGCTTTTAGTCCCTGTTGACAAACCAAGGCAATTCAAACATGAAATCAACAGCGTTAATATTAAAAATTAGTCAGAGCTATGATTTCGGTAAACTGAAAATAAAAATCGGTGTATTATCAGTAGATGGAAAATGCCCTGAAAATACAGTATGGAGCGCAAAAATTAAGCGAAGCGGTTTTTTGCCGGAGCCTGAATCCGTAAGCCTTTCCGGGTGTCGGATGCAAAAAATCGCTGCGCTAAATTTTTGCGCTCCTAAACTTTCCATCTACTGATTATGACTAATATCTGATTTTTTTGGCATCCTTCATTTAGCAGATATAAAGTATGCCGATTTTTCTTTACATTTAGCGTGTAAATTGGTTATAAGAATTATATTTAGAATAGAGATGCTAGCTAAAGCTTGCAGTTCTCTGATGAACTTTAACATGTATCTGAAACGAAGGAGGAGCCTTATGATCAAACAAGCGTTGCGTACAAGCGTCATTTTACTTTGCATGATAGTAGCTGTTTTACTGATTTGGGGATGTACGGATGAGAAAGTAGAAAAGGCCGAAAAGGCCGAAGAATCCTATCAGGCCGGTGTCGCGGCTTTAAAAGCGGATAAAACAGATGATGCTGAAATCGAATTCAGAAAAGCATTACAGCTTAATTCGGAACATGCCCAGGCGCATTTTCAGTTGGGCTCCATTTATGCCAAATCGGTCAAAGAAGATGAGATCAAAAAGGCCATCGGGCATCTGCGCGCGGCGTTTAAGCTGGATGACAATCTGAATGAGGCACGCAAAGAATTGGCCGTTCTCGGCTTCAAACTGCGTGTTTATTCCGAAATCATTGATGTTTGTAAAAAATATCTTGAAAAAAAGCCAGATGATCTGGACATTCAGATGATTTTGGCCACTTCTTTAATGAACACGGAAAAAGTGGATGAAGCACTGGCAATTTTGCAAAAAACTGCTGAAGCGCATCCGGATAATGCCAAAGTCAAGTTAAGTTTGGGACGCGCCTATGTTCTTACCGACCAGACTGATAAAGCCAGGGAAATGACCGAACAAGGGGCTTCTATGGCCCCCGATGATATTACCGCTCAGATTTTGTTAGCCGGATTCTATGAAAAACAAAAATTGTATCCTCAGGCCGAGGCTACCCTGAAGGCGATTAAGCAGAAATTTTCCGATAAACCGACTGCTTATCAGGTTGCCGCTATGTACTATATTCGACGAAAACAATTGCCTGAGGCCGAAGCCTCCCTGAAAGAAGCCATTGAGCAGCACAATTTAAAGAAAACCTTTCTTTTTCACGATCTGGCGATTATTCAACACAGCCAGAAAAAATTTGACGACGCTTTGCAAAGCCTTGAACAAGCTGTTGCTTTGAAGCCGGATGATCAGAAAAGTTTAGTTTTATTAGCGGATTATTATCTGAAAAGAAAAAAAACCGATCAGGCCATTGCGACTTATGAAAAAATCAGTGACAAGTGGCCCGAAATAAAGGAAGTCAAATCCAAGATTGCCGAACTGTTAATGGCTCAAAAAAAGGATGATAAGGCTAAAGTCTATATTGATCAGATACTTAAAGATGATCCTAATTCCGCTCCGGATCGAATTCTGCAAGGCCAGTTGTTAATGAAACAAGGCCAAAAAGACCAGGCTAAAGCGGCTTTTGCCAAAGCGCAAGAGTTGGACCCCGAATCGGGGTGGGGCAATTTCTTTTACGGCCTGACTTTACTGGATGACAAAGATTATAAAAAATCTCGGGATGCGCTCGAAAAGGCCGTTGCCAAAAAACCTCAAGCCATTAATATTCGCATGGCTTTGGCTTATGCCAATTATAAAATCGGCAAAACGGAAGCGGCTCTGGATGAAATTAATGTTGTTTTGGAAAAATTGCCGGATAATCTGCGCGCCCGCGCACTTCGGGGTTTGCTTTATCTGCGATTAAAAAATATGGAAAAAGCTCGGGCGGATTATCAATTCATGCTCACCAAAAAACCTGAATCCGTATTCTTACAATTCCGCCTGGCCGAAATTGACTACGCCCTGGGGAACAAAGATAAAGCGCTGAAAGGTTTTAAGGCGTTGGTGAATAAATACCCAAGCCCCGAAAAACCGGAGCCTAGCAAAACAATCGCCCAGATCGTCCGAATTTATCTTGATAAAAAACAGTTCAAAAAGGCGATCAAAATCTGCGATACGCAGCTTAAAAAAAATCCGAAGGATTTGGCGACGGGAATGATTAAAGCGGTTGCGTTGTTAAAGTCGAAAAAAGAGAAGAAAGCCAAAAAAGTTCTGGCCGGCCTGATTAAGCAACATCCAAAAGAGATGCGGCCTATCCTGTTGTTAGCCCGTATTGAAATGGGCCTCAAAGAATTTGATGCCGCCTTGAAGACGCTTTCAAGGGCCATTGCTGTCAAGCCTCAAAATGCGTGGCCCTATATGCAGATGGCCGGTATTTATCAGCGTAAAAAAATGCCGGAAAAAGCGATTGAAACTTATGAAGCCCTGCTTAAAGTCAAAGAAACATATCCTCCGGCCGAAAATGATCTGGCCTATCTCTATGCCGAAACGAATCGGAATATGGATCGTGCGTTGGCTTTAGCCGAAAACGCTGTGAAAAAGATGCCCAAGAATCCGGCGGTTGCTGATACACTTGGATATGTTCATCTGAAAAGAGGTGCTTTGCCTTTGGCCAAAAAATACTTTGATGAAGCGATTGCCAAATTTCCCAAGGAGGGCTATTTTTATTTTCATCTGGCCATGGTTTTACAACAGCAAGGTAAAAATAACGAAGCCGAGGCAGCTCTGCAAAAGGCTGAAGAATTGGGATTGGGTAAAGCTGAAAAGAAAAATATTGCTAAAATCAGGGAGGCTTTGAAGAAAACGAAGTCTGCCAAACCGGATTGGAAACAGGCCTTTGACGAGGCCATGCAAGGCAAAAAATATGATAACGCTATTAAATTGGCTAAAGCGGCTCTGGATGCAACACCATCTGATCCCGAAGCAGCCGATGCCCTGGGACGGGCATATATGGCTAAAGGTTCAGCTTTGATGGCCAAGCGCTATTTCGGCCAAGCTATCCAAAACGCACCGGATAAGCCCATATTCCACTATCATCTCGGAATGGCGTATCATAAAGAAAAAAATGCTGCGGATGCGCGCAAGTCCCTGAAAACGGCTATTGATAAAGGTTTGAGTGGTCAGGAACTTGAAAATGCAAAAAAAATACTGGCTGAATTGAAATAATATCAACCCGATTTCAGTTTTCCCGAAATATAGGAGTGCAAACTTCAGTTTGCGTTTTCTACAGGGATAAACCGAAAATTAATTCAGGCATTCTGCGGAGGGCGCAATCTGAAAGATTACGCTACATCATCGAATCTTCTTGACTATAAACAGCCAAGATAGAAAAGATTTGCGACCGCTTGGAAGTTGAAAAGTGTAAACCGCTTTTAGCCTCCTATGCAGGATGTCTGATTAACTTCTCTTATTTTGAAATGAAAAAACCGAACACAAAAATATATCGTGCCGACGCCCTGATGCTGGTAACAGCCATTATTTGGGGCAGCGGGTTTGTCGCCCAGCGGGCGGGTATGGATCATATAGGGCCTTTTGTATTTAACGGCATCCGTTTTGCATTAGGCGCTTTGGTTTTATTGCCGCTGATGAAATATAAAGGAATCCAGCCGGATTCTGATAAAAAACGCCCCCAATCATTTCTTTGGGGCGGTGGTATCGCCGGTTGTGTGCTTTTCATTGCGGCTACGTTGCAACAGATCGGATTGGTTTACACCACCGCCGGTAAAGCCGGTTTTATCACCGGACTGTATGTGATCTTTGTTGCGCTTATGGCTTGGTTTGGGGGATACAAACCGGATGCCGGAAGTTGGCTGGGAGCGGTGCTGGCCTGTGTCGGCCTCTATTTTTTAAGCGTCACCGAAAATCTGACTTTCGCTCCCGGTGACCTGTGGGTGCTTATCGGAGCTGTTTTCTGGGCAGCGCATGTTTTAGTTCTGAGTCAACTCGCTCCCAAAATGGACGGTTTGCGCCTGGCCTGCACCCAATTCGCCGTTTGTTCTATTCTGAGTCTTTTAATCGCGATTATTTTTGAAACCAATACGCTCTTAGGACTGAAAGCCGCTCTTATCCCGATCCTTTATGGCGGCTTTATGTCTGTTGGGGCGGGTTATACGTTGCAGGTAATTGCACAAAAAGATGCGCCACCTGTGCATGCCGCGATTATTCTTAGCCTTGAAGCCGTTTTTGGCGCTGTCGCAGGCTGGCTGGTGTTGGATGAAGCGCTTTCTTTAAGGATGTTCGTCGGTTGTGCCTTAATGTTGACAGGAATTTTGACAGCTCAAATGTGGTCACAAATGGTCAATTCCAACCGGATGCTACAATTGAAACAGGCCTGTATTCGGAAGACCTGAAGAAATTAACAATAACCATCCGTGAAACATGATGCGTAAATTCATGTTTCACGTTTCATGTTTCACGAATGGCTGGTTTCACGAATGGCTGGAGCAGTTATTTCCTCCTCATTCCTATCACATCCATTGTCAGAATCAGGATTTATTTTTGACAACGGACTAATCTGCAAGTATCAAAAAATCCCAATCTGAAAATCTACTGGCTTTGCCAGGAATTTGAGAACCATAATGAACAATAGCTGCGCAAATTAAATGAGTGCATATTCATTAATGATTATTGTTCAAAAGCGTGTAAAACATATCTCACCTTATCAAACATAAAAACATGTTTGTTCGATAAAACAATATTATTAATGAATTAAATCTATTTTAGGTGTAATTTATTTTGCTTGACAGCAACAATAGCGATCTGCTATATGAATGAATGTTCATTCATTGAAAAATAACCATTTTTTAATTAAGGAGGCCCTGATGAAAAGAAAAATAAGAACAGCGGCAGTAATCGGTTCCGGTGTTATGGGAGGCGGCATCGCGGCGCTGCTTGCCGGTGCCGGTGTGCAAACGCTGTTATTGGACATTGTTCCTTCAGATTTAAAACCGGAAGAAAAAGACAATCCGGCAGCTCGCAATCGGATTGTCAAAGGCGGCCTTGACACCGTATTGATGTCAAAGCCATCATTGCTGATGCACCAACAAGATGCACAGCGCATCGCCATCGGCAATTTAGAAGATGATTTCGATAAAATCGCTTCCTGTGATTGGATCATTGAAGTTATCGTGGAAAACCTGAAAATCAAGCAGGCGCTTTTCCAAAGAATCGAAACGGTGCGACATGCGGATGCAATCGTATCTTCCAATACATCCGGGATTCCCCTGAAGGCCATGTCCGAGGGATTAAGCACTGAATTTAAGCAGCATTTTTTAGGCGCTCATTTTTTTAATCCGGTGCGTTATATGCGCCTTTTGGAGATTATCGCTGGAGAAGAGACGCTTCCTGAAGTGGTTGACTTTATCGCCGGGTATGGCGAAAAAGTGTTGGGCAAGGGAATTGTGCGAGCCAAAGACACACCCAATTTTATTGGCAACCGTATCGGTGTGCAAGGCATGATTCAAACCATGCAGATGATGGTCGAGGAAAATTTCAGCATTCCGGAAGTCGATGCTTTATTTGGCGAGCCTTTGGGACGCCCCAAAACAGCCATGTTCAAAACGTGCGATTTGGTAGGGCTTGATACAATGGGCCATGTTGCCCGCAACACATACAATCTGGTTGAAAACGATGAAGCCCGTGACACGTTTGTCATGCCTGAATTCATTGAAAAGATGATTTCCCAAAAATTATTGGGCAACAAAACCAAAGCCGGTTTCTACAAAAAAGATTTGACGCCGGAATGGAAAGTGCTGCGCAAGGTGATCAATCATACCACGCTGGAATATGAAGACCTTGAGAGACCCACGTTTCCCTGTATCCAGGCGGGAAAAAAAGCGTCCTCATTGGCTGACAAAATCAAGGCGATTGTGTATGGCGAGGATCGCGGCGCTCTGTTTGCATGGAAAGTGATTGCCAACGGTTTGATTTATGCGGCTAATCGTATTCCCGAAATTTCCGATACGGTGGTTGAAATCGACAATGCCATGAAATGGGGTTATAATTTCACATTCGGACCTTTTGAAACTTGGGATGCCATTGGCATTCAAAAGTCAGTCGAGCGTATGGAAGCAGATGGATTTGACGTTCCGGCTAAAATCAAAACCATGTTAGCATCTGGAAACACCTCTTTTTACAAATCCGAAAACGGTGTCACATCCTATTATGATTTTGCATCTGAAAGTTATCAGAAAGTCGCGGTCAGTCCTGAAAGCATATCTTTGGCAGGGCTTAAAGGCGCCGGTAAAGAGATCAAACGTTGCGATTCAGCATCACTGATTGATTTGGGCGATGATGTTTTCTGTTGTGAGTTCCACACCAAAATGAACATCCTTAACAAAGAAATTCTTGAATTTATGGACGAGGCTCTTGATTATACGGATGCCAATGGAGCCGGACTTGTGATCGGCAATCAAGCCGGCGGCGTTCCCGGTGCTTTTTCGGCTGGCGCCAATTTGAAGTTTATGGCTGAGTTGGCATTAAAAGGCGAATTTGAAAAGATGGATACGTTTATCGCCGGAGGACAGGCTGGTGTTCAAAAAGCGAAATACTCGCCGTTTCCGGTGGTGGCCGCACCGTTCGGATTGGCGCTGGGCGGCGCGTGCGAAATCTGTTTGGCGGTTGACCGAATCGTTGCCTTAGGCGACCTTTATATGGGACTGGTGGAAGTTGGTGTGGGGTTGTTGCCGGCCGGCGGCGGTTGTCTGAATTTATGGAAAAAAATGACCGCTACGATTCCCCCTGCCGTTACCGGTCTGGATTTGGCCAAATATTTTATTCCGACGTTTATGAATATTGCCATGGCCAAAGTATCGACATCCGCAGCCGACGCCCGTGCTAACGGTTTTTTAGGGCCGCTGGATCGGATTATCTTCAATCGGGACAATCTGATTGGCGAAGCTAAAAAAGAGGTGCTTAAAATGGTGGATGAAGGATATGCGCCACCTTTGAGAAAGCCGATTAAAGTATTTGGTGAATCGGCTCGCGGAATGCTCAATGCGGAAATCGCCAATTTGCTATCCGGGGGTTTTATCAGTGAATATGATGCCTACTTAGCGCGCCGTATCGCGTATGCCCTCAGCGGCGGAGAAGTCGCGGCCAACAGTCGTATTGATGAAGAAGTGATTCTTACACTGGAACGCAAAACATTCATCGATCTGTGGAAACAGGAAAAAACCCAGGCTCGGGTTGAACATACGCTTAAAACGGGCAAACCGCTTCGTAATTAAGTTCGGAATGGGGAATGCGGAATACGGAATTCCCCCATTCCCCTTTCAAAATTCCGAATTCAAAATTCTGACAAAGGAGAAATCAGATATGAGAGATGCATATATTGTAACAGCCAAACGAACACCGGGGTGCAAACAGCGTAAAGGCGCTTTTAAAGACACGCGTCCCGAGGATTTGATCACTTTTATCCTGGATGCGGCGGTGTCGGCAACGCCCGGTTTGGAAAAGAAAGATGTTGAAGATTTGATGATCGGGTGTTCATTCCCCGAAGCCGAACAGGGGCTGAATATCGGCCGGGTCGTATCCCAAACAGCCGGGTTTCCCATAGAAACATCCGGTGCCACAATTAACCGTTTTTGCGCTTCGGGCCTTGAAGCCATTGCCCTGGCATCTTTGCGGGTTATGTCGGGATGGTCCGATATTGTGATTGGCGGCGGCGTGGAAGCCATGACGTATGTTCCCATCGGCGGTTATTTCCCCCGTCCGCATCCTGAATATTCGGAAGATAGCGCTGATTATTATATGTCAATGGGCCTGACTGCTGAAAACGTCGCCAAGCGCTATAAGGTTGCCCGTGAAGACCAGGATGAATTTGCTTTTCAATCGCATAAAAAAGCGGCGTATGCGCGTGATAACGATTTGTTCAAAGAGTTGACCCCAACGCCCGCGACCCGGTTTGTTATGCAGCCGGATGGAATTTATAAAAAAGAAACGTTTATTCAAGCGGTCGATGACGGCATTCGGGATACCACAACCGCGGAAGGTCTGGCCAAATTGAATCCGGTATTCGCGGCCGGCGGCACGGTTACTGCGGGAAATGCAAGCCAAATGACCGATGGCGCGGCCGCTACGATTATTATGAGCGAAGCCAAAGTCAACGAATTGGGGTTAAAGCCATTGGCCAAATTGAAATGTTACACCACTGTCGGGTGTCGTCCGGATGAAATGGGCGTAGGTCCCAGATATGCCATCCCCAAACTGCTTAAAAAAGCGGGCATGGATATAAAAGATATCGGTGTGTGGGAAATCAATGAAGCGTTTGCTTCCCAAGCACTCTACTGCATCCGCGAACTGGGGCTGGAAAAAGAGATCGACAATATCAACATTCACGGCGGAGCTATTGCATTGGGCCATCCTTTGGGCTGCACAGGTGCCAAACTATGCGCCCAACTGCTTGCCAATATGCGTGAACGCGGCGTCAAATACGGCGTTGAATCCATGTGTGTCGGTGGCGGCATGGGTGCGGCGGCTTTGTTTGAATTGTGTGATTAACCATTAACGTAGAGCGGAAAGCTGTTTCGCTTTTCGTTTTATGACGTTTAATGCAGGAAAAAAATCGGGTTTCTAAAGCATGGAAAAGCTACGGAAATTGCAATGTCCGAGAAACCCGATTTTGCGGAAAGCCCTTCCGCTTTTCGTTTTATGACGTTTAATGTAGGAAAAAATCGGGTTTCTAAAGCATGGAAAAGCTGCGGAAGTCGCAATGTCCGAGAAACCCGATTTTCAGACTGTTCCGTCTTATGTCAGCAGCTCTTTAAGGCGGTTCTCAAAAGCTATAATTTATCAATTTCAGCACGTTCCAGCCCGGTGGCATCGGCAATTTGCTCTGTTGATAATATCCCCATCCGCAAAAGCTTCCTTGCTGTTTCAAAAGCTTTTATTTTTTGTCCATCTTCAATTCCAATTATTTTACCTTTTTCAATCCCGATTCTCTCACCTTCGCGGCGTGCAGAGCGGCGCTCCGAAGCGATAATAGAAATTTCGTCCTTCAGCGCTTTAGCCCTTTCTTCGGCCAAAATTTTGATGTTTTCGTCGGCACTGAGTGTTTCAAGCATGTCAAACGCTTTTTGAATTTTCGGATTGGCATAATGGGTTCGCATTGTTTTCTCCTTTTCTTCGTGCGCATGGCAGAAAAACCAGAGCCATTCTTCCAATTTGGCTAAATTATCTGTTTTACGCCTCTGTTTGTCAAACACCGGCAATTCAAACAGATGCAGCGTCATATCTTCTGTCAGCGTCAGTTCAGGATGGCGCTTTTCCCTGAATTGAAAGCAGAAATGAAAGTCATCATAATCAGGGAACTGCTCGTAGTCTAAAAAATGAATTCCGATAACCGGCTTCAAACGGTCGTATTCATCGCCTGCTTTGAGCTGCTCCGCATACATTTTGCTTATATAATACAAGGTGCGCTTGGGATAGAATAAATATTTACGCACTTGCATTTCAATATCATACTGCCGGTCGCTCGCATCTGTCGCTCTGATATCAAGGATGATAATTTTTTGTCTGACTGTTTCTGGCAAAATCGCAGGATTAAGCACTTTTACCGTGCGGATACGCTTTTCAGCAGACAGGTTCAGAACGGCATTGAGCAGGTCTGTCAACAGCTCGTCATCTTTGGTAAACAGCATCTTGAATACAAGATCAAGTTTGGGGGGCAGCAAATTATTCATATACAAACTATAAAACCTGGACGATAAAATTGCAAGGTTTTTCACGATTCTTGATTCTTGGATTTATAATGCGACATCTTTCATTTAAAGGTGAACAATTTGATTCGGTTATAAAGGATTGCGACCCGATATATACTGATCTGATTTTGGTTTTTTCAGATTAGCGGAGTGCTGGCTTCAGCTTGCAAAGTTGAGGAATGCAATCAAAAATCCTTTACTTATCCGCAATCCATGTGTATAGATTGCCCATGACAATGTCAGCTGTTAAAACTGACGGATGAAACCTGATGAACATCACCCAATGGATCAAAGATTTAGGAGAAACTGATGCCAGAATTTACCGAACACTGCCCTGAATGCAACTCAGATGATATTGCCACCCTTCGCAAGCGCAAGGTGAATCGCTGTGAGGAGTGCGGTTACGAATGGGAAGATGTCCACTATACCGACGCGACAAAACCGGATGTGGAGGAGTTTTGCAAAAACCTGGCCGCAAGCGCGCACTGGGTGGAAAAGGTCCGAGACAAATGGCCCGGCCCGGTTGCCCATGAATACCATCGCTTGAAAGAAATTCTGGAACAAGGGCGGATTGTTTCCGCAATTTTGCAGACCAAGGACCTGGCCGAAGTGCTGATTAAATTCCCGGCCGCTGTGATGGCCGCTTATGTGCTGGATTCCGGTTTTGCGGACACAAGATTGAGGAAAACAGTGCAAATCGCTATGCTTGCCAATCCCCTGAGCATGGGAGGCTGGCATCAGTTGGCAGGCGATATCCTTGCGCCCGAATTTTGTAAATTACCGGATTCCCTGGGCAGAATCGCCGGCCTGTTCCGAAATCCCAAAGGCAAAATCACACCCGTATATAACCTGCTCAAACACCTGAACGAATGGCGCAACGACGAAATCGGACATGGCGCGCTGCGTTTAGATGTCAAAGAGTTCCAACCGGAGTTGGAAAAACATATCAGAGAAATCAATGCGGTGTTGAAAGAGTATCAGGATATGTGGGATGGCATGCAATTGGTCACAGAGAACGGAAAGATATTGCAAGGCTGGCAGACGATCCGCCATCGCCACGACATGCAGGACAAAACCCCGCATCCCCAAGAAGCCCTGCTACTCAGCCTTCAAGATCTGGGGCATGGAGGCGACAATGCGCTCATGTTAAGCCCGCTGTTGACCTTGAAACGCTGTACGGTGTGCACCAAGCAGGATATCTTTTTCTTTGACAGCCGCAAAACCGTCAAAGAGGATAAATATCAGCTATTCTTCCTTGATTATCTCGCAGGCCATAAAATGAGCCGGCCAGGGCATCTGGAGCCGGAACTGGCTGTTTCGTCAGACCCGGATGTCAGTATCCCCCAAATGTCCGAGTCTCTGGATGAAGATTACGGAAAGATCAGCATTGACCGGTTGTTGGAGGAGAAATCTCTTGAAGCGGAATATCTGTCACCGAAATATTTGCGTGCGCCTTTAAAGGCTTTTATTAGGGTCAATGACAAGGGGATTTACTGGCTGCGGGCCCCCGCGCATATCGGCAAGAGCGTGTTTGTTTCCGGCCTGATTCGCGCGCGAAGGCTGGAAAAGAAATCCCTGGTCAGAGGATTGCAGGCCGTCTCGTTTCATATCCGCCGGGAACACCGGTACTCTCCGTACATGTTCGAGGAGTATCTCAACGATAAACTCAGGGATATTTTGGACCTGCAAAGCAAAGCCAAGAAGCTGCCTCAACTGGATTCGGATGACCCGGACTGTTCGGCCGCGTTCTGCCGCTGGCTGGGGGAGATTATGGCCATTTATCGCCGCGGCAAACCCGATGACAAGCTCCTGATCTGTATAGATGGATTGGACGAACTGCCCCTGGAGGACAGCGCCGACATTTCAGATTTCATTCCCAAGCCGGATCAATTACCCGATCATGTCTTCCTGCTGCTCACGTCACGGACCCGGGAAGAGTGTCCCAAACAGATTTGGGAGCGCACCGAGGCGTTATTGACTTCCCCGGAATTTCGGAAGATCAGGGATGTGACCGTTGATGCACCCGAATATCTGGCCCTGCTGCGGGAGTGTTTTGACAAACGCCTGGAAAACCGGTTGCGTCATACCTTTCAGCAGGCCTTCAGGGAGTTTATGAAAACCCGGCCCCTGCTACCGGATTCAAATCAAATCAGTTCCCGCATCAGCGACAAGACCGCACGGACACTTGTGGCAGCCGAGATGAAAATCTTTCAGAGCCTTACCGGGGTGTTACAGGGCAAAGCGAGCAAACCCGAAGTAAAGGAATTTTATAACACTGCCGTACTGCGGGTGTTTGATAAATTTGACGCATTGTTTGACCAAGTGCTGGCACAGGGACAGAACCTGTTTCTTTATGTAGGCTTTTTATGCAATCTGCTCAAGGATTACAACCTGAGTTTCGAGGATGTGAGCCGGCTGCCACAGGGGGAAGGGCTGTATCGCCTTTATTTCACGGAACTGGAGAAGGTCCTGGCAGACAAGCAATGGGAATTGCTCAAACGGGTGATTCTGGTGCTTACGGCTGCGGGAGAGGCCGACACAAAAGATATGGAGATAATGGAGAGCCCAAGGCGGGCCGGCGAGGAGTGGCCCGGGGTGCCGTTGGATGTGCTCACAAGCCTGCTGGATGAAACCGAGAAACGCTCGGCGCGGCTGGTCTTTTCCTTGTACAGCCTCAAGGAAGTTCTGAGAGTGGATAAGACCGCTGACAAGGATCCCCGATACCGCCTGGGCCTGAAAGGCTTTGCCGGGGCCGTGCGGGACAGCTGGCGTGATGACCTGATCAATGTCCATGAGAGACTGGCAGGGGATTTTCACAGCGCGTGGCAAGGGCGCTATGATGAATTGGATGACGATGATCCCGGAGAAATTTACGGCCTGCGAAATCTGCTGGCCCATACCGAACTGAGCGGAAACGCGGCATTGCGGAAACAGGTCTGGGGAGACAAGCAACTGGCAGATGCCATGAATTACGGGCAGGGGCAGCGGGCTTATGATAGCGCTTATTATAAGGCATCAGCGCAATGGCGCACATGCGCATTGCAGATTTATAAGCGCCAGCAGGAAGAGACACACGAACACGCCCTGCAAAATGACCTTGCGGGCGCTTACATGAACCGGGGGGAGGCACTGAGAAGTCAGGGCGAGTTGGCCAGAGCTGTGAAAGATCACGGGGCAGCTATCAAACTGATGAAGAAGTTAAAAGCATGGCACCATGCCCAGGACCTGACCTTTCCTCCTGAGATGCAAAACGACCTTGCGGGCGCTTATATAAACCGGGGAGTGGCACTTTACAGTCAGGGCGAGCCGGCCGGGGCTGTGAAAGATTACGGGACAGCCATCGCACTGAGGGAGGATTTGAAAGCATGGCACCATGCCCGGGAGATGGCCTTTCCCCCTGCGTGGGAAAACGACCTTGCAGCCGCTTACATCAACCGGGGGGCAGCACTTGACAGTCAGGGCGAGCTGGTCGGGGCTGTGAAAGATTACATGGAAGCCATCGAACTGATGAAGAAGTTGAAAGCATGGCACCATGCCCAGTACCTGACCTTTCCTCCTGAGATGCAAAACTCCCTTGCGGCCGCTTACATAAACCGGGGGGCGGCACTAAAAAGTCAGGGCGAGCTGGCCGGGGCTGTAAAAGATTACGGGCATGCCATCGTACTGGGGGAGGAGTTGAAAGCATGGCACGATGACCAGGACCTGGCCTTTCCCCCTGCGTGGCTCAACGGCCTTGCGGCCGCTTACATGAACCGGGGGGTGGCACTTGACAGTCAGGGCGACCTGGCCGGGGCTGTGAAAGATTTCGGGCATGCCATCGCACTTAGGGAGGAGTTGAAAGCATGGCACCATGCCCAGAACCTGACCTTTCCCCCTGCTATGCAAAACGACCTTGCGGGTGCTTATATAAACCGGGGGGCAGCACTAAGAGGCCGGGGCGAGATGGCCGGGGCTATGACAGATTACGGAGCAGCCATAGCACTGATGAAAAAGTTGAAAACATGGCACCATGCCCAGTACCTGACCTTTCCTCCTGAGATGCAAAACTCCCTTGCGGCCGCTTACATAAACCGGGGAAATGCGCTTCAGAGTCAGGGCGACCTGGCCGGGGCTGTGAAAGATTACGGGGCTGCCATCGCACTGATGGAGGAGTTGCTGTTTGTCAAACAATTTGCTCCAGTCATTCCTAATCTGGCTATAGTTTTTTACAATGTCATTTTTCTGATACGAAGAGACGACTTGTCCCCCGATATCCGGCCCGAAGAATGGCGGACGCAGGCGGAAAGCTTTATGAACCGCCTCGGACAACTGACCGATATAGAGCGATTGCCTGATCATTGGCGCAAGGAAGTAGAGAAGTTGCGGGAGTTGCTGAAGCGGGATTCGTAAGGCTTAAGTATCTGGGCAAAAGTTTTCTGATTTTTTAAAAATCAGGTTTTAAAAAAACCTGATTTCCAGAGTAATTTGGCCTCTGAAAATACAGGCTTTAAGAAATAGATTTTGGATTTATCGTTTCGCTAGCAAGGGCGCGTCGCGACGCAAACTGAAGTCAGCACTCCGGATGCAGATAAAAGGAGTGGAGTGCAAACTTCAGTTTGCGAGCGGTTTGTCAATTTTACCGCTTTTTTATCTACATGGATTATGTGTAAAAAGGATTTTGGGGCATCCTTCATTAATCAATTTGCATTCTGTCCAGTTAAGGACATCATATCCATAGAAAAACCGCTATCCTTGATAATATCTGCCAATCATCAAAACACTCCCGGCCATTGAAAACGAAGCAGCGTTACAACCGCGATGCTGACAACCAGAATTGCGACTTGTACGTTCTGCGCTTTACCGAATATAGATTGTACCGACCACACCCTATTCACATTGCCTTTGGTGCTGTTATCGTTGCCTAACATCATTTGGACGTTATCCGCATTGGGCGAGCGTTGGTTCCAGAAAGTCGCTGAAAGGATCAGGATTTCCACTACGGTGCGGTAGTACACCGGGTCGGTCACACCGGCGATGGAAAAAACGGTGAATCCAAGAGCGAACACGCCGAATGAGCTTCCAATCCAGCAACCGACGCCGGTCATGAGGATGGCCAATGATGTAAAGATGATTTTCCAGGGCAGACTGTCCGCGGCGGCGAATTCCGAACTGTCAGGCAGCGCATCCACGATAATATCTTTAAAAGCCAAAATCACAACCAGCACAACCACGGTGTTAAACACGCCGGACATGCCTTGCAAAAGCAAATTTCCGTAACTGCCGGCCTTCCAGGTTTCATCATCCGATTTGACATGATAGCTATACATCAAAATCTGAGCGATCAGAAAGGCCAGAATCAAGCATAGAAAAACGGCGCAAACCATAAGCTTTGTAGTCTTGACTTTTATACTTGCCAACATCTTCTTGTCAGATTTTGCCGTTTCGGAAGATTGCGTCTGTGCAGAAGCAGGAACGGAAACCGCGCTGGTATCCTGAACAGATGCTGCCTTTTCGGGCGGCGCACCGGTCGAACGGGCAATATAAGCCATGGAACCGCCGATCACCACAAAGCAAACCGCCAGAATCATCAGATAAAGCATAGGGTTATGGCTGTCGGACGGTTCATCACCTTGTTGCGTCTCTTTCTTCGGACTGCCGAAAATCAGAATATAACCATGCAAGTAAGAAAGGAATGCATAGAGCAGCACAGCGACCGGTATTTGGGGCATCAGGTTTTCGGAGGCTACGGTTGAATCAAAGAAAATCCACCAAACAGATTTCACTCCCACACATGGCAGAAAGACCAAGAGGCATCCGCTCACGCAAAGGCACAGAATTCCGGCAGCTCGTTTGCGGTTTTGTTCATCCGTGACAAAATCGGAAAGGCCCGGAGTCCAAAGAGACTTGAAAAAAAGCACGGCTGCTGCGGATGAAACGAAATTGGCGATCACCGGGATTAAGGTCAAGAAAAATTTGGCAATATGGTTTTTTTTCGTATCCGCTTCAAATCGACGCTGCACGGCTTTATCAAAACGACGCAACAGGCAAAACGTATCCACCTCATCTTGCAAAGATTGCAGCTTTTTCCGGCTTAAATTCCGCTCCTTTTCGCTTTTCAGCCTGTCAATAAGGTCAGTGCGGCTGATCAGCGCCAACGTTCCGCCGAATAAAATAATCATAAATACGGTGGTATCACTGGCCTGGCCATAAAGCCATTTTGCATAATCGAACAAAGTCTTATCAAACAGAATCAACGCCAGCAGACTGGCCAAGAAAAACACCAGCACCCCTGATTTCAGTTTTTTAAACAAAAATATCAGAAACACGATCAGCAAAATCATCAGCAAAGGCACGTCAAAATGATAGCTTTGTAAAACATAACCAACGCCCCATTTGAGCAAAAATGCGCCGCCCAGAATACACAGTATCAAAACAAAGACACGGCCTAAGTTTCCCCATATTTCATTCGATCTTGCTAAAACTTTCATAATCTCCCCTTTTCGGTTACAAATTCCGGAGTGCGAACTTTAGTTTGCGAACTGCTGCCGCAATCGGCAAGCTGAAGCTCGCACTCCTGTTGCGGCTTCTGATACTAAGGAATTCCCAATAAATAAACTATCCATTTTAGCTATGATGTAGGGTGGGTGCAGAGAAACGAAACCCACCATTAATCAGCATTCGGTGGGTTTCGTTTCTCTGCACCCACCCTACCTTTTGGATATATAATTTTTTGGGAAATCCCTAATACGGCAACCGCATAATCGCTTGCAATACTTCTTTTCTATCTAATTTCATGGGGTCTTTAACCGCTTTTTCAAAGAAACGTCCAAGTTCTTCAGGCAAATCCGCCTGTGTTTTCAAAACATTAAACGTATTCAGGTAATAATCAGCCATTTTAGGCACATCATCACTTTTCCCACGACTGACACGGTTAAACATCAGGCAGGCGGCTAATTTCAGTCCCACAATCTTGAGAATCAGACCGTCACGGCTTTGATTTTTTTCATGAATTTTGAAAAAGTCGATGGCCTTATTCAACGAAAAATTCAAGCTTCGAACATCCCAATCCGTTGAAGGCGCATACAACGCCGCATAACCGGCCGCAAGGCTAAGAGCGTAGCTGCCGATATTGTTTTCATTATAATGCGGGCTTTTAAACAACTTTTCAAGATGGGCGGGATTGATTTCATATTTTTCCAAAAGTTTCGCTATTTTCTGTTGGCCAGGGCAATGCAGCGCCTCAACCGCAGCCGTTAGAAAAGCGATCATGGTGTTGAAATAATCGT
This sequence comes from Desulfococcaceae bacterium HSG9, assembly GCA_030378005.1. GTDB lineage: Bacteria > Desulfobacterota > Desulfobacteria > Desulfobacterales > JAUCGF01 > JAUCGF01. The sequence continues at coordinate 44,964 of JAUCGF010000086.1, read as the reverse complement.
CAGCATTTGATTCAAGATGATCTTCCACATACTCTGCCAACTGATTGTATTCGTCCAGGTTATTTTGATCAAAGCTGCCAAAACGCGCCCATTCGGTCAACACCGCCAGTATCCAGTAGTTACGGTCACGGTCCAGGTCTTCCGGGCGGGCGTCTTTGATAGCTTTCATGCCATGAACTTTGGCTTGTTCAATATAGTCGCGCTTGCTGAAAATACGCGCCGCAAAGGTTTTAAACTGGCAAAGCGAGCCGTTGAGCGCCACGATCTCATGAGTACGCTTGATAAAATTCAGGTCTTTCTCATATAGTACGACACTATGTTCCAGCTTTTCAAGCGCGTTGATGCCCTGCTTCAAATCGTTCATTCCATCGAAACGGGCGATTAAAAACTGGTTGGGATTGCGATAAAACAAGTGAAGATACAGCACAGGGTCATCTTTGCGCAGACGCATGCGCCGTTCCTCATCAAAATCGCGAATCTTAATGACGCCCTTGTCATCGATCTGAATCAAATCGCCCATCAACTCCAAATATAAATCGTGCCGTCCGGTATGGTTAAAACCGGCGGCAATTTCGGACAGACTGGCAATGGCCAGCGCATATTCAACCGTATTTTGCTTTATTAACTCGCCAATGACAGCTTCACGCACTTGCACCAAGTCACCCTCAAATTTATCAAATGCAAAGCCCAGGTCCCGGTTCACAAGCTGGCGTCCCTTATAAAAAGGAAAATTATCCCTGAATATGGATGCTTTTGTCTTTCCGCTTTGCACCGTATGGGGTAAGCTTTCAAGCACATAAAGAAATTGGCAGGTGCTTTGTTCAAGTGTGTAATCCCGGAGATTCAACCGGCGATAGGTATCATCGAACAAAAATGAATCATTGTGGGCGATATAATCTTCAATGTGGTAAACATAATGTTTGCTATCTATGATTATCCGTTCGCGTGTATCGCGAGGCAAAAATTTGTCAAAGAAAGTACGTTTGCGCGATTGCATATAAAAAACGCATGTATCCTTGTCTCGCAGACGCTCCAATTTATCACCAAGTTTTTTCACCTCCCAGAATTCATTAAACGGCGGCCATTTTTTCATTTTGACAGGACCATGGCTTTGCGTTCCTGCCAGAATCAGTTTGCGCCCGTCCTCCCATATTTTGGCAACCGCCGGTATATCAAGCGGAGGCGGATCTAAAACAAACACAAATTCAGCGTCCGGCCAGTTTTGTGGATCCGGGATGTCATCGGTGATCCATATTTTAAATGGAAAGGTATCCGGGTCAATATAATCTTTAGCGTAATTAATTGGCATTGGGTGTGATCTCCTTTTTTTAAGTTTAAATGGCGTTTTTATCATTCTTTGTTAATCTGATCAGACAATTAGCGCAACTTAAATTTATTTTGATTGAAATAATCCTATCATCATTTAATCATTGAAATCTTAATTCTGACAATGGATATGACATTTAATCTGATACACAGAAAATGTATTAAATGAAAAAATGTCTGAATTAGGATTTGTAAGATTGCAAGATTATAGGATTAACGCGCATAAGCTGTTACGGTTAAAATCAGGTGAACAGTTGGCCTTGCAATGATTTCAAAAATCCATTACAATCAGCTAATTTGTTTGCTAACGTAAAAACTAAGGAGCCTGTTTATGACATTAAGTGACCGTGAAGTAAAAAACATGCATAGCCTTTTACAGGAAGAAGTAGAGGAGCGGCAAAGCACCTGGCCGTCGCCACTGGCCTTCCGCATGAAAGAATTGGCGAGCCTGGGTTTATACAGGAACGAAGGCTTTGTCGGTTTTCTGGACTCTTTCGCCACTTTTCTGGGATGTATCCTGATCTCTTTATACATTAATGAACCGGAACAAAAATTTACGAATAAAAATTTAAACAGGCGTATTCTTACTTTTCTTAGAAAAGAACCGACTCTTGGCCAGTGGATCGGTATTATTCGTGATAGCGCCGGCTATTTTGACAGCAAGGATGATTTCCTGCCATCGGAAGTGATTACTTTCGTATCGGGTATTGAAGACCCGTTGAATCTGGAAAAACAGCCGGTCAAACTACTTGAAGGTCTTCTTTATGATCTCAATCGGTTTCGATTGGGCATAGGGCATCCGGAAAAATTAGCTCTATACCTTGCAAAACATAAGGTTGAATATTCCGGCGATGATCTTATATCCGGTTATGCCAAAGCCAGGCCGTTTGTCATTCCGGCGTTACGGCGTCTGCTGCTCGGCTCTGAATTTCTTACAAAATACTGGCTGTTTAATCTGAAAAACCATGTTGAAGAGGATATTTTTAATGTTCACCTTTTCCGTGGGGTAAACCCAAAACCAAAGGAACTCAGAATCCCGTCCGCTTTTTTGGATAATCGGGATTTTTCAGCCGATCTGTTTCGCTATCAGCTTTTTCTTGCCAAAGTCAAGCAAGATGCTGTTGAGGCTGATCTGATGCTGGCAGAGGCGATGACCGCCGTTAATCCGGTGATAATCAACTGTCTGCGGGAATCAGAACATTCGGATTCCGGTTCATTAGAGAACAGGCCGTATCGTTTCTATAAGTGGAAAAAAAGAAAACAAGCGCGGATGCTCATGGGCGATATCATCTTATGGAAAGCGCCGGAAGAAATTTACGATGACAAAACGCATGAACACCTGCTTTCCGTTTATGAACAGCTTAAAGCGTTGCTTGAACCTTCGGAAACCTCCGGCGAGGCTGCTGTTGCGCCGGATGCGGCCCAACCGGAAGCCGAGCCGCGACCGCCCCTTGTGATGTCTCATTCCCGGCAACAGAATTGGTATGTGCGCAAGGAAATCTATCCGCATCTGAATATCGCGGATGAAATTTTGGCCGGAGTGATAGCCCAGGCTCAAGGCCGCGACCAAAACCTTATGGCTATTCAAGTGCTGGATGAAGATAACCAAAAACTCGGTTTGCACGATGCTGTTACAAGACTGTGGCAAAAAGCGGCCGGCCAATGGCACGCCGCGCTTATCGGGGATGGCGGCATGGGCAAAACCGTGTCTTTGCTGAAACTTTGGGAAGAACTGCTTGCACAGGATGACAACGCCCCTGTTCCGGTTTTCCTGCGCCTTGAAACCTACAATCTGACTAAACCGGAGCGGCGCAGGGATTATATTATTTACGCCATTACCAAAGAATATCGCAATCGCGTGCCTTTTGAAAACGATATCAAAACCATGGAAAACCAGCTGATGCAGCCTGATAAACAGGGGCGTCCGGCCGTCATCCTGCTTTTAGACGGCTTTAATGAAGTCACTGCGGAAACTACTGATCTGATTGTAGGCCTGAACACGATTCGCAAGATGGCCGGTGTGCAGATCATCATATCTTCCCGTTACGATATGCGAACCACGTTGAACTGGCATGAATTTGCCAAACTGGGGCTGGAAGAGTTGGAGGATGGGCAAATTCAGACCTTTATGCAATCCGTGAAGATTCCCTTTGATGCTGACAGGCTCACCGCCATCCCCCTTCTGCGCAATCCCATGATGCTGACCCTGTACTGCGGTTTGGAACAGGAGATGAAAATCAGTTTTGAAAAGCAGGATTATGACTTTATCCCTGATCCCGTTACCAAGGCCGAAATCCTGCATGACTTCATGGTCTCTTCCCTTGCCCGGCAGGATCGGCTGGCCGTAATGCCGGATGACAGGCTCATGCACCGGCTGATGCTACGTTATCTTGTTCCTCGAATCGGCTTTGAAATGGAAAAAGCCGGTCAGTTTGAAATGCCGTATCTGCAAATGCAAGTGATTATTCAGGAGCAACTAACGGAATTTCATTCGGATGCCTTCTTGGATGCCCATCCTGAGATTGATCAGGCCATGTCAGAATCATTGCACAAAACGCTGACGCCTTCAAACCGCCCGAATCGGCGCGCGATAATTAACAAACTCACTCAGGAATATGCGCTGTTGCGCAAACTTCAAGGCAATATGTATGCCTTTTTGCATCAGGATTTCAGGGATTATTTTGCCGCGTGTTATATTGTTTTGAAAATTGAAGAGGGGCTGGCGCAGGGAAACGCTGACTTTCCGGTGCTGTCGGAAAGGTTGCTGCCTTTTCATTTGAGGGCGATGCTTGGTCAATGCACCAGGGAGCATTTACGTCGTCCGAAGATTAAGGAGCGCCGTTATCTGCACGGTACAATCAGAGAAACGCTTTCAGACAGGGTGCTTGATCGGCTTCGAGGTATGGTAATGCAAACAGGGGATTATCGGATATTGAATATTCTGGAGACAATGAAAGAGACGCGGGAGGATTTGAGTGATACGGATTTGTCTGGGCTGGATTTGAGGCATGTTGTGTTGAATGGTGCCAGATTGGGGCATGGCATGATAGATAGACAGAAAAGAGGGGCGAATCTATTAGGTTCTGTAATTAGTATATATACAATGGTTCTTCAAGGACATTCTTCAATAATAACATCTGTTGCTTACAGCCCTAATGGCAAGCACATTGCTTCAGCAAAGCTATGATAATACTATCAAGGAATGGGATGTAGAAACAGGTAAATGCATCCATACTTTTAACGGTCATTCTTCTTCAGTAAATTCAGTTTCTTTCAGCCCTGACGGTAAGTACATAGTTTCAGCAAGCTATGATAATACTATCAAGGAATGGGATGTAGAAACAGGTAAATGCATCCATACTTTTAACGGTCATTCTTCTTCAGTAAATTCAGTTTCTTTCAGCCCTGACGGTAAGTACATAGTTTCAGCAGGTAGTGATAATACCTTAAAAAAATGGGATATAGAAACAGGTGAATACATCCGTACTTTTAACGGTCACTCTTCTTCAGTAAATTCAGTTGCTTTCAGCCCTGACGGCAAGCACATAGTTTCAGCAAGTAGTGATCGTACTTTAAAAAAATGGGATATAGAAACAGGTGAATGCATCCGTACTTTTAAAGGACATCCATTTTCAGTAACCTCAGTCGCTTACAGCCCTGATGGTAGACAAATTGTTTCATCTAGTCTAGATGGACTTGGTTATGTTAAAAAAGGGAATAATATTATAAAATGGGATGTAGAAACTGGCGAGTGCATACGCATTTTTCGACACCATTTTTTTTCAGTAACCTCAATTGCCTATAGCCCTTGTGGTAAACATATTGTTACAGGAAGCGAAGGAAAGCCTATTAGTATCGTACAACGTGCCGTGGAAACTGGCGGATACACTCGTAGTTTTGGAAAGCATTCTTATGCGGTAACTTCTGTTTGTTATAGCCCGAACGGGCGAAAAATTGTTTCCTCAAGCAATAAAAATATTAATGAATGGGATGTTGAAACTGGAAAATGTGTTCGTACTTTTACAGGACATTCACTAGGAGTAAGATCGCCAAGCTATAGCCCTAACAGTCGCTACATTGTTGCATTAACCGAAGGTTTTAAGATTAAAGTATGGGATGTAACATCAGAAACCTTTATCCGTATTTTTATTCATTCTAATGTTACATCCGTAAACTTCAGTCCAGATAGTAAACGAATTATTTCGACATGTGATGATGATAATATATCACCAAGCGAAGAAGGAAATATTAAGGAATGGGACATTGAGAATGACACATGTGTGCGTGTTTATAAACAATTTTATGGTGTAGCAACTGCAAGCTACAGCCCTAATGGGCAGCATATCATCTCGGCAAGTGTCCTACCACCTATGGAATATATGGGAAACTGGTGTAATAACGATGATGAAGGAACTATAAAGGAATGGAATGTGAAAACCGGCGCTTGTGTTCGTGTTTTTTCAAGATATGACTACACTACTTCCGTCTGTTATAGTCATGATGGCAAGCGCTTTATTTCGGCAGATAACTATGGCCATGTCAGAGAATGGGATGTGGAAACCGGCACAATTATCAGAATCTATGATAAGCTGTCATATTCTCAGAAATTCGTCTCTTACAGTCCTAACAGTCGGCGAATTGTGTTGGTAAGAATGAAAGAAAATTTTTTTAGAGAATGGGACGCAACAACTGGAAAACCCATACGTAAATATAAAGGACATTCTGGTTTAGTTCAATCCGCTATTTATAGCCCAGATGGCCGCTGCATCCTATCGGCAAGCAATGATAGAACCATTAAAGAGTGGGATGCGAAAACCGGAAATTATATCCGTACTTTTAAAGGTCACAATGATTATGTATGGTCAGCACGTTACAGTATGGACGGCCAGCGCATTGTTTCGGCTAGCTTGGATGGCTCCATCAAGGAGTGGGATGTAAAGACCGGCAAGTGCATCCGAACAATCAAAAACATCCCCGGCCTTTTAATTCAAGGCGCAGACATGCGCAACCTCCACCCTGATTCAGCAATCACTGATGAGGAAAAGGCGCAGTTAGGGCAGTATGGGGCGATGATTTAGACAGATGGTGTTGTTTTGGGATTTCGCCCTGGTATCATTTACATGGATTTAATTTAGAAAGGATTAAACGCACCGGTAAAAATCCTTTTTAAATAAAATCCTTGTAGTTGCAAAAGATGCCATCGAAACCTATAATTCAGCAATTCAGCACGTTTCAGCCCGGTGGCATCGGCAATTTGCTCTGTTGATAATATCCCCATCTGTAAAGACTTCCTTGCTGGTTCAAAGTCTTTTATTCTTTATCCACCTTCAATTCCAATGTTCAATATAATTCTTAAGCAATGTACCGTAATTTCAGGCAGCGCCTTTCATTCCGTTAGATACCTTGAAGCGCAATCTGAAAGATTACGGTACAAAACAGCCATAGCTAGAGAGCTGTTTTCCATGACAGCGCTTGTCAGGCCATTCCCGCATCTTCAAACAGTTTTTTCATTCCCGGTTTGTTGGCGAACATCTCTTCACGGGTAAGCCCGTCCAATTCGTGGGGAAAAATCAGCCATCGGTCGGTTTCGTGAAGATAATAGTCTGGAATGATGTCAGTGATATTTTTTTCCGGTTTGAACCATGGGGTGGCGATTCGAATGTCTTTGGGAAGATTGCGGCGCATCTTTCTTTTCAGGGTTTCAAGAACGGCTTTGATGCTGTTCCCTGTGTCAAAAACATCGTCCACGATCAAAAATTCATCTTCCCAGTTCGCTTGCCGGATGATATATTCCAATCCATGAACCCGGACGTGTTTGTTTCTTTTGTCCATATCATAGTAAGACGAGGTCCGAATGGAGATGTGATCGGTTTTAACGCCGAGGTGGTCTAAAATTTCCTGAACCGCAATTCCAACCGGAGTGCCGCCCCGCCATATACCAATGATAAAGCTGGGTCTGAATCCGCTTTTAAATATACGCAGTCCGAGTTCAAAAGAATCCGTCAATAACTCCTGAGCGGCCAAGTATCGTTTTTCTACTGTCATCAGTTCAATTCCTCCATATTATGTATTTCTTCACGCAACAGTATTCGCTTCATACTTATGCGCTCCGGTGCCGGTTATCTTCGCGGCGGTGATCATATAATCAGTCAGCATTTCAGATAATAATTGCACTTCTCTGACGATTGTTTCAAAATCAGGTAAAGTAAATTTATAATCTGATTTTACAAATCTGCCGTTGGCAATGACCGTTTTGACTTCACTTCCATCTGATGCCCAGATTAAATTTTCAACAATATTATCCAAGCGGGAAGGTATCAGATTCGGACGGGTCAAATCTATCAGCACTATATCAGCATCTTTGCCTTTTTCCAAAGAACCTGTATTCAACCGTAAAAATTCGGCAGGTTCCACTGTTATCTTCTGCAACAAAACATCACTGGTCAAAAATGTGGCATCCCGATGCAGCGCTTTTTGGTATTGAGCGGCCGCTTTGGCGGCTGAAAGAATATTCTGATTATCGGCGCTTCCCGAACCGTCGGTTGAAATAACATACGGGATGCCTATTTCGGTCATTTTTTTCAGAGGAGGCATGCCGGAACCCAAAATGGTATTTGCCAGAGGATTATGCACGACCTTCGCACCGGTTTTTTGTATAATGTCCAGGTCGTTATCGGTGTTATTCACTTGGTGAGCCAGAATTGTATTGGTATCCAAAAACCCGATACTATCGGCATATTCAATCGGAGTCATTTCATAAGTTTTCTTAAACCAGGCGGTTGTCTCAGGTTCTTCCGAACTGTGAATATGGATTAAAGTTCCATTGTCCATACTCCATTTTTTGAGCGCCTTCAACAGTTCGGGGCCATTTGAAAAAAACTGATCGGGCCCCGGTATAATCGATGTCCTTTCGACCTCTCCAAATTTTTTTTGATAATCATTTAACCTGTCAATCGCCAGTCCATGAGGAATATCCAGAATCCGGTCATCATAGTGTCTGTCCTGGCTTCCGACTGCGACGATCATCTTGGTATGGGCTTGCCTGTTGGCCTCTACAATATCTTCTACCCGGTATTTATTGAAATTGCAATGATGAACCATAGAAGATGTTATACCGTAATAAATGTCATCAACTCTTGCTTTCAAATAGGCAACCAGGTTCGGTGATTTGCCGAATTTGTTAGTAAGTTCTTCTCGTTTTTCATCCAAAAACCCAGTAAAAAGATTAACCGCGCCATCCAGCCAGGCGGTTAAAGAACAGTCTTTGGCGATTCCGATTATGGGGGATTCGTGGTCATGGCCGTGAGCTTTGACAAAACCCGGTAAAAGACAGGTTTCATTACAGACAATGTCATTTGCCGTAAAATCGCCCTTTTTTTGAGAGCCGATAACTGACAGGTCATTTCCAAAATCTTTTATAATTTGTTCGCCTTTCGCTTCCGTATATTCACCCGCCTCTATTATCTTATCGTTTTCAGTCAAAACATAGCCGTCGTGAATTCTTTTTGACAACCCCATTGGACGGGACATCGGAACCATAAACTTACTTCTTATCAGGATATGTCTTTTTGAATTCATAATTTGGTTTGCCCCATAAAAATCCTCTTTGCCTGCCTCAGCAGCAAATTTGATAAAATATAGCCAAAGAAGCGCTAAAGCAAGAGGAAATAAATAAAATACCAAGAATTTTTTTGGTTTCAGATGTCAGTAACGGCCTCTTGACACCTGAAACAAGGATGCCAATTTTTATTAGGTCGTGTTTTCAAATTCCGAATTTCTTACTTGTCAGTCCGAATTTTGTGCTTAAAATCAGTTTATGAGTGGAAAAGAACTTTCAGACATACAATGGAGTGAGATAAAGGATCATCTTCCACCGGAAACCGGAAGAAGAGGGCTTCCTGCGAGCCGACATTTTTCAAGTTAAAAGAGATACCGTCTCCTCATGGTCAGATAGGTGGGAAAAGTCAGGTATCAGCGGCCAGGCAGATATGCCAAGTGGCGGAAGGCCACTGATTCTCACCGAAGAGGAACCGGAAAAAGTTTTAGAATCAGTAAAAAAATATCCTCGGCCAATAAGAACAGTTGTCAGTAAATTATTTGATATTACAGGTAAAAATAGTCAGTTCGAAGTCGGATAGGTTTTAAATCAAATAGTATTTATTCACAGGAAATCCCGGAATGAATTACAAATAACTGTCAAAGAATCCGAAAGAGTTTTTTGAGAAAATTAACACCGATATTAAAATTGAAAGGGGGGCTTATGATGCGTATTTTGGGATGATAGGAACGTAAGAAAATTAATATTGATATTAAAATTGAAAGGAGGTTTATGATGCGTATTTTAGGATGTTTTCTTTTAATCATAATCAGCGCGGCCAACGTGCAGGCGGCCACTGTGACTTTTGCTGATTACACCTTTGAAACATACATTATTTCCGACTCACCTCCGAGCGGAAGACTGTATGAATTCTGGGAAGGACGTCATTGGGTATTACGTGTTCGCGAGGGGCAGGAATACTCGATCATTGTCAGAAACCCAATGCCGGTCAGAGTTGCGGTGGCACTTACAGTCGATGGACTTAACACCATTGACGGTCGCCACACCAAACCGGCTGATGGACGCAAATGGATCATCGAACCATTTCAGGCAATTACTATCGGAGGTTGGCAAACCGGAGCAGACGGCTCACGCAAATTTTTTTTCACGCGGCCGGATAAATCTTACGCTCAATGGAAAGAAAACCGTGATCAGCGCAGCTACACTAAAAATCTGGGCGTTATCGGCATCGCTTATTTTTGGAGCAGCCAGGAGCTTTATCAGGCATTGCATCCGCCGCAGCCGTTTGCTGAAAGGGAATCCGCCCCGATGAAGCAAGAAAGACGATTATCCGCTCAGAAACGCAATAAAAGCGGGGATGACCAAGCCGGAACCGGTATGGGGCGTAAAGTATATCACCCGGTTAAAAAAGTTCACTTTGATTTTGACACCGGCATGTATAGCAACCGAGATGTATTGAAAATATTTTATCGGTTTGACCGTAATGCCATTACCCCGCAGCCGTTTATAAATGAACGCAAACGTCAGCAACAAGAAGAATTTGCGCCTGAAATGCCCCAGAATTAATATTTTGATTAACCTATTGCGAATCATGTGATTATTTGTAATTTCATTCATTCTGCCACACAGGGCGAGTGAGGAACTTGCAAAGATTGATCCGGATGATTGGCATTGAAAAAAATACTCAGTAGATGGAAAAAGTCTTTGGAGACCTCGTTCCCACGCTTTGCGTGGGGGACGCCTTCGGGGCGCTTCGCGTCCCGGGCAGCGCACGAAGCAGGACGCAAAGCATCCGGTTTGCATTCCCACGCAAAGCGTGGGAACGAGAATGTGTGTGAATTTTCCATCTACTGATACTTCTTTGGTCGTGATCATATATATACTTAGCGAGGTCATAATCTGTAAAATCACCCATTATGACCTTGTCGAGTATAACGCCTATTTTAGAAAGATACCGGGGTTACGTCTTTGGAGCCAGGTATATGGAAGGAACTAAATGCAAATTGATCCAAAACAGCAGGAATTGTTGCGAATGCTTCCCGGGGTTGACCGTATTATGGAACACTGCCGGAGGGAAAATGCAATCAAAGATACGCCCAAATCGGTACTGCTAGCGGCGGCGCGTGCCGTGATTACCGATATGCGAAAAGACATTTTAGATAGAAATAAACCTGTTACAGAAGATGGACTGTTTGATCCATACATACTTCAACGCGTTAAAGCTCATGTTAAAAAGTCGATGACATTCAATCTTAAACGAGTGATTAATGCCACCGGTGTGGTAGTGCATACCAATTTGGGACGCTCTATCCTTGCGCCTGATGCGATTGAAAACATAATTACCGTGAGCGGTTGTTACTCCAATCTTGAATTTGACTTGTCCAAAGGCGAACGCGGATCGCGTTATAGTGCGGTGGAAGACATTTTATGTGAAATCAGCGGTGCTGAAGCGGCAATGGTGGTAAACAACAATGCCGGAGCGGTGCTTCTTTGCCTGGAAACAATCGTTCAAGCGAATCCGGCACGCAAAGAGGTGTTGATTTCACGCGGCGAACTGGTGGAAATTGGCGGCGCGTTCCGCATTCCGGATGTGATGGCCAAAAGCGGCGGTATTTTGAAAGAAGTGGGTGCTACTAATCGCACCCATTTGAAAGATTATCGCGATGCCATTTGTGATAAAACAGCACTGCTTTTAAAAGTTCACACCAGCAACTACCGCATTGTCGGTTTTACATCCGCTGTTGCGCTGCCTGAAATGGTCGCATTGAGCCGGGAATTCGACCTGCTGACTATGGAAGATTTGGGCAGTGGCAGTTTTATTGATTTTTCCCAATACGGAATGCGAAAAGAACCGACTGTGCAGGAAACAGTCGCTACGGGTGTGGATGTTGTCACGTTTAGTGGTGATAAGCTCTTGGGCGGCCCTCAGGCCGGAATTATTCTCGGCAAAAAAGCATTGTTAGATAAAATCAAAAAAAATCCGCTGACACGCGCACTGCGCATTGACAAACTCACTCTTGCGGCGTTGGAAACCACTTTGCGATATTATCGTGATCCTGCCAGGGCGTGTGAACAGCTTCCCACATTAAATATGCTGACGATTCCTTATCAAGCCATTGCCGCCAAAGCGCAACAACTCGCGGATCTGCTGGAAACGATTAATGATCAGCGCTTGGAAATTCAACTACTGGATCGCTCTTCCAGAGCAGGCGGAGGTGCTATGCCGCTTCAGGATATCCCCAGCCGCTGTCTGGGCCTTTTAATTAAAGGATTATCAGCCAATTACATTGAAAATTACCTGAGAAAGTATGCACCGCCGATTATCGGACGAATCGAATCAGATATTTTTATGCTTGATTTGCGAACGGTGCAGCAAGATGAACTTAATATTATCAAAATCGCTTTTACCAATATGCTGAAAGAGGCCGGGAATGAGCCAGAATAATAATGAATTTGAACGCAACCTGGCATCATCGTTGCAGTTTCTTTTTTCCAAAGCAGATGCTGTCAAGCCTGACGGCCTCCAAAAAGGCCGTACATCTGCAAAGCTGACAGACCTGACGAATATCTTTCCATACCGCCTTGTAGGTTCTGATTTTGTCAATTTCGCGCGTTCATCCTTGACGAAAACTGACAATTTCGGTGTTTTATTAATACGACCTGATGATACCGTATCCGAAGAATCCTCCACTGACAGTGAAAAACAATCGTCACCGTTGGTGGATATTGCGTTAACGATTAATGCGCTTTGCAAAATCTCAGATGCCCTATGGGGCCAGTTAAATGATGATCTGTTCACATGCTTTTTTGCGAATAAAGGGACATTCGCCTGTCTTGGTCAGGCCAGAACGATTCAATCCGACCTGGCCAAAATTCGTACCACAACGGTTTGCATTGGCGTAGCGGTGTATCCGACTCTGACTTACACTAAGGAGCAGATTCTTGAAAACGCTTATAAAGCATTGAATCATGCCCTGCGAATCGGCCCCTCAAGCATTGTCGCCTTTGATGCGGTCAGCTTAAATATCAGCGGGGATCAATTTTACCAGAATGGCGACATACCAAGTGCGATTGAAGAATTGCAATGTGCACTCTTAATGGATGCCTCAGACATCAATGTTCACAACAGCCTCGGCGTTTGTTACGGTGTTATGGGTGAATATGAAAAAGCCCTGCGCTATTTTGAAACGGTTATTCGATTAAACGATCAGGATACGATGGGATGGTATAACTGTGGATTAATTGCTTTAATTACGGACGGCGATAAAAATAAAGCTTTGGACTATTTTTATAAAGCGGAAGCATTGGCACCGAATATTTTTGAAACAACATTTCAAATCGGTAAATTGCAGGCTGAACAAGGCAATTGGGAAAAGGGCCGTGTTTACCTGGAAAAAGCGCAAAAAATAAATCCGGATGCCGGTATTATATATCCACATTTAGGAAAATGCTATTTGGCTGCCGGCATGACCGAAGAGGCGATTGGTGCATATAAAAAAGCGATCAAACACAATCCCAATGATGCCGCATCATTATCAGCCTTGGGAAGTCTTTATGATATGCAGTCGATTAATCCGGAAATTGCCCGCGTCTATTGCTGCCAAAGTGTGGAAATCGCGCCGCAAAACGGACTTTTCCGGTATCGTTTAGGACAATTGCATTTTAGAACTGAGGAATTCGACTTGGCGCTGGAACAATTTCGTAAGGCCCATAGCTTAGGGATTGACAGTATTGATTATATTCAAAAATGTAAGGTGGTAAAAACAGGTGCAATACAAAAAAGTAACACCGATTAAGCAGTCAAGGGCAAATTCCTGATCGTGTTGCTATAAAACATATTTCTCACCGTCCTAAATCCTTTTCGAATGGCATTTTTCAGCTTACCGGTCAGGACTGATGAACGTAGAAAGATTATATTCTCTGCGCGTTCCCGCTTCCAAAACAATCCTGATTGGAATCTGGCGTGTTCCCCAAAATATTCATTCAATTTTTTCAAGGCGGCCTTTGGAGTTTTGCTTTTCTCTGAAACTTATGGGCAAGCGCTGTAGGGTGCGTTACACTCCGCTAACGCACCCTACATTTTGGGTAGTTTATTTTTTGCTAAATCCCTAAGCTGAAATAAAATGGTTAATTTTTGTAACCTAACCTGAAAAGCTGACTCTTTATATTTAAATGACTGAATTTGTAAATTCAAAAATAAACAATGGCTTTAAGGAGGATTTATGTCTGAAATGATATCCAGACGCGCATTTCTTAAAGGAAGTGCGGCCGCGGCTTGCACTGTGGCGGCATCGGGGCTGACCGCAGCAGCGGCACCGGCACCGAGTGAACCGCAACTGTGCACTTTATTGGACCTTAGCAAATGCACAGCTTGCGAAGAATGCGTGGATGCCTGCAAAGAGGCGAATGCGGACAAGTATCCGCAGCCTGAAAAACCGTTTCCCCAAATGTATCCGGCGCGTGTTCCTGTGGCCGATTGGTCTGAAAAGCAGGGTATTCAAGATCGGTTGACGCCGTATAACTGGCTTTATATCCAAACAGTAGATGTTGAAGTCGATGGTGAAGAGATCGAAGTGAACATCCCCAGACGTTGTATGCACTGTGTCAACCCGCCGTGCGTCAAATTATGCCCCTGGGGCGCTGCGCGTCAATTTAAAAATGGAATTTCACGCATTGACTCGGATATATGCCTGGGTGGAAGCAAATGCAAAGCGGTCTGCCCCTGGCATATTCCAGAACGTCAAACCGGTGTGGGGCTGTATCTTGATATTTTGCCCTCACTGGCCGGAAATGGTGTGATGTATAAATGTGACCGCTGTTACAATCGCATTGCTCAAGGCGAGTTGCCGGCATGTATTGAAGCATGTCCCGAAGATGTTCAGCAAATTGGACCGCGGAATGAAATGATTGAAAAAGCACATATTTTGGCCAAAGAAATAGACGGCTATATATACGGCGAAACAGAAAATGGCGGCACAAATACGATATATGTTTCACCGGTTCCCTTTGATGCGATCAATAAAGCCAGTGAGTACGGCAAGGGGCGTCCGCCGCTTAAACCGGCCGCTGATTCCATGGCCAGCGCCAATAATATTATCACTGCTATGGCAATCGCACCTATTGCCGGTGTCGCGTTTGCTGCGGGTAAGTTATTCAAACAGACTCAGAAAGACACATAAAGGAGAAAAAATGACGACCCCTGCAAAAGCCGATTCTGTTTCGCGCTATTTATATCTGTTTACCGTGTTTTTTCTGGTGCTTTCCGGATTCGGACAGATGCCGATTTTTAAACGCTATTATATCGCCGACATCCCCGGACTCGGATGGCTGGCAAAATTTTATATCACCCATTATATCCATTATCTCGGAGCGATTCTCCTGTTAGGTGTTTGCGCTTATTATATTACGGATTATTTTATGTTTAATTTCAAAAACAAGAAACTGACCTTTTCCGGATATTTTAAAACGGCCGTGATTGCCGGATTAACGGTTTCAGGATTTTTGCTGATTATAAAAAATTTTGCGGACTATCATTTACCTGGCGGTTTGATAATTTTTCTGGACCTGTGCCATCTGATATTGGTGATGCTTTTGCTTGGTTTCGGGCTTTACAGCCTGATTGCAAAAAAGCGTTGGACAGTCAATCGTCAGGATAAAATCAAAAATGATTCCCAAAACAATGGTTAAGGAGCTTTTTTATGAAAGAAATCACTATGTTAGTAATCGCCGTAGGAGCTTGGTTTGCCTTGCAAATCTATATTCTTCCGAATTTAGGAATTTCCACTTGAATGAAAAATGCCTGTCAGGTGACAGACGCAGAGGACAGCTCCTCAAAACCGAAAATTCCGCAAACAGCGGTTCAAAATGTTGCAAGATAAATCTGTACAAAAACTATTTAACCCGTTATATAAGAGAGGTGTGTTATGAGTGAAGGTCTTATTTTACTAATTGTAATTGGCGTATGGGTTTTATTACAGGCCGTTATTCTTCCCAAGCTGGGAGTGTCAACGTGAATGAGCGATGCCTGTCAGTTGCCAGGCAAAAAAGATGATGACTCCCAAATCGGAGAGCAGAAAAGAACAGGATAAAGATAGTAATCTGATCAAAGCGATTAATGCGGGCCGCTCTGATCTGTTCCACCTGCTTGTAAAGCGCTACCAACACAAGCTGTATAACTTTGGCCTGCGTATGTGCGGTAATAAGCATGATGCCGAAGATATGGTGCAGGATACGTTTTTAAATGTATTCAGGTTTTTAAATAATTTCCGGCATGAATCCAAGTTTAAAAACTGGTTATACAAAGTTGCTGCAAGCGCCTGTTTACAAAGAAAACGTGTTTCCAAATATGCGCCGGAACCGGAAAAAGAGTTATCCTGGGAAGCTTTAACCGGCGTGATTGACATGAACAAGCTGGCCGAAACGCCGCGTTGGGCCTCTCAGCCACTCGAAAATGTGTTAAACGCGGAATTGTCCGACCATATCAAAGCGGCTATTTTAGCGCTTCCGGAAAAATATCGCGTGGTCATTGTTTTAAGAGATATTGAAGGCTTCAGCACTGCTGAAGCCGCTAAAATTCTGGGCCTGTCGCAGACGAATGTAAAAGTGCGGCTGCATCGGGCCCGTCTTTTTTTAAAGGAAAATTTAGAAGATTATTTCAACCATGTCACCTCCAAAGCGCCTTCACCTAAATGATCGTCATAAAGATTGCTGTGCAGATATGATTGCCAAGCTGTCTGACTATATTGACAACAATTTAGATGAAGCGATGTATATGACTGTTAAAAATCATGCCAGCACTTGCCCACAATGCACAATATTTCTGAAGATGCTGCAAAGAACCATCGACCTATGTAAATATCTTGAGACGCGACCTTTATCTGAATCTTTTTCGCAGAAACTCAGCAAAAAATCATGGAAAACGTTATAAGGGAAGTCACAATAAATAAACTACGTATCTTACTTGTCTTTCAGTCCGTCTTCTTCGTTGCGATAAAGCGCACATATCCCGATATGCACGCTTCATCGCGCCTTGAATACGAACCTGAATCCTGCGCAATATGCGTAGTTTATTTTCTGTAACTTCCCTAACAATAAAAATTTAGGATAAGGAAATAGAAAAATGGAAGAAAAAAGCTATATCGTAGTAGTCCAGTGTGATATCGTGATGCAAAGATGTTCCGGATATCTGTGCGAATATGCCTTTAACGAGCGCAATGGCAGTTTTGCATCTTATCCCAAAGATAAAGCGTATCGCACCATTTACATGACTTGCGGCGGGTGTTGCGGGCGGGCCGTGCATCGCAAGCTTGGTGATCTCATCAAAATGTTCAAAAAAGCGGAGGGTATAAAAAAAGACAAGATTGTTGTGCATCTCGCTTCGTGTATCACTAAAGACAATTATCATGCGCCTTCTTGTCCCCACTTGGATTACCTCAAGCAGTTAATCGAAGGCAAGCTATCCCTGGACTTGGTGGAAGATACCTATATCAGCAAGAAATCGACGAAATTAAGAGAAAAGGGGAGTTATGAAAAATAGGCGCCTTGATTTCAGCGCACTATTACAAATCATCATTTCACCCAAAAAGAGGAGTGCTGACTTCAGTTTTTTGCACTCCTGATTTTCACCTGTCACCTTAAACTTGACACAACACTATCAGACGGCCTGTAATTAAAAATGGATGATTTCCACATCCGTATCAATCATTTCAGCCAATCCCAATTCCTGCGCCATATTAATCAATTTATCAACCTTAGAGTTAATCACCCGTGCATCATTGCCCGTCAAAGAAAAACCGATCAGGGCTTTTTGATGCACATCATTGGCACCGACTTCGGCAATCGACGCATTGAATTGGTTGCGCAGACGTGCGATTAATGATTTTACAATTTTGCGTTTCCCTTTTAAAGAACGGCATTCATGCAACCTGAATGTAATGATGCCCAAGCCTGTTACCATAAGTCTCCTTTTTCTTATTGAAAGATATTTTTAAAAATCTGTTTAATGCCCCGATCTACCCGTTTGATAATGACGTCCGATTTATGCCGGCGCAATTCCTTTTGAAGAGCTAATAGCTGTTTGTTTTCGGGTGCCACGCTGAGCCCTTTTTTGACAAGTCTTTTGGCTTTTCTGATTTTCAAGTTATTTAACGCTTGAGCCGCCCATAAAGCATATTTTGATCCGATTAATTCAATGCCTTTTCTACCTGCCGCATTGTAACCGTCTAATTTTAATATCTCGTCGTAATATTTAAGGGCGCAGTCATTTGCAGGCGTCGTCAGTTTTTTGGCCTTCATACAGATTTCAGCCTTTTTAAGTAAACTATTAATTCGCTGAACAACTTCCGGCGCTATGGGATTTACCATGTCATTTGACGGCGCATTCTCTTTATCGGTTTTGTTCAAAACCACAAGATCAACGTTTTTATCCTTTTGAGTGCTTGGATCGGGCGTTTTTACCGTTTCATTTTGGTATTCAATCGCAGGTTTTTGAGATTTGGGTACGTCAGTCGTATTATTATAGTCGGGCGGCGCGTCATCTCGCTGCGAATTCAAATCGGTTGTTTCGGCTGATTGAGTGCTTAGATCGGGTGTTTTTACCGTTTCATTTTGGTATTCAATCGCAGGTTTTTGAGATTTGGGTATGTCAGTCGTATTATTATCATCGGGCGGCGCGTCATCTCGCTGGGAGTTCAAATCGGTTGTTTTAACCGGTTCGTTTTGGTGAACAATCGCGACCTCTTGAGATTTCGGTTCGGTTTGTTTTTCAAGTTCTTTCGGCGGTGTTGGTTCTTTCTCCTTTTTTTGATTCAATTCGGATATCTTTATTGTTACGCTTTTTTCAAGGTTATTTCCGGGTGCACGTTCTGGTTGTTTTAGATAGGATATAAGCGGGTAACTGCATGCAATCACAACCAAAATAATACTTGCCAGTACGATCTGTTTTTTCCTGTCAAATCTAAAGCCTTGTGGTTTGCTGGAAGATTCTTTATCAGCAGAATCTTTCTGATCTTTTTGGATAAAAACAGTTTCATCAGGTTCAGGCCGGCCCATTATTTTGGGATCAGTTTGATCGAATATAACGGTTCCAGCGCTGACGAGTTCATCAGGCAAATTGGTACCCATCGCCTTGATAGCGGCATCTTTCTCCTTTTGATACTCTTCATTAAATAGGGAGTTGACATACTCTGCCAATTGTTTGGCACTGGGTCGAAATGTCATATTGTAAAGACAGTTTTCAATATCTTTCAGCATTTCATCACAAGACTGGTATCGTTGGGCAGGATCTTTTACAAGTGCGCGTTGAATGATTTCATATAATGGGGGAGGTAAATGCGGAGCAAGATTTTCAAGCGGTTCATATTGTGCATTGATCGCTTTTTGGATTACCTGCATCGTATTTCCCTGATACAATCTTGTGTTGGTGAGCATTTCATAAATCAGGATGCCGATTGGAAATATATCAGAGCGATGGTCTAAAACCTGGCCTTCAACTTGTTCAGGGGACATATAGGCGATTTTCCCTTTTACAAGGCCGATTTTTGTTTTCGTGCTTTGGATAGTGGTTTTGGCTATGCCGAAATCGATTATTTTGATTTTTCCGTCGTAGGTTATAAAAATATTGTGAGGGGTGATATCCCGATGGATAATATTAAGTGACTTGCCATGAAAATTTTTTAAATTATGAGCATATTCCATGCCCTGGCATATTTGGGACGTTATGAAAAGCGCATTTTCAATACTTAAAGGCAGTTCTTTTTCACGCGATTTATTTAAAATCGAGTTCAGGTCTTTTCCGAACAAATATTCCATAGCGATGAAATAGGATCCATCTATCTCACCGAAATCATAAATATTAATGATGTTATCGTGTTGAAGAAGGGCGGCAAGTTTCGCTTCATCAATAAAAGAGTCCACCATCTCTTTTTCAGAAGTCAGTTGTGGTAACATCTTTTTAATGGCGAGCATTTTTTCGAACCCTTGTGCACCTGTCAGCTTTCCTCTATATACCTCGGCCATACCGCCTGAGGCAATTCGGTCTAAAAGGATATATTTATCACCAAATTTTTTCGCTTGGATTGCATCCATTTTTTAGTTCCTTCCTTTTAATAGTTGATACAATTTTATATAAAATAACTATATTGTCAAGCTATTAAACACAATTCGGAAGTGCTGCCATACGTATCTTGCCAAAACTCGAATAGGGGATGGTTTGCAATTGTATCATTTTCATTGACAGGCAATGCCAATTTAAGTAAATTCTATCATCTTTGGATTAGGTGGCTCCATGGCCCATGTTGTCCAAAGTTCTGTCAATTTAAAACGATTTTTTATTAAACTATTATGCAATAGGTCTAAAGAAAATATGCCTGAAAAAAACGAAGTGCTTGCAATTATGTTTGCCGACATTTGCCGTAGCACCTCATTATATGACATCCTTGGCGATCAAGCAGCTCAAAAACTGGTGGACACCTGCCTTTCTCATCTTATGGAGGTGACGAAACAAAATAACGGTACCGTGATCAAAACCATAGGGGATGAGGTGATGTGCACTTTTCCCAGTGCGAATCTGGCAGTGGACGCTGCCTGCGCTATGCACACCATTATGGAAGAGGTGCCATTGCCGCAAAACGCTCCGTCATGGTTCAGCCATCCGAGCCTTCGCATAGGAATCCATTTTGGGCCGGTCATACGGAAAGAAAACGATATTTTCGGAGATGCGGTCAACGTAGCCGCCAGGATTGCGTCGCTCACTAAACCTATGCACACCTTTACTACGCAGCCGACAGTAGAGGCACTGCCACCGGTGTATAGAACCGCAATCCAGTGTATCGACCGAGGCGGACTCAAGGGCAAACGGGGTGAACTCAATATCTATGAGGTTGTGTGGCAGCAGCAGGATCTTACTATGGTTTCGCCCGCGGCCATGCCTACTCCCACAGCGAAATCCAGGTTGCAGTTACAATTTCAGGGAAAAATTATCGAACTGGATATGGATCGACCCCGTATCTCCATAGGACGCCATACTCAAAACGAAATAGAAATAAACAATGTTCGGGTCTCACGCACACATGCTGTGATTGAGTATCGCCGGGGCAAATTTCTATTGATCGACCAGAGTTCCAACGGCACATTCCTGATTTTAAAAGGGCAAAAGCCAAATTATATCTTTCGGAATGAGGAAGAATTGAAAGGAAATGGCCTTATCGGGTGTGGCAATGTGATAGACAAAAATTCTCCAGAAGCGATACAATTCACCATTTTTAAAAATAGGCATCAAGAAAGTATTGCTGAAAAAAGCGAAGACCTCGCAATTTTGTTTGCTAATATTTGCCACAACACTTCATTTTATGAAATACTGGGTGATCAAGCAGCTCAAAAGTTGGTGAACACCTGTCTCTCACATCTTACGGCGGTGACGAAAAATAATAAAGGTACGGCAGTCAAAATCATAGGGAATGAAGTGATGTGCGCTTTCCCCAGTGCGAATCTGGCAGTGGATGCCGCCTGCGCTATGCACACCATTATGGAGGATATACAGTTGCCACAAAACGCTCCGTCATGGTTCAGCCATCCGAACCTTCGCATAGGAATCCATTTTGGGACGGTCATTCGGAAAGAAAATGATATCTTTGGGGATGCGGTCAACGTAGCCGCCAAGATTGCAGCGTTAGCTAAACCTCTGCACACCTTTACCACGCAGCCGACAGTAGAGACACTGCCACCATTGTATAGAGCCATGGCCCAATGTATCGACAGAGGCAGTCTCCCGGAACAGGGTGAACTCAATCTCAATATATATGAAGTTGTGTGGCAGCAGCAGGACCTTACTATGGTTTTGCCCACAGCCATGCCCGCTCCAACTGCCAAATACAGGATGCAGTTACAATTCCAGGGCAAAACTCTTGAATTGGATATGGATCGCCGCCGCATCTCCATAGGACGTCTAGCCCAAAACGATATACAAATAATTGGTGCTCATATTTCTCGAACACATGCTGTCATTGAGTATCGCAAGGGCGAATTCGTGTTGATCGACCAAAGTGCCAACGGCACTTTACTTATTGTCGAAGGAAAAGCGCCAATTCGCATCCTTCGGAATGAAAAAAAAATTGTGGGGAGTGGTCTTATCGGGTGTGGTAAGATGATAGATAAAAATTCGCCTGAAGCGATACAGTTCACAATCTTTAAATGATTTTGCAGAACGCCCTTTTTATCAAACAATTTACCCTTCAGACCGAGATATTGTTTTAGCAGGTCATTGATACAGGCACCCACGGTGGGACCTCCACCGCGACCACATACCTATTAAAGGTATTGTTTGATGATCCGTTTTTTGGTACTGTCAGTAGATGGAAAGTTTAGGAGCACAAAAATTTAGTGCAGCGATTTTTTGCATCTGATTCCACCTGGAGGCCAGCGGATTCGGGATCCGGCAAAAAACCGCTGCGCTTAATTTTTGCGCTCCATGCCGTATTTTCAGGTATTTTCCATCTACTGACTGTGATTTGTTATTTTCATAATTCATGCCGAACAGTACTGATCTTTTAACCTGCGGAGGAATGAAACCGTTATGTCTTCAACACCTGATCAAAACATAGATATACAGGACAGCGCGCCCCCAAAACACAACCAGTTTGCCCTACTGGCCAAAAAACGATTCGGACCGTTTTTTCATACCCAGTTTTTAGGCGCTTTTAACGACAACCTTTACAAGAACGCCTTGATTCTTCTTATCGCGTTTCAAACAACCGCCGCCATTCGGTCGGACATCCTCATCAATTTGGCGGCCGGGCTGTTTATTTTGCCTTTTTTTCTGTTTTCCGCCACAGCCGGACAAATTGCCGACAAGTTTGAAAAATCACGCCTTATCAGGATCATCAAGCTGATGGAAATCGTGATTATGATCTGCGCGGCGCTGGCGCTTTGGTTTGAAAATGCTTTTTTTCTGATGCTGCTTCTGTTTTTTATGGGATCCCAATCCACATTTTTCGGGCCGGTGAAATACAGCATCATACCGCAGCATCTGACCGAAGCCGAAATTATCGGAGGCAACGCTCTGGTTGAGATGGGCACATTTGTCGCCATTCTGCTTGGAACGATGGCGGCCGGAATTCTGATTCAATTTTCTGATGGAATCATTTATACAGCGATAATCGTTATTGTCATCGCTGTGGCCGGATGGCTTTGCAGCCGTGGAATTCCTGTTGCCGCACCTGCATCGCCGAATCTGTCGATTGACTGGAATCTGTTCACCCAAACCTTTAAAATGATCGGCTTTGCTCGCAAGGAGTACTCTGTTTTCCTGTCAATCATGGGGATTTCCTGGTTTTGGTTTCTGGGAGCTTCCTATCTGACCCAAATTCCCAATTTTACCAAACAGGTTCTGCACGGCTCTGAAAGTGTGGTCACGCTGCTTCTTACCATGTTTTCTGTCGGCATCGGCGCAGGATCGTTGTTGTGTGAGCGGCTCTCCGGAAGGAAAGTGGAATACGGGCTGGTTCCTATCGGTTCTATCGGGTTGAGTCTTTTCGGCCTGGACCTGGCCTTGGCATATCAGGCACCGCCATCTGAAACACTTCTGGGGGTACTCGCTTTTTTAAAAACGTCCGGCAGTATTCGTATCACGGTTGATTTTTTAATGGTGGGCTTGTTTGGCGGATTATACATCGTACCGCTATATGCGTTGATTCAGTTACGTAGTGAAGCAGCCGAAAGATCACGGGTGATCGCGGCCAATAATATTTTAAATGCCCTTTTTATGACAGCAGCGGCCTTAACGGGCGCAGTGCTGATCGGTATGGCCGACCTTTCCATTTCTCACTTTTTTATTGTTTTAACAGCCATGAATATGGCGGTGGCCTTTTATATCTACTATTTGGTTCCTGAATTCACCATGCGATGCCTGGTTTGGATATTAACCCACATTTTTTACCGAATCCGGCACTTCAATCTGCGCCGGCTTCCACTTGAAGGCCCGGCTGTAATCGTATGCAACCATGTCAGCTATGTTGACCCGATGATCATCGCCAGTCTGTGCCGGCAGCCGGTTCGGTTTGTCATGAATGCCACCATCTTCAAGATTCCGGTTTTAAATTTCATATTCCGCACCGCTAAGACGATTCCTATCGCATCCAAAACGAAAAAGCCTCAAATTTATGCTGACGCTTTTAAAGAAATCGCCAAAGCATTGGATAACGGCGATATTGTATGTATCTTTCCTGAAGGCAAACTGACTCTAAATGGTAAAATCGACACTTTCAGACGCGGTGTTGAGAAGATACTGGAGCGCAACCCGGTTCCTGTGTTTCCCACCGCTTTGAGTGGTTTGTGGGGCAGCTTTTTCAGTCATAAAGACGCACCCGCAATGACAAAAATGCCGCGCCGCTTTTTCTCCCGAATCGAATATCGGGTTGGCGAAAAGGTTATGCCGGAAACAGCCACGGCCGCTTTTTTGCAAGACAAGGTGTCGGAATTAAAGCAGAGGAGTGAAATTTCAAAATACAAATAACAAAATACAAATAAATCCCAAATCTCAAAAAACAAAATTCAATAAAATCTCAAAAAGCAAATTCTGGCATCTCTCATTTATCAATTTACACTTTGTCCCGTTAGGGACATTATATCTATAGAAAGAAAGCCTGTTAATAAGGCAAGTCCCGTAGGGACGAAATATAAAAAGTGTAAACTACTTTCAGGCAATTTTGAAGAATTCCAAAATTCTAATTAAATTTTAGATAGTTAGCGTTACACGGAGTATCTATGCCGAACAGTACTGGTGATTTGTTTGTCATTTGGGCGTTGTAATTTATTTGTCTTTTGTTGTTTGTCTTTTGTTGTTTGTCTTTTTAAATCTTTTTCAATACTTATGTCGTTTTCAAAGAAAAAACATGCTCTGTACGCTATTCTGATTTTCTGTGGATGCCTTTTGACGGCATCCGTATTAGCGGAGTTTTTTTTAAGATATAAACGCCGTCATATTGCCGGAAGCGATCAGCTTGAACAGGGCATGACTGTTTATGATAAAATGTTAGGATGGAAGCTGGCGCAGAACTGGCGCGGCCGGCATCAACATTATGATTTTGATGTTGTTTATTCAACTAACGCCGATGGTTTCCGTGCCGATGCGGATTTTAAGATAAAAACCAAATGCAGACGTTATGCCATTGTCGGTGACAGTTTTACGTTCGGAATGGGCGTGAATGATGATGAAACGTTTATCAACATTCTTAACCGCAAGAATAAATCGTCTGAATGTTATCTGAATTTCGGCGTTCCCGGTTTCAGCACCGACCAGGAGGCTTTGTTAATTGAACAACAGGTTTTTGCTTATGACCCTGATGTTATCCTGTTAGTCATTTATCTCGGCAACGATCTGTTTGATAATACATTGCCTTTTCCTCTTCAGGCAAATTACGCCAAGCCCTACTTTGAAATTCAATCCGGCCGGCTCATACTCCGCAACATGCCGGTCCCCCTGAAAAAAAAATCCAAAAAACAGATGCGCCAAAATCTGGCTGCGTTTGTACTGGGAGACATCAAAAAATCCAGCCGTTTCGGAATGCACTATTTAACACGCTTCCAACTTTTCCGCACATTGGGTTTGGAATTTTTTCCGCAGCGTGACTATCAAGCCCACTTTGATGCTCGTTTTAAATATCCGCTTCAACTGTTCAAGATGCTGATAGATCATATCCACAAGGCGTGCGTGCGTCGTGATACGGAATTGCGTCTTATTTTGATGCCGGGCAGATCGTACATTTTAAGGCCGGAATCACCATCAGCGCAGGCGCAAGACTATTTGCGCCAAAAAATCGTATCCGCCCGCGACGACCTGAAAATTGACATCATTGACCTAACAACGGAACTGCGCAATCACAGCAATCAAAACAAAGCAAATTGGTTTCATCCCAATGAAGGCCATTTTACAGCCCAAGGTCATTTGATTATCGCTGAATTGTTACATTCATTGAAAGGAAGCAAGTAGGGTGCGTTAGCGAAGCGTAACGCACCATATCAATATTAAAACGCAATTCATGAATTATTTCGGTGTGTTATGGCTATCGCCTGACGCACTCTACTTGCTACTTGCTGATTCCGGATTCCGGGGAAAATTCCGATTGAAGGAGAAGACGATTTAGGTGTGGCAGCCGCTGGTTCGACGACGCCTCGCTATGTATCAAAACCAGGCCCTATTTTCTGATTGCAAAAGAGTGCTGCCAGGCACCCCAATCCATGTTGATCAGTTCAGGCCCTCCCCGCTTGCCATGCGCGGCCTTTATCAATAAACGTTCCAACGGATTTAATTTGTTCATATCAATCAGAGCGGTGCTTCGGGATGAAAGCAAAAGAGTGATGTCAATCGGTTTGGCAGTAACAAGCAACTTGACGGTTTCGTTTCCTTCCACATTCAAAACCAAAGGCGCAAACCGGTAATCACGCGTTTCGCCTTTTTTAATCTCGGCGTCGGCCATGCGGTCATAAGTCCCCGGATAAATGGGATTGATATCACCATTATCCATAATATCCAGCAAATACGCATAATAGTCGTCAGCCGACCTGTTTTTCAGCTTAAACGTCAGGACATTGTTAAACTTGAGCGGCGCTTTGGCGATCTCGGCGGCACTGTATTCGCCTTGTTTTTTAAACATCCTGCCATCATCGAACTTCAAACAATCGGGTGAGTTTTTAAGGCACATATCTGCCGGCTCCCATACAACCGCTGACAATTTCACATTCGCAACCCGATCCGAAGCTAATTGTTTTATTTCTCTGACGCGGGCGATATTTTTTAAGGTTTTTTTCACCACATCGAATCCGTCATCTGAATCACCCAAGGGAATGCCGTCCGCTTGCCCCAAAGGTTGTTCAAATTTGTCTGACAGCCACAATTGAGGCGGCTGTTTCTCAAAAGAGCGAGGCAGTGAATCGTGCGCATCTTTCTTGAGATATGCGCCGTTTTGCTTCTGTGGTCTTAAAATGTAAAGTACG
Organism: Desulfococcaceae bacterium HSG9; assembly: GCA_030378005.1. GTDB lineage: Bacteria > Desulfobacterota > Desulfobacteria > Desulfobacterales > JAUCGF01 > JAUCGF01. Next base: position 18,092 of record JAUCGF010000086.1, on the reverse strand, counting down.
ATCTGACAGCCGTTCTGAGCAGTTGTGAGTTCAAATTCGGGAAGGTTGTCACTGTTTATCAGCACCCGCAGCTTTTCGAGCAGTTTTTCGTCGGCTCCCTGAGGAAAATCGGCATTTAGAAATACAGGGATTGGTTGGAGTTTATAATTGTGAAACGCTTCAGTCACCAGACTGTCAGGCCGAATAGTTCCGCTAATCTGGCCGGTGCTGTGAAAAGGATGCACCTCTGTGATTTTGATTGACGGCAGGTTACTTCTCGTCAGGTTTTGAGGATCATACAACTTGTAGATTGATCCGATTGTGACGTCGGACAGAAAACCGGCGTCGATTTGAGCTTCAGTTCCAACTACTTCGCTAACCAAAATCTTATTCGGTGTCGGTTTAAAATCACCACTGAACACGGTTAGCTCACCCATCCCTTGCATTTGCGGTCGTTGTTTGGAGTTTCGGCAGTTGACCTGGGCGCTGACCTTTTTAAAAAGATCGCTCCAGGCAGCGCCCGGACACGCCTGTTCCAGCGCCTTGGCCCAATAATAAGTAAACAGACCGTGCCGTTTCCCATTTTGAAAATCGGCTTCACCGGCCTTTTCATCATCACGCGCCGCGCCGATGCGCACACCGGTTTTGAATTTTGCCGATTTTGATTTTCTGATGGCAAGGGGATGAGCCTTTTCATCCGGCGGACCGCCCCGCATCACGACATCACCGCGCGTAACACTGGCGGAATGGCAGGAATCGGATACAAAGATCGCCTGCTGCGTTTTGGCAAACACGGGTTGCAACCATTCATTGAGTTCATCATCTAAGATGTCATGATTGTCGATACCTGCAAAGCGTCCGCTACGCGCGCCATAAGACACCCAGGTTTGATCTTGCTTTTCGCGTTCATCTTCATTGTTCAAATCTGACCGAAACGAACCATGACCAGAGTAATGAATATACACGGCATCGCCCGGCCGGATTCGTGCGCACAGGTTGCGGATTGCCTTTTCGATATCGGTGTGCTTGGCGTCGGCATTTTTGAGAACCGTTATTCGTTCGTCTTTGAATTCGTATTTGTTGTGCAGTATTTCTTTGATTAACTCAACATCATTGACGCAACCTTGCAGGGGATCCAAATTGGTTCCCCGATAATCATTGATGCCGATTAAAAGCGCGTGTTTTTCAGCACTTTGGGCGTTTGTGGCAAAGGCGATGAGAATGAAAGCATAAATGAGAATGGGCCTAATTTTTAGCATGGAATCTCTCCGGGTTTGGTTATGTTTTAGTTCGTAACGAGCAGTAAAATTGTACTGACATGCGGGAAGTGCGAAAGTTAAGCGTAGCGGAACGGGGCTACCCACATAAGGCAGGACAGACGTAGGTTGGGTTGAGGAACGAAACCCAACATCAGCCTGAATTCGTTGGGTTTCGTTCCTCAACCCAACCTACGACTACATTTAGTATCCCGGCTTATGTCGGTAGCCGCAGAACGGTCTTTCGCTAAAATACCGCGCTGTTCCATTACTTAGCCGCTTGTCTAAATTTAGCGACTTTATCCTTATATTTACTATCCAACGCAGCAGCCTTTTCGATGGCATCCAACGCTTTTTTAAATTCCCCTTTTTTATAAAGAATATCCGCAAGGGTGTCCAAATGATTGGCGCTTTGGGTATCAATTTGCGAATATTTCACGGCCATCTCGGAAAGCGCCAGAGCGTCTTCAAGATTGGCATCATCTTTTTGCAGATAAACCCAGGCCAGTTCATTCATTGCTTCAGAGGCGATTTTTAAGGCTTTGCGGTATTGTCGGGCCGCTTCATCGAATTCTTTGCTGCTGACATGCTGGCGTGCTGCTTTGAGTTCGGCGGTAAATGGGTCTGTTTCTCCGCGCATCGTCATAGCGTTGCCCTTTTCCAGCGTTTTCATGGTTAATTCCGGCCCGCCGGTGACAATCATCACTAAAATAACGACCACGCCAAAAAAGGTAAAAAATAAGCCCGGAGAGGCGCTCTTGAAGTTAAATTCCATGCCCGACAGTTTGATTTTTGCTTCTGTCGGGCTATCCGATTTTGACGATGATTCCGTCGCATCTTTGCTTTGGCTACCAACGACTCTGGAAAACAGGCGATAGCCCTGAGTGATACTGAGCGCGCCAACGGCGATGATCGCCATACGGTATAAAATCAGATAGATGATGAAGGCAATTTGAATATCCATTATGTACTCCTTTCTTGGGTCACTTTTTGAACAAAATGGGTTGGAAAACAACTTAAAAAAAAATCGCGTACAGGGGGATTTCCCCCTGCACCCCCTTACCTTAAATAATCAATACTTTAAATGAACAAATTTCCAAATAATCAAATGGTCATTTGCCTCCGCGCACCGGCAAAACCCGGGGGTAAACGGAATAAGACTGGCGATACCAGATGCGCGAGCCGCGGTAGAAATCGAAGTAGGCAGCCTCGGAACCACGTATATCTGAGGACCACACCCGCCAGCAGGAAATATGAATTGATTTGGTTGTATGAATTTTGTAGTCATTATTACAATCCATTGCATAACTGCTATTAGAGTCATAAATACCTTCCAATTCATCTATTGTCGGTAAGCGCCAATCCGTATAGCCCCCTGCTTTATAATTTTCACAATATTTTTTGGCATCTTTCCAGTCAATGTCTTCCCCATTGTCTTTGGCCGCCCATATTAAACCTGATTTGGTATCTTTCACCGTTCCATTTTTGTATGCAATAAAACGACCGTCTCGATTAATTTCTTTTGCCTTTGTTGCGGCACCTATCGCAGGAGGCTTTAATTCGGTTGTTTCGGTTTTAATTGGCTTTTCAACTTTTATATTCTGCCAGTGCGAAACCCGCTTTGCGGCATACGCGCGCATTTTGTCATCATCTTGGCTAAATGGGTTGTCATTTTCAAGCACTGATTTAAAACGCCGCCAGGCTTCCGCTTTTTCTTGTGCGCTAATATATTTATTTTCGTCAATCGCTTTTACTTGTTGATACTCTTTATTCCGTTTCTGCTGCCATTCACTCCAACTTTGCTTCAACTTGCCCTGTTTAAGAATATCATCGAAAGAGACATCGCCTTGTTTCGGTGTGGATATTTTAACGGAATGTTGGTTAATAAAGAAAAATTGACCTTTTTCATCTCCCACACCGTGGATATAGCGATGTTCAGGGGTTTGGTTCGAATTTCGAGACACTAATTCTTCAACAGCCACACCCAGTTGTTTTCCACTCAAGTACGGGTAAGCGTTTTGTTCCATAATTTTAAGAAAATAGTATGCAAAAATGCTGTGCCCGTTTTTACCGCCATCCGCCACCGGTTCCAGCCCGCCGGATGTGATGACACTACGTGATGGCTTTTTATATTTTTCCTTGAAAACACGATCGTCAATGTCCGTTTCAACGGCATCATGAGCGCGCGTCAGCGCACCGGAAAAACAGGAGTCCGAAACTAGCAGCACATGGCGGGCCTCTCGGCGATCCAAAGCGGCAATAAATTTGGTGATCATCGTATTTTCCAGGTAGGTTGAAGGGTCGGACGCCTCGGAAGTGATCCAATAGCCGATATCCCAGGTTTCATCGTACCATCCGTGCCCGGCATAATATATAAAAATATTATCTCCCTTTTGCACCTTTGTTTTAACCAGGTCGCGAAATTCCTGCATGATCCGTTCTTTGGTGGCTCTTTCATTTTTCAGAAAGACAATATTTGCAGGTTCAAAAAAATACTTCTTTTGCAACAGATTGACGACTGCTTGGGCGTCATTCACGGCGTTTTTTAAATCCGGATGATTGCGATGCGTGTAGTTGTCAATCCCGATGACCAGAGCATGGTTGGTTCCCCGTGCGTATTCTTTGCGTAGCGCGGCACCGTCATATTGGCTGCGTATGCGTATAACACTGCCGCGGTTGTCATCAGCGATGGCGGATGCGGATAAAATTAATAACATTATGCTAACGAGAGGAACAACCGTTTTAGCATATTCAAGCGAATGACAAAATTTAAAATAACGTAATTGGACAGCCTTCATAAATAATAGCCTAAAAGTAGTTTACACTTTTCAGTGGAGTGCTAAATTTCCAGTTTAGCAGTAGCAGGCGCTGTATGCCAAACTGGAAGTTTGGCACTCCTAAATTTAAACCGTCAAATGAAGGAAGCCCATAATTGAGTGTGGAAGCTGATAATCTTTATCTCACTTCTTCAACTTCCTTTTCTATTTCATTTCTTTCTGTTTCAAATTCAATATTCCATGTGTCCAGAGTTCTCCCAAGCAATTTATCAAGATAAACGAGATCATCCAAATAGTCGAATTTTGCGTTAGTTTCATTTTTCAAGGCAGTTACAAAATCAGTGTGAAAGGTTATTAATTTCCACATATCAAAATCACTAAGACGTTGCTCGTCTAACTTTTTTTGTTCCAATCTGAGTTTTTCCGCTGAGAGTTTTCGTTCTCTTTTAGCCGCTTTTAGCAAGAAATGATTTGATTGTGCATTTAGAATCGTATTTTTCAAATCAATTTCAATATCATTTTTCAAATCGTCAATTGAAACTTCATTTTTTTTCAGAACCGTTTTTGCATTCAAGTATCTCTTCTTTTTTATCAAATCTTTAGGCCCATATATTGGTATAATGAGTTTGGCACCCACCCACCATTCTCCTTCATCATTTTCTTCTTCGTTGTTTTTAGTATAAGTTGCGTCAAGTGATAAATCCCATAGTTGCTCATTTTTAGCAAGCATCAGATCAATCATTGCAATATCATTATCCATTTTCAGCTTTAAAAAGTCTGGCCGATTATGTAATGCAATTTGCGTAAAATCTTCAATTTTCGGCTTTTTCATATCAATTTGTAAGTTATTGTTAATTGATATTTCATCTGAAGGTTGAATGTCAATCTTCTGATTTAATTCTAAATATTTTATCAAATTAAGATTTTCTTTTGATTGTTCCATTTGAGCAATTACGCGATTTGAACACCTACTTGCCGCATCAGCTTTGGCCTGTATTAAACCCTCATTATATGTATCTTTTTTGTACGCTTTAGCGTTGTTAATGAATTTTAATATATTTTCATTTGCCCATTTGAATGCATCACCTTCGATTTTCTTTTCTTCTGAAGCTTTAGTCAATTTGTGATAAGCAACAATAGTCTCAGTTATTGTTTCAATCAAATCAGATTTAAGTTCCTGTATATTTTGTCGTTCTTTGAGCCTGGCTATCCGCCGGGAGGCTTCGTTGACCTTAATACCGGCACCTTTAAGCAAGGGTTGTTTTAATGAGAAAAGCAATTTATCATCAGAATCACTCCAAAAACTATCATCTTCATTGTGTAAATTACTATGGTCCCAGCTAAATCTTAAGGTGGCGCCCGTAGGTATTTTTTCTTCAATCATCGGTATGACGGCACTCGTCGAACTTTCTGTTGCCTCTTCATTGTTTTTGTTATAACCAAGCTCTCCAATCAATTTTAAATCCGGTAAAAATTTACTTTCGGCTATTTTTAAGTCAAATTTTTCTGCAACTCTATCAATATAGGCAATTTCAATATTTCTATTGTCTCGCAATGCAAGCATAATAGCTTCCTTTAAATTCAAATCTTTAGGTGCTTTTTTTTGAATTGTTGACTCATCTGTACATTCGACCTCATTTTTATCAGATGGATATACAACATCTTCATGAAAAATTAATTCTAACGCGGCCATACATACAATTACTAAAAATAATTTACGCATTTTTTCCTCCTTCGTTTAGATAATTAATTTTACCCTTTTTTACTATTGATGGTTTCGTAAAAAGTCAGAATTATAAAAATCAGGCTCACAACCCATAAAATCATTAGGTGGGAAATGATAAAAATGACGCATTCCGGTCTTTTTACAATACCGTCATCAATACATTAAATGATCGAATTTCCAAATAATCTAGTTTTCATTTGCCGACGCGCACCGGCAACACCCGGCGGTCGGTGGATTGAGACTGTGGAATCCAGATGCGGTAGCCGTAGTAGAAGTTGTAGTAAGCAGCCTCGGAACCACTTATATCTGAAGTCCAAGCACAACAACGAGTTAAAGTGATTAATTGAGTGATTTTGTACTTTTTTTCGATGGCCTTATCATATAACTGTTCCAATTCATCAAGTGTCGGTAGCCGCCAATCAATGTACCCCCCATTTTTATAATTTTTACAATACCTTTTGGCATCTTTCCAGTCAATGTTTTTCCCGTTATCTTCTGTCGCCCATATTAAGCCTGTTTTGGTATCTTTCACAGTTCCATTGTCATAAGCAATGAAACGGCCGTCGCGATTGGACTCTTGCACTTTTGTTGTAGATTCTTTCAAATCAGGTTTACTTTTTCCTCCGCGTACTGGCAACACCCGGAAGCCGACGGAGCTGAACTGCGAGTCCAAGTAGCCGTTGCCGTCGTTGAAATCGAAGATGGCAGCCTTGGTGTTACGTATGTCTAATGTCCACACACCCCAACAGGAAGTATGAATAAATTCAGTTGTATAAACTTTATAGTCAAAAGCACAATCCATCATATAACTGCTTTCAGAATTATAAATGCCTTTTAATTCATCTATTGTGGGCAACCGCCAATCCGTATAACCCCCTGCTGTATAATTTTCACAATATTGCTTGGCATCTTTCCAGTTAATATCTTTTTCGTTATCGTTGGCCGCCCATATCAAGCCTGTTTTGGTATCCTTAACAGTTTCATCATCATAAGCGATGAAACGGCCGTCACGATTGATCTCTTTCGCCTTTATATCGGTTTTTTGGGTTTTAACTGGCTTTTCAGCTTTCACATTCTGCCAGTGCAAAACCCGCTTTGCAGCATACGCGCGCATCTTCTCATCGTCCTGGCTGAACGGGTTGTCACTGGCGACTGCAGATCGAAAGCGCTTCCAGACTGCTGTTTTCCCTTTTGAACTGATATATTTACTGCTATCAATTTCTTTTGCTTTTTGGTATTCCTCATCTCTTGCTTGCTGCCATTTACCCCAAGTGATAATATCGTCAAATTTTACTCCACCACTGCTTGGCATGTCAGTTTCAGCAGGCAGTACAAATACAAAATCGCCTTTATCGTATTTTTGATCTTGCATTTTACCGTAGCGCGGCGTTTGTCTCGAATTCGTCAGATTGGTTAACCGGTACGTAAGGAACATGCCCAGTTCACTGGCGGTCAGATAACCGTCTTGGTTGGCATCCGCCGGTTCTTCACCCTGAAGCGCGTTGATAAACAGTTCTTTGAATGTGCCATCATCCGACACCTGTTGCTCTGCATCTCCGGAGGAAAGATATTGACGCACCGGCTTTGTTGTTACTTGCGTAATTGTGGCCGGCGGACGCGAACGCGCTACATGAAAAATGGAGCCTGAAAAGCACGAATCAAATACGGCATACACATGTTTTGATTTTGCAAAACGCATAAATGAGCCGAAACGTCGCATGGCGAGCGCTTTTTCCATGAACAGAAGTTCATCTGTGGCTGAAGCCGCATCCGCCGGCACAAGGAAACCTTCGCCGTCAATCGTATGCCCATGACCGGCAAACCATACAAAAAGACGCGCGTTTTTATTTTTTCCTTTACGGATAAAAAACGACTTTAAAACCTTTTCCAAATCAGCAGATTTCAAATTTTTTTGAAGATCAACTTCAAAGCCCATGGCTTCAAGCACTTTGGCGACGTGTTTGGCATCTTTTACGGCATTGGTTAGCCTGGACCAGTGGGTGTAGGCGTCGATACCGATCACCAGGGCATGGCTGGAGGTATATAATTCCACTTCCTTGGCAAACGGTGCGTTCATACTGTCAGATTGTTTCAATCGCACCACAGTCCCGCGTTTTGCGATTGCTTCATAAGCAGTTGAAAAAATAAGCATGCATATCAATAAAAGGATGGATATTATTTTTCTTTTCATCAAATTTCCTTTCATAATTATGTCGCTCAGTCAGTTATATGAGATACGGATTCCTTTCTCGGCGTGAATTGGACAAATCGCCCTGATCATCTGACTTCAAAGGGGCCGCACCCGCTTCCTGATTTTTCCGGAAAGAACCGCTTCCATGAAATCATCCGCCAAATACCGGCTCATTGCAACGGCCTTATACCAATAGTCCAGCCGCTCATTGTCACGGCCATGAAACCTTTTAAAATCAGTGCGGTCCGGTATTTTTTGCAATGGCAATTTACTGAGAAATTCCGGCGAAGGCGCTACGAGAAGCAAATTGTCCGTGCAATTACTGTCAGGTTTGCGCCAGGTCAGTTTTTTATCCAACCACCCGGGAATAATCCGATCCGTGTAATGCGGTAACAGAACAATACCGTCTTCCCCATCAAAAGAAGGGGCGACATGATAATCGGTGATGCCGCCATCCCGATAAACGCCTTTGGGAGCGCCGGGAATATCACACACACCGGACATAATAATCGGAATCGAACCCGAAGACATCATCGCAGGCATAACGTTTTGGGCAGTCAAAGCAACCCGCTGAACAGGCAATTCATCTGTTACAAAAAATGGCGCAATATCTCTGAAATCAGAAAACAGGGTTCGCTCGCAAAATAGTTTCAAGCAGTTACGGCTGATAGCGTTTAACAATGCTGCGATCATAAAGCCGATCATTTGGGGTATTTCGGAATGACTCGCTGTAAGCCCATGACAACGCACACCCATTATGTTTAATCTCAAATAGGGATGTTTTAACACCTCGTTGGAACCCTTGCCTCCCATAAAACTGTTCAAAATACGCCTGCCTTGGATGCTGACCTCTTGCGGCGTCGGTTTGCGGTGATAAAACTGGTGAATGTAGGCGTCTTCAAACTGATCTAAAGCGGCAACCGGGTCAGACCGGCAAACCGCTGCAAACCGCCAGGCGCCTGATGATGATCCTACCAGAAACAGGGGTTGTTGCCTTCCTGAAAACCAGGTTGAAAACATAACTCGGTCTAATTGCCCTAAAATAAGCCATTTAGGACCGCCGGCCGCACCGGCGATTACTTTGACATCATCCGGGTTCAGGCCGCCGGAGCGGATTTTTTTAAGTGCGTTTCTTCCCGCAAGAAAAATCAGGTTTGAAAGCATTTGATTTGGTCTCGTTTCCTTGTAATACCATTTGCGTTAAATAATCGTCCAATATGGTAAAATTATTGGGTTACAATCACTTATTCACATTTCAGCGGTGGTGGCGAATCTGCCGCGTTTTTATGCAAATAGATGAAAATATCATACACATCTGATTCTTTCAGTTTGGCGAATTCATCTTTGCATTTATACGTATCAATTGTTTCTTTTTTAAATGCGGTTACCCATTGGTCCATGGTTTTACTGGAAGGGGTCAACTTTTTACCCTCTGCATTTTTCTTTTGGTCCATGGCTTTACTGGAAGGGGTCAACTTTTTACCCTCTGCATTTTTCTTTTGGTCTATGGTTTTACTGGAAGGGGTCAACTTTTTACCCTCTGCATTTTTCTTTTGGTCTATGGTTTTACCGGAAAGGCTCAACTCTTCAGCTTTGGCACTTTTTTTATGACAGGTGATGCATTTTTTGCCGAACAAAAATTTACCCTTGCGAGGATTGCCTTTCTCTTCCGCAAATGCCAGGCTGAAAGTAGTGAACAGAAAAACAGTTGCCAATAACACTAAAATTAATTTTTTACCCATAATAACTCCTTGTTCGTGTAAAAGTTAATAAAAAATGAAATGCCAATACTCAGTAGATCGAAAAGTTCCTTAAAAGTTCCGTAGGAACGGCATGTTTGTAGCAGATGTCAGCCCCGTACCCCTTTTTTGAGTCCCAGTCCCGTAGGGACGGCATGTCTTCATCGGAATATGCCGTCCCTACGGGACTCAGTGGACACGGGGGATTCGGATTCTACAAATATGCCGCTCCTACGGAGCTGAAAACAGACATGCCGTTCGTCACCTTTCAAAAACTTTTCGATCTACTGATACTATATTTTGTTAGATTACCGGTAAATATTGTGACTAAATAAATTTCCCATTACGATTAACAGACTTGATATGAAAAATCAAAAACTTTATAAACCTTTCATATTATACAGGGCTGTTCAATCGCGTACGGTGTCGGATTACACACAGTGCGGCGGACAAGGCGGAGATTTAGGGGTTGAACATTTCAGATACAATATAAAATAATGGGTTAGGTCGGGTTATGCCAGAGCATTGATTTAAACAGGCTGGTAATTCCTTGAATTTACATAGTCGAATTCAACCCTTAATTCGCATGAGTAGTGTTTGTTTACGACTGACCGGTATAGACTATAAACAACTCAACTCCTCAACAAGCCCGGCAACAGGCCGGTCATAAAAAACACCGGATCCATGATGCTTCGGGTCAATGCCGCGCAGGAAAAGATAATACACACCGCCGAAATGGGTTTTATAATCGTATCCGGGAAGGCTCCGCTCTAAATAGCGGTGCAGTGCGACGACATACAAGTGGTATTGAAGATTGTAATAGTGGTCGAGCATGTTTTGATTGAGAATCTCGGTTGTGTAGTGCGCTGCCGTATTGCCTAAGTGGTTGGATTTCCAGTCGATGATATAAAACCGGCCGTCGTGTTGGAATACCAGATCGATAAATCCGTGCATGTAGCCTTTCAATTGCTTAAAAGAGAGGGCTTTAAAACCGGAGGCGACATCGCTATTTGAAAATTTGCAGGGATGTTTTGAGGGCTGTTTTGAAAAAAGGGCGGCCAGTTTATCCGGTGATAATGCCTTGATTGGAAAAAAAAACTCCATCTCTGTAATACGATTCTGTGCGGATATTTTGTTCAATCTGAAATTATCATCAAGTTTGACTGACAGGGTGTTTTCAACCATACCTGCGATGGAATCTCCCCATATTACCGGGTCGTAACCGTATTTTTCGAGTTTGGTTTTGATCAGATCGTCGATAACCTGCCGGTCGGTTTCCGTGAAATCCAGGTCCTCAAAAATCGAATGCATGCATTCACCGGGCATGGCCCCCCGTGGAAAGGTGAAAATAGTATGCTCGTCGGGCAGCTCCGGTTCTTCAACAGATGTTCCCGATGTTCCTGAATAGCCGCCGGCAACCAGGGAGGAGTAGCTGCCGATGCGGTAATTTTCCTCAATTCGTGTGTTGAAAGAACGATATGACAGATTGTCTGAAGCGTCATGGGCGGGATTAAAAGACTGCCCCGACAGGGCTGCCAATCGGGTTATATCGGTAATTTTGATTTGATTTACGGCTTTTTGGCGCAATTGTTCGAGCGCTTCTCCGATTTCTTTGTCATCTGAGGCGTTAAAATTCAGACTGGCCGCTTTCACCTGATCATCATGCGCTTCATCCGTTGCGTGCAGCAGAAAAGCCATTGCAGAGGCACCGACTTGGTTTATCCGTCCCCAAGTCAGATAGCAGCGGTTACGCGCACGGGTCAGTGCCACATAAAGCAGGCGCAGGTTTTCAGCGAGACGTTCTTTTTCCGCCAGTTTTTGGCTGACTGTTTTATTTTTGTTGTCTCGCTTGGATGCCAGGTCCATCACAAAGCGGACAGGAGCACGATTATCCGTGACAGAATTATCCTCTTCATGAAAGCAATAGGGGGGCTTGGCATTAAAATCATCCCATAAAAACGGACAAAAGACGACAGGATATTCCAATCCTTTGCTTTTATGCACGGTGACCAGTTGAACGGCGTCAGCATCACTTTCAAGGCGCACGAGGTATTCTTCTGCGGAATCGTCTTCTTTGGGTTGCGCCATCCAGTTCACAAGCTCGGCAATGCCCAAATGCTGTTCAAAAACAGTTCGGTGAAGGATTTCCGCAAGATGCAACAGGTTGGTGATACGGCGCTCACCGTCTCTGAAAGCGATCAGCCGGGGCATCACCTTTTCCTCGATCAGAAATGTCCTGAACATCGGCATAAATCCCTTTTTTTCCCATGATTCATGGTATTCCAAAAAACGTGCCATCCGATCTTCAAACTGTGCTTCGTTTTGAACACACTCATCCAGAGCGTTGCCGTCAATTCCCAAAATATCCGTGGCCAGTGCCGCTTTGAGCAGATTTTCCCGGCCCGGTTCGGCCAGGGCGATTAGAATGTGCTGAAGTTCAAGCGCTTCATGCGAGTCAAAAACATTTTTTGTGGTGTGCAGGACACTGGGGATATTTGCATCTCCAAGCGCCTGCTGCATCTCAAGCGCTTCCTGATTGCGTAAAACCAGCACAGCGATGTCACCGGGCGTGATGCCTTTTTCTGATGAAGCAAACCGGTTGTTTAGCTTGACATTCGTTTTGATAACGGCTTTTCCGGTCTTTCCCATGGTCAGCAATCGCCCGATTTCTGCTGCTGTCGCCCGATAGATGCGTTGTTTGGCGGCTCCTTTATTAATCGGATTGCCCGGCTTTGAATAATAAAGTTCATTCGGTTTAAATTGAGTGGAATCCAATTGCCAAATATGCAAAGGGGCTTCATTCCGACCGTCGATGAGCAACGCATCATATTTTTGCTTGAGTTCCTGATTCGGTGCATGCACGGGTTCAAAACCGATATCCTCATAAAGAAAAGGAGGAGGTGAGTTACGGTCAAAAAAGGCGTTCACTGCTTGCAGCAGTCCTGATTCGGAGCGCCAGTTGTGTTTCAGGGATGACTGGTGGTTTATCTGTCTTTTCGCATTCAGGTAGGCAAAAATATCCGCGCCGCGAAAGCTGTAAATAGCTTGTTTGGGATCTCCCACCAGGAAAAATCGGATTTTTTCATAGTCAAAGATACGGGTGAATATTTCGTACTGGACCGGATCGGTATCCTGAAATTCATCAATCATGGCCGCATCATATTTATTTCGGATACTTTCGGCCAGGGCATTGCCTGAGTCGGATTGAAGCGCCTGCCACAGATCGAGCAGGAGATCGTCAAAAGATCGAATATTCTGCTTTTGCTTTCTAAGCTTGAGTTCAGTGCGCAGATAACCATACAAAGAATGCTTAAATGCGATAAATTTCTCATTGTATAGCGCGTTCAAAGACTCACATACAGTCTTGAGATGTTCACATTGGTCGAAAAGAATGTGTTGGGGTTTTTGTTTACCTTTTTTCACTTTCAAACCACTGGTGCAGAATTTGACAAATTTATCCGGCAACTTGATTCCGGCGGCGGAGTTCAGGAAATTATCCATTGCCACAATCCATTGGGGGATCGACTCAGGATTGTATTGGTTTTTATAAAGTCCGGTACTTTTGTCACACAGAATAGTTTTAACTTCATTCTTTGTTTGTGTCCATGTCTGGCGTACTTTTTGAAAAAGACCTGTATATTGATCTTCAAGTTTTTTTAGCTGTTCTTTATCTGATGGTTGAGCGGCCGGAATTAGTTTCAGATAGGGCAGGCCGATCTTATTTCCGAATTCAGTCTGAAGGGCTGACGGGCTGGTTTTATTCTTGAGGTAACGCCCCCAAAGCAAGGGAGCGTCGTAAACATGATTACGCCAGAAATCTTCGATAATTTCAAGGATTAGATCGGATTGATCCGCAACCAGTTCGGTGTCGAAAAGGCTGCCGCTTTCAAAAGAGTTTTCCTGCAAGGCGCGCATACAAAAACCGTGGATTGTGAATATGGCGGTTTCATCGAAATTGCGCAATGCGTTTTGAAGGCGTTCTTTATGAATGGTCATATCTGCGGCGCATGTTTCCATCAGATGGGACAGTTCGGATGCCAGTTTTCCGCGAATGCGTTCTTTGAGTTCCGCGGTCGCGGCTTCGGTAAAAGTTATTACCAGTATCCGTTCCACAGCGATGTCTTTTTCCACAATCAAACGATTGAAAACACCCTCAATGGTATAGGTTTTGCCGGTTCCGGCGCTGGCTTCAATCAGATTTTTGCCGTCCAACGGGCTGGTATCGATATCAAAAGCAGGGACGAGGCTCATGCTTTGATCTCCTTTGTGTCCGTACTGAAATTATGACATCAAGACAGATAGCCTTGACTATTTAAACGCTTTGCCGCTTGATCACCAGCCTTATTTTGGCTAATCGAAGCAGACTTGCGGTAAAATCCTCCAATAACCGGCCGACTGTCTTTCAACACAAAAAATATTCTGACACCGTCACCATAAGACCTTAACTCACGGATATTGCCATATCTTGTTTTGAAAACTTTTATTAAATCGCTGTTAATTTCGTAGCCAGCGTTTTTTGCATTGTTTAAGGCATTGATAATACCTTTTTGTTCAGATCCGGATGGAAAGCATCTCTTTGACGCGCCCTTGCAGAACAGGATATTGAAGTTTTGTTCTAATGAAGATTGAAATGATAAGTTTCGGTCATTCCATTTTTGTATCCAATCTTGCAAAGGAGAGTGATCATTTTGGCCATGAATGTTGGGCAACTCATTTGGTTGGTCGATAAAGGAAAAAAAATCGGTTTTCCAATCATTGTCATCTGAAATTGTTATGGCCATGCCGTCTTGGCGTAAGGCATATTCAAGTATAGGTGCAGCAAAGTTAAGATCGCATAGTTCCCAGTCTTCGCATATAGAAAGATCATCAATTTTTACTCGTGAACCTTTATCGAACAAGAGAAAGAACCTTGTGATCAAAGCCTGTTCCCGGCCCGAATATTTCCTTATGAAATCTGAAGGTCTATACCAAGCGCCTTGCTTATCTTCAGCTAAGGTAAAACATTTTATAGAGTCATCTCCCTCAGGATTATTTACTTTTACTTGTTTATTTTTAAATAATTTAAAACAGGTATTCGCAGTCGCAAGCAGGCTCTTTTTGCCAGCTTCATAGTCAGCAGCCTTGCCGGGATAAGGGTTGAAAAATACTCTCAACATAATTATAAAATCCTTTCGAGGTTTTTTTCAGTTTCATCAAAAAAGCCGTCGGGCCATTCATCGAAATATCCATCTTCATCAATCACAGGCTGTTGAACGAAAGTTCGTTCTTCGTCGAAATCGTAATGAAAATAATAGAAAGTCGCATCTTGTGATTCCAGTATCTCATCTTTAACTGCCAACCGTATCCCGTTCAGAAGGTGGTCTGAGTGCGTTTCAACTATGACCTGAACCCCGCATGAAGCGGCTCGGGCAAGAAATTTACCGATCTGAGTCTGTCCGGCCGGATGCAAATGGGCTTCCGGATTCTCTATCATCAAGAGTGGGGAGCGTTGCTCTTCATTAGCTACCATTGATGCATATCCAAGCACATTGGCAATAATGGGCAAAGTGTAAGATACGCCAAAGCCTACGTTGTTTGGACGGTGCTGGCTGTATTCAGCTCTGATTAAATCAGCTTTCTTCATGGGTTTCCATTCAAATTCGATACCTGGAGAAATTATGCTTAACCAGGCTGAGACATTTTTCTCCACTGTATTGCTTTTGGCTTCAGACTGTTGAAGAATTTCAGGCAATCCTGCCAATTCGTTATGACGTTCCAAAAAATCAAGAACATATTCACCTTTTACCCCAACATTTTCACTGCTTTCATCACCTTCACCAATAGGAAGATGCAACTCCGGCCCCAGACGAGCGGCAGAAATATAGGAGGTTAATATCGGAACATCATATTTACCGTCAGATTTCTTTGCTTTGGGATGCTCAAATACATATTCCTCCCCGCTTGCAATCATTGAAATTTTGAAATCTTTATGCCGAGAAGATACCAACTCAGAAAGCGGTCCATAGCCGGACAAAGGATTTTTATAGCCGCATACCAATCTTATCGCCTGTAAAAACGTACTCTTGCCAGAACTGTTCAGGCCGGACAAGAGCGTAAGCGGAGTGACATCGAACTTTTCGTTATCAAAACATTTAAATCCTTTAATTTCTAACTTTTCAATCATGAGAATCCTCCATATTATTATTCAGTATGTCATCAAGGGCATTTTCAAGGCCGGTTTTCTTGTTTATTATTTCCTTCGCATCATCCAAATCATACGATCCTGTTGCGATTGTAATAATATTATTGAAAATTTGATATCTTTTTCTGACATTTGGCAATGTATGACTCTCGCGTGAAATATATCCGCTTAATTCCTCTTTTGAGGCGCTATGATAAGTCGCAGCTTCTAATAATTCGTAAAGACGTTCCTTATGCTTTGAAAGCGACTTAAATTTTTCTTCTTCCATTTCGGATAAAAGCACAGACCATGTTTCAAACAATGATTTGTTGATAGGCGTCTTGCGCGACCGAGTAGGCCCAGCTTTTCGAAATGCGTGTTTGTCAAACAGTTCGCTTGAGCGTTTCATAGCGAGGTAAAAAAGTTCTCTCAGTTTATCATAAGTACAGTATTTGATACTTATACCTTTATTAAATATTTTGGAAAGTTCTATTGGGGGATGTTTTGGCATGAAGCTTATAATTTGCATCGTTACACTGAGAAAACCATCCATGTCTCCGCTTTTCGGATAGGATTCAACCCCATGTATAAGGAATGCAAAGAATCGTAGAATAAGTTCACAACCACCCATTCGGCTGTCATCCACACTTTTCGCAGTTGCTGTTTTAAAATCTTCTGAGCGGACAAGCTCGTCCAATAATTTATCAAATAGCGGCCCAGAATAAAGCGCATGTCTGATTTCTTGTTGGTTAAGCGGAATACCTCCTGTATTAAGGCGGTTAAATACATTTCGTTGTACATTTTGCGGGGTGGAAGGATTAATAATGGCAAATTGAAATGTTGTCTCTAATATTCGGTTCTGGAATTGCTGGGGCAGGTCATCAAATTTTTTACTCTCAAATTTACGCAAAAACTCAAGTTCTTTTAGCACAAGCTCACCGTCTAACACATACTTCTTGATTGTAGTTACACGCTGAAGGCCGTCAACAATTTTCCAATGACCATTCTCGTCTTCTGCCATATAAAAAATGGGAACCGGTATTTTTAACATTAATGACTCAATAAATCGGCTTTGTTGGCCATCGTCCCATATACCAGCACGACGCTGAATTTGTGGAGCAGTAATGGTTTTTTGGCCTAACCTGTGAATCATTGTTGCAAGCGGGATTGGTTTATTGGTAATGGAAATCTTCTCTGCATCAAAAGGAAATGGGTTATATTTTTCTAATTCAACCCCAGACTTGCTTCCATTTGCAGCCAACTCTTCAAGCGTATCGCCACTATTGGTACTTGCTGAAGTTTCAGACCCAGCCTCGCTTCCATCTGCGTCCGACTCTTGAAACGTGTTGTCACTTTCAGTAGTAACTTCCCTCGCCGCATGAGTCTCAGCATCATTTTTTGGGCTTGCTGATTTTTCAGATGGATTTTTTTTGCTTTTAAAGTAGGGATTTATAAATTCATTGGTTTGGTCAAATACATTTCCCGGTTTAGACAATTCCGCTATATTTCCTCTTTTAATTTCGCGTGAATAAGGATTAGAAAACTGCCCGTCAACATCTAAGAACCATCCTTCTTCTATAGGAAATTCCACACGTTGAATATTTTTTGACTTCATCAATTCAAGTAATGGCGGGGTACTTGGACCCTTTAAAAAATTAAGTTTAGTTTTTAATATCCCCGCTTCCTTTAATTCATTTTCAGTAAATTCTGATAAAAAATCTCGAATGTTCACTTTCATTTGCTGACCTTTCCTTTATAATTTTGGATGTGCCTGATACTGCTTTTTAAATTATCAGTAACCATTAAACCTTATTTTAGAATTTAAACCTTAGTAGCTGAAATACTGATCTATCCCTTTACCTTATTTCTCTGTAAAGCAACCTGTTTCATGGCGAACTACGTTATAAAATGCGGTTCGGTCGTATGCTGTACCATGGGTTGTGTTTTAAGTTTCAGATTCTACGATTTTTATTTCTTCATCCGTTAAATCATAAAGTTTATAAATGTTTACATCAATATCGCTTTCAAACTTTAAAATGTTTTGAGATATTTTTTCTAATGCTTTTGATAATTGAATTTCTCTATCAAAATTGTTTGCCTCTTTTGCTTCTTCTAATAGACATAAATAATCTATTTCTTTTTGTTTGTTACTAATTATTTGAGACACAAATAAAGCTATCTTATTTTGAACTTCTACGCTTGGGTTTAAGAATGGTAAGTTTAACAATGGTTCTTTATCGACCTGATATAAATCGCCTTGCATT
>JAUCGF010000043.1 GCA_030378005.1 Desulfococcaceae bacterium HSG9 | reverse complement strand
ACCATATAGGTTTGTCTGTACGAACCTTTCTGAGATTCGAAGTCTTCAGTCTGAAAACCGGCCATAGCCGGTTCGAAGCTGAAAATCGTATTATCCGGAATGCTGTCAGGGCGTATCTGGCAGAGCCTGCCTATGCTTTTTAGCTGACTGCGTAACTCCTAGATATGAATGTACAAAAAATTGAAGCACGCGATTTGCCTGATTTATGGTTTCAAGCGGTTTATCAAATAATCGAATCGGGAAGAAAATTCACGATTGATCGCGGTTCTTATGCCGGCCAGACCAGACTTGAATATGATTATTTCACAGGGCATGTCAAATTTCCGGGAACGCAGCCTCTGCTTCCCGATATTCCACCCTCTTACGGAATTCCCAATCCGGTTGAAGAAGATTATATTTTTGGCGGGGGTGATTACGACCGATCTTATTTAGAGTATTTAATGACACCGCATAAAGAAAAAGGAGAATCTTATACTTATGGAAGCAGGTTGACCAAGGCTCCGATTACAGGAGATAAATTGCAATGGCGGAATGAAAACAATCAAGAGATAATGTCTGATTTATCAATTGATGGAAAAATTGTTTTTGAAGAAGAAGGCGCGCTCTATATAAATCAAATTGAATGGATTATTGAAACATATAAAAAATATGGTGTGAGAAACAATCAAATGGTTCTTCAGGTGGCCGAACCTACGGATATCACATTGTTAGATCCGCCATGTTTACGTTCAATCGATACTCGTATTCAAGATGGCGGTCTTCATTTTTTTGTGTATTTTCGCTCTTGGGACCTTTGGGGCGGTTTGCCTGCGAATTTGGCGGGTATTCAATTGTTGAAAGAATATATGGCCGGTCAAATAGGGGTTGATGATGGTGAAATGATAGTTGAAAGCAAAGGGTTGCACCTTTATGGATATGCTGAAGAATTGGCAAAGCTCAGGTGTATGAAGGAATAACAGTGATTGGAATTTGCCGGTGACAAGAAAGATCGAAGCTTCAAAATCGCCTTCCTGCCAGCTATATTTCAGCTATGTACGGATTATTGCGCAGTTTATCAGATAAAGGTTCTGATTCCGCAAAATCGCGGTGATTCGAAAGAATCGGCCGGCTTGTATTCAGTCATAGCTCACCTTCCAGTTAAGTTGCGCCCATTCATACACCGAAGCGCGGCTTCGGACACCCCGTTACCGGGTCAGCCCTCGGACTTTGCTTCCGGCCTGTAAGCTAAACTTTAGCAGGGCAGGACTTCAACTGCAAGAGCATATTTTTTCCCCAATGCCAGGGCTGGTCGTCCTACAGAGGGATAATTGCCGTTCCTGTATTCCTGAACGCTAAGGCTGGCCTTGCTGTCAGGTATTTAAGCGGTCACCTACTGGGAAACAATGTCGAATTTCACGGGCATGCGTCCGCTCCCAACGACCTGGATTTATCTTGACACGATGAACGATTGGTTAGGCGTTATTTTTTTTCAGTTTCATTTTTATCCGCTTCTACAAATTGCGTCCAGTTCAAAGTGGATGAAACAAATGCGTCTGATATACCTTTCTTTTTTGCTGATAATACTATCATTCTTGCTTTAGGATAACTTAATCCGCCGTTCCCCTGTGTAATAAGATATCTGCCGTTACTTGATATAAAAACTTTCAAAATTGATTGGTCAATTCCAAGTTTTATAGTTATCCTTTTTTTCTGCCTTTCTATATGAAAATCGTACTTGGAACTGCCTACAACCGGCGCAAAAACACCTGGTATATTTATATCTTTTGAATTGATAGTCTCTAAAACGGACTCAACCATTCTCAAATTTTTATCTGCGAGCTGACTGCCTGATGATTTCGCTAAACGGAATTGTTTTGCCGCCTCATCATAGCGATCTGATTGCCAGTATGCAACTCCGGCATTGTTATGCAACTTCATTTTCAATAAATCAGAAATATCATTATATTTCGAATCAGACATTGCTTTATCAAAATATTCAAGCGCTTTTTCATATTCTCCAAGCATAATGGACACCCAACCTCTTGTATTCAAAAATTGAAGGTCATTTTCACCATGCGCCGATATTTCCAATGCTTTATCAAGAAATTTAGAAGATTCATCATATCGTTTCATTTCTGCAAGCAATATACCGTAACTATATAATATTGAAACACTTTTGGGAGCGTCAACAATAAGATGCGTAAAAATAGGCAACGCTTCTTTATATTCACCATCTATTCTCAATTTTTCAGCATTTGAAAATTTATCTTTAAATTTCTTGGGAACATCATTAAATCTGTCTGCAAAAACTGATGAACTAAAAAATAAACTGTTAAGAAACAAAATTAAAAATAATTTTTTCATATACCTGCCTCATCATTATTTTTATCATCTTTTATTTGATTTGTTAATTGAGCTCGTTTAAGATCACCTATCAAGTTTTCACTCCCTTTCACTTGATTTTCTAAGGAACTTATTTTATTATTAAGATTTATTATACGCCTGTCCATTCTGACCAGATCGACAGAAACTTCATATCTGTTTCTCACAACGATAGAGTTTTGTTTTTTTATATCAATGTTTTGCCCTCCGATCTTGACGGCATATCCATCAATATCCTGGGGAGAAATATCCAATGTGATAGTCACCTTCGGATCCATGAGTTCCCAAAACATTCCTATCAGTATCACAAAAATAGACATCACCATGTATATCCTTATTTCTTTACATCTGATCAGCAGGTTTTCACCTTCAAAACTTTCTGATTGAATAATTTTACGTAAAAGAAGAAATGTAAAAATCATTATGGCAGTTGAAAATCCTAGAGAACCTAATTTGACAAGCTCTACCAAACTGTTCACTCCTGGTAATTCTGGCATTTTTCCTCCTAATAAAACCTAAGTTCGGATTTTTTGCATATTCATCTAAAATAAAACGTAAAACGCCTAACCAGATTATCAGGTATGTTTACCCTGATAACTACGATAATAGGTGTTATTCGGGCATATCAGCCTTGATAATATGATGATCAGGTATTGTTCATCTTTATTCGACATGTTTAAAATACATTTATTATTTGGCAGGCTTTTACTATTTCAAATCAGAAAAGATGTGATGGCCTGGGTTAGATAAATCTGAATGGAAGTGTTATTTTCTCCATAGTCTTATGATTTATCTTTCTTTATCTATATCTTAATGCAACTTCTGTGCCAACAATTCAGATTTGTTAAATCCCATGTTATACGCGGTTTTGCAGGGGATTGACCATGCCGTGCATCATAACAGGTCATTTTGACTGTCTCATAATCTGGCAAATGAGTCATATTGATACAAACAAATTGAAAAGCGGGATAAATATACAATTTAGTCCTAATAAGTAACTTCCCCATTTAAAATGGCCGAAACGACTATCAAGGCCAGGCCGGGTTTCGTTTCTCAACCCAGCCTACGGATTACAGACGGATGTTCCCGACCGGTTAAATCAAAATTTTTCTTAAAAATTCTTTGGCACGTTCGCTTTCAGGGTTTTCAAAAAAGGATTTGTCCGTTCCCCGTTCAACAATACGGCCTTCGTCCATGAAAATGATCTCATCGGCCACTTCCTTTGCAAATCCCATTTCATGGGTTACAACCGCCATTGTCATACCTGATTTGGCAAGGTCCACCATAACATCTAGAACCTCTTTTATCATTTCAGGATCAAGGGCGGATGTGGGTTCGTCAAAAAGCATAATATCCGGTTCCATGGCAAGGGCCCTGGCAATTGCCACCCTTTGCTGCTGGCCTCCTGAAAGGTTTCCGGGATATTTTTCGGCCTGCTCCGGAATCCCCACTCTTTCAAGGAGTTCCATAGCTTTTTGGCCGGCCTTGGATTTGGACTGATTTAAAACTTTGATAGGTGCGATTGTTATATTTTCTAATACTTTCAGGTGAGGATACAATTCAAACCGTTGGAACACCATACCCATTTTTTGCCTGAGCATTATAAAATTTGTTTTTGGATCTTTAAGGGAAATTCCGTCAACACGGATATCGCCTTCTTGAAAAGGCTCCAATCCGTTAAGGGACTTCAAAAGCGTACTTTTACCGGAACCGGAAGGTCCGCAGATTACCACGACCTGTCCCTTGTTAATAGTTTCGTTCACATTATCAAGTACCTTGTGTTCGCCAAACCATTTACTTACATTTATTATTTCAATCATTTATGCATTCTCTTTTTTAAGTTCCAGTTTTTTGCAAACCCGGCTCATGCTAAAGCAAACAATAAAATAAACCAACCCTACAAACAGATATAGTTCAACACTTCTCATTTCTCTTGCATCCACTACATTTGCAGATCTTAAAAACTCCCGCAACCCTATAACATAAGCCAGCGATGTGTCCTGAAAAACAACGACCGCCTGTGTGATAAGAGAGGGCATCATGTTTTTCAAAGCCTGTGGAATAATAAAATATCTCATGGCCTGCCAATACGTAAACCCAGTGGAATAGGCGGCATCGATCTGACCCTTTGAGATAGATTGTATTCCGGCCCTGATGATTTCCGCAAAATAAGATGCTTCAAAAACAGTAAAAGCAATGACCGCTGAAGTGAATCCGCCAATGGGCCGGCCCAGGATAAGCGGCATCAAAAAATAGAACCAAAATATAACCAAGATAAGCGGCTGGGTTCTCATCAGATTAACAAACAAAGTCGAAGGATAGTAAATGGATTTGAGTTTGCTTAACCGCCCCATACCCACCAGGGTGCCAAGGACAAGACCGCCTGCAATAGCTATCAATGCCAACTCAAGAGTGGTTACAAGACCGCCCATCAAAAAGAAAAAATTATTTGAGATAACTTGCCATTCAAAATTCATGAGTCAGCTCCTTTTCTTATGATGAGGCCCGGAACCGCTAATAATTTTTCTATCCAGCCCATCACACCAACCACGATCAGTGTGATGATCATATAAATCACACAAGCTGCCGTGGTGGCTTCAAGTCCGTGGAAGGTATATGCTTCTACTTGTTGACTCATAAACGTTGTTTCCAATACGCCTACGGTCATGGCAAGAGCGGTATTTTTAAATATTGTTAATATTTCTGTGGTTAAAGGAGGGAGGACAAGCCTTACAGCAAGAGGTATAATGACATAACGATACGCCTGGTAATGGCTGAAACCAGTACTCAGGGCGGCATTAAACTGATCAGGAGAGATTGAATTGATACCGGCTCTGATTTGCTCGGCCACTCTGGAGGATGAATACAGGGAAAGGCCCACAACAACAATCCAGAACTCAAAATCAGGAATTTCCTGATAAACCCAGGTTCGCATCCCTTCAGGTAAAAGAGAAGGCACGGCAAAATACCAGAAAAAAAGCTGCACCAGCAAAGGAATATCCCGGAAAAATTCAGTATAGGCTTCTGCAAAAATTCTGAGCGGTTTAAATTGGGTAATCCTGAAAGTGCCGATGATGATACCGAGCAGCATAGCAAAAATACAACAAAGGATTCCTAACTTAACAGTTGTCGCCACTCCTTCAAGAATCCATCCGCCATAAGGATCCGACCATAAAATTGACCATTTAAAATCATAGTTTAGCATATACTTCTCCATTTACGGGAGGTCTTTGAAAGACCTCCCGAAATTATTTATAAAGAGTATTCTAAAGATTACAATGGCCAGGACTGAAGTTTGATCAATGTTTTAAAATCATCTGTCATCGGGAAAGGCACGACACCGTCAGCGCCAAACCATTTCTCATAATATTTCATGTATCTGCCATCAACAAACATTCTGATAAGCTGTTCATTGATAAAATCTCTGAAGTTGGAATCATTTTCCGGAAGGATATAGGCATAGGGGTCATAAGAGAGCATTTCCCCGAGAATCATATAATCATCTGAATTTTTAGCCTTGCTTTTCATACCTGCGAGAAGACTTCCGTCAGTACAGTACGCATTGATGATGCCATTATTAAGTGCCAGCATTCCCTGTGTATGTTCCTGATAAACGACTAATTTGGCGGGTGGATTAAAATATCCTGAAGTATTAAGCTTACGGATTGTTTTTTCATTTGTCGAACCTTGAGCAGCGCCAATTTTTTTACCGGACAGGTCCTTTACTGCGCTATAATTAGCACTTTTTTTAACCAGCAATTGGCTGCCTGTAAGAAAAAATGTTATTGAAAAGTCAACTGTGTCTTCACGCGGAACTGTATGAGTGGCAGAACCGGTGACCATATTCAAATTTCCGTTTGCAACCAAAGGAATTCTCGTTTTCGGGTTAACAACGATGGTTTTAAAGACAAGTTTTTTACCAAGTTTTTCTTCAAGAGCTTTATGAAATTCTTTTGCAAGATCGATACTGAAACCAACATGTTCGTTTTTGTCATTATGGAAGCCAAATGGGATTGAGCCATCCCTCACTCCGGTAATAAAATTTCCACTGTCTGAAATCTTTTTAAGGGTATCAGCTGCAATAGCACCCGTTGCAAAAGCCACCACCACCATCAAAATCGTACTGAACAACAATCTTTTCTTCATTTTAAAATCTCCTTTTTGTATTAATGGGCAACTATAAAAATAGTTTTTTGCCCTTATTATTAAGTGAGTAAACTCCTTTGTTTACCTCACTGTTATACAGTTTTCTTTTTAGAAAACTGCATTATTACTACTGTTTTGTAGGGGTTACCAGAATTCAGACATATCAGGCCGCAACGGTTTTCCGATTAATTGCTCAATTGCCAGTGATAGCGATAAAAGCAGAGCCTCTTGGTCAGCACCGCAATGGATTTGCAAACCGACAGGAAGCGCATGTTTCTGCCTGTTTATGGGAAGCGAAATAGCGCAATAGCCATAGATATTTGCCGGGCGTGTATTTTGAAGCGCTTTAAACGTGAATGCACCGGCTTTTTTGATGCTGTCACACGAAGAAACCGGCACAGGCAGTAAAGGCGTTGTCGGGCTGATCCAGCCGTTCAAGCCGTCCATTCTTTCAGCACCGATACTTGTCAACTCGTTCTGGCGGCGTGCCAAACGGATATATTCAACAGCAGATAGCTCCAGAGCGGGTGACAGGCGATTAATCAGTACCGGGTCTAACAGTTTTTGATATTTTGTGAATCTTTCGATACCTATTGTTGATAGAAGGTCTGCGGGTGCCATTTTTGAGAAAATATCGACAACCTCTTTTATTTCAGGAAATGCAACAGGAACCAAGTCCGCGCCTGAATTCTTTAAAAGAGCGACAGCCTCTTGAGTGCATTCCATCACTAGCGGATCAAGGTTATCAAAAAAATCAATTTCCGGTATTCCAAGACGTAATCCTTTAAGGGATGGCGTGCGTGGTATTTTTACATCTGAGAGCGCGCTATATATAATGATTGCGTCTTTGGCGGAGTTTGCCATCAAACCGATGGTGTCCATAGCCGGACACAGTGGAAAAACACCATCTGTGGGCCAACGCCCCGCACTGGTCTTTAACCCCAACACGCCGCACAAAGATGCCGGCAATCGCACAGAACCGCCCGTATCCGTGCCGATGGCAAAGGCGCATAACCCTGCGGCCTGTGCAACCGCAGAACCGCTGCTTGAACCGCCTGGGGTTCTGCGTGTGCCGGAATCCCATGGGTTACAGGGCGTCGGATGATTCAGATTTTGAGCGCCGGCGGCAAACTCGATTGTTCTCGTTTTTCCGAGAATGATACATCCCAATCGCTTTAATTTTTTTACAAAAGCGCCTTCCGGAGGAATCAGATCGCTGATATCCATTTCAGAGCCGGCTTGGGTCGGCATTCCGTTCACAGTCAAAATATCTTTAATTGCCACCGGAACGCCCATAAGCGGACCCAGATCAGTGCCGCCTTTCAGTAAGCGGTCGATTCCTCGTGCGGTTTCGAGCGCGCTATCTTCTGCAACATAGACGTAGGCATCAAGTTTTGGATTCAGCGCATCAATACGCTTCAAATATTGTTTTGTAATCTCTTCCGCGCTGGTCTCGCCCTTTCTCAGAGAAATACCATATCGCTCTATGCCTGTTTGTTGTATCGGGTCAGGTATAATTGTTTTCATGCCTTATCCTATCAGATGGTTCCGAATTGCTCGGTTAGATTAATATCAGTAGATCGAAAAGTTTTATGAAATGCCGCCAAAGGAGTGCTGAACTTACAGTTTAGCATTGTTTCACATGGGATTTCATGGGATTTCATGTTTCGGCCAGTGCTAAACTGTAAGTTCAGCACTCCTTTTCTATCTACTGAATATAATTATCCGCTATTTTCCTAAAATCCAAATAGATAAACCCGGCCAAATGACAATAATGATGTTCGTTATCAAGAAAGCGATCAAAAACGGGGTGATTCTGCGAGATATTTCTAAAATCGAAGACCCCGTAATACTGCTGACAACAAATAGATTAAAGCCATAAGGAGGTGTGATAAATCCAAAGGCCAGGGTAAACATGAACCATATACAAAAATGGTTCGGATCCATACCGATTTCCAATGCCACAGGTAATAAAAGAGGGCCTAAAATCAGAATATTCGGAACCAAATCGATAAACATGCCGAAGATGAGGACAATGAAGAAAATTAACACAATGAGCAAGAAACGATTTTCCGTAATTGACAATAAAGTGGTAAGGAGCAATTTTTGAGTTTCAAAGTACGTCATCGTCTGCCCCAAAAAATAGGCTATGGCCAGTATCGGCATGATCACACCGCAGATCATAGCGCTTGAACGGAGAATCTCAACGTAATCTTTTATGCTCAATTTTTTCGTCAAAAGTCCATGAATCGTACCCACCGCAACGGCAACGGCGCCAGCTTCAGACGGCGTGAACACACCTGAATAGATTCCACCTAATATAATTAAGGGGAATACCATGCCCATCTTGGCTCGCCATAAATTCCGACTCACTTCCTTAAATGAAAATTGGCGGTCAGAGCCTTCGGCCTCAAAGCCGCGCATATTCACGTAAATAAAATTGACGATAATCATCACGATAATAACCAGTATGCCGGGAAATATTGTTGCCAGAAACAAATCGGCAATCGAGATATTGAGCACATATCCGATGAGGATGTAGCCGACGCTGGGCGGTATCAGAACCGCGGTGGCCCCTCCGGCGGCGACCAAAGCTGCGCCGTAAGCACGCGGATATCCTCTTTTTTCAAGTTCCGGAATTGTGATTTTTGAAAATACAGCCGCATCTGATGCGACTGACCCGCTGATGGCAGCAAAAAATCCACAAGCTAAAATCACGGTTGCCGACAAGCCGCCTCGAACACTTCCGACAAGTGAACTCGCCAGATCCAGCAAGGCATCTGTCACCCCTGTTCTGGAAATAATATCTCCCGTCAGAATGTATAGTGGAATTGCAAGAAACGTAAAGGCATTCAGCCCTTCAAACGAACATTGTCCTAAATTTGGGAAAAGATGCGTGCTGTCAGTGAGTATCAATATGAGCATCGATCCAAACCCAATAGAGACAAACACGGGAGCACCTATAAAAAAAAGGAAGAAAATAAATAAAACTCCAATGAGTATTCCCCACTCCATTTCAGCCTCCTAACTATCTAATATTAAAAGTATGGTAAAAATTCAGCCACTAAGACACGAAGACACCAAAAAAAAATCATTGATGAAAAACACATAAATGCAGCACCAATATGGATTTATATTCTAACATTTGAGACTTAGCGCCTTAGTGGCTGAACTTTTAAAAAGTATATTTTTTCGTATTAAAACAAAGCATCCCCAGTTTGTATGGGCTTGCCTGCTTTCATATCATTTATATCAACTATAATGTTTTGAACAGTTCTGAAAATCATCATGCCGTAGCCAAAAGGGACTGACAGATAGGGAATCCACATAGGATATTGCGCCGCTCGAGACAGCGTCTCATATTCGACTTGATCTCTCATAATGGGTATCACATAAAATATCGAAATTGCGCAAAACAGGATGAACAATCCATTGTAGAGAAAATTAAGATAGTATTGTTTGTTTCTCGACACTTTATGCTCAAGATAAGCGATTTTAATATGGATTCTTTTTTTGACAGCGATACTTGCCGCAACCCATGAAAGCCATATAAAGGCGTGGCGTGCGGTTTCCTCGCCGATGATTGTGGATTTGTTAAAACCATACCGTAATGCGACTTCCAAAACGATAATTACAATAAAATATGAGTAAAAGACTGTAATCATCCAATTTTCCAGCCTTTCATCCAATATTTCGTAACATTTTCTAAGGAATTTCATGACAAATCACTCCGAATATCCAATTTTATAAAAAGGGAAAAGGCCGGACAGAAAAATTATCGTCCGAAACTTTTCCCCTTGGCTTAAAAGCGGCCAATTTAGCGTGGGGCAAAAATCGGGTTTCTTCAGGTTTTCAAATAATTGCTCACACAAGAACAAGGCGAAGCTGCAAGAAATCGGATTTTTCTAAAAAATCCGATTTCTAAAATACCGGAAAACTTTTGTCCAGGTACTTATACGCCAACTATCTTTTTAAACGTATCCAGATCGCCAACCACTTTCTTAATCACGGGTTCCCACATCGGCTTTTTGTAGTTGATGGCATCAAACCATTTTTTATATTCATCTTCAGTCGGGGTATAGTAGCTGATACCTACTTTTTCAATTTCTCCGGCACAAAATTCTTCTGACTTTTTAACTTGCGCAAGCTGAATTTCTTGAGCTTCATTGCATGCCTTTGTATATGCCTCTTGTAAATGTTTAGGCAGCCGGTTGTACCATTTTTTGGAAGCTACATAGAGATTAAGGGTCGGGTAAAAATTGGTCTTTGTGATTGTGCCTACCAACTGGTGGAAATTAAACCCATAGACGCTGACGGAACTGTTATGAATTGCGTCACAGACACCTTTTTGGAGAGATGTGAAGGTTTCGGGCCATGCGATAGGTGAAGGGTTGGCTCCAAGAAATTCAAAAATTTTCCTTTCTACGAATGAGCCTGTAACCCGTATTTTGACGCCTTTTATATCTTCAGGCAGCTTTACAGTTAGATTCTTTTTTTTGCTAAGAGCCACCTGGCGCACACCCATAGGAGTCCAGAAACCCATCACAAACCCTTTTTTATTGGCAGCTTTTACACAGATATTTTTGAAAGCATCTGATTGTGTGATCGCAATGCCGTTCTTGATCGTTTGCAAAGTTCCCTCATATCCTCGCGTAACGTAAGGGAAAATCAAAGAGTTGAACATGGGAACGTAGGTGGCAAGGTTAGAATTGGATGTATTGGAAATTTCAAGCGTTCCGGCTTGCAGTTTCTGGCTTCGTTCAAGGGCGCTTCCAAGTGAACCGGCCGCAAAAAACTTGGGATCGAATTCATCTTTTGAGTGTTTACGCAACAGTGACATAAATTCTTGTTCCACATCAGGCGTAAATTCATCCTCATGCCAAACAGAGCCAATTCTGACGACCACTTTTCCTTTTGCTCTTACAGGTTTCGTATTAAGGGAACTTAGACCAAAAGCAGTCAGTCCTGCTGTCCCAACTGAAATTTTCCCAATTTTCTTTACAAAATCTCTGCGCGTGATTTCACCGTCTGTCAACTTTTCGAGCTTCATTTTTATCTCCTTTTTGTTTTAAATATTAACTTTCAGATAATTAATGTCGCAAGGCTGGTGTTGTGTTAACATTTAGCTGACAGGCAGGAGTGCAAACTTCAGTTTGCCAAAGCGCTCCAAAATCGGCAAACTGAAGTTTGCACTCCTGATTTTCACTCGTCACCTTAAACTTGGCACAACTAACACCGTGACATTGATTGTCTGAAAGTTTATAAAAATAATGGCGGCTATGCCAATTTAAACCTCATTTAAAATCGCTTCAATATAAACATATAAAGCTGGAGAGCCGCCGGTGTGGACAAATAATATGTTGTCATTTTCTTTGAAATACCCTCCTTTTCGGATCAATCCAATCAACCCGGCCATGGCTTTCCCTGAATAAACCGGATCAAGAAGAATACCTTCTGTCCTTGCAAGCAAGCGAACGGCCTCTGCCATTTCAGGTGTTGGAAGAGAATAACCCGGCCCTACATATTCATCAAAGCAAACAATGGCATCCCTGCTGATTTCGGATTTAATCCCAATATAATTTGAAGTTTCGCGCACAAGGTCGGCAACCAAATTCTCTTGCTCGTTTTTCTTCCTGCTGACATTAATCCCGGTCACAGGTATTAAGCTGTTGTTTCCATAAAACCCCGTTACCAATCCGGAGTGCGTACCGGCACTTCCGCTCGCACAAACCACATGATTAAAATCAATTCCTTTTTCAAATGCCTGGGCAAGGATCTCTTCAGCACAGGCAACATACCCTAACGCTCCGACAGGAGTTGATGCGCCGCCAGGGATAATATAGGGCTTTCGTCCTTCAGCAATTAATTCATCAGCTACGGATTGCATCTCATTCATCATATCCGAGCCGCCCGGAACCACCTTAATATTTTCAACTCCCAATAGTTGAAACAAAAAATTATTACCGCTGGCATCCGGATTATAACTTCCAGTAACACGCTCTTCCAAAACCAGCTGGCATTTCAATCCCTCTTTTACGGCAGCCGACAAAGTCAGGCGGCAATGATTAGATTGCACCGCGCCGCAAGTGACTAACGTATCGGCTCCTTGAGCAAGAGCATCCGCAACAACAAATTCCAATTTTCTTGTTTTATTTCCTCCAGCCGATAAGCCAAGAAGATCGTCTCGTTTAATAAATATGTCAGGCCCGCCAACCTCTTTGGAAAATCTGGGTAATTTTTCAATCGGGGTGGCCCCTTCGGTGTAACGCCTTCGAGGAAATTTTGCCAAATTCATTTTTTTATCCTTATAATTTATGAGTTAAAACACTGGTCAATATTCAATCAAGCCGTG
>JAUCGF010000042.1 GCA_030378005.1 Desulfococcaceae bacterium HSG9 | reverse complement strand
ATGTATCAGTTATCACTCGCCCACTCGATAAGATAAGCGCCCTGAATTTCAAGGTGAAACGTCTTTACATCGATAGAGGACACTTCAGTGTTCCGGTCATCCGACAGTTGAAAGCCCTCGGCATACCGTTTGAAACACCGACAGTCATCCGTGGGAAAAAGGGGGGTGCCCGCCGACCGCTCAGGGGAGGTGGCGGCTACAAAACCGCCTATACGATGAAGAGTCGGAAATACGGTTCTGTCACCTTTGATGTATGGGTCGTATGTGTTTACAGCAATTGATGGTAGGTCTTTCGAAAAAAAATCGTTCTACGGCTTCTTCTCCGGATTCATTATCAGGTTCGATAGCGTCTGAATTATTTCGATGCGCAAGATTGAAATCGTATAACGCATTATAGTAATCGACCGCCGGCACACGATAGTCTTCCCAAGTGAATTGAAAGAGAATTTTATACCGATGTACGTCAGGAGAATTGAGAAGAAGCCGGTCGTCGTTATCGATTACATGAATCAAAGGAAGTTGTCCTGAAATCGGGTGGGGGTTAAAATTAAACATATTATTTTTATCTCCTTTTTACATGCTATTTTGTAATTATTACTCGTTTGATTTCTCGGTGTACATACATTTGTACTGTATTTTGGCCAGTTTCACTCTGAAATTTGAAATTATGCCAGTACAAATTACAAATTGTGTCAAGCATATTTCGAGATATCTCATTGAATTATTTGTCTAAAATATCATTATGCCTAGGCTCTATAATTGTACTGATTTTTTACTGTAATCTTTCCAGCAGCCGCAGCCCTGAACCGCAATCTGGAAAGATTACGGTACACAGGGTGTTCAATTACCTTTGGATCTATGTCTGCACCTCTGTAAAAACTGGCATTAAAAAAGGCTGCCGGAATAAAAATACCGGAAATTTTCTGTCCAAGTACTTAGATATTCCGGGATCGGATAAGCAGCAACGGTCTGTCGATTCGATGCAGCAAGGCTGCCGACACACTGCCGTAGAATGCCCGCGACAAACCGCCTCGGCCATGGCTTGTGATGGCGATTAGGTCCGCATTTTCTCGTTCCGCCGTTGTAATAATCTCTTCCACCACAGGCCCTTGGGTCAAGTAGGTCGCGGTATCAATGCCTTTTTCCCGGAAAACACGTTGCCTATCGGCAAGATATTCTTTGTCTCGCTTTTCCTGGGCTTCCAAATCTTTTCGATACTGCTCATAGGGTTTTCTACTTGGCGAAATCGCTACAGGGCGGATAGTAGTAACTTTCATCAAAATCACCTTGGCCTTGTATTTCAGGGCCAGATCCTCCACATGTTGTAAAATCGCCTCTGCCCGTTTCGATCTATCCAGCGGTACCAAAATTGTTTTGTACATGTTCACCTCTTGGTTTAATATCTAATATTCCAGACGGATAAAATTTTTTCTTGTTTTTATTCAACACCCAGCCCGTCCGACAACTGCATTTCAATTGGCATAAAGATTGCCGGTGTAATGGTTTCATATTGATGCCTCGGGTAATTCCCCAGTTCATCGTACATGGTCAGATGCGTTGCGCCGGGCGCGAAGCGTCCGTGTTGTATTCCCACGCAAAGCGTGGGAACAAGATTGTGTGTGAGTTGCCAACTACCGATACTGTCATTTAACCCGCATACCCGAATTCGCGCGGTAGCCACAGTACAATATTCGGTACCACAATGAGTACAAAAAGGGCGGCAATCAGCACAGCGATAAAAGGCCAGGTTTCGCGAATGATCTCCCCTAATGGTATATTGGTTACCGCATTGATGACAAACAGCAACATCCCGAAGGGTGGCGTGAGCAGTCCGATCATGGTATTGATCACGGCAATCACACCAAAATGCACCAGGTCGATTCCAAGCTGGGCGCAGGCGGGTATGAACAGCGGTAAAATCACCAGGATAATCGTCGTGGCTTCCAGCAAACCCTTCCGGATAATATCACAGTCGAAGCGAAGACTTGCTCTCCTGCATCTTTCTCGGCCGGTTGAGATTCACCTGTCAGCGCCTGTTGATCAATCGAAGCGATCCCTTTTATAATCACACCGTCTGCCGGAATAATTTTACCGGCATTCACCACGACAACATTACCGGCCTGTAACTGTTCAAACGGTATCTCTATTTCTGTATCATCAGCCATGATCCAGACAGAACGGGGATGCCGGCAGAACACATCGATAAGCTTTGTTTGGGAGATTTCTTTAGTCTTTGAAAGCACTTTCCTGTACAGGCTGACTAAAAAAAGTCCCAGGGAGCCTGCAAACCAGTATCGGGACAGCAAAATCCATATATAAAGGACACACTATCCAAAACAGATGCGTTGACCCGATGCTCTTTGAAAAGCACCCGAAAAGCGTTTTTCAAAAAGCTCATATTAAACATCAATATAGCAGGAACCGTAAGCACAAGCAGCGGCGGATAAAATACTCTGGAAACGACTGCCAATCCTACATTGGCAGATGCCAGCCCCATAAAGCGGTTGGCTTGTTTTTCTTGCTCGCTGATTTCAGGCGCCTTTTCTGATAAGGATAATGTCTTGAATTGCCGGCCGCGTGTATCGCCGAAAAGCGGATCTATATTATCCTGAACAAATGTCTGACATGCCATATCCAAATCAGTGACAATTTTCTGTAATTCATTCTTATTATCCGGTTCCGGTTTGTCAGCGGTTTTATTTATACCGCGCCTGATTTTTTTGTACAGTTTGGAACCGGCATGCAGTCCGAATGATATAAGACAGGCTTCTATAAACATGATTGTTCACTCTGATTCTTTATAGGTTCTTGCCGTATCGGCTTTTTGTATCGTAATCTTTCCAAATCGGATCCCCGACGACCCGCAATCTGGAAAGATTACGGTACGAAGGCATGCAATCTGATTTATAGAAGAACCGAAATCATCACACGAGATCCAGCCGTATTATTCGTAAATTCTGCTGCATCATTTGAACTATTGCAAATCATCATGCCCAGACTTGCTATCAGCAGCCTCAGTATAAGGAAGCATACCGTTCGCCGCTGCCAGCAGGTTAAAGCCGTTATTCAGAACCAAAGAAGCGGCAAGCCCGAAAAATCCCATCATGGCACCGACAATGCAAATTGTGTTAGGAATCGCTATCAAGCAAAAGCTTCTTCTGACATTCCGATGGAGAACATCGGAGACATCAAAAAGATATTCGAATTTTTTAAGCGTGCCATCCATAAATATCACATCAGCCACATCCACGGCGATTGTGGATGCTCCCTGCAGCGATACACTGATATCAGCATAGGAGAGCGCCGCTGAATCATTAATGCCGTCACCGACCATCATTACTTTTTTACCCTCATTTTGAAGCATTTGCACATAATCCGCCTTTTCATGGGGCAACACACCTGCAAAATAGCGATCCGCTTTGAGTTTGTGAGAAAGGTCTTTTGTCGGAGCTTCATGGTCACCTGAAATCAGGATAATTTCTTTGATACCTCTGTTTTTTAACAGACTCATAACCTGAACAGCCTCGTTTCTCAGAGTGGATTGCAGTTCGATCATTCCGGCAATCTTTTTGTTAATGGCGGTAATAATAGCGGTATGCCCGTGATCCGCCGTCTTTTTGAGCGCATTCCGTATTGTTTCCGGGATTGTGATATTTTCACGCTCCATATATCGGGCGCTGCCGACTTTCACCCTATCTCCATGCACAGTGACTTCGATACCAAGCCCCACATGATATTGCGATTCATCATGCGGCGGCAGCGTCATATTTTCCTGAGCCGCTTTTTGCAGTATGGCTTTGGCGAGAGGATGAGAAAATTTTTGTTCGGCGGCGGCGGTATAAAGAAGGATTTTATCTCTTTCATAGGTACTGTCGGCCGGAATGATTTTGGAGACGACCGGAACATCATACGTCAGAGTGCCGGTTTTATCAAACAGCACAACATCTATGTCTTTCAATATTTCAAGAACTTTGCTGTCTTTGATCAGCACACCGTTTTTAGCGGCTGTTCCCAGTGATGCAAGCAAAGCGATAGGAGCGGCGACCCTGATACCTGTGCCGAAATCAGCGTTGATAATCGCCAGCATCGCACCTGTTCCTGTGACTGCATAACCCATGGTGCCCAGTCCCAGTGTGGGAATAACCATTTTATCAGCGATTTTTTCACCTGCAGAATGAAGTTTGACCTTATGAGCCGAGGCATTATTGATAATTTGTATGATTTCGGACGCAAGCGTGTTTTCACCGGTTTTCTGAACTTTTATCCTGATCTTCCCGGACACGAGCACAGTCATGGCAAAAACATTGTCTCCTTTCTGTTTTTCAACAGGTGTGGCTTCACCTGTCAGACTGTGCTGATCTATCATCGCCTCGCCTTCTGCCACGATACCGTCAACAGGAACCGGTTCACCGGTGGAGGTGATGATAATGTCGTCTTGTTTCAAACTTTCCACCGGCACTTCAATTTCCACACCATCCTTAAGTATCCATGCGGAACGAATTTGTTCACCGAATATCTCTGTAAGATAGGTGTTGGATTTTCTTGTGGTTTTTTCCAGTAGCATGTCTGCCAGATCAAGAATCCATACCATAAATGCGGCAGGCCCGATTTGCCTGAAAATAACGCACAGGGCAATAACAACCGAGTCCAGTATATCCACTGCGATTTTCTTTTCTTCAAAAATGGACTTTATTGCGCTTTTAAATATATGTGCAGAAAGAAATCCTGTCAGCACCAGGCTGACGGGGGTAAGCCATGCCACACCGAATTGTGTACAGATACCAAGTCCCATCGTACCTGTTGACAGTGCAAAACGGTACTTGTTTTCTTCTTCGGGTTCGGCCTCTGTCGGCGTATCAGACAGGTCCGATTCATCTTTATCCGAAGAAACGGGCATAAATGTTGGCTCTTCGGAGTCATTTTCGCGGTCTTTCTCTGAAGATTTCAACGGACTGTCAGTTTTCAAATCAGAAATTACAGTTTTCAGGTGTGAGCTGATTTTTTTTTTCACCCTTGGCCATGCCTCGGCACCGGCCACGCCTGCTGCGGCTATCAGAATATATCCCAAATGTATCATGACAGTTGCTCCTTATCAGCTGATTGAATTTTATTTTGTAAGTCTGTTTTCCCAAATTATGCGATATGCTCTGATACGACTAGTATGGTGTCAAGTTTAAGGTGACAAGTGAAAATCAGGAATGCAAACTTCAGTTTGCCGCTTTCAGAGCGTTTTGGCAAACTGAAGTTTGCACTCCTACCCGTCAGCTAAATGTTGACATAACACTAGACGAAATCAGTACTTTTTATCTAAAATGATAACCCCCAAACAGTCATCGGTTGAGTTGGAAGCGGTGCGAAATGAATCCGGCAGACCTATCTGCAGTCCGATATAAAGGCTCAGAAATATGGGGGTCAGCTCAGGAGATATTCTCATGCAAAGTGCCAACGGCCCGGCAAAAATAAGAAGTTCACCAGGAATTCCGGGAACACCGTAACCGATCAGAAATACAATCGGTATGCTGAAAAAAAGCTGCATAAAGGATATTTGGATACCCAGCACACCTGCCACAATAGCGGTCATGATAAACACATTAATCATTGTTCCGTTGATGTTGAAAAAAGAGCCCGTTCCCACAACAAACTGCCGAACTTCATCCCGGATATCAGGACAAAGTTTTTTGATGAGAAGGAGATTCAGCGGAGTCGCCATAGCTTCTGAAGAGGTTGCCCATAAAAGCGGATAGATTTTCACCCAGTATGCGGTAAAATATTTTTTCAATGAAAAATCCGGCATTTTGTATTTGGCCAGTATAATCAGGCCAAAATGCCAAAGGCCGCAAACCGCCCCGGTCAAAAACGAACCTAAGACATAAATAAGAATCATTCCATAAGGTGCGGCCGCATCAATCGGTATCCCTAACATTGTTATTGAACCAAGCTGGAAACCGGCAATGTCATTTCCGACGTTTTTTTCAATCATTTTGGGGATAATGGTGACATAGGCGCCGATACCCATCATAAACAAGGGGATAATCGGCATGATGATTGTTCCCAGCCACTCAATAAGATCAACCCCTTTCACAAGAAACTTTGCCAGGCGGTCATATTTTAAAGAGATGACAACTGTGATTCCTGAAGCATAAAGGGCGTAAAAATAGACACTGTGTCCCAACATCCAGGCAAAAGAATGCAAAGACTCGCTCATCGCCTTTGTAAATCCCAGTGTGCTTGAATATAAAGGCAGGTCAAAAATCAGGGTTACGGAAACAACCGCAAAAACACAGGCGATTATTCTGGTTTTAACGAACCAAAGAATAGCACGATTTGCAAACTTCCTTCCGCGAAATCTGCTGAAAGAAAAAAGTTTGATAAGCGTAGGTGTCAGAATCAGATAGATCGCCACAGGTGCAAGATAGTTGTAACTATCTATAAAAGTCTCCATCGCGTCATTTATGACATATACAAATGATGCTGATATATTCGCCAAACATATCCCGATTATAAAAAACAAAACTGAAAGTGCCGGAAGATAACGTTCAATGGCGGAAAAAAAATTATTTATGAACCCGATGGCGGGGTTATCATATTCTTCCCGTTCGGAAATGTTGATACCGCTCATTTTTTTTCATCCTTTATCTTATGTTTTACACCTATGAATTAAGGCATTTCATGTGTTGTTCGATTATTCGGCATTAAAATACGGCATATCGGCAAATTTGATATTGTTTTCCTGAAACTGCCTTACAATCTCTGTATTGATTGTTGTCTGTATTGTACATCTCAATGAAAAGTCCTGAATAGTATAATTCACTGCAATACAAAACGAATAATTGTCAAAACTGCTGAATCTCATTTTCGTCAGTTTGGCATCAGAATTTTTATCAAAGATTTCAGAAATTCTTTGCATGGCCAGTCTTATTTGACCTTCGGAATTAGTGGTGGACAACGGTATGTCAATATTCATAAACAAGCTCGGGGCCGCTGACATATTGACGGATTCAGTTTGTGCAAGCAGAGAATTCGGCACTGTTATCATAAATTGAGTGGCATTGACCCGTAACCGAGTATAGCGCAGACCAATCTCCTCAACACAGGTTCCGTCCCCTTTAAACATAATGAAGTCGCCTACTTTCAACGATCCGGAAGAAAGGATGCTGATCCCGCCGAGAATATCGCTGAGAGTCTCCTTTGAAGCCATTGCAATAGCAAGACCGCCGATACCGAGACCTGCAAGAATAGCTCCCACGTTAAAGCCGAGTGTGCTTAAACTGGAAATGAGTGCGGTGACCCAGACTATAAATATTAGAATTGATTTCAGCAGAGGAAGAACCCCTGTGAGTGAAAGTGACCTACGATATGATCGATTATCGCGATCTTGAGAGCGGACTGCTATTTTTTGCGTTCCTTTCCCGGATTTACGGGACCGGTTGATGAACCGGTTGATGAACCCATTGACAAACAAGGTGATCAGAATCGCGGCAAGAAAGATGCTGGCCAGCTTTGCGCCCACAAGCGTTGCGGCCTGCTTGAGTATTTTGTAGCGGTCTTCACGCAGGATACCGATTTCGCCTTTCAGAAAGCGGTGCCTGCCGATTTCTGTACGCGGCTTTTCATCTGGCGTAAGTTTTGCCAGATCTGCCGGAGAATGTCCTGTGAGATATTGGATTCGGCGTTCAATGGCAGAGTATGCGGAATTCAGCGTCCCCATTTTGTCCTGGTATCTGCCTATCTCCGCATCAATCCCCCTTTGCTCAAACAGACTGATCCATTTTCCGACAGCGACGATTTGTATATGCAGATCGAAAATAAGAGCGGCCGCCTTTTTGATCGCCGGAATTCTGTGTTTTTCCAAAACAGGTACAGGCGTGGGAAGACGACGTCCTGTTTTTGCCTCGAAATTGCCAAGAATTTCTTCAGCCTTTTTCGGCATGAGCTGCGCCCGGATTTTTACTGATTCTTCTTCTTTGACTGATGCCAAATGTTCTGCTTGGTTCTGAAGAAGCGGCATAAGCTCGGAATCAGAGGTCTTCTCATTTTCGGCAAGTTTGATCAGGCGCTCTATCTTGTCTTTCCGCTCATTCAGATTTTCATGTTTTTTCTCCAGCTCCGTCAACTCCGTATAATATGCCTGCAACAGTTCGGTCAGATTTTTTTCTTCCTCTGTCGGAACAAAACCCACGAGCAGTTCTTTAAGCGTGTATTCAGATTTCAGACGACGTGTGGCTGCCTGTTCCAGAGATTTCAACTCGGTGGTGGAAAGTTTGTCCCTTTTTCGTTTGAAATCCAAGTTCAGTTTTTTAATTTCACTGGTTATGTCTAACCGTTTTCCTATCAGAATCTGCATGTCAGTCAGCAGTTTCTGGACTTTTTTCTGAATTTCATCATCCTTGCCCAGTCTTTCGATTTCCTGCCGGATGTGCATCTGATAATTCAGCTTTCCGGATACATTCTCCTCAACCTCTATAATCGATTCCCGCTTCAGCGCCTCTGTTATGCCTTCGGGAATTTCATCGGTTTTCAGTTCGCCTCGTCCCACACGTTTCTTAATTTCCATTGCACTTGAAAATTGCTGCATTGCCAGTTTGACGGTTTCAGTCAACGCGGCCGCATATCGCTCAATTTTCTGGTCAAGAGATTTCAGCTCATTAATAAACCGGGACCGATGTTTTTGTTTTTCATCCACAATTCTGGTCCGGTTTGACAGCAGATTCTGGAACTCCTCCGTATCAGAATCGGAAGCGTCTTTGGCTGGCGGCTTGGCTTCAGCCTCTTTCCGCTCTTTTTCGGGTTCAGCAGAATCTTTGTCCGAAGGTTTTTCTCCGGCCTCTTTTTTAACAGCTTCCGGCGAACCGGCCTTTGGAGAGTCAGCTTTGGACGCAGATTTCTTCTTTTCAGCCGGCGGTTCTAATCCTGCAAATTCATACAGTGTTTTAAGTATGTTATTCTTTTCTTCAGCAGATTCGTCCTGAGCCGCGCGGAGAAGCGGATCTTTTAAAGATTCGTATTTCTGCCTTGCTTCCTCAACAGCAGCATTCGTTTTCTTATATTCAGTCCTGCGTTCTTTTATGACTGCCTGATTGTTCCGCAGCTTTTCCGCATTTTCTTTGAATTTCTGAACAATCCCCTGGGCTGTCAGATCTTTGATATCCGCTTCCCACTGCTGGGCTTTGGCTTCAGCCTCCTGACTTTTTTTAAGGCTTGCCAGTTTCTCCCGGGTTTCTTTCCGGGCGGCTTCTGATTTTTTTATCTCTGCCTCAATCCAGGTAAGCTGTTCTTTGGATTTCTGAACTCCGGACATAGCCTCTGCTACTAGTTCCGACACTTTTTTGCTTTCATCTGTAAGTTTCCCGGACGTGGCATCGGAGGGAATCGAATCCGCCGCAAGTTTGCCTTCCTTGATAAAAGCTTCGAGGATTTGTGCAATCACCTGCATTTTGGACAACTGCTCCGTGAGAACCGCCGCATCTCCCTGAAATGCTTCGGCGCTCTTTATAAGCGATTCCAGTGCGGACCGGAATTCACCGAGTTTTTCCATGCGCCCGGAATAATATGCGACTATCTCATCAACCTGTTTGGAGGCCTGCTCTATCTCCTCGGCACGGATAACGTCTTTCTGAAGCATTTCCGGCAGTTCGGGCGGCGAAAGCGCTTCAATCTGCTTCTGTATTCCGGATGCGTTCACCTCGCTGTTGCTGAACCGAGTCCGGGACATGTTGAAGGTGCCGTTCAGCCATAACCGCTCTTCCTGCAATTTGGAGAGTGCTGCGGTCAGTCTTTCCGGAGACTGCTCCGAATACTCCTTTTCCAGGGTTATTTGTTTAAGTTCCAGCGCATATCTCTTTTCCATGGAAGTATATCCGGCTTCCGTTTCAATAAGAGTTTTCTTGGTCTTCTCCAGACGTGAGACAATTGTTTTGAGTTCTTCCTGGGACATCTCTGTCTTGCGCCCTAGCTCATCCTGTTTGGTGGTAAGTTCCTGTTTTTGTATGCCAAGTCTTTCCATATTAAGCGAATCCGGAATCTTGTCAAATGCCAGTGTGCCGTCCTCTGTCCGCCATTTGATCTCAAGCAAAAACAGATTCAGTCCGTCAATCGCATCGATAAAAATATTTGCCGCTGATTTGCCGCTTCTGACTGTGTGATCTGTCCGTCGAGAAGCGTTTTTTCAGCCTGAACCAGCTCAAGAAAGCGCTTGAAAGCGTCAACACGGGATTTGGCATGTTCCGCCGCAGCTTTAGCCGCCTCCGCAGGGTCTGCATTTTCAGATGTCACCAGAGATGTTTCTCCGGGGATATTCAATTCGGCTGTTTTCTTCCGGGCCTCTGCGAGAAGCATATCACTTGCATACATTCCGCGCAGTTGCGTGAGAAATCCGGTTGAAGCCCGGTTATAAATATCCTGAGCCTGCTTCAGCAGTTCTTCGTTAGTGAGCTTATTAAGAGACTAGGTTTCAGGCTGCTTCTCTTTTTCCGCTGTTTCAGCGCACCACAAGGGAGCGCAGAACATCTGAATGATAAAATGAGTCATTCTTCACTTGTAGAAACCTCCTTTGTATGGGTATATTTTTTCTTTTTCACCCCAGGTTGCAAAAACGCTGCCTGACATTACCACGGTCAAGCAAACCAAACTTAACATAAACCGGTGCGCCATTTCATTTCACCACTCTTTCATTGACGCAATAAAAAAAGTGTAAACTGTTTTCAGGTTATTTTGATAAGATGCAAGGTAATAAGTTACTTTTCAGGAACATGTCAAGGAAAATTCCGAATCTTTATTTGACACGGCTGTCAAGTGAATCCGCTCTGTTTATGACTTCCTGTTACATTTCCCGATTACGGCGACAACCGGCAACGATTTCCCGCCCCTCTTTTAACATCTCCTCATAAAATGCCTTTGTCGCTTCCGGATCAAAGCTCAACAATGTTCCGCCATGAGCAAAATGACGGTTAAAAACCTTGCCGACAGCATAAGTGGAAGCGCCCGCCGATGCAGTCACAGCAGCGACGCCAAAAGTCTGCCCGATGCCGGGAATCATCTTTGCCAGACTTCCTCCCAACTGCGTACCAAGTGTCGCCGGAAATGATCCTCCGGCTAACGCTCCGATCAGCGTTTTCACTATATTTTTAGAAAAGGGGACGTTATATGATTGCGCCAGCTTTCTAAGCAAGTTGAACTGAATCCCGGCCACACCTGCAAAATCAACAAAGGGAATGGGAATCAGCCCTACACCCATGGAAGCGTAAACATGATGACGGATGAGCCTGTCCGTCTTTGCGGAAGAAAATTCAGGTTTTGCCATCACACCTGTTTCAACATCTTTATATTTCTGTCTGACCGTTTCCGCACCGTATTTTTTTTCCAGACGGCGGATAATGAAATGCCCGCGTGCTTTGTCCTGAAAATAATTGATAAAGATAATGTTGACCGTCAGCCCCATGATCGCACCGGCTGCCGGCACAACATTCGCTGCCGCCTTGGCGGTCATAAACGTCTGGAATCTAACGGCGAATTTCGCAAGAAGCTGGGCCGAAAAAGGAGCGCCTATTCCGGCAAATCCTTTTTTGGCAATATACCGGGCAGATTCATCCAAAGGCTTTTCCAGCAGCGTCCGGGACGCATAATAGCCGCTTTTTTCACCGGCAGGCACATCTGTAACATCACCGCTAAGAGCAAATGATTGAAGGCAGGCAAGTTTTGTATCAAATTGCCGGAAGTCTTCCCCTTCGCTTTTGGCAACGTCGGCAACAGAGCGCATTATAATAAGGGTGGTGACCGGAACTTCCGCAAAAAGCGATATAATGCCGGCACCGCCGATAGCTCCGGATAAAATGGCGTAAAATCTGTGTCTTCTTTCCGATTCGGGAGGGTGGTTCGAATCGGACATTGTTGTCATGGAAAATTCCCATGATTTTTCTAAGGCCACAATGCAGGACTGTTCAATCCGTGTTCGCCATATTTTAGGAAACAACCTGACTGTATCCTCGGCCGCATCTCCAAAAAGATTTGCCAGTCTGATGGCAAAGCTGTCTTTTTCTAAAAGTTTTCTGGCTTTTTTTAAATCCGCCAGATCATTTTTTATTATCTTCATATTCTGAAATACCTTATAAGAAATTTTTGGCGTCCTTTTTGGATAGGGACAAAATAACCACCCCAACTTGTAATTTTTGAAACGTGAAACATGATGCGTAATGCGTGAATTCACGTTTCATGAAATAGGCATCGGCAACATGTTTTTGCTCGATTTTTTTGCGTATGGATTCTTCAACGCTTTTAGGTAGCTGCATTTTTTTGATGATGACGTTGTCCACTTTGACATAGCGTTGGGCGACCTGCTCGATGGCTCCGCTGATGGCCTTTTCA
The DNA here is from genome assembly GCA_030378005.1 of Desulfococcaceae bacterium HSG9. Lineage (GTDB taxonomy): Bacteria > Desulfobacterota > Desulfobacteria > Desulfobacterales > JAUCGF01 > JAUCGF01. The sequence continues at coordinate 574 of JAUCGF010000042.1, read as the reverse complement.
ATCAGCGATTGTTCGGTGGTATAGACTTCTTCGGTATTCAATCGTCCGATGAGAACACGCAAGACATTTTCAATTTCCGGAACAACAACAACATTCACATAATCTTCTCCGACCTGCTGATGAAGCACACCGATAAGTTTATATTCGGGACGATAGCGTATGGATAAATCAAGGTGAACTTTAAAACCGTTTTCGGTCAATACATAAAAGTCATGGGGAACCTCCTGTATCCTGGCATTGTAAACATACATTTTATCCCAGGGCAAGATGAACTGAATTCCTTCGGGATACACACGGGTTGTCACAGTTCCGCCGAAAAAGGTTCTGTACAGCACACCGGCTTCTCCGGGACCTATGAAAAGGACGATTCTGTTAAAGAGAAATAGAAATATAATCGCAAAGATTAGCAGAACAGTTATAATAAACGCCAGGTGTTCTTTGAATCGTTTATCCTGAATTATTCATAAACTTCTTTTAATTTTACGTAATTTTTGATATATCAAATAGTTAGGTAAGCTCATCCAAAAAACAGAGTTTTTAAAAATTGCATCATTTTCCCCGCTGATAAAGGAGA
>JAUCGF010000041.1 GCA_030378005.1 Desulfococcaceae bacterium HSG9 | reverse complement strand
AGGAGCAAAATCCCTTTATTGAGTGGTATTTGATATGATTTCTGACGAATTTTACACTCAAAATACACATCAGGGGGCTTTCAAAGTCTTAATCTGGCAGTATTTTTTTAGAACTGAACAGCCCTGACACAACAATAGTCAGAACCTGATTTTCCGTTTCAATGCCAATCGGTTCTGCAATAAGACGCGTTGTCATCGACAAGTCTATGGCTGAATCCTTGAAATATCTTTGTATCCTTCTGTATCAGGATTCTTTAATGGCCGGACCTGGAAATGCAACCGCGATTTCCTTGAAATTAACTGTCTTAATTTAATCAGAGCAATAATAAAGCCGGCCATAAAATTGATTCGGGCAGCATTCATTTAATAATTATATTCTTGTTAGCAACAATAAAATTGCACAGATTTAATAAAATATAAAGTAATATCTAAAATAAATTAGCATGTTATTTCTAAATGAGATATTTTTTGTCGTGTATAAAGACTTGCATATCAGAATAAGGAGTGGTAACTATTTTTTCATGCGATTGGTTTGGATTTTTCCTTGACACACATAATTATCTGATATATTTGCTTTTAAAATGTTACAAGATTTATGCCTTTCACAAAAATTTCAACTTAGCGGATATCTGATTCATGTTTTGTTTAAGTTGGTAATACTTTTTGAAGCCAAAGCGTTTGGCTAACTGCCATTGAACCGGCAAGAACACCACCATACCAAAGGAGGAAAAAATGAGTGACATGTTTAAATTGGAAAAACTGGCGGCCGCGGGGAAAATGACCCGGCGTGAATTTATAAGTGCGGCGATTGCCGCCGGTGTCAGTGTATCTATGGCCGGCACGATCTTTTCTTCGGTAGCACATGCGGCGCCGAAAAAAGGCGGTCATTTTAAATGCGGCACAGGAGCCGGTTCAACAACGGACTCTCTTGATCCGGGCACCACCACCCACACCTATACCCAGCTTGTCAATCATGCGGCGTATAACTATATGACCGAAATAGATGAAAAGGGCCAATTGGTCCCTGAACTGGCCACCGGCTGGGAGCCGTCGAAAGACGCCAAGACATGGACATTCAAACTGCGGAAAGGGGTGACTCACCACAATGGAAAAACCTTTGATGCCGATGACGTCATCGCATCGATCAATCATCATCGTGGCAAAGACTCCAAGTCGGCCGCCAAACCGATTGTAAAAGCCATAGATACCATTAAAGCTGATGGCAAGAACACGGTGATCTTTGAACTTTCCGGCGGCAGTGCGGATTTCCCCTTTCTGCTGTCAGACTACCACCTGTCGATTCTGCCTGCCAAAGATGGTAAAATTGACGCTACATCAGGAATCGGTTCCGGTGCTTATATTATTGATAAATTCGATCCGGGGGTGGCCACGCATTTCAAACGTAATCCTAACTACTGGAAGAAAGGCCGGGGGCATTTTGACACGATTGAGCATCTGGTGATCGCCGACGTTGCCGCTCGCACAAACGCGCTGACCACCGGCGCCATTCATGCGATGAGTCGATGTGATCTGAAAACGGTGCATCTGTTAAAACGCAATAAAAAAGTTGAAGTGACTCAAATCACCGGTACGCAGCACTATACGTTACCCATGAACGCGACCCTGGCGCCTTTTGATAACAACGATGTGCGTCTTGCGTTAAAATATGCCATTGATCGTGAAGCATTGGTCAAAACAATTTTGCGCGGCTATGGCGAGGTCGGCAATGATCATCCCATCGGAAGTTCACAACCCTATTATGCCACACTGCCGCAGCGCCAGTATGATCCGGACAAGGCCAAATTCCATTTGAAAAAGGCGGGGATGGATTCGTTAAAGGTTGAAATCGCGGCTGCGGATGCCGCTTTTGCCGGGGCGGTCGATACCGCCGTTATTTATAAAGAACATGCGGCCAAGTGCGGCATCGAGCTGACTGTAAACCGTGTTCCCAATGATGGCTATTGGTCAAATACCTGGATGAAAAAACCATGGAGCATGAGCTATTGGGGCGGACGGCCCACACCGGACTGGATGTTCTCGGTTGCCTTTGCGGCCGATGCGGAGTGGAATGAAGGTTTCTGGAAGCATGAAAAATTTAACAAGCTTCTGATTGAGGCACGCGCTGAACTTGATGAAGCCAAACGCACGCAAATGTATGCTGAAATGCAGAAGATCGTATCGGATGAAGGTTCCGTTCTGATTCCCATGTACGCCGCTTATGTATCAGCGTTATCCAAAAAAATCGGACATGATGCCGATATTTCGGCAGATAAAGATATGGACGGCACCAGAGCGTTTGAACGCTGGTGGATGGCCTGAAATATATAGCAGGAATAAGTGATATGTAGATTGGATGAAATTTTTTAATCCAATCTACATTTGATAACTGCTGTAACTGCTTCGGGAATATAACCGGAAGGTGCGTATGGGAAAAATATTAAAACTGATAGGACAGCGATTGGCAATCGGGCTTCTGGTATTATGGATTGTCTCGTTGATCATTTTTGCGGGGCTGGAATTTTTACCCGGTGATCTGGCTCAGGAAATTCTTGGGCAATCGGCGACACCTGAAAGCCTGGCCGCCTTTCGCAAGGAACTTGGCCTCGATCAACCCATGCACACCCGGTATCTTGGGTGGCTGGGCGGAGCTTTGAAAGGTGATTTCGGGGTCTCGCTTGCCAACCAACGGGAGATTTCCGAGCTTATCGGTATCCGTTTTGCCAATACCATATTTTTAGCGGTCCTGGCCGCGATCATCTCGGTACCTATTGCATTGACCCTCGGTATCCTGGCCGCGCTTTATCGCAACAGCCTTTACGACCGGATGGTGAATATCCTGACGTTATCATCCATTTCGTTTCCGGAATTTTTTATCGCCTATATTCTCATCTATATATTTTCGGTCAATTTAGATATATTTCCTTCGCTGGCAAACGTCAGTGCGGATACGCCGCTCTGGGAACGGATTTATACCTGCCTGCTGCCGGCTCTGACCCTGACGCTGGTGGTGGTTGCCCACATGATGCGCATGACCCGGGCATCTATTATCAATCTGTTGGCAAGCCCATATATTGAAATGGCCAACCTGAAGGGTATGAAAAAGGCGCGGGTGATTCTGTATCACGCGCTGCCAAACGCCTTGGCGCCGATTATCAATGTGGTGGCTATCAACCTCGCCTATCTCATCGTCGGGGTCGTCATTGTCGAGGTTGTGTTCGTCTATCCCGGCTTGGGACAGTTGATCGTCGATTCCGTGCAAAAACGCGATATGCCGGTGGTTCAGGCCTGTAGCCTTATCTTCGCGGGGACGTATGTGTTGTTGAACCTGACAGCCGACATCCTCTCTATCATTACCAATCCAAGGATGTTATACCCAAAATGACTCAGCAGACAAGTACCATCGGTGAAAGCACCGACGCCGCCCCGCCGCCCGTGTATAAGACCAGCCGCTTTAAGACTGCCATGCGGGAATTGAAAAAAGCGCCCTTGAGTGCCAAGTTCGGGCTGTTGATCATCATTTTATATGTTATTGCGGCCCTGTTCGCCCCTGTTTTCGCCCCCTTCGGTGAATCCGAAATTGTCGGAACAGAGTATGAACCGTGGGGGGACAAGTTTTTTTTGGGCACCGACAATCTGGGGCGGGATATGCTGTCCCGTCTTTTGTACGGTGCGCGAAACACCGTGGGCATCGCTTTTGTGACGACCCTTTTCGCCTTTCTCATCGGCGGTGTCGCCGGCATTTTTGCAGCAATTCTGGGCGGATGGGCGGATCAGGTGTTAAGCCGGGCTATTGATATTCTGATGGCGATTCCGCAACTTATCTTTGCCCTTCTCCTGCTGACGATTTTCGGCACATCCATTCCCGTTTTGATCGGCATTATTGCCGTGCTGGACTCCACACGGGTATTCAGGCTGGCACGGTCGGTCAGTCTCAATGTGGTGGTGATGGATTATGTTGAGGTGGCACGCCTGCGCGGCGAACGGCTCGGCTGGATAACCATAAAGGAAGTGCTTCCGAACATCATGCCGCCATTAGTGGCTGAATTCGGTCTGCGATTCTGTTTTGTATTCCTGCTGATTTCAGGCCTTAGTTTTTTAGGACTCGGCCTTCAGCCGCCTACCGCTGACTGGGGTTCCATGGTGCGGGATAATGCCACCCTGATCACTTACGGTGATATCACCCCGTTACTGCCGGCTGCGGCTATCGCCCTTTTAACCGTTGGTACCAACTTTGTCGTTGACTGGTTCCTGCATAAAACAAGCGGATTGAAATAATGACTACTGAAGAAAAAACTGACAGCGAACTGTTGCTTGAAATTAAAGGCTTGCGTATTGAAGGCCAGACGGATGATGTCTGGGTACAGATTGTCAAGGGCGTTGATGTCACCCTTAATCGGGGCGAAATACTCGGATTGATTGGAGAATCGGGGGCCGGAAAATCAACCATCGGCTTGGCCGCCATGGGATATGCACAGCCCGGATGCCGCATCTCCGCTGGTGAGATATTCTTTGATGGGGTTGATTTGAGGGATTTGAGACACCGGGAACGCCGGGCCATGCGCGGTATCAAAATTGCGTATGTGGCGCAAAGCGCGGCGGCCTCTTTTAATCCGGCACATAAATTGATCGATCAGTTCTCGGAAACACCGGTTCAACATGGCGTCAATACCAGGGAAGAAGCTGATGCTGACGGCATTGATCTGTTCACCCGCTTGCAGATGCCGAATCCCGACACAATCGGCTTTCGCTATCCCCACCAGGTGTCCGGCGGCCAGTTGCAACGGGCGATGACGGCCATGGCTTTGTCATGCCGTCCGGACCTCATCATATTTGATGAGCCGACAACAGCATTGGATGTCACCACCCAGATTGAGGTGTTGGTCACCATCCGTGATATCGTTGAACAATTTAATACCGCCGCTATTTATATCACTCATGATTTGGCGGTGGTAGCCCAGATGGCCGACAAGATTACCGTGTTGCGTTACGGCGAGGTGGTCGAGGAAGCTGCCACCCGATTGATGCTGTCTGACCCGCAGGAGAATTATACCAAGTCTCTCTGGGCCGTGCGGTCTTTCAGGAAAACCGCAGATGTACCGGACCTCGAACCTGTCCCTCTATGCAAGGTGGAAAACGTGGATGCGGCTTATGGCGATGTGCCTGTGTTGCACGATATCACTTTTGAAATCCACAAGGGCTACACAGTGGCGATAGTTGGCGAATCCGGAAGCGGCAAAAGCACGGCGGCACGGGTGATTACCGGGCTGTTGCCGCCAAAGCAGGGTCAGGTTTTTTATAAGGGAGAAGCCCTTCCTCCCGATTATCGCAGACGCACAAAAGATCAGTTGCGCCAGGTTCAGATGATCTATCAGATGGCCGATACGGCCCTTAACCCGCGCCAACGCATCCGTGATATTATCGGTCGCCCCTTGACTTTTTATCTCGGTATGAAGGGGAAGAAAAAAGAAGCGCGCATCCGCGAATTGCTGAATATGATCGAACTGGAACCGAATGATTTTATCGGCCGGTTCCCGGGCGAACTGTCGGGCGGGCAAAAGCAGCGTCTCTGCATCGCCAGAGCATTGGCGGCCGAACCGGAATTTATCATTTGCGATGAAGTGACATCCGCCTTGGATCAGTTGGTGGCCGAAGGAATATTACGACTGCTTGACCGGTTGCAACAAGAACTGTCGCTGGCGTATATGTTTATCACACATGACCTGGCCACCGTCAGAGCCATTGCCGACCGTGTGATTGTGATGCTCCAGGGTAAAATTGTCGAACAAGGCTCGAAGCTGTCTGTTTTCTCACCCCCCCACCATGAATATACGGAACTGTTGCTATCCTCCGTTCCCGAAATGGACCCTGACTGGCTCGACCGCACCCTTGAAGAACGCAAACACTTATCAATAAAAAGCGCCGGCCAGTAAAGAAGGAAATCTATCCGTAGAAATTTTATTATCGCTCTAAGAAGCTGTTTTAAAAATATTCAAACCCCCGTTTTCAAGAGGAGACAAAGCCTGAATTCAGACGAAATCACACCTCGAATTCTCGGATATTGAAGCTCCGAAATATTTTTAAAACAGCTTCTAACCACCGACGACTTGCACCGGGAGCAGATAATATGAGGTATTCCTTCGTCTTGTTGGGCAATATCGACAAAATTGTTCGTCATTCTTACGTCCTCAGTAGAAGCATCATTTGCAAAAGATTTGGTTCCTATTTGATGGTAATATCAGGTAATTCTTCAGAGAATTCACTATCCATCATTGCCAACTGCTTTCTGATAATTGCGCGTTTTTCCAAGGCTGGTTGCAGACAATACGTAAATATAGTATCTTTATCAATTGCGTTTGCGTTGTCAATATGAGGTAGCAGCAGTTTCAAATAGGCTGTGCATAATTTTTTGATTGCTTTTGTATCTCGTGTGTCTGCGTTTTTTGGAACATGAAGTAAGTCACCTACAATATATGAATACGTTGAAATTTGCCTCATACTATGTAATATTTCGGTAAAATATTCAACGTTTAACGTGTAACCCTTGACTATCAAATTTTCGTTGACTCTTTTTAATTTCCATCCTTCGATAAAACCATGAAATCTATCCATTAAAGCGGATGATTGGAAAAAAGAGGGTAAATTTGAAAAATAGGTTGTGTAAACAGGAGTTTTATTACTTGATAGCGGTATGTTGCCTAATAACATCAGGCCGGATTGTGATTCGATTCTTGTTTTGGCTACTGTGCAAAAACCGTATTCAAGGAAATTTTTTAATGCACCTTGTAATTCATTCTCGTTAGCGAATTTAATTGTTTCGATTTCATCCATGGCAACGAAGTCATATTGAGTGATAATGCCGGTCGTGTTCTTAGAAATATCAAAAAACAGTTTCGCCCTTGTTACAGTGCCGCCACTGATTATCCAGCCATATTTGCTGATATTTCCAAATATATATGATTTCCCCGTTCCCTTAGGTGCAAGTTCAACAATATTGAGATTTGGTTCGACAAAAATCAGCAATCTGCTGATGAAAAGTAATTTTTGGGTTAAATGGTCAAATTCATCGGGGTTATATTCCATTGATCGAATCAATACGTCAATCCATTCATTCATGGAAAATTCTGTGCGGGCCTGTTTGAAATATTCAAAATCAACATTGTAAGGTTTAAACGGTTTGAAATTGACAAGTTCAATAACCCCTTTATTCTTTCCATCCGGAGGAATATATACAAGTGTGATGACGCCCCAAATTTCACCATCTTTTATCTCTAAATGTTTTTTGGCGACATAATCCGGTATTCTGCCTTCATTTGGCTTTACTCCCAAATCCGGGATTGAAAATCTCAAAGTATCCTTTAAAATATCTGTTTCCACAATAAAGCGTGTCAAAATGATGACTTCTTCTCCGTGAGTTCTCAAGCGGTTTTTTATATCGCTATTTTTATCAGGAATATGCTTTTCAAGGAATGTCAATATTCCTGATGCGTCCAGTTCGCCGTATTCATCGGTGAATTTTCTTATCAGCCAGTCTTTTATAAATGAAGGAAGAGCTTTACCAGAAAAAATATTGTATCTCTTGGGGATTTTATATACCGATTCATCTTTAAAAATGTGTTTGATTTTTCCATCCAATTGATTCAAAATAGTTCCCTTTCAACAATTCCGCTTTTTATTTCAACCTGTAAACTAAACGTTTGCTTTTCAATTTTCAATTCAAAATCATATTTGCCTGCCTTAAAGCCGGCTAATTCTCCGCTCCATTTTCCTTTTGTGTAAACCAATTGACAAACGGTTTTTTGTTTCAGATTTAATACGGGAGCGATGGACGGTTTCGGCGTTATTTCTATCAGGATATTTGGTTTTTTGACAGTTATTTGCTTGGTGTAATCTTTAAGTTGATAAGAAACATCTTCAAATCTCTTTGAAACGACAATGTAAGGTACAAGAACCTCTTCAGGAGTCGCCCCACCGTGAACTTCTCGTGATGGCGTGTTAAAAAGGGATGTATGTTTTAAGGCAATCAGAGAACGCTTGCCTTTGCAATGCCCGCTATCTGCTGTAAACGTCATCAATTCCGTATCATTTGGAATAGTTTCTTCCGTCCACATACATCTTCCTTCATGGTGAGATTCCGCAAAATTATATTTTTTGGAATTGCCAAATCTTTTTTGACATAAAAACGTATATCCATGATCCGCAACTATGACTACATTTTCACAGGGATTTTCGATTACATGTTCAATAACAATTTTTTTGAGCAATTCAATTTGTTGTATCAGGTCATCAGGGTGGGTGTAAGGATTTTCTTGATGGATGTAATCATCCATGTCTGAAATACGTTTATAATTATCAAAACGGTTACATGACGTTGTACTTGGAAGGTCAGCGCGACAAAGCTTGATTTCCTTTATATAGCGTTTTTTATCTTTCCCATACATATAAATGAAATAATCGAAAAGCGGTATCCATTCAGCTCCCAAAGCATCAACCCATATACAAGCTCCTTTAATATCGCCGGGCAATGAATGTATGCTTGGAAACTTGTAATACCATTCGACAAATGAATTTTGGTCTTTATTTTGTTTTTCCAGAATTTTTGATAATCTTCCGGTTTTTAGATGGGAGACTTTGGAAAGGTTATATTCCTGAAAATAATTACGAACCCAGTCGTCAAAGCTTTCTGTAATCGAAGCGGTTTTCCATTCCATGTAACGAAAAATTTCAGGATACAGGGTGCGTAAAATTTGCCGGTGTTTCTTATGCTCACCTTCTGATGCCTGTATAATCGCTTGCATTGCTAATTTTTTTTCGGTGAAGGTGATATTTGTCAAATAACCCGCTAATGTTTCAACTGATTTATCGGAAATTAAAGCCAGCTTGTTTTCAATTTTATCCTCAATTTCATTAAAGGAAAATTTCAAATCATTATGGATTATATGGAGATATTTTTTCCGTTGCATGAGTGTTGATTGATGATTTGTATCAACAGTTTTAAATATTTTATACCATACATTTTTAATAAGTTCGTCATCCGAATAGGTTTCGATGTCGGCAATGACCGCCAACAGATATGTGTTTTCATATTTTTTCTGATTTAAAATCCAATGTTTTAATAACCATCGGCTATATGACTTTTTGTGTTTAAACCAGAGATTGATCAGGTCTTCATCAGAATAAACCATGATATTTTGGATATTCAGATGGGAACAAATAATTGCAGTAATATTCGTATTGCCTGTGTCATTAGCGAGTGTAAGCGCTTCCTCCGCCAATAGTTCCCAAAATGATTCTTCGGACGGAACATAATCAATGGGTAAATCCGAACCAGCCAGTTTGGAAACATAATGTTTCAAATTGTGTATTTCCTCAAGATTAAAAACAGCGTCAGGTAAAAAGTCGCTGCAAATATGCCCCAGCGCGCTTGATTGACTGATGAGGATTTCGGACGTGTTTTGTTTCCAGAAATCCAGCCAATTGTATGAATTTTGAATGATACAATATTTTCGTTGTTTCTGCGTCAATGTGAAATTTGTTTGAAACGTAAATTGGAGTATCTTTATCTTGGATAAACTTGCATCATCCCAATGCCAGATCGGAATACCGCTTTTTTTGCGATGATACTGATTCCAAAAATCGTTTTTAAATCTTCCCTGTATTCCCACCATCAAGATATACAACCTTCTTTCTCTCAATTCAATACTGCCGTTTTCAATTTCTAAAAGACCGGATAAAACTGTCCTGAAATCATCAGTTGAATAAAATCTTACAATTTCGGAAAGTGGGATAATTAAAACGGATTTTTCTTGTGCCTTAACAAAAGAGATGATTTCATCGGATGTCAGCCATCCGTTTTCGCTTGATAACGCTTCTTTCAGAAATTTGATCGCAACGGTTTTAAGAGGAAAAAGTTGAACAAACTCTTTTAATGAATTGAATGAATTTAGAAAAATAAAACGCACGGGATAACGTATGATAGATGGATGCCGGGCCTCTGCGTCAATTTTGACCGCATCCCACAGTTTTTCAATGGAACTGAATTTTTGCACCATAAGGCAAAATCCCTATTATGAGAGGTAGTCATCCAATATAGCAATCCATTCAGGATGATCATCTGCAATTTTTTTTAATATAATTCGAAAATCACCTTTAAAATTTTCGATTTTTTTGATGACTTTGATTTTTTTATCCACACTAACAGGAGCCATCGGATTTGGATTGTTGGACGGAGGAGGTTCAGCAATAACATTACCCTTTGGATTAAGCTTGGATTTGTCAAGACACCAATCTTTTGCCTTTTCTCTGACGTTTTCTTCTTTCCATGAGGCGACACCGATTTCTTCGGGCATTTTCTCTCTAATGAACTTAATCAGCTCATCAACTTCAACAGCTTCAAAATCTACGCGATCAACCCTTTCCAGCCATTTTAAAAATAGGTTTTTACTTTTTTCATCACTTGAAAATAATAACTGCAAATCAAATTCAACGTTTTCTATTCCGCTTAATACATTTTTTATATCATCGTAAGTAAGTTCCTTATCTATAGATTCAATGAGAAAAATGATATGATCTATGGCCTTTTTGACATCAGCATTCGCATTATCTGACAATTTATATACCCACAGCGGATATTGCGAATTTTTAATCCAGTTCCGGATTCCCCACTTTACAGCATTCAGACTTTCCGTATTTTTCAATTTAAAAATGGTTGCCAGGTTCTGCATAAGCTTTTTTTCTTCAACAGTGCCTAAGCGGACGTCTAATTTTGAGGCATATTTTCTATCGTTCCAGTATTTCAAGAGATATTCGATTTTATCTCGCATGATTTCTTTTTCAATGGGTGTGCCTCTGCCGGTTTCGTATAATTTTCCGACATAATTTTTCATCAAAAAACCCATTGCCGCATAATTGACCATGTTGGGGTAAAGTCCGTAAGGCGGCAAAGATAAAAAAATAAGCGCCTCCCCCAAGTTAAAAGCGCCATATTTAGTGCGTTTGTTTATTTCATTTTCGATTTTCCGAGACATTTGAAAAAGAGGGTGGCTTTGATCAATATTTTTTTTAAATATGAGTTTTTCATCAACAATATAGGCTCCACCCTTTTTTGACTTCAAGATTTCCCTTAAAAGTTTATATGGGTTTTTTTGTGTTTTACCCTCAAGGTCTTCTCTATTATCTGAAAATAGAAAAATCTCGGCGGTTTTTTTTGTATTTTTCGTTTTCCATACATTATGATTTTTTCTTGTCTCCTCGATCAAATCAATTCCAGAAGAAAATACCATTGGCGATAACTGTGTATTCAGAAAACTACTGAAATCATATACAGGAAATTTTCCGTTTTTCATCGCGTTATCGGTTGATGAATCTTTTACATACCATTCCAAATAACCCGATTTCAGGGATTGAATCCATTGCGATAGAACTTTCTTGCCAAAATCCGCATTTATATCACGTTCATCATTGAAATTATGCCTGTCAGCTATTTGAGCTCTCGCTTTATAATCAAGAAACCGATCATAAGTTTTTTCCTCGAAAAGATTCTCCAATATCACAAAGGCAATATGGCTGTTATCATCGTTTTGAATAATTTTAGCCACAGTCGTCCGGCATTGTTCTCTTTCCTGAATGTTTCTTGCCACGAAAACCGCTATATGTAATGAATAATTGTACTTAAATACTTTATTTAATTTGCTCATCAATATGTGTTGAGTAAGCGTAGCATCAAATATTGTAATTTCGCTCTCTCGAAGCGAAGAACCCGTTAAAATACTCTTAACACATTTTAACGATTTCCTTTTAACATATTGAAAATCAAGCAATTACTTCCAATCTCATTCGTTCGGTTTTACAGAGCAAACGTCGCAGATGCCATGTATACTTACTTCCAGGGCGAGCCTTGACTTTTCCGGCCTTGTCATAACACAGCCCCTTTTGAAAAATTCTGCGAAAAAGAGTTTTTCGAAGCAGGGTCTGAAGCGCTTCAGGAAGCATCTCGGCCTGGAAAATCTTTATAAGGGTCATCGCTGTAATCTTGCTGATAACCTGGAACTCATTCGCTTTCAGACCTTGAAAAGGCTGGCGTTCCAGGTGATAGTGCCTTTTCAATTCTCGGAACCCGGCTTCGATGCATTGTCTCTTATGGTAAAACCTGTACAGCTTTACCGCCGGAAGTTCCAGGCAGCTTGAAATGCCATAATAATATGTGCTTACATGCCATCTGCCATTTTTTTTCGTCCGATTTATTCGGCGGACAATGACAATTCTCGTTTTGACGCCGCCAGTCAAAACAACTTCTTTCATGTCATACAAAGCGACGCCTCAGCCTGCGGGAATAATTGCGGACGATTTCTGTCTGGCCAGTTTTTTAAAGAGGGCTTTCCCGGTTCAGACAATATTAAAAGTCGCGGGAGCTCCGATAGCGTACCCAAGAGAAAGTTTTGATAAAAAAAACAGGTTCTCATGCGTCATATACGCGCTGTCGGCCCGGACGATATCTATGCGTAAACCTAAGGATATCAATCTTCTAACAGCCTTTTGAAAGTGATCTTTCGGGTTGGTGCCGCCTGGTGATAATTTCGCGTCGACGAAAATTCCACCGATAAAAGCTGCCGAAAGCTGAAAACAGGGTCTGCCTTTCGCTTTTTTGTTATATCCTGGCACTGCGCCCTCTTTTACGGAAGATGATGATTGTATCGTTGTCACATCAATGTCAGCAACTCTCTTACCCATCGCACCGGGACAGGATAACAGTTGAGGACAGCGAGTCTTTATCAGACCGTTTTGAATCATGATAAGTTTCCATGAAGCCATTGAATTCGTTAATTTTCCGACGGCTTCCATGATTTTGTCGACACCATAAAGAGTGCAATATGATGTGAAATAACTTTTTATCACAGGATAGAACTGACGATAATGATGTTGATATTCGACACCCATGATTTGCATAAGGATTACAGACCTGAACATTCTCATGGGACTGACAATGCTGAAAAATTTAAAGATTTTTAGCAGATAAGTATCAATAATCGTGTGATATTCTGAAAATACATGCAATGCATGAAGGAAAGCGGGCTGGACAATATGAAAATCGGTTATCATTTTGAATCTCCTTATAATGTCTGAAGCGGAAAAATGATAAAATGCTCACGATCACATATTTTTCAATGTCAGATGACCGGCAGTCGCACAGTGCCTGAAAAGCTGTGACTCCGCTCTGAGCCATACAGATTGAGGGTTTACAGATTTTCGATGACAATAATATTCGAATGAATTATTCATTTAATCTTTTTAAATTAATAGGTTAGTGGAAGATCCTAAAAATGTGTTAATTTCAGAAACATATTCTCTGGTAAAAATTTTATCCATTTTATTATAAATACTTCCACTGTACAGGACAATTTTCCATAATACTGTCCATAAT
>JAUCGF010000085.1 GCA_030378005.1 Desulfococcaceae bacterium HSG9 | reverse complement strand
GCATTAAAGATTTATCTCCGATATCACCGATTGTGATTTCATCTTTCGGCTGAGGATAAGTAAATTCAGGGGCGATATCTTTGTGGACGGCGGTGGAATTATTCATCCGGCTCTCCTTTATCAGCGGGGAAAATGATGCAATTTTTAAAAACTCTGTTTTTTGGATGAGCTTACCTAACTATTTGATATATCAAAAATTACGTAAAATTAAAAGAAGTTTATGAATAATTCAGGCTAAGAAAGTAAAAAGAAATAAGAATCTGCTAATGTTATTCAATAAAGGCTTAAAACGTCTGAAAGAAAGTGGCAAGTACAATCGGTATTTTGAAGATTCTCGAAAAGGCAAGTACCTGATAAAATAAGTGTAAACAAGATAGACACTAAGCAATCCAATAAAAAAGCAAGTAGGGTGCGTTAGCAAAGCGTAACGCACTATGTTAATATTAAAAACGATTTGTCAGGAAATAAATTCGGTGCGTTACGGCTACCGCCTAACGCACCTTACTTCTGCCAGTGTATTCCGTGCGGAAAACTGAAATCGAAATACGATAGCTATTTTAAGGTAAATCTGAATTCATGTCGGCTGATATGCAATATTTCATATCAGCCGACAAAAACCCTTTTATATGTCGGATAACAACAAAAAAGGCGGGATAGGCGGATCCGCTTAATAACTGGTTATATTGCTTAATTTTTTTCGAAAATTCAAACAGATAATGGGCTATAAAGAATGATTGATTTTTTATCCAAATTCGCAGAGCAGATTCAGAAATCTGTTGAGATTGTTGAATCAATAAAAAAAGCTAAAGTGCAGGCCACCGGTTTTATAGGGGAATTTGTTTTTGATGAGATCGCAAAAGGATGTCTGGATGAAAATTATGAGGTCATAAGCGATGTTGTTTTAAAATTAAATAACGGAACAACTCAGATTGATCAGATAATCGTCTCGATATTCGGAATATTTGTTGTTGAAATAAAAACATACAAAGGCTGGATATTCGGTGACAGACAGAATGCAAGATGGACACAGACTCTTTATAATACGAGAAACACATTTCAGAATCCTCTGAGGCAGAATTACAAACATATTAAAGCATTACAGAATATCCTCGGACTTCCTGATGATAAGTTCATATCTCTGATAGTTTTCTCTGGAGAAGCCAAATTTAAAACAGAAATGCCTGTTAATGTTGTAAGAGGCGGAGAAGATTATATAAATTTTATTCTTGAATACAAAGATGTTATTCTCCGTAGAAATGAAATTGAAAACGCCGTCGGAAAAATATCAGATAACCGCCTGACCAATGCCGATCATCAGGCGTATATGGAAAAGGTGAAAGGGCAGTACGAAAAATGTGACAGAAACAACCCACCCTTCTGCCCCAGATGCGGCAAAAAGATGATTCTGAGAACATCGAAAAAAGGATATTATAAAGGGAGACAGTTCTGGGGATGCGGTGATTATCCGAATTGCCGGGCGATTGTAAATATTGAGAATGATAAAGAATGTGCTGAGGATCAGATCATAAAATTTGAAAAAGCTTTCAATATGTTTTTGAATAAACGCAATATAACCCGGCGCTGAACTCGGACGCAAAAGGGTTCCGGTCGCTGCGCTCCCTCCACCCTTTTGCGCCGGTTAGCTTAGCGTCAGGTAGAAGGAATCAACTCGGGTATTTCTTGATTATAATAAAATGAGGTACAAATGGTTCAGAGCTGTTTTCAGAGAAAAACAAGGATTTCAATTGTCTTAATTGCTATCCTGCTTTTTTCAAGTTCCTGTACCTCTACATATTCAGGCCGTTTAATCATTTGGAATTTTAATGGTTATGACGGATACAAAAAATACCCTATACAGCAGGTTCAAAACAGTTCCACCACTCATAAATTTGAAAAAAGCGAAAAATCACTTTTATCCTCCTTTAAACTCCATGATGGAGAACTGCCCCCGCATAAAAATTTCGAAGAATTATTAAAGGACAATGAGACCACCTCATTCATCGTGATTAAAAATAATACCATCTGTTATGAAAGGTATTTCCATGGAACATTCAGGGATTCAATTCGCCCGGCTTTTTCCGTTTCAAAATCAGTGCTTTCTCTTCTTATCGGGATTGCTATCGATGAGGGTGAAATCAATGGTATCAATGATTTAATCTCAGATTATCTTCCTGAACTCAAAGAGAATGAATTATTCCCCATCACAATACAACAGTTATTGACAATGAGTTCCGGGATTGAACATTGTCAGAGTTACGGTTTTCTTCCATGGGGCAGCGATATACGAGTGGGTATGAGCCCGGATGTTCAAGGTCTTGTTCTTTCATTAAAATCAGAAGAAAAACCCGGGCGGTCATTTTTATACCATAACCAGGTACCGATTTTACTTGCCATGATTTTAAAGCGAGCCACAGGGAAAACCATTTCCCAATACACGGAAGAAAAATTATGGAAACGTTTGGGGATGGAATATTCAGCCTTTTGGATTTTAGACAGCCGGGAGGCAAAATTTGAAAAAACAGACGGTGGCTTTAATGCTCGTTCCATCGATTATGCAAAATTGGGTCAGTTGGTGCTCAATCAAGGTCAGTGGCATGGCAAGCAAATCATATCAAAAAACTGGATAAAAGAGTCAACATCGCCTGATTTTTCAAAAAAACACTTATTGAATTTATATAATAGAAAAGGTTTGTATTACAAATATCTTTGGTGGGGAGTGGTGACAAATACAGCCTATGCTCCAATCGCCGACGGGAGATATGGACAATTTCTTTTTGTAGATCATGAATCAGATGTGGTAATCGTAAGAAATGGCACAGGAATGGGAAAAATATCTCATAAGCAATGGTATGGCTTACTTATGGATATAGCCAGGCAAATCAAAACTGTCAACTGAAAGCCATGTATTTGTCAGGTGAGTTACCAGCGTCAGGCAGGGCGGGGCCACGGCGGTTGAGCAGGGGCGTTAGCCATCTCTTTTGAGAGTAAAGGAAAAGTGAAAAGATATGAAACAATTTGTTCCTTTTATATTTATTTTATTTTGTATAACTATGAATGCGCATGCCCAATCTTATGACAGCGTTACTTTTTTTCAGAATATTTATGAAAAATCACTTCCTGAATATCGCATTATAAAACAGAAAGAATTCAAACAATTTTGTCAACATTATAACTTAAATGACAAATTGCCAAACAATCAAAAACAATTTTACCAACTCTGTTTTTATCACGATTTATTTACAGGAGTAAGCGCATCAAATTATATCAAGGGCGGAATTTTACAAATACCTTACTTTTGGCACTGGGTAAATCCTAATCCTCGGCATGAAATCAAATCACTTCCAAAATCTAATCCTCTTACATCTATCAGCCCTCCAAAAGCATTTTCAAAATATAAAACATTTGCAGATATCGATAGAGTTCCTTCGTTATATCTATCTGATTTATTAACTGTCAATCCGAAATATTATCACCCGGAATGCGGAAAATTTTACACTTTTGGTTGGTGCAGTGAGCGTGAAATGGCATTTAACACCTTACTCACTTTAATGAATTATGAATGCAAGATCAAACAAGAAGGCATTCATACCTGGTCAGAAATATGGTTGACATTCACATCACAATCAAATCATAAAATTAATTTAATCGCAATTATAGACAATACATTTGATACTATAAATTGGAAAAAATCCCTTCCAAAAAGCAAGACCAAATGGAAAAATGATTATGGATCGGGCAACCAAATCAGATGGTACAATAATATCGCCAAATCAGAAAAACAGAAAAGAAAGGTGGGAGATATTATGGTACATAATGAAGTTGTGAAAAGAATAGAGAACAATATAAAAACATGGCTTAATCACAAAGGTGAAAATGGCTGACCAATCGCTTAACCGGATTTTCAAAATGCTATGACATGGATTATCTGTAAATATAGGTAATCAAATGAAAAAAAATACTCTGATTGACAAGTACCTACCCCAATATACATTTAATGAATTCCACGAGATAGTGGTAAATCGCCCAATTGAAAATGTGTATCATGTCGCAAAAGACTTTGATCTATCCAAATCAAGAACTATTTCATTATTATTCAAAATCAGAGGATTGCCGACAAAACGAATGAATCTGCAAAATTTTATTGATGATATCGGATTTACAAATCTCGAAGAGAATTATCCGTATGAAAGTTTAGTCGGTTTTTGGGCAAGGATAAAAATCGCTAAAATTCCAAGTTACGATGATTTTGCAAATAATTCAATTTCTCCTTGGTTAAAAGTTGTTTGGAATTTCCAATTTGAAGAATTGGAAAAAGGTAAAACAAAAGTAAGTACTGAAACCAGGGTATTGTGTGTGGCTCCAATAACCAAGCTTACTTTTGGGCTATATTGGGCAATCATAAAACCGTTTAGCGGGTTGACCCGTAAAAAAATGCTTAAAATCATAAAAGATGATTCTGAATCATTGCAAATAAGTGGCTGACAAAATATGAAATATTCATTGATATGCACGGTATGTTATCTCCTGATATCACTACCTGTATATGCGTGTACGATTTTTACACTGACTGGCTCTGATCGAGTTTTATTCTGCAACAATGAAGATTGATACCGTATACAATTTATATGAAGAAGCGGGTGTTGGTTTTGCCGACCATGTGTGCGATCACATGGATTATTGTAAACTTAAAAATATCGAGTAGTGTTTACCCCTTTGAGTTACGAGTGATACTATCTAAACGAAATGTATAGGAACGAAGCCCCTAAAAGGTATAAAATAATCGAATAATTTGTTATAACAACGGCATTGTAGCGACGGCAAAAGAACCGCCGCGCCGCATGCCGGACGTTATGTGGCTTGAGGATAAACAAATTGGGCAACTACAAGGGATTGCCCCCTACGTTTTTTCGGGTATTCCTGCCGCAGGGGCGATCCTTTGTGGCTGCCCAATGCAGAAATGATTGACAATCAATTTAGTATGTTATTTTTGGCGCCATCAAGTTTAACAGAGTCCAATTATTAAATAGTTATTCATAACTTGTTGTATTCACTTTGATTAAAATTTCATACAATTGCCCTGTTTCGCTTGTTAAGATTGAATTTTATCCTTGAGTGCATTATACTGAGTAGATGGAAACTTTAGGAGCGCAAAAATTAAGCGTAGCGATTTTCAGCATCCGCCATCATCCGGAGGCTGGCGGGTTCAGGGGGCGGTAAAAAACCGCTTCGCTTGATTTTTGTACTCCATGCCGTATTTTCAGTCATTTTCCATTTAATGATACTGTATAATCGCTTTAAATCCAACCGATAAGGCCAAGGGATTTCTAAATCGAAACGAATCACAATAAAGGAAAAAAACCATGTCCGAAATTTTTACTGAAGAACAGTTTACCAGATTATCCGATGAGATTGACAAACAGCTTATTGAACTCCAAAATCTTTCTGTTTCAGGCATGAAAGGCGGGGAAAAGAAAACGCCGGGGGAACTGCCTGAAAAACAGTGTGAAATAATCAAGAAAAACACCGGGGAACAGCCTGAAACTTTTCTGAAGAAATTTGCCCGATCCGCAAGAAAAGATTTATGCCAAGAAAAAGGCGTGTTATTCAAGCAGTGGAAGCGATGGGGCGATTTGGACAATAAGGATGTGTTGGAAAAATTCGGCGCCGCCCTGATAGCAATGGGTTTTACAGGCTCGCTCTTGCAAATTCTTGCTGTGTCAACGGCGGTTCTCGTGCTGCATATCAGTTTGAAAACATTTTGCGATGAATATTCAGATTAAATGTAGGGTGGGTGAAGAGAAACGAAACCCACCGAATGCTGATTAATGGTGGGTTTCGTTTCTCTTCACCCACCCTACAATAAACGCCTAAAAAGGAACCCCCATGACCACAGAACTGCACCTGACTTTCCCTGACCCAAACCATTTTATGGTCAAATTCGATGATGAGGATACAGAAGCCATTGAATTTATACCGCCTTACAGTGATGAAGACCGGGAAAGGCTCCAATGGTATCTGGAACAATATCCTGTCCGCTACATGACCGAAATAGATGATCAAAAAGCGGAAGACATAGCTGACTGCCTTCAGAAACAGGGCGAAAAACTGTTTGAAGCGGTTTTCACGAAACGAAACGCACAGCGGATATTCAATACTTTTCAGGATAACACCGAACCCGGACGAATGCTTACCGTGAGTTCCAGGCATCCTGAAATCCTTTCTCTGCCCTGGGAACTGCTGCGGGATACTGAAGGTGTATATCTGTTCAATGAAAACCCGCGCATTTCGATCCGCCGGAAACTGTCAGGCGCAAGGGGCGGGCGCAGGGCTATGCGGGTTAAACCCAAAAACTGTCTGAATCTGCTTTTTGTTGTCAGCCGTCCTGATGAGGCTGCATTTCTTGATCCCCGGACCGAACCGTGCGCGGTGATGGATGCCTTGGAGTTAAAAGCCGCTGACAGGGTGAATGCCGAGTTTCTGCGCCCCGCCACATTGCAGAATCTTGTTGAGCGGTTAGAGGATGATGACAAGCCTTTGATAAACATTATCCATTTTGACGGTCACGGCGCGTTTGATCATGACGGGTCTTATGCAGATAACGCGGACAAGACAATATCACCGGATACCCTGGAAGGTCTGAAAAAAGATGAAATCGAAACCGCCGGCATGGGATATCTGCTGTTTGAAGAAGATGAAGGCTCAAAAGCTTTGGTTTCCGCTGCCATGTTAGGCGAAATGCTGCACCGCAAGTCTGTCAGCCTTGTGGTTCTGTCCGCATGTCAGTCCGCTGTAATGGCGGGTGATGATGCCATGGGAAGTGTTGCCGCGCGCCTGACCCATGCCGGTATTCCCGCTGTGCTGGCAATGACGCATTCCGTGCTGATAGATACCACGCGCGCATTGTTCGGCGCTTTTTATGAAAATCTGGTCAAGGGCAAAGGCATTGGCCAGTCCTTAGACAATGCCCGGCGCAGATTATTCATGAACCCTGATCGCGGGGAGCGCCAGCGGGGAAAAAAGCGCATTACCCTGAAATTGCATGACTGGTTTCTGCCGGCCCTGTACCAGTCAGGCAAAGACACCTCGCTTCTGACTGACAAAACGCCTGAGCCGGTTGAGGATGCAGCCCAGGTAAATCTCCCGGCATTGCAGGAAGCCGGATTTTTTGGCAGAACCCGTGAACTGTGGGATATTGAACGGGCTTTTGTACACGGAACCCGGCGGTTTACGATTTCGGGATTCGGAGGCCAGGGCAAGACTTATCTTGCAATTGAAGCGGGCTTATGGCTGTGCCGCACAGGAATGTTTGAAAAGGTCTGTTTTGTCGATTATGCCGCTTTTCAGGGAGTTGACGCTGTGAGCATGGCCGTGAGCACCCTGTCTGCGGTGCTGGAGAAAAACCTGACAGACGCGAAAGCTGCGAAGGCGGCTCTGAAAGAAATTCGGACGTTGCTGATTTTAGACAACCTTGAGAGTTTGCAACCAGAACCGTTGCAAGAACTTCTTTCCGAAGCAAAACCCTGGTCCGAGGCCGGTGAAAGCCGTGTGCTGATAACAACCCGTATGCCGGATTTCGGCCATCCTGATTATCCGGCTGAAGCCAGTCGGCAACATATTGTCATGCAGTTGAAAGGGCTGGGACAGGAAGACTGCCTGACTTATTTCCAGAGCCTGATGAAACTGCCGCCCAAGCCTGCATTTGAATTGCCGCGCAGGGATGCCCTGCTGGAGTTTTTCAAACTTGTTGATTTTCATCCTCTGTCCATCGGGCTGCTGGCAAAACAGTTGAAAACCCGCCGAATCGGGGAACTGGGCAAGCGGTTAGAAGAACTGGTCAAGGTAATGCCGGATAATCCCCTGCTTGCGTCTCTGAATCTTTCGCTGGAAAAGCTGGATCAAGAAGCGCTGAAACAGCTACCGGGGCTGGGGGTGTTTCAGGGCGGGGCTATGGAACATATTTTACTGGAAATTACCGAATTTTCCGAAAAACAATGGCAGAAGTTACGCCCGGGTTTGGAAACCACAGGCTTAATTGAGCCCGAACATTTGTCCGATGTTACCGTTCCCTATCTCAAATTTCACCCCACCCTTGCCCCTGCCCTCTGGCAGAGGCTGTCATCCCATGAACAGGATGCGCTTCTTGCCCGGCACCGGCAGGAATATTATGATTTTTCCGGGTATCTGTACAATGAAGATAAGAGAAATCCCCATCAGATACGCGCCGTTGTTCTGCGGGAGCTTGCCAACCTGCTCTTTGCGGTGAACGGGGCGTTGGATGCGGAAGAAGAATATGCTGTGGAGTTTGTGAACAATGTAAACTGGTTTCTTAATTTTTTCGGACTCCGCCGCGACCGGGATGCGTTGAGCCAAAGGGCGCAGCAGGAAGTCGGTGAAACCGGTTCTCGAAAATGGTATCTTGCTCGCTCCAATCTGGGGGAACAATTACTTAGCGCGGGCAGGTACCGGAAAGCGGCACAGGTGTTTGAAGAAGTACTGGCAGGGCTGGACCGGTCGCCGAGTTATGAACGCTGCCTTACATTGACCAGACTTGGGCAGTGTCTGTGTTTCCAGGGGCAGGCGGCGCAGGCCGTCGAACAATATCGCAAAGGACTGGCAACAGCCGGAAAGCTGGAACCGTCTGACATTTTAAAGCGGCACACAGGAGTGTTGCACACAGATTTGGCGGATGCGCTGACGGATATGGGGGATTATGAAGGGGCGAAAACAGCTTATGAAAAATCTCTTTCACTTAAAAAAAAATTCGGCGGCGATTCAAGAGGAGAAGGAGTAGTATTGGGACAACTCGGCACCCTCGCCATGCGGCAAGGCAACCTGAAAGAAGCGACCAAACGCCATCTTGATGCTTTGGCAATATTTCGGCAATTGAACGAACCGGAAGCCGAAGCCGTTTCCTGGCATCAACTGGGTATAGTGTATAGAAGGCTTAAACAATGGGACGCTGCAGAACAGGCATACCGGCAATCAGCGCAGATTGAAGAATCACGGGACAATTTAAAAGGCGCGGCAGAAAGCTGGGGCAACTTAGCCGGTGTCATGAAAAATGCCGGGAAACTGGATGAGGCTGAAGCATGGTATCGCAAGGCACTCAAGGCGGACAGGCGGATTGGTAACAAACAAGATATAGCTATTGACCTCAGCAATCTTGCTGACCTGCTCCAAACCTGCTATCCCTTTCGCCTGTCCGAAGCGCGGCTTATGGCAGAAGAAGCATTGGCAATTAGGAAAACCATAGACCCGGGCGTGGCTGAAATCTGGAAAACATATAACATTCTGGCAAAAATTGCCGAAAAGCAGAAAGACACGCGGCAGGCCAAAGAATTTCGTAAATTGGCACGGGAAGCATGGGAAAATTTTGAGGGTGCTCAGTATGAGTTGCAGAAACATGCTGAGTTGATTGCGGCGATAGTTGCGGCTGTGAAACAACCGGAAATACGGGAACAGTTAAAACCGATTCTTGAAGAATTAGAAAAAATCGGTTGGAATAATCTGGTGGCCGCCATCCGCAAAATATGGGACGCTGAACGGAATGAAGATGTGCTGTGTGAGCCTTTGGGTTTTAAAGAATCCATGATTGTCAGCGCTGTTCTTGCGGGATTGTCTGAAGCGTGAATTCACGCATCATGTTTTTTGTCCCTGAGGATCAGGGATGAAATAACCACCCTGTTTCTTAATCGTAATCATACTCTTAATCCTAATCTGAACGATTAAGAGTATGATTACGATTAAGATTAAGAGTCCGAGATCAAAGTACAGATGGGGTGGTTATTTCGTCCTCATTCCTGAGCCTGAGATACTATGAATTCTATACAAGCAAGCGCCATTCCGAGCGTGTCAATGTTACGCAATCGCCATTTTATTTTCCTATGGTCGGTCAATCTCACTACTACTATGGCCATTGAATTGTTCACGGTTACGATTTTGGTAGCGATTTTTCAACAAACGGATTCCACTTTGCAGGCCGCCGGCACGATGGTGTTTCGGTCGTTACCGGCATTTTTGCTGGGTCCTGCGGCCGGTGTGTTCACAGATCGTTTTCCCCGCAAAAATGTGATCATCATCATGGATATGATTCGGCTTGTGCTGATCGGTATTGCATTTTGGTTTTTACAGGGGAATGGAGAAGTGCCGGTTACCGGCATTTATCTGATTCTAACCGGTCTCGCTGCGGCCGATGTGTTTCATCATCCTGCCCGGCTGGCGCTCATACCTTCGTTGGTTTCCCGGCGACAGTTGGTCTCGGCCAACAGTTTTATTCTGGTATCCTGCCAGGTGGCGATGGCTATTTCTTATACAGCCGGCGGCTGGCTCATTCTAATCGCTCCTCTGCGTCATATCGCTTTGGGCGTGGCGGTTTTATTTATCATCAGCATCCTGTCAGCTTTGTTCATAAATGTGTCTGAACGTCAGGATAAAGAGGACGGCGACAAAAAGGAATCATTCCGCCATGCGTTGGTATCCGGTTGGAATTATTTGCGTCGGCATCCCATCGCCAGACCATTGACAGTCATGGAAACCATAGAACACCTGCCGCACGGTATTTGGACCGGAGCCTTGATGTTGGCTTTCACTCTCAAGGCATTGCAAGGTGACGCATCAGACTGGGGCTATCAGGTGACGGGTTATTTTGCGGGCATGATTTTGGGTTCTGTCGGGGCGCTGGCTGTCAGCGACTGGTTAGGCCACTATCCGGGCCATATTATTGCGGTGAATGCCTGTGCCACCGGTTTGTTGACACTGGCTTATGCCAGCAGCCAAGCTGTATGGATAGCCGTGGCATGGGCTTTTGTGTTCGGCCCTCCGAATGCTGTTCGGGATGTGGCCCAGGATGCACTGCTACAAGGCACTGTTGAAAAAGGCCAATTGGGACGGGTTTATGCGACGCGGGAAATGTTACGAAATGCGATGTTGATGTTTGCCGGTGTTTTCTTTGCCTGGCTCTCTGATTTTGTGTCTATCCGTACAATTTATGTCACCGGCGGTGTTATCTATTTGATGACCGGTTTTTATGCCATGAGTAACAAAGCTTTGCGGGAAAGTAATATGGGGGATTCTATCCGAGAGCATTAATATGAAACCGTATCCCATTCCCAAAGCCAATCATCGCGTGGAAGAAAAAATCAGACGCAGCCGTTTTATTGCCACTGCCGCGCATATTTCCGCGCCTGAGCAAGCCAAAACATTTATCACACTGATTAAAACGGAATTTCCGGATGCGACCCATCATTGCTGGGCCTATAACGCCGGAGCGCCGGGAAGCACGAACAAGGTAGGAATGAGTGACGCGGGCGAACCGCACGGAACGGCCGGACGTCCGATGTTAAACGTGCTTTTACACGCCGATGTGGGTGAAATAGTGGTTGTTGCCACGCGCTATTTCGGCGGCGTAAAATTAGGCACCGGCGGATTGGTACGAGCCTATTCCGGCATGGTTAAAAAAGTGCTTGCATCGCTTCCGGTTGAAATTAAAACAGCGTTCGTTGAGTGCCGCATTTCATGCGAATATGCGGATCATAACGCCGTTAAAAGAGTGCTTCAAATCTTTGACGCCCAACATATCCGGGAACATTTTGACGCCCATGTGATGATGCACATCAAATTGGACGCCGCCAAAGTGGAAAAATTTCGGAATCGTTTGACCGGCTTTACCGGGGGGAGGGCGGGTTTTGATGTTATTGGGTGAAACGTGAAATATGAAACGTGATGAGTGAAACGTGAAAGATGAAACGTGAATTCACGCATCACATTTCACTCATCACGTATCAATCTATTGTTTTGCTTCAACGTTCCACAACAACCCCTGTTTGTCGAGAGGGCAGCCAAACCTGATGGGACGGTACATATTGACGACCCACATATTGACCCGGGACAACCACCCGATTTCCACTTCTCGCAGGTTGTTGTCGTACGGGGGGTGGATAATTTTGTTGCCTGTAATAATTAGCTTGATTCTGCTGATACGTTGCTCTCTGATCTTCATAATTGCCGATTACAGCACCTACCAACCCGCCGATTGCTGTTCCGATCAAAGTTGACTCGGTATCTCTGCCAATGGCCTGGCCGTATATGGCGCCTAATCCTGCCCCCATGGCGGCGCCTTTCTGAGTCTGATAACGATGGTTAGCGCAACCTGTGGCAAACGTCCATATACCAAACAAAATGATCATAATACATACTTTTTTGTTCATAGCGCAATCCTCCTTTATTATTTTGTGAAACGTAAGTTCACTTATCAAATCACAATTGCTGCCAATTGGCAACCAAAGAATCCATCAGGGACAAGGCCAAATCCCTGGCGACTACATGCACATCAGGGAGTTTGGGAGCTTCCGTCTTAAACTGGTAGCCTTTGTCAGTTGCAATAACTTTTTCCGGTTTTTTCATTTGCGGGCCGTAATCCCAATTGATAGTGGTTACATGTGCTCGAATGATGCCTGTTGTAACTTCTTTGGCACTCGCCTTGAACTCATAGCCAAGTTTGCTATGCGGCGCACGTCGTACCAGAATTTCAACTAAATAATCGGCTTTACCGGTAAGGGAATCCATTTCAATTTTTTTAACGGCCATTAAATCGTGTGCGCTGCCCTGTTGATTTGATGCCGATGCAGTCAGTCGCATGATGGTGGCACGATCAACCACCTTGGTACTGACCTCCAGCAAGGGTGCCAGAAAACCATCCTCAAAACGCCACATCCATGATTCTCCCATGGGGTTTCTGTTCGGGTTTTCCAAATGGGTTTGGTGGTAAGCCGATAAACCACCGGTGCCATTTATCTTTCCCTTGCCTTTTTTTGTTTCATAGGTGACTTTGCCGGATGTTGTAACCGCAAATCTTTCTGTCGTCCTCCACTCACGCACCTCATCACTCAAGGCACGGTTAAAAAACACCGCCAAACGCGGGGAACCGATTCGAGAATATACCTTTTTAAATTTATGGGTGATTGATGCACTGAACATCGGCTTAAATTGTACCGCCTGAGGTGCTTTCGGATTCGGAGGTTGGGTTGCAGACTGAAAACGATAGGGCTGTTCAGGCTCATTCGTAGTACGGTACGGTTGCGCCTGGGCAGGTTCAACCGGAAGCGCGACCTGTCCGGGAGGGGTAGGCTGTTCAATATAATGGGTACAAGCGAATAATGTCAAAGCGAATAATGTCAAAATGCTCAACTGTAAAAAAAATTTAGCAAGAAATAATTTATGATTCATTTTATCGTCCCTCCCTTACTTCGATATGATAATAACCGATTTCTGTCAAAGTTGCGGACATTTCTTTATAATGTCCGGTGCTATTAGCCGTCAAAAGCAATCTTTTCCAAGCAGTCGGTTGTTCAACAGGCGCTTGGGTAGCGTCATAAAATGAAGTGCGAGCTTCGATTTGAATCGGATAATCTGTTCGATTTCGCAAAATCACCCAAACCTCCAAAGTTCCGGTGGGGGAACGACGACTATTGGTTGTTTCCACAAATATCTTGTTTTTAATGCCGGGGTCAACGATTGAAACATTATTCCAACGAATAGTTGTACCTGGAAAATTTTGATCACGAATACGGACTGGATCAAACGAACCTTCCTGAACCGAGTACTTAGGGCAAGCGGTCAATAAAAAAGATAAAACAAGGATAACTGTTGCTAAAATAAATTTTTTCATTTTGTCACTCCTATATAAGTATTATTTTTTTATATATATTTGTTGCATAGACCTTAACCAAATCAAATTTGAAGAAGTTTCCGGAACGTTTATTTCTATCTTTTGATTCAGCGCTTCTATATTTATTCCGTGTTCATCCTGAAATTCAACATGAAGCTGATGCGTGCCTGGTGTTAAATTCAGGCTGATGGTGTGAACAGAATCAGGCAAATTTGCCCAATAACGGATATCCGCTTCCGGTCTGGCGTTATAGGAAGCGAGTTGTGCCGCAACCCCCAACAATCCGACGGCAGCTCCGACGCCCTGCAATTGTGAAGAGCTATTACCGAAAACCGTTGATGCATGCATTGTAGTGGCTGCTACATCCGTTAAGGTAGAACCCACCATTTCAGTTTTGGCTTTAAAGATAGCCTGGCCTTTTAAAAAATGGTCAATTTGGCGTCCTCCTCTTGTTGTCGCCTGCCAATAGATATCTTCAAGGGGATAAACTGAAATTTTTTCCCCGCCATCAACGGAAACGGCGGCCCTTTTATCCTTAAAATTCTTTCCCCGGAACAATTTTAATTGCCAGTGGCCGACACCATCACCCAACTTTCGAGGTGCCTTGCCGGTTTCAACAATTATAAGAACATTGTCTTCGGGTTTTGGCAGAATGACATCGGGTCTGAATTTCTTTAACTCTTCAAAGTAATCTTTGGTCAAATAATCATCATTGAGTTGTAATGATACCCATCCGCCCAAATATGACATCAGAGCGAAATCAGCCTGATATTTTTTTTCTTCTGCAAAAACGTCCTGGTTTATGCCTGCTTTGAAGCAAGCTCTGGCGTTTTGAAAGTCTTTATCCCTTATATAGATCAACCCTCGGTAATAATAGGCCATAACCCGTTCATAAGGTTCGCCTTTAAAATTTTTGCGCCCCTCTTCGTACCATAAACTACGGGATTGGGCAGCCTGCTTATTATCAGCATATACACTTTCAATGTTATTCAAGGCATGATCAAATGCATCTTTAGCATCATTCCAGTAACCGAGTTGCATCGCATTCAGGCCTAAGTGCATACAGTTCAGTACGCGGTTGCGTTCCCCTTCAACTCTCAACTGCCGATAAACCGGGTGCAATGCTTCAGGTTTGGAAGCCAGGAAGGCTTTCATTTGAGCTTCAGGCACTTTGATCGTTTGGTTCATGCTCGAAGTGCCACACGCCGATATCATACAACACATCAATATTAAGGGAACAATGACGAATCTCAATCTCAATAACCTGTTTGAATCCATCTTATCATCTCCTTTTATCTGTAGATAACATCATCGGCCGCTGCTTTTTTAAAGCTATAATCACCTCCCCATACAATCTGACCAGTTTGCAGATCCACCATTTCAAACATGATATAAGTGGATCGTGATGTAAGGCCGGTACTTTGTTGAATGGCATCTTGTGAGGTAATTCGTCCACCCAGGAGATAATCCCCGCCAAGAGTTTTGGATGCATGGGGTGTCGTTCCCCCGCCGACAACACCTTGGGACTTCAGTTTTTTCTCTTTTTCCACCATATCACTGAAATGACGCCCAACAAAAATCATACGTCCCCGGGCGTTACGGTTCAAACCAATCCGTAAGCGGTCAGTGATCATATTCAAATTAATACGGCTTGAGCTTTCATTTTTAAAATATTGAGAATCAATAATGACATGGGGCGGAGACCCCGCATTGGTCAATATCGGGTAAGTAAACATATCCCGCATCATCTTGTCGGTCATACCGATGATGTCCTGAGATTCAATGCCAATGCCTGCAATCGGCCCTGTGGAATCATTTTGGACATAAACGCTGGGACGCCCGGACGTATTATCGACCTGAGTGGAATATGTAGCGCAACCACTGAATAGTAAAACCATCCCAAATAATAAAGTCATTCCAAATAATGTAATTGATTTTTTTTTCATTTAAACTCCTCCTTGTTATAACGGCTGACTTACAGCCGCATCTTTTAGTGACAGCCTGAAAATCGGGTTTCCCGGAGATTGTAATTCTTTTATTTTTTCCTTGCTTCAGAAACCCGACTTTTGTTTCAGGTTAAATTGTTTGCCATGGAATTCAATCCTTTATTCGTATTAAATTTGATATTAATTGAATTCAGGGTAAATATTCCCTACCGCCTTTAAGACTTGTTCATAATGTTCGTTTTTAGAATAGGTGACATACATCCAGACTTTCAAATCATCAATACTGTTAAACGATTGATCACTTGTTTCCTTTATGTAATCCCAACCACCGCTGGCCTTAATGGCGATTGCGCGACCGGCGGCTTCTCCGAGTTCAGCTCCAAAAAGACTTCCGACAAATGGGATTTTTTCCAAAAGATGGCTGCCTGCCAGAGATCCGGCCACTTTACCTACGCCACCGCCGATACTGGCATTGATAGCCTTATCGCACCATTGAGCGACCACACCGTCTTGTGTATATGGACACATATAGGAGCCGCTGTTATCAGGTACCGGATCAGGTGCCACAGTATATGATGACAGCGGGTCTGGAGTGGGCGACGTACTCGCGCAACTGGAAAGTAAAATTAAAAGCGATAATACCAAGATAAGCGACAGGCTTTTCTTCGCCATACCTACCACTCCTTGGGGAAGTGAAATTTTTAAATGTTCCTTGTCTCCGCGAAATTTTTTCTGATACTCTCTTAAATTTGTTTCAAAATTTGTTTCAATTTTCATTACTACTTACCTCCTCAAAATTCGTTTAAAAATTGCGCGCAAATAACAAGTTGATTTGAAATTTCATTACCATGCAATAAAAGCCGCTCATTCGCATCTGTTACCATATAATTGCAACTATCATGCCAACACAAAAAAAAGTTTTTAAACCTGATTTTAATACTACTTTATCACTTTGAAAATCGCCTGAAAGCAGTGCGCATTTTTAATATTTCGTTCCGACGGAGGCTTGTCGTATTTATATACATTTTTCTATCAATATTACGCTTTTAACGTGACAAAGTGTAAACTGATCGATGCCAGATACTAATTAATGAGGCTACTAGCTCAAGTAACAAAGCGGTATTAAAAAGGGCGAGGAGGTATAGATAATTATGCGAATCAAAAACGAATCATTTTTAATCACCTGAAATGAGACAGTGATTCAATTTGATACACATTATTGCTTTGAAAAAATAAATGTGGTATTTGAAAGAAAACATACACCAGCTATCAATAAAAACTTGTTTTTTTATAATCAGTAGATGGGAATTTCACACACATTCTCGTTCCCACGCAAAGCGTGGGAACGAGGCTGCCAAAGACTTTTTCCATCTACTGATAATAGAACACCAGCCCTGAGACAAAAATATTGATGATTCTCTTGACATTTCGACTCTATTCGGGTTTCAGGTTGACAATGAAAAGAACTTAAAATTTGTAACTTTTGAGTAACAAGCTATCCATGCCAAAATTAATGCTCTTCATAGAAATAGAATTAACATGACAACTACGACTTATGATATTTGCATTATCGGTGCCGGTCCGGGAGGCTTACATGCCGGGGCGGAATGCGCCCGAAACGGTTTGACAACAATAATTCTTGATAAAAAAAAGACAGTGGGGCGACCGGTGCATTGCGGCGAGTGCCTGTCCGCGACCGCGGTTCAAAACATCGGTTTAGACCTTCCCGCCGAGGTGATTGCCCAAAAAGTGCGCGGAGTGCGGATCGTCTTTACTGACGGTTCCGCTCGCAAGATTATCGAAAGCGGCTATGTGCTTAATAAGGACAAATTTGAACAATGGTTGGCGCACAAAGCACGTCTGCAAGGGTGCCTGATTGGTCTGAATGATGCCATCTACGATCTCAAATGCAAAGATGACCGGTGGGAAGTCAGCATGAAGAGCGGGGAACGCTATTTTACCAAAATAATTATTGACGCTTCCGGTGCGCATTCTGTTGCTAACAAATGCCTGCGGCTGAATCCTCCTTATCAAACCCAAACAGGGTTGCAATATACGGTGGATGGAATTGAAACAGGTAGTTTTCTGAATTTTTATCTATGGCCTTATATGGCACCGGGTGGATACGTGTGGATGATTCCCAAGAGTGGAAAACGCGCCAATGTCGGTTTGGTTACATCCGAGACTTCTGGAATGAAAGCAAGATTGAACCGTTTTCTTTACCAAACCGGCGTTAAAAATTATAAGATAACCAAAATTTCCGGTGGCCGAATTCCTGTTTCCGGCCCGCTAGCCGCTACATTTACGAACAGACTTTTAATTATTGGCGATGCCGCCGGATTTACCAGTCCGGTTTTTAAAGGCGGCACTTATCTGGCTTTAAAATCCGGCTGTTTGGCGGCGTCTGTTGCTGTGGATGCGTTGAAAAACAATGATTTCAGCGAAAAGCGTTTTTCCGGTTATCAGAGGTTGTGGAAACAGCATTTTCCCAATTATGAAGCGCTTCTCAAGGGGCGTCGGCTTTTAAATGATTTTTCCGAATCACGGCTGAACATGTTGGCACGCTATATGCCGGATAATGTGGAAACAATCTCCGTCCGGCAAAGAGTGCTGATCGGACTCGAAATTCTTTTTACAAATCCAGCGCTTCTAATTCGAGGAGGGCCTCAAATAATGAAAGCCTTTGAATTTTCAAGAGCGCAATGGTATGGTTGGTAAGAATCGGGGCGAGAAATAACTGGCTCATTTAATAAAAAAAGGGAGTGCAAGCTGAAGCCGGCACTCCGAATGGGGATGCGTTTACCGCGCTGATTTCAATTTAAACTGATAATTATTGACATTGCTTTGCAAAAATTGAAGCTCGCGAACATCGCTTTTCAACCTGTTTTTGGCTGCTATAAGGCTTTTTTTCGATTGTTTCAACTCGTTTTTGAGACGGTCTGATTTAGGTCCCTGGGTATGTTTTATTTGATTGATTCGGTTTTCAATCAATCCGATTGTGCGGACATCTTCGGCGATTAATTCTTCCTGACTCTTAATCAATTCCTTTAACCTGGCAAGCTGATTTTGATAAAAACTGATACGTTCCTTTGACACCGGTTTCGAAGATACCGGCATCGGTTTCAACGTTTGGGCAGGCGGCGGAACCGCCCTTTTTTTATGGGTTTCAATTACTTTGGGTTTCAGGGGTATGGTGTTTTTATCTTTGAGAGGCGGCGTAGTTTTTTGTTTTGTTTCGGGATATTGATATTCAGGCGGTGATTTGACAGTCTGTTTTATTTCATCATCCGGTGCGGGCGGAATTTGATTTTCGTTTATATCAGGCACGACGTATTTTCTTTTTGGATTGAACAAAGTCTGGGTGACTTCAGGGGGAAGTTCGTCATCTGCCTGTTGAGAGGCTTTTGTTTTCTGTTTCATATATTCGGATGGCGGCTGGTCAGAAGAGTGTCTGACGCCATCTTTATCGACCCATGAATACCTGCCTGCGTAAGCCCAAGAGATATTCAGCGCCAGCGTAATAATAACTGCGATAACGAAATTTGCTTTTTTCATTTTAAGCATCCTGTTTTCCTTTCGCTTATTTAATATTCGGGTATCGGTTGAAAAAATGACTAATGAATTTCCTCTAACAAATTCAAAATAGCGGATGGATGACTTATAATCAATTGTGCGCCGGCGGCTTTCAGTTCGTCCACAGGCCGAAAACCCCATTCAACGCCTGTTGCAAACATGCCGGCCGCGTTGGCTGTCTGCATATCAATTGACGTATCACCGACATAGATGAATTCGGAAGGAGATAAATTTAAAAGCGCAGCCACTTCAAACGCACTGGTCGGATCGGGTTTACGCGGTACATTTTCACGCAAACCGAAAACGACCTCAAAATTCCATTTGGAAAGAAATTCGGCTGCGCATTTTTGGGTGAATTTATCGGGTTTGTTGGATAACACCGCAAGTTTTATGTTTTTAACAGTCAAAGCATCCAGCATTGCAGGAATGCCTTTATATGGATGGGTGCTTACGTTCCAGTTCAGATTATAATCTTCATAAAACGCTTGGAGACAAGTTTGAATACAGCGCTCATCATGACGTTTTTCAGAAGGAAGCGCTCTGACAATTAATTTAGCGGCACCTTCTCCGACAAAGTAACGATAAGCGTCTAACGGATGGGTTGGAAAACCTTTGGCCGCCAACACCCGATTAGCCGTGTCAGCCAGATCATCCAATGTATTAAGAAGCGTTCCGTCCAAATCAAAAAGAACCGCTTTGTAAGATTTTAATTTCATTCGACTCTCATATCAATAAATTTTGCGTTTGGAAAATCCTTTGCCTAAGACATTAAACGTGTTTTCCGTGATCATAAAGGCATCCGGGTCTGATGTAAAGACAATTTCTTCAAGTCGCTTGAGTTGGTGGTTATGTACAACCGTTAAAATTATGGTTCTGGGCTGTTTTGTGAAAGCGCCGACTCCGCTTATAAAAGTCGAACCGCGTTGTAACCGCGTATTGACTGTGGCGGCGATATCATCGACGGCCTTCGAAATAATCAGAACCATTTTACGCTGATTGAAAATCGTTACAACATAATCAAGCACATTGGATATAATGAAGGTCATCGCAAAAGAATACAGCACCAAATCCAAGGTCAGGGTGCTAAAACTGCAAGCAAACAAAATAAGATTGAATATCAGGTGAAAGCTGCCTATTTTAAAGTTGAATTTTTGATGCAGAATGATCGCAATAATATCGCTGCCGCCTTGAGACCCCAATGAATGCAGTGTAATCCCCACACCCGCGCCAATTAACGTTCCGGCTGCCAAAACGGCCAAAATCGGGTCATGAATGGGTATTTGCAGATTGATCAAGTCAATCGACAGAGACAGGGCCACCATTCCGTAAAGACTGTATAAAAAAAAGCGACGGCTGACAAACACCCATCCCATGATAAAAATGGGTATATTGATAATAAAATACCATACGCCAGGAGTCATCCAACCGGTTGCATAGTATAGCAAAAAGCCTAAACCGGAAACCCCGCCCGTTATGAATCCCTGTGGCAGGGCAATCGCTTTCAAACCAATGCCAACAATGATTGAACCTAACGTAATCAGTAACAGGTTCCGCAAAATGGAACCTACATATTGATGATACTGTTTCATTTTTTAAGTTTTAAGTTACAAGTTACAAGTTTTAAGTTTTACTCAGTAGATGGAAAATGCCTGAAAATACGGCATGGAGCGCAAAAATTAAGCGCAGCGATTTTTTGCCGTCCCATGAATCCGCCAGCCTCCGGGTGGAACCGGATGCAAAAAATCGCTTCACTTAATTTTTGCGCTCCTGAAATTTCCATCTACTGAGTATAGTAAAGTTTAACGGTTAAATTTATTTTTTTGAGCTACCTCAGCACATTACTGAAATCTGCATAAGAAAATCACAAATTATGACCTTCGAGAGTATCAGTAGATGAAGAATGCCTGAAAATGCGGCATGGAGCGCAAAAATTAAGCGCAGTGGTTTTTTGCCGGCCCATGAATCCGCCAGCCTCCGGGTGGAACCGGATGCAAAAAATCGCTTCACTTAATTTTTGCGCTCCTGAAATTTCCATCTACTGAGTATATGTCAGAAGGGATGAAAATTAAATGTCTGAACAAAAATTTCCAGCTTTTTAGAAAAAATCTGATTTCCTGAAAATATGTGTTTAAGTATTTACAGTCATATTTTCAGTACTTATAATTTCAGTAACTTACAAGAACTTATGACTGATGGAATATAATATAGAACGAAATTTTAACTTTGCAAGCCAAACAGCTCAAAATCAGACTTGCCAACCAATAAAATGGGCTTGAAAAAATTTATCGTATAGATTAAATGAATTCAGTAAACTTAAAACTTAAAACTTAAAACTTAAAACTTGTAACTGAAAACTCATGAACTACGAAATCAGTGATATTGTAGATGCGACAAAGATTAACTTTAAACTGTTCCATGAATTAATGGCCAAAAAGGTAACGGCCATTCTTTTGGTTTCCAGTTTATACGATGCCTGCATCATGGAAGAAGATGGCCGGCTATCCGAAAGAATAACCAGTGAATATCGTGGATTGAATCTCAGTCAGCCGCCACGGATATATTGGGTTTCTTCGGCGGAAGAAGCTCTTGAAGCTCTTGATTCCAAAACGTTTGACCTGGTTATCACTATGCCTCGTCTCGCAGACATGGATGCCTTTGCTTTAGGAAAAAAAATTAAGCATAAAATGCCCACTATTCCGATCATTTTAATGTCGCATCGTGCCCTGGTGCCTACTCAGGCAAAGCTGGCTCATGAATCTGACCCCGGTTCGAGGTTTTCTTGGAGAGAGAATAAAAAAGTGCCCGCTCAGGCAGAACTGGTTCACGAATCTGACCCGCAACAGGTTCGGGAAGCGGGCATCGACCGAATTTTCACATGGTCGGGTGATGCGGATATTTTATTTGCTCTGATTAAGAGTGTGGAAGACCGTTTAAATGTCGTCAATGACACTGAAATAGCCGGTGTTCGCGTCATTCTTTTTGTGGAAGACTCGCCGATTTACGCATCCGTATTATTGCCAATTTTATACCGCGCCATTGTTTCACAGGTTCAAAAAATAATGATTGAAGGGTTGAATGAAGAACATCGTCTGCTGACCATGCGGGCGCGTCCCAAAATTCTTTATGCGACTGATTTTGAAGAAGCCCAAAGGCTGTTTTCTCAATTTGAGCCATACATTTTAGGAGTGATTTCCGATGTGTGTTTTCCGCATCATTCACAATTAGATGCTGATGCGGGCATTACCCTGCTGTCACAGATTAAGCGGGAAAGATTTGACA
Source organism: Desulfococcaceae bacterium HSG9 (assembly GCA_030378005.1). GTDB lineage: Bacteria > Desulfobacterota > Desulfobacteria > Desulfobacterales > JAUCGF01 > JAUCGF01. The sequence goes on along the minus strand of JAUCGF010000085.1, from coordinate 54,092 downwards.
TTCCCCTTTTGCTTACCAGTTCGGAAGCATCCAACCGGGAGAAAGCCGCAAAAATTCCCGCATCCTTTATTGATAAAAATTCCCCGTCGCTTATATCTGAAGTTCAATCATTTTTTATCGAAAAACTTGGATTCGGTGATTTTGTTTTTTTCATGCCTGATGGGCAAGAGATTGACCGCGCTTCAAATTTCCGTGAGTTTGAAAAAGTTCTTTCTGACATCCCGGATGAGTCAATAAACTTGCATTGGCGGCGGAATGATTTCTCAAGATGGCTTTTCGCACGTTCGGAAATACGCCTTGCCACCAACTGGCGGCCATTGACTGCCGAAGATTTTGGGCAGCAGATGGAAATTATGAAGCGATATCTGATTGAAACCCTGAGTATCCGGCGTCAATTAAGACAAAAAGGGATAGTGGTCAGTTTTGATGCGGATGATTTTGCGCTGGAAACCGATTTTTTTAAAATCGGAAACGGCTCTCTCGGTGGTAAGGCACGCGGGTTGGCTTTTGCCCGAACCATGCTGCAACGCTATTCAGATATTCATCTTAACTATGACAACGTGCGTATTTTTGTTCCTCAGACGTTGGTAATCACCACCGAGGGATTTGATTCTTTTATTACAAAAAATAACCTGCAATATTTGGCCAAAACGGATATTAGCGACGCGGAAGTCGCCGCTATTTGCATAGATGCAGATTTTCCCCAATGGATAACCGACCGTCTGCGCGTCTATCTTACGCAGATTAAATATCCGCTGGCAGTACGCTCCTCCGGCTTGCTGGAAGATGCCCAATTCAGAGCCTACGCCGGTTTGTATAGCACTTACATGCTTCCCAATAACCATCCCGATTTGGAACAAAGGTTGGAACAGCTCATCATGGCGGTCAAACTTGTTTACGCATCCACCTTTTTTAACGATCCCAAAGCTTTTTCGCGCAGGGTGGGTCATCGCAGTGATGATGAAAAAATGGCTATTATTATCCAGCAAACCGTTGGGCAGCGTCAGGGTGATTACTTCTATCCGGCTATTGGCGGAGTGGCCCAATCGGTTAATTACTATCCGTTTGGTAAAATGAAACCCGAAGAAGGCATTGTTGCGATAGCTTTAGGCTTGGGTAAAATGGTGGTTGAAGGGGAAAAAACACTGCGCTTTTCACCGCGCTATCCGCAACTCCTGCCTCAGATGGCGCGTGTGGATGATGTGTTAAAAAATTCCCAGCAGTATTTTTATGCGCTCAAAATGGATACGTCTTACGCCAGTCTTGAATCGGATGAAGTTGCGACCCTGGCCAAGCGCTCAATTACAGACGCCCAAGATGAACCGGCTTTAAAACTGCTATCCAGCACCTATATCCCGGAAGAGCATCGTATCCGCGATACGGTCAGTCGTCCGGGACACAGGGTGATAACGTTTGCCCAAGTGCTCAAATATGATCTGATGCCATTACCCAAGCTGCTGTCTGAAATACTTGAGATGGCTCAGAAAAGTATGGCCTGCCCGGTGGAAATGGAATTTTCGGTCAATTTCCCTGTGCCTGGCGATAATCCCGAAGACGAACAGCCGGAATTTGCTATCTTGCAGGTGCGACCCATGACTGCATTGGAAGAGCTGATGACTGTGGATATCAATCCTGTGGAAATTGACAAGGCGATTTGCTATTCCGATCAGGCGTTGGGAAATACGGACAGGGAGGATATATCCGATATTTTGTATGTAAAACCGGATGCTTTTGATCCGGCTTACACTCGCAACATGGCTGAAGAGATTAGAAGCCTGAATGCCGAATTTGCTCAAAACGGACATAAATACGTTTTAGCGGGGCCGGGGCGATGGGGATCGGCAGATCGGTGGTTAGGCATTCCTGTCAAATGGGCAGATATCAGCGGTATTGGTGCAATTATCGAAACCTATTCGGATAAGTTAAAAGCCGAATCATCTCAAGGCTCGCATTTTTTCCATAATATCACAACATTAGGGATTAACTATATTACAGTCCCGCCACACGGCGAAAGTTATTTGGACTGGGAGCGGATTACGAACTTTCCTAAGGTCCGTGAAACGACCTATCTTGTTCATGCCAGAAATTTGTATCCGTTTAAAATTAAAGTGGACGGGCGTAAGTCGGAATGTGTGATTCTGGCTTGAGGCCTTTTTCTGAATGGGGAATTTGGAATGGGGGAATTCGGAGTTCGGAATTCCGATTTCCCCATTCCAAATATTTAGGAGGAATTAAGTAAATGACTAACATTATTCAATTGGTAAAAGACAAAGACCCGGTCGAAAGAGAGTTTCATCAAGCGGTTTCCGAAGTGGTTGCAACGATTCAGCCGGCTTTAGACCAAAACCCGGAATACCGCAGCGCTAAAATTCTGGAACGACTGGTTGAACCGGAAAGAGTGATTATGTTTCGTGTGCCATGGATGGATGATCAGGGCGAAATCCATGTGAACCGTGGATTCCGTATTGAGATGAACAGCGCTATCGGACCGTACAAAGGCGGGCTGCGCTTCCATCCGTCAGTGAACCTGAGCATTCTGAAGTTTCTGGCCTTTGAGCAGGTGTTTAAAAACTCGTTAACCACCATTCCGATGGGCGGTGGCAAAGGCGGAGCAGACTTTGATGCCAAAGGAAAATCGGACAATGAAGTGATGCGTTTTTGTCAAAGCTTTATGTCGGAACTGTTTCGTCATATCGGCCCTAACACCGATGTACCGGCCGGTGATATCGGTGTTGGCGCACGGGAAATCGGCTATTTGTTTGGAATGTATAAAAAGCTGTGCAATGAATTCACCGGTGTTCTGACGGGGAAGGGTCTCAACTGGGGCGGCAGTTTTATTCGCCCGGAAGCCACCGGCTATGGGTCGGTTTATTTTGCCGCAGAAATGCTGGCGACGCGTGATGATACGTTGGAAGGCAAAACATGCCTGGTGTCCGGTTCTGGCAATGTCGCCCAATACACTATCGAAAAATTGCTGGATTTAGGCGCTAAAACAGTTACTTTTTCGGATACATCCGGATATGTTTTTGACGAAGCGGGTGTGGACCGAGAAAAACTTGATTTTTTAATGGTGCTTAAAAATGTACGGCGCGGCCGCGTTAAAGAATACTGTGAAAAATACACGGATGCCGTTTATACACCGGTTGATCACGCTTCAGATTATAATCCCCTTTGGAATCACAAAGCGGATTGCGCTTTTCCATCGGCCACCCAAAATGAAATTAATGCCAAAGATGCCCAGAATTTAGTAAATAACGGAGTCGGATTGGTGAGCGAAGGAGCCAATATGCCCACCGTGATTGAGGGCATTAATATCTTTTTAGATAATAAACTGCTATACGGGCCGGGTAAAGCGGCCAATGCTGGCGGCGTGTCGGTTTCCGGCTTGGAAATGACTCAAAACAGCATGCGTATGGCCTGGACCCGTGAAGAGTTGGATGAACGCTTGAAAATGATTATGAAAAGCATTCATAAAACCAGTTTGGAAGCATCTGAACAATATGGCGCGAAAGGCAACTACGTTGTCGGTGCCAATATCGCCGGTTTTGTCAAAGTTGTGGACGCCATGCTGGATCAGGGCTTGGTTTAGTAAGTTTGAAGTTACAAGTTACAAGTTACAAGATGTTATGAAATAATTTGTAACTTTAAACTAAAATTTGTAACTTTCGAGATGCTAAACAGGCATCCTTTTAAAGCGATATCAGCAATGAGCATTTCAATTCATATACATAAAACTCATCGTGAACACACTGACGGGGCAGAAATTGTCGAAGCACAGGGAGAAACCATCGGTGCGTGTTTAAATGATATGGTAGCACGCTTCCCCGGTATGGCCGGGAAATTGTTTACGGCATCGGGACAATTGATCAGAACGATTGAAATCTACCATAATATGAAAAGCGCCTATCCGAATGAATTGGCCCGGGCGACACAAGACGGCGATGAAATTCATATTACGGTGATGCTGGCGGGTGGATAAGTTATTTTATCCATAATTCTTTCAGGAGCGCGAAAGTGAACCGAAGCGATCTTTCGCACTCCATAGTCACCAAAGCCTTCAGACTTCGTAATTAGCTGCCGCCAAATTTTTCAGAGTATAAAATAAATCCGTAACAGCTACATTTTGGGGACAATGTTCCTGACATTGGTAACAAGTCAGACAATCCCAGATCATGGGTGCGCCTGATGCCATTTCGGTTTGACCTAAACCCAGGCTGCACATAATCTGATGCGGCAGCAATCCCAATTTTTTTTCCGGGTGTTCATAATTATTTACAACCGGACATATAGTGGTGCAGTTCTGGCAGCCAAAACAGTGGGTAAAGGTTTCCGCATCGGCGATTTGTTTAACATAAGTGGAGGCATCTTGTTTCAATTCCACTGTACGATGCGGGTCTGCCAAAATATCAAATCGACCGGCAACCGCTTGTCGGGTTTTTGCAATTGGCACGGTGTAGGCTTCTGCTGACGGTGTGTCTTGATGGCCGTTGGTGTTGCGTAAGGCGCGTACAAAAGAAAAGGGCGAAATCATCAACGGTTCCGGCGCATTTTTTTGAACCAGGTCTTCGCGAACATTAAACCATAAAGCGCGTAAATTGATTCCCGAAGGACACACAACGGTACAGCGGTCGCAGTTGGTGCAAAGATAAACACCTTCACGAATTGCTTTGACCGTTTCAGGCATCGGATTTTTATCAGCGACAAAATTTTTCAGGCAGGCCATTTTTTCCGATGGCAGAATATATTTATTATTCAGCGCTTCAGCCGCCATCATAGACGAGCAGGTCAGGCTGCATGTTCCACAATGTGTGCAGGCGTCCAATTCCATAATTTGCCGCGTAACGATATTGGCCGGAAGTGCGGTTTCATCATCTGCAACCGCGTTGACCAAAAGGCTTACAGGAGTGGCGATGATATGAAACATTTTACTGAAAGGCAGATAGGCCAAACCGATGAAACAGGCGATAAAGTGAATATAATACAAAATTTCAACACCATTGTTGCGATCTATTCCTATGGCAAAGGAGCTCATCATTTTTGCGAATGTATATCCGACAAAGGCATATTGGGCGGGCGCATGGCAGGCGGCGCAATTGTCTGCATTCAGTTCCCGTCCTTCGTCAATGACATCGCTGTCAAAAGGCCCGCTCACATTGGGTGAAACAAGTCCGTACTCGGCTACCCAAAACTGTTCTAATGTGGCAATTTCTTCTTCATCTTCCATGCCTGCAAAATCTTCCGCCATCCTTTCAAAATCAGAATAGGACGTGATTTTGGTCGCTTCCAGAAAAACGCCGCTAATCATAATCACGGCCAGAATAATGATCGCGTAATGATCGCGTCCGTCAGTGCTTAAACGGGGAACTTTAAGAATAAGGCGGCGATAAACGGCGATTCCCAATCCAATCAGAACCATCAGGCCAAACAGGTCCCTCAAAAAGAAAAAAGGATTCACAGTGGAATAATAGTCGCTGAAAAGCGCCTCCGTAATGGTTTCATCCAACGCATGAAAAATCAGCAGCAACATAAAACCGGCAAAAATAAAGCTATGCATCAACCAGCGCAGCCAATCCTGCTTTAATATTTTTTGCTGTAATAAAACATCCAGAAAGAAGGATTTGATAAGCAATCCGATTTTATGGCTGAAAATGGTGCCCCCGATTCCTTTAAAGGCCGCCGCAAAACGTTGTGAGGTTGTGATTCCAGCGGACAAAACGCCAATCGGCCGGCTAATCCATGTATAAAATCTGTAGATTAGACCGATGGCAAATATAGCCAACGCAAAATAAAGTAATGTTGTGAACGTACTTTGGGTTGTGTGGAAAAGAGTGGTAAACATTCGTGAAATTATCTCCTTTGTCTGACAAGATGACCGTACCGGCCCAATTTATATATTTACTAACCAAGCAACGTAACCGATTATATAGACAGTCACATATTAAATCACATTGCATTATTAGTCGGCGGCGTATTACAATACAGCCTTCTCCCTATAGCAATATCTGACTGTTTATAGCTAAACTTTATCTTATAACACTACTTTTTAGTAAATGCAATAAAAACCAAGCAAACAAATCATCCTTAAAATAATTATTTTTTCCTTTTCTTTTGTATCCTTTTTATGTTATAAAACTGCTTTAGTAACTGCTTTGCTCCCACTTGACAAGTAATCCCAACTGAACAATCAAAAGAAGGATGCTCGAAAATCAGATTTTTCAAAAAACCTGATTTCTAAGCGTAACACCGGTTACCGAACGGATCGAACTCCAAATAACTGGAAGTTACTAAGAAGACAGGGTTGTTCAATTCTAATTTTTATATGGTTTGACCGAAAATTTTGAAGTCTTTTACCATCTATTTTAGGACAAAATCATCCTTTAAATGGTGCAAAATGATACAGAACCGAACAATTTTGAGCCGTTCTCAATAAAACTTAATTAGAACTGAACAGCCCAGGCTAAGAAGATGTTTAAGTATTCGCCTAAGTTGTCAGATTTATGTTATGTTGGCACAAAAATTGCATACATATAAAACGGATAGCATGATAGAATATGGCGCAATTTGTTAGTTGGAACTGATATAGCCATATTAGGGATGTGAGCAAAAAACATGCTAGAACAAACCAAAGTCCGATGACTATAAAAGAATTTTAATCTATGTTCATTATGTAGTAAGATCGGCAACAAAAGGAGGTAATTTATGTCAGAAGATCAATTTAACTCTGTTTCAGACCGTATCTATCAACTAGAGCAATCTGATTTAAGGCGTAATATCAAAAATCGGGCGCAGTTTATTATCCAATTTTTTCTATTGCTTGTTGTTATACTAGGAATCGGCTACTATTTTTATCAACGTTTGGATAGTGATATACAAAAAGTTGCTACAGCCCAGGCCCTACATTTTTCCAAACATACGGATAGCAAACTCAGTGCTAAGAAGATGGCTGCCCAGATTGTTGACCAAATTGAAAACAATGAGCAGGTTCGTACAACTATTAAAAAAGTTGTCGCGGACGATTTGCAAAGAACAACCTTAAAAACGCCTCTGACCGAAGAAGTGGCTGAAAAACCGGCGATTGAAAATTCCGATGCTTTGAAAACGGATCCAAAGCAAGTTGCCGATGATAGTCCCCCAAAAACGGATTCGGAGCAAGTTGCCGATGATAGTCCCCCAAAAACGGATTCGGAGCAAGTTGCCGATGATAGTCCCCAAAAAACAGATTCAGAGCAAGTTGTCGATGATAGTTCTAAAAAAGAAGAAACCGTTCCAAAAGTGGCCAAAGATTTCAAGGCGGCATCAAAATTTGAGGCCCAAGGTTTTACCTATCTTTTATCAGGAGAGTTTGATAAGGCAATAACCGCATTTAATAAAGCCGAAATCAGCTTTCCATCCTATCATCAAGTATATGAAATCAGCCGTTTGTTGCGTAAAGAAAAAGCTGATCTGGATAACCCTGAGAAACGCAGACAGATTTATCTGCAAATCGTGAACGAGATGTCTTATGGTGCCCCTTCGGAAATGCTTGAACAACTAAAAAAATTAGCGAGCGAAGATGGTATCGCCATCAAAACGGATGGTTGATATAGTATTCCAATTTTGGTTTTATTAAGTAGTGCCTGCAAACTGAAGCTTGCACTCCGCCATGCCGGAAAAAAACCAAAAAGGGAAGTGATTTTGCACTCATTCCTGTATCCTCGCCAGTTATAAGTTATTGAAATCATTGAAAGTGAAAACATGATACAAATTTTTGAGTTTCAATGAATTCAGGCAGTTACGAAATAACTTGAAACTGACGAGCTATATCCTAAAACGGATATATACTCTCAAAGGTCATAATTTGTGATTTTCTTACGCAGGTTTCAGGTATCAGCAATCAGTAATATGCGGACACCCGAAACCTGTGACAGAATGACATTTAAAAAATAAATTCAAAATCACTGGTTATGGCCTTGCTAAATATAAATATTCCCTCAAAATTTAAAAGGCCGGCCTGCTTTGACGCCGTTTCAAACTCGCCGCGTCTGTCCTAAGTATATGTACAAAAATTTATGGTCGTGTACTTAATGATAGGCCGTACAGTCAATCAGTATATTCTTAAAGGCCATAAATTGGTGATGTTATGTTTAAGGCCTCAGTGTCAGATTTTAGTAAAAAACCTGACACCTGATTTTTGTTTTATAAAAAACGCATTTTCGTAATTTGAAAGTATAAGGTGGTACAAATGGATACAATTTTAATCGCAGATGATGACTCTGTCGTGTTACAACTTCTTGATAGGGAATTTGAAAAGTACAAAAATCAGTTTAAAGTTATTCAGGTGGGAAACGGTGAGGAGTGCATAAAAATTTTGAAAACCCGGCCTGTTGATTTGCTGATCACTGATCTCCAGATGCCTAAAGTAGATGGTTTAGAGGTTTTGGCTTATGTTCATAGGCTTCATCCGGGGCTTCCATGTATTATAATGACGTCTTATGCTGAAACGTATAAAGAGTTTGAAACCATGGTTAGTGCCAATGCGCCCAATGTTAAGGAATTAAGTACAAAAAACGCAATCCGTTTTTATAGTAAACCGTTTAACGCTGAACGTTTAGTTGAAAGCGTTATTAAGCTTTTAAGTTATGATGTCCCTGGTGGCCTTTTAAAAGGCATCTCTGTGGCTAGTTTCATTCAGATGATTGTCATGGAAAATAAATCATGCGCGCTTGAGATTCGTTCGCCGGATGAAAAAGCGGGCTTTTTATATTTTAAAGATGGTGTGTTGGGGCAGGCTGTTTACGATGATTTTCAAGATGAAGAAGCGGCGATCCAGATCATCAGCACTCACAATCCGGCTATACGTTTTGTCAAACCGCCTGGTAATATGAAGCGTCGCATTAGAACAGACGCAATAGGATTGATTATAAAGGCGGAGCAACGTAATTCTTAATCAGCCTTCCTTAAAGTAAAATCAGTGAAGTAAACAATCATAAAGCCCATTTCAGCAACACCCCAGTGAAGCCGGCTCCAAAATCAACCAGAATAATCCTGTCGCCTTTTTGCATCATATTGTTTTGATATGCTTCAGATATGGCCAGAGGAATTGTCGCTGACGTTGTGTCACCATACTTAAAAATATTGATGCAGACCTGTTCGCCGTTTAGATTGAGCGAATTGGCAACTGCATCAATAATGCGTTTATTCGCATAGTGGGGATAAGCGGTTATCATTGTGCGCATCGCGCTCTCTCCTGATTCCACACTTTAAATAAATGCCAAATTTTAAAATACAAATTACAAATAGTTAGAAACAAACAAAGTAACCATGCCAGACGGTATTGTGATTTATTTATCATTTGGTTTTTGTAACTTTTTTAATATTAATGTCGCATTCGTGCCGCCAAATCCGAATGAATTGGTCATAGCCACATTTACATCCATCTTACGGGCCACATTCGGTACATAGTCCAAATCACATCCTTCGGCCGGATTTTCAAAATTAATCGTTGGCGGCAGGATGCTATCATAAATGGAAAGGGCCGTGAACACCGTTTCAATCCCGCCGGCACCACCTAAAAGATGGCCGGTCATTGATTTAGTGCCGCTAATCGGAATCGAATAAGCATGCTCTTGAAATACGGTTTTGACAGCTTTGGTCTCAAAAACATCGTTGAATTTGGTGGATGTGCCGTGGGCATTAATATAATTGACGCTTTCCGGAGAGATGTCAGCGTCTTTGATAGCGGCCTGCATACATCGGGCCGCACCGTCACCATCCGGCGAAGGCGCTGTGATATGATAACCATCACCACTCATGCCATAGCCTATAATTTCGGCATAAATCTTTGCACCGCGTTCTTGTGCGTCTTCAAGTGTCTCTAAAATAAGAATGCCTGAACCTTCTCCGACAACAAAGCCGTCGTGATCACGATCAAAAGGGCGCGACGCCTTTTCAGGTTCATCATTACGGGTTGACAGCGCTTTCATGGCATTAAAGCCGGCCACACATGATCGTGATATGGCGGATTCCACACCTCCGGTAATCATCGCCTTTGCACTTCCGCGCTGTAGGATTTTAAACGCCTCGCCGACCGCGTGTGTGCCTGCGGCGCATGCGGTTGCAATGGAAGCGTTCGGGCCTTTGGCACCCAGCAGAATGGAAATCATCCCTGGAGCCATGTTCCCAATAAGCATAGGAATGTAGAAAGGGCTTACCCGTTTGGGGCCTCTTTTTTCAAGAATGCTGCTAGTGTTTTCTAATAGAGCAATCCCTCCCAAACCACATCCGGTAATGACACCGACATCGTCCGCATTCTTATTGTCAATGGTTAACCCGGAATCCTTCAGTGCCATGCGTGCAGCCGCCACCGAAAACGCAATAAATGATTCCACCCGTTTAGCATCTTTTTTGGGCATATAATCTTCGGCTTTGAACCCTTTTACTTCCCCTGCTATTTGGGTTCTAAAATTGCTCGCATCAAATAAGGCAATTTCGGCAATTCCCGATTTCCCCGCGCATAACGCCGACCATGATTCGTCAACACCGATTCCGAGCGGCGTTACCAGCCCCACTCCTGTAATGACAACTCTTTTATCCAAAAGCCCCTCCTAACATCGACTATATAAAAATTTATCAACTTTTGTAGAATGGGTGAAGAGAAACGTAAGTTCACCATGATTACTTATGTTTACACTTAGCAGGTTCCGCTATCCTCACCCATCCTACATAAAATTATAACTGAATATGTCAAAATTGATCATGTAGTTTATAGAATAAAAAATTAAAACCTTATTAGGAATATATAACAAATGTTTTGCATTTAATCAAATTAATATTGTGTTTTCTTTTTGAATAAATTATCAAAAGCCATACTTTATCAGTAGCACCTTGACTTAAATTCGATTTTTTGTAATAGAGTTCAATAAACAATCCCAATTGGGTCTGTATTTTTTGATTTACTAACATTGAGAGGCGAAACGATTGAAATCTGATTCTATGGGTGGATATATTCTTTTTGAAGATGGTCTTCGGCTTAATGGCGATCTGTTTTTAGGCAAACAGGCCGCATTGGGCGAAGCCGTTTTTAATACATCCCACAGCGGTTATCAAGAGATTCTCACGGATCCGTCCTACCGCAGACAAATTATGATCTTTACAGCACCCCATATCGGCAATGTAGGGATTACTTCTGAAGATAATGAATCTGAAGGCGTGCAGGTTCCGGCCGTCGTTGTAAGACGATTACCGGCGGCACCCAGCAACTGGCGGTCACAAAATGACCTGCCTGCATGGCTGCGGGAAGCCGGAACACCGATTCTGGTCGGTGCCGATACACGCGCCGCAACCCTTCATTTGCGCGATGCCGGAGCCAAACGCGCCGGTGTTTTTCCAGGCGCAACACCGGAAGATCAGGCGCTTGAACGGGTATTGGCGTCACCTTCGATGCAAGGAGCCGATTTGGCATCTGAAGTAACCTGTAAGGCGGCCTATCATTTTGATAACACGGATTTGAATCCGCGCTGGCACACTGACACCCAAACAGGCAAAGGTTTAAATGTGGCCGTCATCGATTTTGGTGTCAAACGCAATATTCTACAAGAATTGGCCTGTCGCGGCTGTGCTGTGACAGTGCTGCCGGCGTCTGTTTCAGCAGATATGATTTTAGCCGGGCCTTCACAATCAGAAAAATATCACGGCGTGCTTTTATCCAACGGACCGGGCGATCCGGAGGCGGTCGCTTATGGTGCTGCCACAGTAAAACGGCTGATTGGCCGTATCCCCTTATTCGGCATTTGTTTGGGGCATCAACTACTAAGCCTGGCGGCCGGTTTTAAAACTTTCAAACTCAAATTCGGTCATCGCGGAGCCAATCATCCGGTACGCCGCCAAGCCGACGGCAGCGTCGAAATCACCAGTCAAAATCACGGTTTTGCGGTGACTCCCGATAATGCGCCTGAAGGATGGCAAATCACACATATCAATTTAAACGACCACACGGTTGAAGGACTCGCACATTTGGAATATCCTATTTTTTCAATTCAATATCATCCTGAAGCCAGCCCGGGGCCGCATGACGGAATCGGTTATTTTGACCTATTTATAAAGGAGATGATCAGATATGCCCAGGCATGATCATATCAAAAGCGTATTGGTAATCGGTTCAGGGCCTATCGTGATCGGTCAGGCCTGTGAGTTTGATTATTCCGGTGCCCAAGCGGTGAAAGCGCTTAAAGAAGAAGGGCTTAAAGTTATTCTGGTAAATAGCAACCCAGCCACCATTATGACAGATAAAAGCCTGGCGGATGCCACATACATAGAGCCTCTGGAAGCTGATATACTTGAACGTATTATTGAACGGGAACGCCCCGATGCGCTGCTGCCCACAATGGGCGGACAAACAGCACTGAATTTGGCGATTGCACTGGATAAAGCCGGTGTTTTAGACATGTATGATGTTCAGTTACTTGGTGCTGATATTAAGGCGATTAACATGGCTGAAGACCGCGAGCAGTTTAATGATGCCATGCTTCGCGTGGGTTTGGATATTCCGCTGGGAGGATTTGCTAAAACCGTTGAACAAGCGTTTGCCATTTTAGAAAAAACCGGACTGCCCGCCATAATTCGCCCCTCTTTCACCATGGGCGGCGTGGGCGGCTCCGTAGTCTATAACCGTGAAGAGTTCGAAGAGCGTTCGCGCTGGGGACTGTCACGCTCCCCCATCGGAGAAATTCTGATCGAAGAAGCGCTGATTGGCTGGAAAGAGTTTGAACTTGAAGTGATGCGCGATACTGCGGATCAATGTGTCGTGATCTGTTCAATTGAAAATTTGGACCCGCTAGGCATCCACACGGGCGATTCAATCACCATCGCGCCCCAGCAAACTTTGACTGATAAAGAATATCAGATCATGCGTGATGCCGCTTTTAAAGTCATTCGTGAAATCGGCGTGGAAACCGGCGGTTCCAACATCCAATTTGCCGTTCATCCAGATAACGGACGAATGGTGGTAATTGAAATGAATCCGCGCGTATCGCGCTCTTCCGCCTTGGCCTCCAAAGCCACCGGTTTCCCAATCGCGCGTATTGCCGCTAAACTGGCGTTAGGCTATCGCTTGGATGAAATCCCCAATGGCATCACCCGTAAAACACCGGCCTGTTTTGAACCGGCGTTGGACTATATTGTTGTCAAAATTCCGCGATGGACTTTTGAAAAATTTCCTTTGGTGAATCAAACCCTTGGCAGCCAGATGAAATCCGTGGGCGAGGTCATGGCAATCGGCCGCACCTTTCCCGAAGCATTGCAAAAAGCGATTCGTAGTCTGGAACAGGACCGCAGCGGTTTGGGAGCCGATGGTCTTGATGTGATTGCTGCGGATCATGTGGAGCCGCATCTGCTGCATGAGTGGCGCGATATGGTCAAACGTAAGCTGACAACGCCGCGTCCCGAAAACCTGTTTTATTTGCGATATGCCCTGAAATTAGGAATAAGTATCGAAGAATTGGCGCAAACCACGCACATTGACCGCTGGTTTTTAGATGAAATCAACGCGATTGTGCAGATGGAGAAAAAATTAAGCTCGGTCGCCTCTCGAACAAATGGACGCCTGACTGATCTGCGACGCCTGATTAGTGTCGACCTGCTGTTTCAGGCCAAGCGACTCGGTTTCTCGGACAATCAATTGGCGTTTATCTGGCATACCGATGATGAAACGATTCGCCGTCTGCGTGAAATTCATCAGGTCAAGCCGGTTTATTTTCCGGTGGACACATGCGCCGGTGAGTTTGAATCCTATACCCCTTATTTCTATTCCACTTACGAAAGAAGCGGTCTGACGAAACTGGCAGATAAGCCGCGTGTGATTGTCCTGGGCGGCGGCCCGATTCGTATCGGTCAGGGAATCGAGTTTGATTACTGTTGCGTTCATGCTTCGGAAACGCTTAATGCCGAAGGCTATCACAGCATTATGATCAATTGTAATCCTGAAACCGTGTCAACCGATTATGATGTTTCGGGACAGCTCTATTTTGAACCCATCACGTTGGAAGATGTGCTGGAGGTTTGTAAAAATGAACAGCCCGATGGCGTGGTGGTGCAGTTTGGCGGACAAACGCCCTTAAAAATCGCCCAGGAATTGGAACATTGCGGCATTACTGTGCTGGGAACCGCGCCGGAGCAAATCGCCATGGCCGAAGACCGCGAAAAGTTTGGCGCTTTGATGCGCTCATTAGATATTCCCCATCCGTCTTACGGTATCGCGCATCATTTTGCCGAAGCCGTTGAAATTGCCGAAAACGTAAAATATCCGGTGTTGGTGCGTCCCAGTTTTGTTCTCGGCGGACGCGCCATGGAAATTGTGTATGACCGCAAGGGACTGGAACATTATCTGAGGGAATCCGCCGGTGATGTCGCTCCCGACCATCCTGTGCTGATTGACCGGTATATTGAAAATGCGTTTGAATTTGATGTGGATGCAGTTGCGGACGGTGAAAATGTTATTATTTGCGGCATTATGGAACATATTGAAGAAGCTGGCGTACATAGCGGCGATTCGGCTTGTTCGCTGCCGCCAATTTCCATTACGGACGAACAACAGGAACTGATGGTTGCGATCACCCGTAAGATGGCACTTGCCCTTAAAGTGGTGGGGTTGATGAACGTCCAGTTTGCTTTTCGCAATGACGATATGTATGTTTTGGAAACCAATCCGCGCGCCAGTCGCACCATTCCATTTGTTTCCAAAGCCACGGGCGTGGATTGGGTCGATGTGGCCACGCGCTGCATTATCGGCCGTTCTTTGGCGGAGCAAAAGATAATGGAAAACCTCAGCCCTGGCCATTTCGCAGTCAAAGAAGTTGTGTTCCCCTTTAGCCGTTTTGAAGGCGTCAATACTTTTTTGGGTCCTGAAATGCGTTCTACCGGCGAAGTGATGGGCATCGCATCAGATTTCAGCGAAGCCTATTCCAAAGCCCTTTATGCCAGCGGTATGTATCTGCCTTCTCCGGGTGACGGGGTGATTTTTATATCGGTCAATGACCATGACAAGGAGCAAAGTCTGCCGGTTGCTCGCGCATTGATTCGCTTGGGATTTAAGATTATCGCTACGCATGGTACCTGCCAGTACCTGAATGATAATCATATTCCGGCTGAGACAGTTTACAAAGTCAATGAAGGGCGTCCCAATATTGTTGATCGTATGAAAAACGGCGATGTCAAATTATTAATCAATACACCACTCGGACGCAAATCTTATTTTGATGAACAAATCGTGGGTGAAACCGCGTACCGCCTCGGTCTGCCGCTACTTACCACTTTTTCAGCCGCTCGTGCGGCCTTGGGAGCCATTGAAGCTATCGGCAAACGTCCGCTTAGGCCAGTAAAATTACAGGAATTGTCATCTGATTCAATATAATTGGATAGGTTTCAGTTTTATATGAAATACGAATGGGATGACAGTAAACGTAAAGCAAACATAGCAAAACACGGTGTTGATTTTTTATCAGCCGAAGAATTTGATTGGTCAACCGCTATTGAAGTTATTGATGACCGCTCAAATTATGGTGAAGATCGCTGGATAACTTTAGGTTTTATCGGTAATCGTTTGCATATAATGATTTATACTGACCGGATTGATACGATTCGTATTATCCGTTTAAGAAAAGCTGATAAACGTGAAAGAGGATATTATGAAATGCAAACCAAATAACGTAAAACAAAAGGATTGGGATGCTGTCGAATCTCCACCTTTGTCAGATGATTTATTAAAAAAGATGCGTCCGGTGAGAGAATTACACCCTGACAGGCCTTATCGAGTACGCGGACATCAAGAACTTTCTGCAAAAACACCTATATCAATCAGACTCAGTGAGGACGTTATAGATTATTTTCAATCCGAGGGAAGAGACTGGCAGACAAAAATAAACGACATTCTTCGTGAATACGTAAAAACACATAACGTTGTGTAGGGCAAAGCGGACTGTAATAATTTACTTCTTAACAAAAATTGGAAATGCATCATAATGAAAAAAACAGAAAAACGTAAAATATATTACCGATTTAGTGTAAACCTCATTCTGGCCGTCCTGTTAGCATGGATGCTTTGTGCCTGTCAGAATTCGGACTCTTCCCCATCGCACTCATCCATAAAGAAGATTTCTGGCGCAAAACAACTTGAAACGATTATTCAATCATCGGATAACAGACTTATTATGATTGATTTTTATGCCGACTGGTGCGGTCCATGCCATCAACTGGCACCGCGGCTTGAAAAGATTGCGCTGGAGAACAGCGACAGGGTAACAATATATAAGCTTGATATTGACAAACATAAAGAAATCGCCGCTCAATACGGCGTCCGCAGTATTCCATTTGTGGCCTTTTTCAAACGGCAAAAAATTGTTCGTCAAATGACAGGACTATATCCCAAAAACGAATATCTTAAAATAATCAACCAATTTTCTTAAACTTAATTTTATCAAGCCAGGGAGGTCAGAAATGAAAAAAGCCGATATTATCGCTATTGCGGAAGGATTAAAATTGATCGAGGAAGGTGTCGAAACTATTCAAAACGTTATGCGCGACAATAAAATCAAATCATTACAAGAAATTGCCGCCCAACTGATTCCGATTTTCAAGGATGATGATGATTCACTTTCGGATTCGATTGTCAAGCATCTGAATTAGCCGCTTTTATTTAGAATTTGGCAAATGACCTTCAAATGAAGAAATCGAAACAATAATGAGGCATTTTTTTTATCCGTCAAATATAGCTATTTTCGGTGCCGGGGCCGGCCCGAAAAATCTGGCAAAAAACATCGTTCACAACTGCCTGTCAATGGGATTTGAAGGTAATATTTTTCCTGTGGGAAAAAATCAGGGTGAGGTTTTTGGCAAAAAAATTATTACAGACCCGGAGTCATTACCCCAAGGTATCGAACTTGCCGTAATTCTTGTCCCAGCCGGCCAGGTGGCTCAAACACTTGATATTTGTGGGCGCAAGGGAATTCGTAGCGTTATTATTTCCACGGGAGGTTTTCGTGAATTTAAAGAAAAGGGGAATCAGGCCGAGGCGGCTGTTATTGATATGGCCAAACGCCATGGGATTCGATTTATCGGCCCGAACTGCATTGGCGTGATATGCACGGAATCAGGGCTTTGCACGCCTTTTGCGCCTTTTCAGACAAAAAGTTTAAAAAATGGGCATGTGAGTGTCATCGCCCAGAGTGGCGGGGTCGCATCCCAGACAGCCTACCAATTTTCAGAAGAACATATCGGTTTTTCAAAAATAATCAGCATGGGCAACAAGCTGAATTTGAATGAAATCGATTTCATCAAATATCTCATGGATGATGACCGGACCGGGCAGATTCATCTCTATCTGGAAAGCATCGACCATGGCCGGAAGCTGATTGATATTGCCCGAAAATCGGAAAAACCGATTGTCATTTTCAAGTCCAATGTGAGTCGAACCGCTTCCCAGGTTGCTCAATCCCACACTGCGGCACTGGCCAATAACGACCAGGTGGTGAATGCCGCCTTAAAACAGGCTGGAATCGTGCGGGTCAAAAGCATTCACGAGATGACGGTTTGCGCCAAAGTGCTTGAACTGCCGTCATTAAAAGGCAATCGACTGGTGGCTCTGTCGTTGTCCGGCGGTTTTTCCGTTATTCTTGGTGACGCCTGTGAAAAATATGGGTTTATATGTCCCGAATTGCCGCGCGAATTTCTTTCAGAGATTGAAAGTTTTCGCAGAGGCGGCGTGATAAAAATGTCAAATCCTATGGATTTCGGGGATATTCATACGATTGCAGCCTTAAAATTTGCCGTTGAAAAGTGCTTGGCCTTAGAATACATTGACGGCTTGGCCTTATGTTTCATGTACGGGCCTGAAATAGCGCGCATGTTGGGTGAAGAGATCAGCCATCCCGCATTGTTGCTGGATTTTATCAAAAAAATGAGCGTAAAGGCCGGTAAACCGATAGGGCTTAGTTTTTTTGCCGAAAAGAAATATATTGAACAGTTAAAAGCCACCAATATCTTTCCGGTGTTTAATGATCCTGAAGAAAGTGTGCTGGCTTTAAAAATGTTGCGCGATTACGGGCTTCATAAAACAGAAATGCTGCACAATAACGTTATTGGAATGCGATCTGAAGAGAAAAAATCAAAGATTATCGATCAAGCCATAAAAAGGGGGCAGACCACACTTTCCGAATACGAATCAAAACAGGTACTGGCTAACTATGGCATTCAGGTGACAAAAGAAAAACCGGTTGAAAACAAAACAGGCCTTTTGGAAACAATCAAAGAAATCGGCTATCCGATTGTTCTCAAAGGATGTTCTCCGGATATCGCGCACAAGACTGAAAAAGACCTGATTCATATAGACATCAGAAACGAGGATGAGGCCATTGCGGCTTTTGATAAGATCACGGCAGGAATGAACGGAAGCGGAAATTCCGTATTAGTTCAGGAAATGGTCAGGGGTAAACGTGAATTTGTCGCCGGATTAACCCGTGACCCCCAGTTCGGCCAGTGTGTGATGTTCGGACTTGGTGGCATATTTACAGAAATCCTCAATGATGTTGTTTTCAGGGTTGCCCCTCTGGAGAGACGAGATGCTTTGGAAATGATGCGGGAAATCAAAGGAAGCAAAATATTGGATACCGTGCGAGGTATGGCGTCTGTCGATTTGAATATGTTAGCCGATATTTTAGTTACAGTGGGACGAATCGGCATGGAAAACAAACAAATCAAAGAGATCGACATCAATCCTTTGATCATCTCAGGAAGTAAACCGGTTGCTGCCGATGCCCTTATTGTGCTTGAGTAAAAAGTTTTAAGTCAGGGATTTCCCAAAAAACAAACTATCTGAAATGTAGGTGTAGGGCGCGTTAGCGGAGTGTAACGCACCCTACAATTTTTCATTATTAATTGGGTATAAAATTTTTTTATTGTATCATTCAGTCAATAGATGTTATATTTCAATATTATCAGTTTTCCTTAACCTCAACAATGGAATTTAAACGATGAATGCACAATTCGATCCTATCACGCTGGAAATTCTGTGGCGTCGGATGATTTCAATTGTAGATGAAGCCGATGCATCCGTTTCCAGAACGGCTTTTTCAAGTCTTCTGCGAGACGCCCATGATTACACCTGTATGTTCACCGACAGCCGGGGACAGGAATTAGCTCAAGGCACGTTTTGTACTCCCGGACAAGCCGGCGCCATGGCTCTCGGCGTCAAACGCTTTATCCGCTCTGTTCCTTCAGAGGAATATCGACCGGGAGACGTTTTTATTATGAACGATCCGTGGCTGTTGGCCGGTCACTTAAACGATGTTTGCGTACTCAGTCCGATTTTTTTTAAAGATAAAATCGCAGCATTCACGGCTTGTGTGTTTCATCATGCCGATATTGGCGGGCGCGTGTCTTCGGATAATCGCGAAGTTTATGAAGAGGGCCTTTTTATTCCGCCGGTGAAACTTTACGATGCCGGTGTTTTGAATCAGGCAGTCATGGATATATTGCGTAAAAATGTTCGTTCGCCAGAAGAAGCCGTTGGCGATGTTCGCTCCCAGGTCGCCGCCAACCATGTCTGCGCTCAAAAAATCATTGAAATGATGCAAGATGAAAATCTGGATACATTGGATGATTTGGCCGATGCCATTATCGAACGCACCGAAACCAGTATCCGCAAAGCGATTCGCAAGATTCCGGACGGAATTTATCCCTATCAGGGAATTATTGAGGGTGCCGGAAAAAGAGATGACATCACGATCAGCCTGCAAGTCAAAGTTAAGGACAGCGATATCCTGATTGATTTTGAAGGCACCTCCGACCAAGTGAATTGGGGCGGTAACGTGGTATATAATTTCACTTATGCGTATGTTTTTATGGCGATAAAAAGTGCTTTTGATCCCGATATCCCGATCAATGAAGGCGCTATCCGTCCGATCAAAATGAAAGCGCCTGAAGGATGTGTGGTGAATTGCCGCTTTCCCGCCCCGGTGGCCGCCCGGATGCAAATCGGCCATTTTATGACCGAAATGGTTTTCAGGGCGCTGGCAGCCGCAACGCCGGATAACATTATCGCCGACAGTGGCGGCACACCGGCGCAAAGTAACATCTTGTACGGAAAACATAAAGATGGAAAACCGTGGGTGACCATGTTGATTCGTGGTGGCGGACTCGGCGCCAGCAGCCGCATGGATGGTCATCACTGCGCAATTTTCCCGGCCAATGGCGCCAACACACCGGTGGAAATTATCGAAAGCGACACTCCTTTATTGATTGAAGCGCGCGAAATCCTTTGCGATTCAGGCGGTCCGGGGCGCAAAAGAGGCGGATTGGGACGCCGTATGGTGCTGCGCATACCGGATGATGAAAACGCGCCTGACAGTGAACTGACAATTGCGGTGCAAGCCGGACGATTTCGCTACCCTCCGCGCGGCATCTTTGACGGCAAAGACAGCCTCAAAGCCCTGTTTTTAAAAAATGACAAGCCAGCAGATCCGTCCGGTTTAACCTTTTGTCAACCGGGCGATCAGGTTGCTTTTTACAGTTCCGGAGGAGGAGGCTACGGCTCACCGCTTGAACGCGACCCTGAAGATGTGCTTGAAGATGTTCGCAACGATTATGTCAGCATTGCCAAAGCGAGTGAGGATTATGGTGTGGCTATCGACCCGGTGGCAATGAGCGTTGACCTTGAAGCGACCGAAGCGTTACGAATGATGAATAGAGAATAATCAAATACTGATTATGCCGAACAGCTCTTTATAATCGTGTTGCAGATTCACCGGCAGTTTTTGAATACTTTAACTGAAAATACCGATGCGTCCCTGACGACTCATATATGACCGTATATAAACAGAGTGGATCCTTTTTTTTCAGCATAGCCATCAAATATCAAGGCTGAACAGTCGGCAACGCTTTATGAGCAAATCCACATTTCATGCACCGGCAGGCGGCGCCATTGACAGTTTTCTTAAAGAGCAGGTTCCTGCTCTCTCTTGGATTGGTGAAAAAAACAATGCAGTTTGCCCTCCACAGCTCGATCCAGCGCCAGCCGTACATCCATAACAATGTTCACCGATGACAACGGCTCTCTTCTCTAACCGTTCGGTGTCCCAGTCAAAGACTGTCTGGGGTGCCGTCCCTTCGACCTTGAGATCGAGCATCTGGTTGAAGTCGCAATCGTAAAGATTTCCATCCCAACTGACCGAGACCGTATTTCTGCACATCAGCGGAGCGATGGCCTCAGGATTAAATGCGTTCACCAAAAGCGTCATATATTCATCAAGACGGCTCTGTTCGATTAGGGAGTCGAGGAATCGACCAATCGGTATGTTGGTTAATGCAAAAAGATTGTTAAATGCGACGCCAAAGTTGTCTTTGAGTTCCTGTTTATATTTTACCTGAAGTTCGGCCTCATTGCCGGGGAGGAAAAATCCGTTCGGGTTGTAAATCAAGTTGAGCGTAAGCCCCGAATCTTCTTTACCGTATCCAAGGCCGTTCAAATGGCGGATGGCCTGAATAGCAATATCAAAGGAGCCTCCTCCTCTTTGTTTGTCGTTATCTATCGGTTCATAACAGGGAAGAGAAGCCGCAATCTCGACCTTATGTTCAGCGAGGATATCTGGAATGTCCCGAAGCGGTCTGGTCATTATTGCGGTGAGGTTGCAACGATGAATTACTTTTCGTCCGGGTAGGGAGACACGTCGAACAATCTCTTTGAATCGGGGATGAAGCTCAGGCGCTCCGCCGGTTATGTCGAAATTGGGTATAGAACTTGTTTTAAAGATATCAATGACCCGGTCAACGACCTTGTCCGGCATCGACTCTTTGCGATCAGGCCCCGCGCCGACATGACAATGTGTACAGCTCATGTTGCACACTTTTCCGACATTAATCTGCATGGTCTCCATCGGCGTTGCCATGAGCGGCAACATGTTATTTTCACGCAGCGCCTCGGCAAAATGTTTCTTCAGCATCAGTTTACACAAATTCCGATTCTGCTCCTTTGGATCAGAGAGTTTAGGATTTTCGTTATTTTGGGTTTCCTGATTGTTCATGGGCCACATCCTTATCTCTAAAAGTATTGATAACACGCTTGTTATATGAAAAATCCAAGACCGATTCATGCCAATTTTAATTAATATTTTCGTGAGGCACAACCCGCAATCCAAAATTATCCATCTGATAAATAAACAAACCATCCACTTTTAAATAGCCTTCAGCCAACAGTGTGGGGACGGGTGTTTCGCGAACTTCGGTAACAACCGCTTCAACTTCGATTTTTCGGTTTGTTTGAATAATCTGGCCGCGATAAACCCATTCATGGCTCTCCAGGGTAAGCATCTCAAAACGGCTGTTATCAATCAGGTGCGGCCAACGTTCACGCGCGATATATTTCAGTAATTGAATAAATGACTCGATGCCCAATGAACCCGGACATACCGGGTCCTGGTAAAAATGAGCTTTGAAAAACCACTCTTCCGGATCAACCTGTTTTATCCCTCGAATAAAGCCGAGTTTATGCGGGCCGCCTTGGGGCTGGTAAACATCAATCGTGTCAATCATGCGCAGCGTTTTATCAGGCATGGCCAGGCCGTTCGTATCTCCTTCCGAATTCAATGTTCGATGTTGAATGTCAGATGCCAGAAGTTCATTCGGCGAATACGCTTTTTCGGATGCGCCCCGAATACCGGCCTGTTCAGCCAGCGCTTCCTGGGTGAAATAGCCGAAATAGGTGTTTCCGGTATATATCTCATTTTGCCCTTGCAGCACTTTAAAATCAAAGTGTTCAATAATCATGGCACCGGCTTCGGCTACTTTGGTCAAACGAACACGCATCGTAACCGTTCCGGATTCAGCAGTGACCAGTTGATGCAAAACCGCTTTGCCTCCCAAATTACGGAATCGCAGCGGCCGGTCTATTTTAAGGGCCGAGCCGAGATAAGCCGCCAACCAGCCACAGGGCTGCAAAGCGATTTCCAACAAAACGCAATACGGCATAATGGATGAACGTTCGGCGGCAAAGTACCATTCTGAAGGCGGGATGTCGTATTCGGCTTCAATCCATCCGTCCGGTTTCAAAACCCAGGCTTGCGGTTCAATCGCCACGATGCGATCAAGAAAAGCATAAGGCGGTCGCGGCAGACGGGCGATAAATTTGGTGTCAAAAGGTTCATAAAGTTTGCCAAATGCGGCCGATGGCTTTCCTTGGGCAAATTCCAAAATGTGATGACGGTCAAAAAGGGGAGCCTGATCATGCCTGATGGTCTGCGCTGGCAATTTCTTTTTCCAAAAATTTTCCAATTCATCATGCGTCACACCGCTCATTTGCATCGACATATCTTTAAACGCCACCATCGGCAGATCATCAACAAACATAAGCGCATCGGCAATCATGTATGGTTCCGGCTGTGTCCCGATTTCACGGATATCCACCTGATAAAGCACTTTTTTAGTGGATGGCGTTACCGGGCCGCGACATTTCAGCACGCTTTGAACTTCGCAAACCGGTTCATAACAGACGCCGGGCTTATCCGTCACCCATCCGAGACGCCATAGAAACACCCGGAGCGTATGGGCGCAGCATTCATACATCAGCGTTCCGGGCATCACCATGTCGTCGATAAAATGGCAGGTCAAAAACCAATCATCCGGATGAATATCCGCTTCAGCGCAAATCTGGCCGAGTCCGAAACGGCCGCCGCGGGCATCTAAACGAAGCACCCGGTCAATCAATTTCATGCGTCCGCCGGGCAGACGTATTGACGCCGCCGGTTTAACGCCATCAAATTCGGAACCGAAACAGGATGCCAAATCACCTCGCCTGAGCGCGTCAATTTGGGTATCGTCATAAGATTCCGGCTCCGTTGGCATGGGCGATAGCCATTTATAATTTTTATCGACCGGTTGCGGCTCGGTTTCAGCGGCAGTCAGAACCAAACCGCCGGCGCGCGTAACTTCTTCTTTGGTAAAAAAACCGGCGCATCCATCTGTCATGGTAATCAGCGGCGCGCCATCAATATGCCCTTCAAAATTAAAGAAAAACAGGTAAGTGTCGCCCTGGCGCACGAACTTTTGGATATGTATTTCATACCGAATCACTTCCCCCGGACGAGGCAAACCGCGATGAAATTTAACTTTGGCGTCTAATAAACGATAAGCTCTGCGGCCTTTGACAACATGATCGATACCCAAATAGGAACACAGAAACAGATCGGCCTGGCCGGCTTCCACAGCGATACACACCGGCGCACGACAGCCATCCAAGTACCAGGCATCAGGGAGTACGTCATGCTCAGTGATAACGCAGCCCGATGTCAACGATCTTTTTTCCCCTTGTACCGAAATGATGCGATCCGCCAGCATCAACGGTTCATCCGGCAGACGCACCCGCACATCGTAAGTATCAACCACAGCAAAATCAGGGCCAAGAACGTTGGCTACCGATCCGATAGCGAATTCCATACATTGTTCACGGGTAAACGCCGGAGCCGAATGGGGAATGGGGAATTCTGAATTCTGAATTTCGTATTCCCCATTTTGAATTTGATGTGCAAGCAAGCGATTTTGCAAGGCAAAAGCATCGGCATAAGAACGTCCGGCATCAGCGGAAAATTTTAGAAACTGACGATGCGCCTGGGCGGTGGCGTTCATACTGGCTGTTTGGGATTCGATCAGATCGTTTTGTAATGCGGAGGTTTCAGTACGCGGAACGGCCTTCCGCGTTACATTGGGAGTGCTTGGAACGTCTTTTGGTGTTACATTTGAGGCAATTTCAGGCAGCATCGGTTCAGGTGCAGCCCCGCCTAATATGCGCGTGATTATTTTTCCCTTTGCGGATGTTGCGCTGATTTCGGTTGCTTGGGGACGTATTTCATCGCCGTATAATTTTTCAAGGCTTTCCATGTTTGCAGGCACACCTTCGGCAATCAACGCGCCGAGACATTTTAAAACCGTCAGATAATCGCTTTCGCCGCGCATATCGGCGGACACGGCCATAAAAGGTTGATCTCCTAAAATTTTTGTAATCATGCGCGTACAAGAGTTATGAGGACCCATTTCCACAAAAATGCGGACGCCATCGTGATAAGCCCGCTGAATCAGTTTGGGAAAATCAAATCCGCCGGTAGCCTGATCCCGAATAGAATCAGCGGCGTTAGCCGAAGTCAACTTGTACGGCTCTCCCCAGGCGCAACTGTAATAACGGATTCCCGGCGGCGGCGTAACCGGAAAATGATGCAGCTCCCGATAAGCATCGGCCACAGGTTGGGCCGCATCACAATGAACCGTAACAACGCCGTCCAAAAACACCGCTTCGCATTTCAGTTTTTGGATTGCGGCTTCAATATCCCGGCGCATACCACCAATAACGCATTGTTCGGGTGTGTTGATAATTAACAATCGGGCGGTTGCCAAATCACGAATCGCATCACCAACCGTATCAGCGGAGCGGTTAACCAACGCCACACGCCAATCAACCGCCTCATGTTCGGGTATATTCCACGCCTGGCGCGCCGCCAGGCAAGGGCCTGCCAACTGCGTGGTGAATAAATCCGTATCCAGCATCCGTTTCAACATTACGCCACGCTCCGGCCATGCGCCTGATGCGAAAAGACCGGCTGATTCACCCAGACTGTATCCGATAACAGCCGAAGGTTGAATCGCGAAATGATTCATCAGGCCGGCCATCACGCCGCCATGCACCACTTGTCCGAAAATTGTATTCAAAGGATCGGCGATAATTTCAGAATAGGCGTCTTTTTCCCATCCCGGACGCCAATCGGTGCGCCAGGGAACATAGCAATGCGGCCGCATTTGGCTTTTTAATCGCTCTGTGCCGGCGTCAATTTTTTTAAGAATTTCGGGCCAGACAGCGCCGATTTCGCGTCCCATGCCAACATAGTGATTGCCGGAGCCGGGAAAGACAAAAGCGATTTCTCCCTTTTTCCCAAGCGGAAGAGGGTTGTAAGCGACTCCGCCGGCGCTCATCAAAGCGCGAACACCGGATAGAACGGTTCGGCGGGCGTTATTGACCCGTTGACGAAGTTTCTGGTGATCAGCCGCCACGATGGTGACAACTTCTTGCCGATCTGTTTGGGAGCGGTTGCGCTGATACCAGTTACGGGCGACCGATTCTAATGGCAAATCCGCGGAAAGGCGCTCGGCAAGAAACTGTTCAAACCGATCAAGCTCCGATAGCAACTCATCTTGGTCGGCACCGCTGATTACGAAAAGGCCCGCGTCCATATCCCCAAGCGGTTTTTTAAGTTCATTACGCTCATCCGCCCGTTGATCTGCTTCGTACCCTTCCAGAATCACACTTGAATAATTGCCATCGGATGTAAAAGCGTTGACAGCCGCATGACGAGGGCCTTGATTGCGGTCGCGTATCCAGTACTGAGGCGCTTGAGGCATAAAAAAAGCTCCGTTTGCCCAAGCCTTGTCTGCCGGTGTGACATAACCGGGCAGAGGCGGTATAATTTGATGATACAAACAAAGTGCGGTTTTGGCCAGCGACGCCAATCCTGCCGCCGCACCGGTATGTCCGATAATCGGTTCGACAGTTCCAATTGCTACGTGCGGAATTCCACATTCCGCATTTCCAACTCCCAATTCCAGACCGCTTCCGTGTGTTTCTAAATAACTGATCGCTGATGCTGAAACGTCAGCGTCCCGAACCGCTCGCTTGAAAGCGTGTTGATACGCATCAGTGGAATTCCGAATTCCTGATTCTAAATTCCCAATTGGGCCGGATGCGGCACCGATGCCCTTAATCGTAGCATAAATCCGATGGCCATCTTTTAAAGCCCGGTCAAGGGGCATCAGAACCATTGCAACGGCTCCTTCGCCCGGAAGCGTGCCATCGGCCGCCTGATCAAACGGACGGATTTGGTCAGAACGGCTAAACGGATTTAGCTTATCCGTCATAATCAGATTGCGAACATCGCCTGTCAGATCCACCGCGCCAATCAAAACCGTATCCATTTCGCCATTTTGCAGGGCGCGCACGCCAATTTCCAGCGCCCGCAGTCCTGATGCGGCTTCGCATGAAACCACAAAACCAGGGCCGCCGAGACGAAATTCCCGTGCAATCCGACTGGCCGCAATGCTCGGTAAAGCGTTCAATGTGCGGGCATGGGTCAGAGGAGGCCCGATTGCGTCTTTCAGTTTTTCAAGCCAATCCGCTTTGGCAGTGTCACTCAATTGCAAATCGCTCTGTTTAAGCCAGGTTTCGATATGATTGGGCATATCCCAGCGCAGATGAAAATCGGTGGCTTCATAATCAAATTCAAGGCCGATGATAACGCCCATATCAGGACGGTTGGCGCGCAACGGCAAACCGGCGTCACGCATTGCCTGCGCGCATACTTTGAGCATCAGAAGATGTTGAACCAAAATATCGGGGATTTCGTTGGGCGGAATGTGAAATTCGCCGATTGCAAGCGCCACTTCCTCCATAAAACTGCCGTAAAGTTCCGTATCTTCCATTAAAAAGCGTGCCAGCGCATCACTGCCGCGCCATCTTTGGGGCGGCCGCTTGCCGATTGCTGTGCGGCCATTAAAAACAGCCTCCTGAAATTGTTTCAACGAAGTCAACTGACCGAAAACCGTTTCCATGCCCACAATCGCAATTTGTTGGAATTCGGAATTCGGAATTCGGAATTTGGAATTCCGCATTCTGAACTCCGCATTCCCCATTCCGCATTCCCCATTTGCCATGAATTCTTCTATTAACAGATGGGCGTTAATTCCGCCAAAACCGAAAGCATTGATCGCCGCTCGTCGCGGGGTTTGGTCGTTGCGGCGGTTCCAGGGCCGGGTTTCACATTGAACTTTGAACGGGCTTCCATGCAGCGGGCTGTCTTTGGGCGCACGGTCAAAATGCAAAGAGGGCGGCAACTGAGCGGTTTTATCGTCCGGAGGTTGAAGTGCCAGCAATATTTTGATCAGCCCGGCCGCGCCTGCGCCGGTTAAAAGATGTCCGATCATGGATTTGACTGAACCGATAGCGCATTGTCCCTCGCTCCATCCGTCAGCCCCCCAAAGTTCACGTAAACTGCGCAATTCGGTAACGTCTCCCAATGGCGTTCCGGTGCCGTGGCATTCGATTAAATCAACATCTGAAGGCGACCATCCGGCGGCCTGATATGCGTAACGCAGCGCGCGCTGCTGGCCTTCGCTGTCCGGAGCCAGCAAGTTGCCCTGCATGTCGTTCGATAAACCGATTCCCCGAATCAAGCCCAAAATTTTGTCCTGATCGCGTAAAGCGTCATCAAGCCGTTTTAAAACCAGCAGCCCCACGCCTTCCCCCACCACCAAACCGTCAGCGGTCACATCAAAAGGAGCGCAACGCCCTGAAGGCGAAAGCGCTTTGAGTTGACTGAACCCGACTTGGGTGTAAAGGCAGTCCGGGCGAGACACACCGCCGGCCAGCATGGCGTCCGCGCGCCCGGCGTGCAGCTCATCACAGGCCAGTTTGACCGCGTACAAAGAAGAAGCGCAAGCCGCATCCAAAGTTAAACTGCCGCCGCCAAGCCCCAACGCCTGAGCCAATAACGCGCCCGGCAGGCTGGTCACTTTAGCGGACAAACACTGCGTTCGAGAAAGTCTTGCATTCGTTTCGGATGGTTTTTGGTTTAAAAGGCGGGCTTCAAAAGCACGGCCTAACACTTCTCTGGCGAGCAAAGAAGCGGAATCCGTAGGCAATGCCATTGCGGCTAAGGTAACGCCTGTGCGCATTTTAACTGATTCATCGCCCTTGCGGCCGGCCATAGCTTCCCGTCCGGCGTGCAGCACGAGATGATACAACAGGTCCAGGTCTTTTAACAAGTCGGGAGCAATGTCAAATCCGCAGGGGTCAAATGTGAAGTTACGAATCAGACAGGCGCGTTTGGAAATTGCCATATCAGGCGTCGGAACCGGTCTGTACATGGTTTCAGGCGGCGCGCCCCATCGTTTCAGGGATGATTCGCAAACCGTATTGACCTTATTTATAATATTATGCCAAAAGGTCGCTAAGTCCGGCGCGCCGGGAAATACGCCGGACATCGCCACGATGGCAATGGGTGCTTTTTTTTTCATACGTTTTTGAAGTTACAAGTTTTAAGTTTAAAGTTACAAGTTATTTTATAGCGTGTTGAAACCATTAAAATTGAAAAAAATTCGCGGCCTCCGGCGGTAAAGGGATAAAAGTCCAAAGGTTAAATTTTAGTCTTGGAACAACGAAATCCAACATCATCGTTTCTGTCGTTCGGGTCGTACCTGAGACCGGTTAGCGCAGCGCATGCCATTATGGCCGAGGCCCACGACCCGCCGCGCAAAACCGGCAGTGACAGAACTTTTTTCAGTTCCTCCTCATAAGTAAAATCATCAAGGATATTTTCAGATTTATCATCAGAACATGTCCACTCCCAAACATTGCCCGCCATATCGACTGCGCCTTCAGGCGTCTTACCGTTTTTAAAAATACCGACCGGTGATGTTTTCTTTATTTCGCTTTCTCCTGAATTGCAATGCCCCTCTTTCCATTCCCCCCACGGATACTCCCGTTTATCGAATCCAGATGCGGCCGCCTCCCATTCATTTTCATCCGGCAACCGGTAAACCCAACCATCTTGCCTTTTCAAGGTCAACCAACGGCAGAAAGCATCGGCCTCATACCAGCACACGCCCACCACCGGCGCGTTGGGGCATTTCCACTTTCGGTTATTCCAATATTTAGGCTGTTTTGCGTCCCTATCTTTAAGCCATTTTTTGCCCTCAAGGCTCCAGGATTCCAGATTTTCATACCCGCCCGCTGCAATGAATTCGGCAAACCACGTATTTGTAACCGGATATTCAGCGATTTCAAACGCCTTAATAAAACGTTTCCCTTTTTCGATAGGATACTCACCCGTCGAAATGGGAATGAATTTCTTCAAATCCCGATCATCACCCAGCCAGCCCAAAATTTCACCGCTTTCGGCGCGTATCACGGGCGTTGCCTCTGAATCAATAATTTCCAGCATACGGTTTTTAACATTCGCCACAACGCCGTCAATTCTTCTGTTCGGATGAATATCCAGCATAGCATGCCCCGCCAAACGCCAGCGTTTAAAGGGCGGTTCATCAGGGAAATCAATAACCGAGGCGATAATATCATTGGCCGTCTGTTTATTTTCGATGCTCACATAACCGATATAGAGTTGAACAACCTCGCGGTACCATTTGTTTTCCCAATAAGGGGCAATCGCCTTAACCTGATCCGAATGATTGTCTTTGATGTAATCCGCGCACAAAAATTCCTGGAACGTCAAATGCCAGAAGCTGTATTGGCCATTGCCGAATTTCAACAATCCGCAACGCGGTTCGATATCATCAAACAGCGCCCGGATGCGTCTTTTATAGACCTGCACGGTTTCTTCCGGTTCGCGAGTATAAATCTCTTGCAGCACCTGTTCTGCAAAATTACGGTCTTCAGCCGTTACGCCTTTTTCATGCATCTCAAATGCCAGGGTTTTTAAATATTGATGCACGCGCTCTGAATCACTGAAGCGACGGTATAACATATTGTCAATAAATTTTTTATACAATTCCGCGCGTTGGTCAGGAAGCTCTTTGCCGTCGTGATAAAGGATGCAAATCGCGGTGAGCATTAACGGGGTGTCGGTCAATTTGTCGATAGCGGGATGCGTGCGGATGGCACTGATCATGGCATCCGCATTTTTGCGGCCAATGCCCGATGTTCCGGGATAAAAATGGGTAAACCATTTATTGATAAACAGATTCACCTGTTCGCGGTTCAGCGCCAGAATTTTGATATGCCGGTTGGCAAAATGCTTGACAACAGCGCCGTTGATGCCGTGGGGCCGACTGGTACAAACCAATTTACAGTCTTTGTAACGCATCCTTAAATCGACAAACGCATTTATAACGGTTTGCCTGTGCTTGGGTAACAGTTCATCCAGGCCGTCTAACAGAATGATCGCTTTTCCAGCTTTGATAAAAGCCGAGGCAATGGTTAAGCTCAATGCAGCACTCATTTTAAATTCAAAAAACCAATCCAAAATGTTTTCTGCATTCTGTCTGTGGTTTTGCCGAATGGCCGGACCAGTAAAAAATTCGTTCACCTCACTCAGACGAATCAACAAGGGAAGATAACCCGCCAGGCCCTCTGTTTGTAAACGGTCTCTGTTTTCAGGTATCAGGCAATAGGCCAGATGTCTTAAAAGCGTGGTCTTTCCTGAACCGGGACGCCCTTCTGCCAAAAGATAATCGCTTTTGGCGATCAAGGTTTCCACATCCTCTGCCGGTTCATCGCAATAAAGCGGAATAAATATTTCCGGCAGACTCAGTGGAAAGGCATCTCCTTTACCGTACAATTTATCCGCGTCCATGTGACCAAAATTGTGCTTGATCCATTGTGGATAGTCAGGAGGGAAATCCGGCAGAGGCGCCACATCGACCTGAGGAGCTATCCTTTCCTGACGATGCAGTTCAAAATATTTTTTGCCGTCATCCCCGGTGTCGCCGTCAATGCTCCAACGCCGTTTGGGGCTTACAAATTTTCGAAAATCCAGCCGGATCAGATTTTGGCTCCAATCAAATGTGATATAAGTGAATCGGGCGGGCCAATCCGATTCACTGCTTAGATAGGCGCCGCCGGCCTGAAATTGATAAAACCGGCCATCCAAGCCGTTAAAATAACCGCCGGCAGCGTCATGCAGATGGCCGCAAAGGATAACAGTATTATTGAAATAATGCCGGTTTCGTTGCATGTCTTTCTGCCAAAACCACTGCAAAGGATGGTGAAAAACAGCAATCATTAGATCGGTCTCTCCCAGTTTATTTAATTGCTTCATCGCCTGGCTCACTTGATATTCGCCCAAGGCAATCTTTTTTTCATCCTTTTTATCATCCGGTAATTTACGGCACATCCAGGCCGAATTCAACCCTGCCAAACCGATGCGTTTACCGCAGACCGCTTCATAAATATTCACAAAAGGCGCGAGACGCTCATCTAACAGTTTTAAATGCTTGTGGTGAACTTCCATATAATTGAAATAGTCATTCATGCCCTTGAACAGATCAGCCCGAAAATCGGAATTTTCAAGCTCTTCATTCAATTGGCGCATATTTTCATATTGAGGGATATCCGATGGCCGGTACTTTTTACGGTTCACATCGTGATTTCCCGGAACAATGAAAATGCGGTCATCATCCAACTCAAGCGCTTCAAGCAGATCACCAAAAAATTCCTGAGCCAGCTCATACTCTTTTGCCAGGCCTTGAAAAGCGATATCTCCGCTGACAACAACAATTTCAGGCTTCAAGCCGTTATCTCGATCTTTTTTGACACGCTCAATCAAAGGATCAAGCACAAGCGACCTGTCAAAATTGTCTTTTACCGATATATGCAGGTCGGAAATATGAAGGATTTGAAATGTTGTCATGTTGTATGTATTCCTTTTGGGAAGGAGTGCAAACTGAAGTCAGCATTCCATCTACTGATTGTTCATATCACTATCATTATATGTGCAACTTTGCCGAAAACAGAATATCCGCCACATTACGAACATATTGCTCATCGGAAATGCTGTCATCAGCTTCTTGAGGGAACGCAACAATTGTCCTGAAATAGTCGGCCATCTCTTTAAATAATTTGACCCGTGCGTCATCCGCAAGTTCATCGCGTCTGAGAAGGGCCTGAAGCGCCAAATTGGCTTCACGCGGCAGAACACGCTGGCGCAGGCGGGCGCATAATTGGGGATAAGCGGTGAAAGAATTGGGGCTGTCCTTTAACAACTGCTTCAAATCCGGCTGTGATATTCGTGGAATCCACACAACAATCGTATTGCCAGCCAAATCACCGAGACGCTGGGCTTTGGCGCTTAACAGACAGGCAACTCCGCCCACCATATAAAAAGCGGGCAGGCTGTCAACAAACCGCATCAGATTGCGAATAGCGATCTGGCTGAATTGAAGACGCAAGCCTTGCGCATCCGCCACGCGCAAGTGCATCAAGCGTTTGCCCACTGTCTGACCGTGCCAGAACCATTCCATGGCCATTCCATAGCCCACTGTAACGACAAAATATGCCAAAGCGGTCGCTGCCATCGCAATATCACGGCTGATTATGCCCAGCACACCGAGCAGCGTATTCAGCCCGCCTGTGATTGCCGAAATACAGGCCATGTCAACGCACCAAGCCAGAAATCGGGTCAACGGCCCGGCCAGTTGCATGGAAAAAACGATGCCTTCCGGTGTTTCAATCCTCAATGTGCCGGTTCGATTTGTTGTCATATTTTTAAAATAATTCCAGAGCGTGAATTCATGTTTCATCTTTCACGTTTCACGTTTCACGCATCACGTTTCAAGTATCACGTTTCAAATATCACGTTTCACGCCCGACGAACGACCGGCACGTTGCCAAAATAAAATCAGAAGTATGATTTCAGTTACGCCGAAAGCGATTTTCACCGAATATGGAATAACCGGTTCATGGTACTGGGAAAAAAAAGATTCAACAATGCCAGCCCAGATCAGCATGATTGCGCATCCTCCGATCAATGTTACCAAATGGTCAGATATTGCCCTGAACCGCATCCGCAAACTTAACGGACGCCCCCAGCCAATCAGAGCGCCGGCCAGCACCAATCCGGCTTGTCCGGCCACCAATATTGCCGGAATTTCCACCGCACCATGCGGCAGGAGCCATCCTAACAAAAACGGAGTTTCACCGGCCGCGATATAATCCCAAAAAACAGCGCCAAGAATCACACCATTATAAAACAGCAAGATCAAGGTGCCAACGCCATAAGTGATACCCAATGCCAGGGTGAATATTGAAACACGGGTATTGTGTGTCATCAGATAGGAAGAAAAATTGGCTTTGCTGCCGGCCAGGCGATCTTTTGATGAGCTTTCCTCTTTGGCCACTCGCTCAGACGCATCATCGTGTAAATGGCTGAAAGGCAACAAAAATTCCTTGGACGACGGGTCAATAGCGACAAGCAACCCACCTAAAAGGCAGCCGATCAGCATGGTAATCAGCGCCAGCCAAAATTTACGGATATGGGTGCGGAAGATTTGGGGAAAAGTCTGCCAAAACCATTTTAGCGGCGACCATGTGGATGATGCGTCACGGGATTCATAGATTTCGCCGTAAGTGCGGCTGACGATTTGTTCCAAATATTGGCGAATATGAGGCTCCGCCGAAAACGTCATGATTTTGGCAAGGTCCGCTGCGGCACGTTGATATAAATAATGAAACCGCTTCACACGCTCTGGCGACATCCCCAGTTCAGGTTTTTTTTCCACAAGATCAAGAATTTTTTCCAGTTCGTCCCAATACGGTTTTTCAGCGGATATGAATTTGCTTAAATCTATAATCATCGTGAACTTTGACAGTCAGGGGATTCAGGTTTCTATCATCGGTTATCGTCATTTACACATATTATCAAAGAGGAGTGCAAACTTCAGTTTGCCCGTAACGCAAACTAAAATCAGCACTCCTGATGGGTAAGTTATTTAATTCGCGTTCCTAATATAAATATAAACTTATTTTCTGTCAAATATAGCGGTTATACAATCGGGTTCGTCAGTCATAAGTTCTTGTAAGTTATTGAAATCATTGAAAGTGAAAAAATGGCACAAATCTTGTTAGTTTCAATGAATTCATGTAGTTACGAAATAACTTCAAACTTTAAATTTAAAACTTGTAACTGACGAGAATCGGGTTATATTGATTTTTTTGAATTTTAACATTTTTCATTCAGACACCGCCCCAAAATGGGCATTCGAACGATTGCTCTGTTGACAGAGGTGTAACCTTTTTCAAAATGAGTTGGCAGACCAACTCCTGTTTAAGTCGAACAGCCAGCGCAACTCGATGATGTTGCGTCGGGTTGAGAAGCCAGAATTGCCAGCATCGCGGATCATCTTTCAGTTCAGGTGCAAATGAAATCGATAGGGGTTCCTGGTGGGTGATATGGAAACTGAATTGTTTCAGCGGTATGCTCAAACCCATGCCACAGGCTTTAATGTAAGCTTCTTTTAACGTCCAATAATCAAAAAAACGTAAGCGCCTGTCCTTTTCCGGAATATTTCGCAAGTCGGCGGATTCCAGATTTGAAAAAAAACGGTCGGCAATTTCAATGGTAGCGCCTTTGCGTTCGATACTTTCAACATCAACCCCGATAGCGCATTCAGCTTTTGACGCGCCTTGGGTTACCGCACACACAATAAGGCCGTTTGTGTGAGACAGGTTGAATTGCAGGCCAAGTGAATTTTGAGATGTTTTAATTTCAGGACGGCCATAAGGATTTTTGTCAAATCGCCATTGATGAGGTTTGATATGACTGTAACGGGATAATGTCGTACGCACCAGCGCGCGTGTAACAGCAAATTGACGTTGATGCCTGGCAAACCGGAATCGACGTCCGCGCACCCTTTCTTCTGAAGTCATCAAATCATTATAAGCTTTAAATAACGATGCTTCCCGGATTTCATCGGAAAAAACAAGCCATAAATGAATTTCACCTGGCACAAGTTTCAGAGTGGTGCGTTTTTTGTAAAGCGGCAATGTCATTATATCAGGATGGCGTATGGTTGCTGCAATTCAACAAGCTTTGACAAACTTATCTTTATCGGAATCGTATCTTACCGGATTCGTATCAATAAATCTTTTAATAGCTTTATGAAACGGATTATTTATCAGCAGGTCTATCAAAAACTGAAACCGCTCATATACCTGATGATCTGTTTCCAGCAAAAAATTTTCGATGGTATCACCATAATTGTCAAACATTCCGGAAAATTTATTTTCATACTGTGTTTTATCATTTTTTCTAAGATGTTTAATGATTTCGCGTTCATTCGGATGATGTTGCAGATAATCGGCGATCTCTTTCAAATAAAAAGCCAAAGCGTTTTTTTTAAATTGGATGACACTTTCCATGCGGCAGAACTCCAGATAGTTATTCACCTTTTTTTTAAAAAGGGCATAGTGACGCTTGCGTTGCGCTTTATCCTCAATTTGCGGATGCAATATTTCCTGTTGCAATTTTTTGATAACCGGCCGGAGCATTTTTCGGCGACGCATCACAATCTCCGGCAGATAGGTGGAAAAATATTCACGCAGATTCATCATCCCCGGGGGAGTCACTGTATCAGAGCTGTTGTCTGATAAAATATTTTCGATTTGCGGTTCAAGAAGCGTGTCAAAGAAAAACTCACGGCCTTCATGATTCAACGCTTTAAAGGGCTTGAAATATTCAATCGTCAGCGCGTTACGGCCGGTTTTCAGCGGCATAAAAAAATCTGTATTTTTATGTATCGGTATGCGTGCCTGGCCGGTCGGGTTCAAAGCGCTTGTAAAGGTCGGAATAATTAAAAACACGCCTTCAGGTGTGATTTCAGCGCCGTAATTATCGGTGATTGATGATTTTATGGTTGTCAGGTCTTCATCAAGGCCGGCCGGAATCAAAAGTTGATCGGAATCATGCTGAACGGATAATCGCCGACCCGCCTGGCTTTCAATTTTTCTGATTTTGGTACGGTTTTTGGCGGTCATACTTACAGCCATGTCGGCATCCATTTCGATCAAAGCCAGCATGACGCTTTCAGTGCCGCGGGGTGCTTTGGTCAATAAGCCATAGCGTGGTTTATAACCTCGGGCCGCCATAAATTGAAGAATAGCGGTGATTTTATTACGGCCATCGTGCCAGTCTAACGGATCGGAAGCGCTGTAAAGGACAAATTCATCATTGCCGGCCTTAAATAAGCGTTCTATTAATTTTTTGACCGCATCAAAGGTGAATTGCTTTCTTACGCCGGGAAGCGCCCATTCATTACATCTGCGGCAAAAATTGCTGCATCCGACAGTCATCTGTAATGAAGCGACAGTTTTTAGCAGCACTTTAAACTGTTTGTCGCTCAATTCTATTTTATCGCGCCATTCGGCATATTCCACGTAGCTGACATCACGAGTTTGCTGTCTGACGATGTCGATCATTTTTTGCCGCAGGCGACGGATATCAGGGAAGGTGGAAGGGCTGCAATGCGTTTTAACAGCGCTATCAAAGCGTTTAAATGAATGAAGTATCTGGTTGAGAGTTTTTTGATCGACTTCGGTCAGAAAAGATTGTCTGATTGTTTTTGCCGTGATTCGTTGACAGATATTTTCTACATTGCCAAAGTTTTCGGTATATAGTGCGGCAAGCAATTCTCTTCGTTCGGTTTCAAACCCGTTTTGCATTCACGTCCATTCTTTCCAGTTTTTATGTTTATCGAAAACGGATCAGCCTTCCGCTTTACTTTCTTTTAATTACAGTCACCTGTGCGTTTGCCTGATATTTTTTGTTTCATAACGGTTTTCTCTCCATCAGGATTATTTACGCGCATGGTGATGTTGCCTGAAAATGAAGTGTTTTGGTAATTCACCTTACCGTCAATATCCATCTTCATTCCCTGTCCCGTGCAACGCATTTTCCATGTAATGGGATTTCCACTGACATTTTTTTCAATAAATTCACATTCCTGTCCGGATTTACTTTGCATGGGTATAACATTCTGGCTGGTCAGACACTGGGTGTAAGTCATTGGCGGCAGTTTCATCGATGTTCCCTGTATTTCCGCCTGAACGGTTATTTCCCAGTTACCATCTTGCATATCCACAGCATCAGCATTAGCGGTCAGACATGTCAGAGCAACGATAATCAATGTAATCATCTTTTTTTTAACAAACATTTTTCCTCCTTTGGCCTGATTGGCTTGAAATAATCAATTAACATAAATACTATTTGGGCTTATATATTAAAAATCAAGTTAAAGTCAACAGCAGTGCAAAAATTACAGTCAGGCACATGGTCAAAACATGAAATCCCATGAAAAACACTGCCAATCATCATCACATCATAATTATCATTCGGTAGGGTGGGTAAAATGCCGACTACAATGCCCGCATTCACACAAACGTTCGTCGGCATTTTGCCCACCGGCTTTAACCACATGCCCACTGTACAGGACAATTTTTAAAATTCCGAAGGATAACTATTTAATTTTAAATGAAATATGCTTTGGACAAAAGGGTTGTCAGCAAGCGCAAGAAGACAACCCTGAAATGTCTGGCATTAGTATTTTCCGGATGGGAGTTGAAGGCGGCTACCGAATATGACGTTGATTGAATTTTATTCGGACACTTTGAACTTGCCGGTGTCAATTAACGCAAAAAACGCATTCGCAACATCCGGGTCAAAATTTTCACCGGACATTTTGCGCATCTCATCAAGCGCCTGCGCCACAGGCCAGGCCGGTTTATAAACCCGTTTATGGGTTAAGGCGTCAAACACATCAGCCACATTGACAATTCGGGCTGGAAGGGGAATGGCATCACCTTTTAAACCATCAGGATAACCTTTTCCGTCCCAACGTTCGTGATGGCTGCGGGCAATTTCACGAGCGATCTTGTAAAACGGCTTATTTCCTAGAATCAATTCACCGGCGGCGGAGTGATCTTTCATAATTTTCCATTCTTCGGCATCTAACGAACCGGGCTTTTTTAAAATACTGTCCGGTGTATGGATTTTCCCCACATCGTGCATCATGCTGAAAAAGCCGATCTCCTCCGCTTTAGCGGAAGTCATTCCAAGCTCGATACAAATCGCCTGCGTCAATGACTGAATTCGTTTCACATGGTCTCCGGTGTCGTCATCATTGGCTTCCGCCGCGGTCGCAAGCATTAAAATACCTTCTTCAACAGCTTCCTGAAGTTGTTCGGTGCGTTGACTGACCATGGCTTCCAAATTCGTATTGATATGCTTCAGTTCGTCATTTTGTTCATGCACCTTTTGTTCAAGCCTTTTTTTATCCACTATCAAGTTATGATATTCAAAGGCTTTGGCAAGCGTGTTTAAAAGCACGTTTTCAGACCAGGGTTTGATAAGATAATCGTATAGTCGAGCGTGCCGGATGGCCGCGATGGCGCTGTCCAAACTGGCATGGGCGGTCAGAATGATTCGAACCGTATAAGGATACCGTTGGCGCACTGATTCCAAAAAAGTGATGCCGTCCATCTCAGGCATTCGCTGATCAGACATCACAACGCCGATAACGTTGTTTTCCAGCAATTCCAACCCTTCGGCACCGGAATTGGCGGAATAGATCGTATAATCTTCATTCAATAACAGCCGTTTAAGGCTCTTGATCACATTGACTTCATCATCAACAATAAGTAAAGATTGGTTTTTCATAGTAATATTCGCTTTGTTTTAGTTAAGGGACAGTCTCTAAAAAAATAGCCGTTTTTGAAGTTCCACGTTTCACATTGACATATAACCTGATATAAGATATTTAGTCAAGCATAGAGTCAGGCCGTCAATTTCCGTTCAAACCATATTCCGCGATTTAAGCTCAAGCCATTTGATTAACCTGCCAAATAATGCAAAGTCATCATTATGATATAAGGGGAATATCGCATGAAATCTGATAACGTTCCGGATGGCTTTGCAAAATGCGCTAAATGCACCATTGCTAACGAAAAGAAATTTGAAAATTGCTTTATGTGCGCCATTGATAATGAAATTAAAAATTCATTATCCAAAAATCAACAAAAAACAATTAAAAATGTTATGCGGGACAATAAACCGTTTAAGAAACATCCGGTTGACATCCGGGGTGATATCCCATTCTTTGGCCGACATTATTATCTTGTTTTTGTTGCGGGTGAAGATCGGCGTAAACAT
Organism: Desulfococcaceae bacterium HSG9; assembly: GCA_030378005.1. Lineage (GTDB taxonomy): Bacteria > Desulfobacterota > Desulfobacteria > Desulfobacterales > JAUCGF01 > JAUCGF01. Next base: position 14,382 of record JAUCGF010000085.1, on the reverse strand, counting down.
AAAAACACGGCAAGAAAAATTCGTAATAAGATGGATATGCTATCTATCAATTTTTTTTTAATCTATGCAACCATGTTGATTATGTTTTTCCTGGGCGCGCTGCTTCCTCTCTACCTCTTAAAATACAAAATGAAAATGCTGCCTGAAGTGCAGCATGTATGGACTATCGTATGCTTTTGGTGTGGTGTGGACGGATATGGAATTGACCTTATTTCCGGAATATGTATTTTGATAGTTGTCGCAGGCTTTATAACTCTATCCGTATCCTTGCGAAAAGCGCTCTTTAAAAAAAAGCAAGGAGGCGATGCACTCTTAAAAAATGCCTATACCAAACGTGCTGTAAAGCAAATCAAAACAACTCTTAAAAAGGAGCCTCTGGACAATAATCAGATAGGGGCTGTCAAAGCGGTGCTGAGGCAAAAAAAAACGCTAAAAACACATGCCATCGACATCAGAGGCAATATCCCTGTTTTGCGTGATTATTATTTTGTTTTGCTTATGGGCCGAGATAACCGAAATCAAGCACGCGGCAAACAATCGCCGACAAACAGTCATCTGGCAAGCCTATGCTTTTGGGTTTCTCTTGGCGGTCCGCTTATCGCGGGCCTTATGCTATTGGCATTCTATTTGATAAAAGCGGGCCTCGTCGTTATCATTGTGGGTGATATTCCCTGTTTTCCCAAAATTACAATGACAGATTTGATCGTGGGATGTGCAATCGGAGCTTTTATCAGCGCATTCATACTTATTTTTCAGATAAGGATTTTCGATATAGTGCGTAGTAACATCGCTAAATTGTCAGACAACAACTTACTGGCTAACGTCTGTTTTCTTTTTGTGATTTCAGCGCCTATTATCGTTGTTTTCGCATTATTTGTTTTTTATCTTTTAAAATCAGGCGCTGGCATCAGTTTGATTCCTACGGGCATTTTCCCACAACCAATCACAAAAATTGATGTGATAGCAGGGTGCGCTCTCGCAATTTGTATAAGCGCCATGATAGTGAGGTGGTGCTATCAATTTAAAGTGAAACGTGATGCGTGATGCGTGATGCGTGATGCGTGAAACATGGATTCACGTTTCACCAATATTGAAAGTCTAAGTTTGTATGCTCATATCTCATAAAAAAAATCAATTTTCTCAAATTGGGAGCTTATTTTTTCTGTGTCTCATTATCTCTCTAAGCGCCTGTACAACGATAAAACCTACGCCTGAACCGCTTGCTGACACACAAGAGCAAATTTTTAAAAATGAACCGATACGGGTGGAAGGATTCGCTTCTGTTGAGCAAGTTGAAAAGCTATCGGAATCCATCGCCAAAGATTATCTTCTCGGTTCCGGAGATGTGCTTTCGATCAAGGTTTGGCAGCGGCCGGAACTTTCCGAACCCCGAATTGTGGTTGGCCCGGACGGCGTCATATCCGTTATGCGAATCGGCAATATCAAAGTGGCCGATCGCACGCGTGAGGATATCAATCAAGAAATTACAGAAAAACTATCCAAACTATATACCAAGCCCGAAGTGATGGTATCTATCAATGAATACAAAAACAATAAAGCCTTTGTTTTGGGGCGGGTGGAAAATCCCGGAGTCGTGACATTTCCGGGTAAAGGAACTTTACTTGAAGCCCTGTCATTGGCCGGCGGTCTGCCGATTGTGGCGGAACAGGCATTTTTAACCAAATGTGCTATTATCCGTGGCAAAGATATGATTATCTGGATTGATCTGAATGACCTGCTTCACAACGGCAATATGTCCTTGAACGCACGCATACGTAATAACGATGTGATTTTTATTCCTGAAAGCCAAGCTGAATTGGTGTATGTGATGGGTGAAGTTTTAAGTCCCGGTGCCATTCGACTCACCGGCCAGTTAACTATGATGGACGCTCTGATGAAATCCGGCGGACCTGGGCCGGATGCCGATAAAAAGCAAGTTTTCTTGATTCGTGCGGGTTACGGCGGCAAAGGCAGTGTTAAAGAAATCGATTTGATGCAAATGCTTACAACCGGCAACTTTGATTCCAATTACCTCTTGCACGATAATGATGTGATTTTTGTAGGGAAACACGGCATGGCCAAGTTTAACTATTTTATCAGCCAACTGCTGCCCTCTTTACGAGTGATCAACCTTGGCACCGACGTGATGGAAAGCTTCGGCGTCATGCAACAGTTAAGAAATCTTATGTGGGGGCAGGAAGGCACGGTTGGCAAGGGAGGGAATTGAATGATGAAACGTGAAACGTGATGCTCTAAAATTTAAATGATAGGATTGAGATTTAGGACATAAGACAGTGAGAATAACCAGTTATGAGCAGTGGGAAAAGTCGATTCCTGATTTAATAAAAGCAGACTCTCTTTGGAAAATGGAGGCCTATCGGTTAGCTTTATTTGTTTCTGACTTGGGCTGGCATGATGTAACCAACCTCATGAAAGATAGTCGCACACGAGGTTTATCAGATCAGCTTTATCGTTCTTTGGGATCAATCAGTGCAAATTTAGCTGAAGGCTATTCGCGTGGAACAGGTAAAGACAGAGCCCGATTTTACCAGTATAGCCTTGGTTCCGCCAGAGAGAGTCGAGGTTGGTATTATAACGGAAAGCATGTTCTTGGCAATACAGTCGTATCTCATCGAATTGACTTGATAACTCAGGTAATCCGTCTTTTATTGAAAATGATTCCCCAACAACGCAATTCAACAATAAGGGAAGAGCTAACACCATATAAACGGCTTGATCAAACATTGACAAACATTCCATTCTAATAATCACGCATCACGTTTCACGCATTACGTTTCACGCATCACGTTTCATTTTTATAACTATGGCCTCTGAAGAAACCCCCGGCGTCCTTCTGCCGGGAACCAAAAAAAGCAAGCCTGTTGATATTATCGGTTTTGTCCGCCGTTATATCGTGATCATTATTTTTGTGGGCAATTTTGGCTTCACTATTCTCGCGCCTTTTGCCCTGTTGGGTGTCAAACCGTTCTATAAGGCGTCTGCACGATTAAGAATCGATCCCGTAGTTCGGGTTATTATCGGCAAAGGCGAAGAAGCCTCAATCCTGAATCGCTATGCCGATTTTGCCCGCACGCAAGCGATACGCATTCGAGAGAATAGCATCCTTGAGGAAGCGATTAAACGCCTCACACCTGAACAAAAGGATGCCCTTTTTATCAAAGGACTTCCTGTTGAGACTTGCGCATCCATTCTGGCAAACATCCTTTATGTCAAGCCAATTTCTCGGTCTCATTTGATTGATCTTGCTATTCAGGGAAATTCTGAAATCGGTGTGGCCGAAATTCTGAATCACATTATGGATGTTTATATCGAAATCATGGATGATGAAAACCGCGCGAAAAATAATAAACGTCTTAAATATTTGAAAGCAGAATACAAAGAGCTTTCTCAAGCTCTGAAAGAAAACACGCAAAAAATTGAGGATATTGCTAAAAAATCCGGAACCAGCAACTTTGGCGAATCATTTAATTTATATTACAAAAAGATGGAGCAGTTCCAGAACTCAAGCGTTTCCACTCATATCCAAAGGCTTGAAGCCGAGAATCTTTACAAACAAATTCTTAAAGAACAGAAACAGATAACGGCTATATCGATGCAACCCCATGTTGAGGAGATGGTTGCCAACGACTGGGGCCTGGATTCAACCCAGTCATGGACTTACCAACAGATGCAAAACTTGCGCGCCAAGTTTGACGGGTTGACAACGGATAATAAGGACCGGCTTTACACCGAAGAACGCATGAAGGCCATGCGCAAGTATGAGCAGGATATGCTGGAAGAGGTGCGGGGATTGGCGAAAGTGGTGATCTACGGGAAACGCCAGTATGATATGGATGTCCGCACAATCAAGGCTGAAACACGTTATCAAGGGCTGATTAAAGCGGAAAAACAGCTTGATAAGGAGTTAAAACAAGCCAAAAATGCGGCCTCAATAAATTCCGTGCGCATGATTCAGGGAGAGCAATTAGAGGCTAAAGCCCGGCACACGCGCGAATTGCTGTTTCGCGTTCACGCCCGTATCAGCGAATTGGAAATGCAATCGAATGCTTCCGGCCGGGTGTCGGTAGCCACGCCGGCTCGACCGCCGAAAAGTAAAGCCGGGGACAACAGTAAAAAACTATTTATGATGTGCCTGGCTTTACCGTTCGGAGCCATTAGCGTGCTCCTGTTTATTATCGAATTTTCAGATAATCGTATCCGAAGCCCTAAAAATGTGGTGCATGCCCTGGGACATCCGCCTACCTGGCCTATTGAGCGCGGCACCGGGGATATTCCGTTTTCCAGAATCACGCTAGATGCGCCTAACGCGAATCCTTCTAAAGCGATTCGCAGTCTGGCCTTGCACTTATTGCGTGATAGGGAGCGCAATGAAAGCCAGGTTTTTCTTTTTAACGGTTTTGAATCTCAAACCGGAACCACTCATATTTTGCTGAACACCGCTCATTTACTCGGTCAAATGCTGCCGCGGGTATTGATTATCGAGGCCAATTCAGCGAATCCGGCTTTTCGGGAGATTATGGATATCGCCCCCGATCATCCCGGAATTGAAGAATATATCAAAGGCAAAGAAAAATTTCATAATTGTATTTATTTCGACCATGAGCGCAATGTTGATATTCTGTGTTCATCCGGAGAAATCGTATCCCGGCAAGCCAGTTTGCTTTTTCAGATGTTGCTGGCAACTGCCAAAAAGGATTATGACCTCATTTTAATCGATTCGATTCCGGTTATACAAAGCGATTTGACGGAATATCTGGCAATGCACTCAGATGTGGTGGTTATGGTGATCAGAGGTGACCGAACCATGTACCGTGATGTCCGGGAAACTGCGGAAACGTTTCTGCGCCTGCAAATTCCGGCTTTTGCGCCGGTGCTGAACTGGGGCGGGCCTGCGTACATCACACCTTTGGAAAAAATTTTGGATGGTCTTTATAGGAAATTTGCAGGAGGTGTGAAGCGTACAGATTGATATTACTTTATAGTCATCGGATTTTGGTTTGTTCTGGCATGATTTTTGCATGTAGTCCCTATATGGCTATATTATGCCGTTCTGACTAATAATTGGAAAAAATTTTGGATAGTCTTTATAGGAAATTTGCAGGAGGCGTGAAGCGTACAGATTGATATTACTCTACCAAAAAGGAGGAATAAGATCATGAAAACTGAATTGAGGCAATTTCTTGGCAGTATCGACGTAAACGAGCCGACTGTCGCCGGCAGTTTACAAATTTTCGGGCTATACTGGGGAGGTGGAGCCGACTTGCTTTATCTCACTCTGGATGAAGCTTTGGACGCTGATGTTTTAAAAATCACCGAAACTGACGAAAGCGGCAATGTTCCGACGCTTAAAGTGAACAACACAAGCGCTCAAATGATATTTCTTATGGCCGGTGAACAACTCATCGGCGCCAAACAGAACCGGGTGCTGAACGCCAGCATAATGGTCGCGGCTCAAAGTGAACTGGTCATTCCGGTTTCCTGCGTGGAGAGCGGGCGATGGAGCTATCAGTCGCGAAGCTTTCACAGCAAAGGCACTTCTTCCCACTCTTTTCTCCGCCGCAAGATATCGCGACATGTTCATGACAGCTACCGCTCGGGAACGATGGCGTTTTCCAAACAGGGCGAAGTGTGGGATGAAGTCAGTCGCAAATTACATAGAATGAACACCGTATCGGGCTCGCAAGCGCTTGATCAGGTTTATGAAGACCATGATAAACGCATGAAAGAGGCTGTCAGCAACCTTCGTGCGCCTGAATTGTGCTGCGGCGTGGTGTTTGCATTCGGTGGCCGAATCGCCGGTATGGACCTTTTCGATAAGCCTGCCACTTTGTCAAAACTGCTGCCTAAAGTGGCCAAGGCATACATAATCGATGCGCTGGAAGAACCAAATGAGACGGTTCAGGTGCAACGCCCGGCGGTTGAAAACTGGCTACGCTCCGTAACGGCAGCGCGCTTTGAACCGTTTGATTCAACCGGCCTGGGGCGTGATATCCGTATCGAAGCGGATAATATGATCGGCGCAGCTCTGATGCTTGATAACGGGCCTGTGCATGTTGAACTTTTTCCTCAGGGGCATGCCGGTTCCGAATCCGATCTTGCACATCAGGCAAAGAAGCCGTCGAAGCGGCCTGCACGTCAGCAAGTATCGCCGGAACAGGATTCCGCCGGAGATAAGCCGGAAAGACGGTCGGAAGATTTGTTTGAAGCCCAAGCGGCACGTAAAATCATTCTTCTGCCTGCTTCCGACGAGACCCTGAACATAGCGAATGATGTTGCGTCCGTATTGCAAAATGCTGACACCCAAAGCATTATCACATTGTCCGTAAGCCGCAAGCTGATGAACATACCGGAGTTGTCGGCAGAACCCGGTCAGGCCGGCATATTAAGCCGCCAAAATGAAAGCCGGCTGGTCAGTCTCGCCCAAAAACGCGTACCGACTCAGGGTCTTCGAATGCTCATAACCTCGGACGGTCTGGAGGATTTTTGGTTCGTCCACTGGCATGGCAATCAAAAAACGGCGGTGACTTCGCTCTATCAGTGGAATGAAATCTCAAATCTGCCGACCCAGGCATTATTGGGTTCTACGGTTGTATTGCAAGGTTTGAGACTTATGACATCCCGGTACGAACCTAAACGCCTTTTTCATGATGATATGCGAGGCTGCCTGTTCGATTTCTGCCGCAACAAGGCAGAGATTGATTTCAAATTGCGCACCGGTGATATCTGTCCGCAATGCCGCGGGATTCTGACACAAATTGGCATACAGGTTGAACCTGTTTTACAAATGCTTGATGCTGTGCGCCGAATTGCGCTTGGAACTTGATTGCCCGGTCAATTCATCAGGAGTTAATTTCAGCTAAGAATCAGGGACAAAATAACTTCCCCATTTGTGATTTTTGAAACGTGATGCGTGAATTCACGTTTCACGGGGAGTCAGCTAGTAGGGTGCGTTAGGCGATAGCCGTAACGCACCGAAATAATTTTTAATTCCAAATAATAAATTGCGTTTAATATCAATATGGTGCGTTACGCTTCGTTAACGCACCTACGTATTGTGCTAAACTGTAAGTTCAGCACTCCTTTTTCAAGGAACCAGCCATGTAGCAAAATCCGATGTTTTTTCAACGATATAACGTGATACGTTTCCAAAAAAGAACGATTTGTTCATCCCACTGCGACCTACGACCAAAGTTTTGCAATTACATTTACGGGCTTCATTAATGATTGTTTTGCTTACATTTACATTGCATTTTACATCACGGATTTCAAGTTGGTCAGAGCCGATGCCGGCTTTATTAAATATTTCAGAGGCATGGACGAAAAAATTATCAATCCGACGTTTTTCACCTCTAATAATCAGTTCACCGATCTCTTCATCTCCCTGTATATCAAAATCAATCGGATTTACATCACCGAATTTAGGGGTTACATGTAAAATTGTGATAGTAATATTCGAATTGCCTTGTAACATGAAGCTGACATGATCGACAGCGCGCAACGAACTTTCGGAGCCATCCACAGCTATCATAATTTTTGAAAATTCCACATTGTCATCAACAATCCATATCGGTGTTACCGTGGAATGCTCCATCAGTTTGCCGGTAACACTTCCCATAAGCATTTCCTGAACTTTCGAAATTCCCCTTCGTCCCATAACAATGGCATCCGGTTTTTTTGCCAATGCGTAGTCTAAAATATCTTTGGCGATTCCGTCTATTCTGATTCGATTGACAGTTTTGATTCGGGATTGATCAATTCCGAAATCAATCATTCGGTTTTCAAAACGGTCTAACGCTTTTTGAGCTTTTTCACTGTTTTTTTGAATAATTTGCTTGAGTTTAGCCCGTTCAGCAGGACTTCTTCGGGCTTCTTCGATAATATATTGAGAGATTGTCGGCTGAATTTTTAAAAGTGTGTAAGTCAGATTTTTAACGATTGCGGACATTGACAGGGCATATTGAACCGCATATTGTGAATGAATTGAATCATCAACAGCAATTAAAATTTCTTTTTGCATAAAGGCTCCTTTTTTGCTTGCAATCTGCCAGAATTTATTATAATAGAATTTTTTTAGTGATTGCGACCGGATATTTTTTATCAAAAATACAAGCTTCAGCTTGCCATGTCACCGCAAACTGAATTTTGCACTGCTAAAAACGGGTATGTTATTTAGTCGCAGTTACTCAATCAGGTGTTCAAGATTAAGCCTGGGTGGCGGAAATGGTAGACGCAAGGGACTTAAAATCCCTCGGTAAACTTTACCGTGCCGGTTCAAGTCCGGCCCCAGGCATCCAATTTTCACTCTTTCACACGTTCTACATACGTGCCTGTTCGTGTATCAATCCGAATTAATTCCCCCTCTTCAATAAACGGCGGAACCTGTAATTCATAACCGGTTTCAAGTGTGGCCGGTTTTGAATCTCCGGATGCGGTGTCACCTTTAACCCAGGGGTCTGCTTGAGCGACTTTTAGATTGACAAAAAAAGGAAGTGTTACGCCAATCGGTTTTTCACTGAAAAATAAAATATTACAAACCGTGTTTTCCTTTAAAAAGTTGCGTGATTCATCCATCTGATCGGCAGTCAGAAAAACCTGATCGTAGGTTGATGTATTCATAAAGCAATAGGTTTCGCCGTCATAATAGAGATATTCCATTTCAAGCTCTTCAAGATCAGCTTCATTAAATTTATCACCTGAACGGAATGTTCTGTCAAATTGAGCGCCGCTAACCATATTTTTAAGTTTGCACTTATAAAGCGCCCTTCCCTTCCCTGGTTTAACAAATTGGAATTGTACGATTACATACGGATCGCCATCCATTTCAATTTTAAGACCTTTGCGCAGGTCGCCGCTTTCATACATAAATTCTGAGTTCCTCCTATTAGTTTATAACATTTATGCAGGGTGTCTCTGTATTTGCGGTGTGTTACGCTTTGCCAGCGCACCCTACGGATGTTACAAATCATTTGTTTCTGAAATAAGTTGACTTTTTTCAGCATCTCTAACATATACAATCTATTTGTGCAATTCGTTTATATAATACCAAAGGAAACAGATTATGATACTGATCATTGATTTCGGATCACAATACAATCAACTTATCGCTCGTCGGGTTCGTGAAAACCATGTTTTCTGCCAGATTGAACCTCCGACGATCAGCCTTGATGCGATTCAGCGCCTGAGTCCTGAAGGAATTATTCTTTCCGGAGGCCCATCCAGTATCTATGAAAAGGGCAGTCCCAAAATTGATCCGCAAATATTCCAACTTGACATACCGGTGCTAGGCATCTGTTATGGAATGCAATTTATGATGGATGCTCTCGGAGGCGTTGTCAGGCAATCGAACAGACGTGAATACGGTCAGGCATGGCTGACAATAAAAAGAGAATCCCGAATTTTTACCGATGTGGCTAAAAAAACCCAATGTTGGATGAGTCATGGGGATACCGTTGTAAAGCTGCCAGAAAATTTCAACGTTCTGGCATCCACTGAAAATTCGCCCATCGCCGCGGCACGGCATACCGTTAAAAATCTTTATGCCCTCCAGTTTCATCCCGAAGTGGCTCATACCCCGGAAGGGGGACGAATGCTCCACAATTTTTTATTTGACATTTGTAAGTGCAGCCACACATGGACCATGGAATCGTTTGCCCAGGATGCGGTCGTTCAGATTCAGCAGACAGTTAAAGAAAAAAGTGCTATTCTTGGTTTGAGTGGCGGCGTGGATTCATCGGTAACGGCTCTTTTAATCAATAAAGCGATTGGTTGCCGATTAACCTGTATTTTTGTGGATAATGGTCTTTTAAGGAAAAATGAAGCTACAAAATTAAAAACCCTGCTGGGCCGACGCTTGAATCTCGAAATTCGTTTTGTTGATGCTGCGGATAAATTCTTAAACGCACTTGCTGATGTAACCGACCCGGAAGAAAAAAGAAAAATTATCGGTCGCAAATTTATCGAAGTGTTCGAAGCGGAAGCACTGAAAATTAAAGACGCTCATTTTTTAGGGCAGGGCACTTTATATCCTGATATTATCGAATCGGTATCCGCTTTCGGAGGGCCTACGTCGGTCATTAAATCGCACCATAATGTGGGAGGTTTGCCGGAAAATATGAAACTGGAACTGATTGAGCCTCTCAAGATGCTCTTTAAAGATGAAGTGCGGCAATTAGGTGAGGAAATCGGGCTTCCGGATGAACTTGTTTGGCGTCAACCTTTTCCAGGCCCCGGTCTAGCCATTCGGATTATCGGGGCGATAACCAAAGGGCGATTGGCCATATTAAGAGAGGCGGATGATGTTTTACTTGAAGAAATTAAAAAAAGTGGCTATTATAAAAAATTATGGCAATCTTTTGCCGTTCTTTTACCATTGAAAAGTGTCGGTGTGATGGGAGATAAACGCACTTATGAAAACATTCTGGCGATTCGGGCGGTGACCAGCAAAGACGCAATGACCGCAGACTGGGCGCACTTGCCATATAAACTGCTTGGCAAAATCTCCAACCGCATCATTAATGAAGTTAAAGGCATCAATCGGGTCGTTTATGACATCAGTTCAAAACCTCCTGCAACGATTGAATGGGAATAAACGCCATGGCCAGGTCCAAATATGCACGGAGCGATTTTAATATCCGTATTGACGGCGATAACCCGGATTCATTATTAAGCAGCAATATGAAAGAGTTGCGGCTCGACCAATTGAACCGCAAAATTAACGTTCTCTTTTTGATCATTCTAATCCTGATCGGCGTGCTTTCAGCGGCTGCTTATTTTGAACTTAAAGGGCGCACCTCCGATAAAAACACCAAACAAGATGCGAAAATAAAAAAAACGCTTGAGGGCATGGCTTCTGAATATTCTGCGTTGTCTGATAAAATTACGCATACGGAAGAATCCGTTTCAAACAGATTGGCGGCTCTCGAAAAAAAAGCGGTCGGCTTAAACTCAGGTTTGGCTAAAATTAATAAAAATTTAAATTTACTTAGCTCATCTAAAACCAGCAAACATGAACTGAAACAGATAACTTCAAAAGTTGATAAACTAATCGCGCCTTATCAGGAAAAAATTGACAAAATTACATCCCAAATCAAACAATCAGATAAAAATTTCAAACAAGAGCTTTTTCTACTTGCAGATGCCTTGGATAAAAATAAAAATAAAAATTCCGGGCTTTCCCAAACGGTTGCCGGATATAAAAAAAAACTTGATGAAATTCAAAAAACAACCCAGCAACAACAAGATAACCTAATCCGGCTAATCGAAACTTTTGAACAAGAAAAAGAAAATTGGACTAAACTTTCCAAACTGATTATCCAAAAGAATAACCAACCTGTTGAATTACCTGATAAAATAAAACGTGATATTGAAGCGATTAATCAATTACAAACTGAACTGCTCACTTTGACAAAAAATGTTGTCTTTAAAAAAACACTTGACTCAGCACTTGCCCGTAATCGAAAAACGCATAAACAAAACCTGGACCGCATGGAACAAAATTTACGTACAAAAATCGCATCATTACAAAAAAAATTTCTACAGTTTGAAAAAAAGATGTCCTCCTCCATCATAATACCCAAATCAAAGTCTTCCTCTAAAACAAAGCGCAAACGAACTGGGGATAAAAGCAGCGGTACGATTTTTGAGATGGATATACAATGAAGTCATAAGTTTCAAGTTGTTCCGTAACACACTTAAACAATCTAAATAAAAGGTTAATTGAATATGAAAGGTATTATTTTAGCGGGCGGATCGGGGACACGTCTCTATCCGCTGACAAAAGTGGTCAGTAAGCAATTGATGCCTGTTTATGACAAACCGATGATCTACTATCCTTTGTCAGTGCTTATGCTTGCGGGTATTCGTGATATATTGCTTATTTCCACGCCAGAAGATTTACCCGGTTTTGAAAAGCTTCTGGGAGATGGCCGACAACTGGGGCTGAATCTCTCCTTTAAAGAGCAGCCTCGCCCCGAAGGTCTGGCCCAGGCATTTACAATCGGTAAAGAGTTTATCGGCAATGATCCAGTCTGCCTCATTCTGGGCGATAACATTTTTTATGGACAAAAATTTGCCGATATTTTGAAAAAAGCTGTAAAACTCAAAAATGGCGGCTTGGTCTTTGGCTATCTGGTTCGGGATCCTGAACGTTACGGTGTGGTCGAATTTGATGAAGCTGGCAACGTTATGGGCATTGAGGAAAAACCGGAGCAACCCAAATCCAAATTCGCCGTTCCGGGCCTTTATATGTATGATAATGACGTTGTCAGCATTGCTGAAAATTTGAAACCATCTGCACGCGATGAGCTGGAAATAACGGATGTTAATCTGGAATATCTTCGTAGAGGGAAATTAAGAGTTGAACTTTTAGGTCGCGGTTTTGCATGGTTAGACACCGGAACGCATGAAGCTTTGCAACAAGCGGCCAATTATGTTCAAACCATTCAGGAGCGTCAAGGATTGAAAATTGCCTGTATCGAAGAAATTGCGTACAATTCGGGATATATCAGCGCTTCTGACCTAAAGCGGCTTGCTTATGATATGCTGAAGAATAATTATGGGCGTTATCTCATGGAAATCGTTGATGATACTAAATCTAACCAATGAAAGATAATAAAATGAAAGTAGAAAAAACATCATTAGAAGGTGTTGTAATAATAACACCGGATGTATATGAAGACGAACGGGGTTTCTTTATGGAAACTTACAATCGTAAAAGGTATGAACAGGCAGGCGTTAAAATCAGTGAAAACGGTTCGTTTGTTCAGGATAATCTTTCTTACTCTGTACGAGGAACACTCAGAGGACTGCACTTTCAAAAAAATAAACCTCAGGCCAAGCTTGTGCAAGTCATTTGCGGTGAAATTTTTGATGTGGCTGTGGATATCCGGACAGGTTCACCGACTTTCGGCCAGTGGATAGGCGTTACCCTGTCAGAAAAAAACCATCGACAAATGTTTGTTCCCGAAGGTTTTGCCCATGGTTTTTGTGTATTAAGCCAAACAGCTCATTTTCTATATAAATGCAGCGCCTTTTATGATCCTGAAGATGAAGACGGGGTTTTATGGTCAGACCCCGCTATTGGTATTGACTGGCCTGTCAAAACTCCGATTATCTCCCCTAAAGACCAAAAATTCGTGCATCTTGAACAGACCTGATAATTGGGAATTCGGAGTGCGGAATGTAGAATTCCGAATTCCACATTCCGAATTCCACATTTTAATAGTGCTTAAACTGCTGATAGCGTTCTTCAGTGACCTTATTCCAGGCATAAATATTATCCCGGAATTTGAGAAAGGAATCATAGACTTTACGGCTCATCGGGTCTGCTTCCGCAACTTCATCCAGAACTTCCTTGGACAATTTTTTCAGGTTCTTCAAAACTTCATCAGGAAATTGCTTCAACTGCACCTTGTGCTTAGTGATCAGTTTCTGCAAGGCATCGTTGTTTTTGGCTTCAAATTCGGAAAGCACCCACATATCCGATTTGTAACTGGCCGCATCCACAATAGCCTGTAGGTCTTTGGGAAGCTTTTCCCATGCCTTTTTATTGACCGTCAATTCAAAAGCAGTTCCTGGTTCGTGCCAACCCGGATAGTAGTAATATTTGGCTGCTTTGTAAAAACCCATCTTTAAATCATGATAAGGCCCCACCCATTCAGTCGCATCAATCACCCCCCTGTCTAGGTTGGTGTAAATTTCGCCGCCAGCCACTAGAATCGCGTTACCGCCCGCTTTTTTAAGGACTTTGCCTCCCAGGCCGGGAATGCGCATTTTCAAGCCTTTAAAGTCCTCCATGGATTTAATCTCTTTGTTAAACCATCCTCCCATCTGAACACCCGTGTTGCCCGCTAACAATGGTTTGAGATTAAACGGGGCATAGACTTCTTCCCACAATTCCATTCCCCCACCGTTAAGTATCCATGAATTCATAGACTGAGCGTTAAGTCCAAAGGGAACGGCAGCAAAGAACTGAGCTGCTGGCACCTTGCCAGCCCAATAATAGGAAGCGCTATGTCCCATTTCAACCGTACCTTGGGTGACTGCGTCAAAAACACCTAACGCCGGTACTAACTCGCCAGCCCCATAAACAGCGATATTCAGACGACCGTCGCTCATCTCTTTAACCCATTTGGCTATCATTTCCGCTGATTCACCCAATACCGGGAAATGGGGCGGCCAGGTTGTGACCATTTTCCAATTAATCGGTTTGTTTTTAGCAAATGCCGGTGCCACTTGGGAGCATTCCCAAATTCCTGGTCAAGCAACTTAATTTTTTTTAATCTTGAAAAAATGCCCGAATTTATACCATAATCACCTTAACAAATGAAACAACAAATAAGAGGTGAAAAAAATGGAGCTAAA
>JAUCGF010000040.1 GCA_030378005.1 Desulfococcaceae bacterium HSG9 | reverse complement strand
TGGCATTGGCATACTCCGTTTAATGGCTGATATTAAAGGTATTTTACTTTTATTTCAATATGTTGTCAATAGCTGAATATCAATAAGAGGAAGTCTTTAGCCATATTTTTCAGCTTTGAAGCTGTCACCGAAAAGCTATTCTCGGACAGCCTCCTGGGTCAAGCGGTTCTCTGTGAGGATAAATATTGCGATGAAAGGAACGGCGATGAAACAGACCTCAAGTAAAATAATCCTCTTTTTATTTATAACAAAATTTGGTTTTCCAGAGTTCTGGCACTGTTTTTGTTACAATTTGTTTTCATATTTTTGTTTCAATCAATGTTCTATCATGAACCGTAAAATAAAAATCTACCAAGATTTTAAAAGATTAATGTTTATATTTAGTGATTGTCAATCTGTATTGGCAGATGAGGTATTTTTGTATCTTATTCAAATTCAATCCTTAACACAGATGAATGACGAAAAAACGCTATGACTAAACTGGCAATAAAAGTTGAAAACGTCCATAAACATTACAAAGCACTCAAAGCGATTGATGATCTGAACTTTGAAGTGCCGGTGGAATCCTGTTTCGGCTTTCTTGGTCCAAATGGCGCCGGCAAGACCACGATGATGAAAATTTTATACGGAACGGCTGATAGAGACAGCGCCGAAAACGATGTCATATCCGTTTTCGGATACGATCCGCAAAAGAATGCCCTTGCAATAAAATATGTTTCAGGAATTGTTCCGCAGGAGGATAACCTTGACGTGGAATTGAGTGTGGAACAAAACCTGATGATCTATTCCAAATTTTACGGGCTGTCTAAAAATCAAGCCCGCCCGCGTATAACTTCCGTGCTGAAATTTATGGAGCTTACCGAAAAAAAAGCCTCCCGTATCAGAGAACTGTCCGGCGGTATGAAAAGAAGATTGGTGATTGCGCGCGCTTTAATTAATAATCCGAAACTCCTGATTCTGGACGAACCCACCACCGGGTTGGACCCCCAGGTAAGACACCATATCTGGGACAAACTCAGGTCGCTGAAAAAAAACGGTGTTACTATTCTTCTGACAACCCACTACATGGAGGAGGCTTTTCAGATATGCGATGACCTGATTATTATGAACAAAGGTGCCAAAGTGCTTCAGGGATGTCCCGGCGATCTGATAAAAAATAATATTGAAACTTATGTGTTGGAAATTTTATATACTGATAACCGATTGAAAAATTTACCTTATGGAATCCGCACTGAAACCGCCCATAACCGACAGTTACTGTATGCGGATGATTTTGATCAGATCAAAAAAATATCGAACCGTTTCAAAGCGGGTGATTTTATTTTACGTCAATCCAATCTTGAAGATGTTTTTCTAAGAATCACAGGGAGCAAATTAAATGAGTGAATCCACCGCGGTTGTTCATATAAATATTGATCCGCCTGCTTTTTTAAAGCGAGTTCACAATGTTCGATGACATCGTTATTGATTCATACGTGACTTTGCAAACGCGGATAGTTCAGTAAACCGCTCCTGGGAAAGCTCTCTGAGATTGCCCAAAGAATAGTCGCGGCCAAGATATTTGTATTTTGGTGTTCCCATGCGATGGTAGGCCAGAAGCTCGTACTTCACATCAGAGTCACCCTTTATAAAATCAATAATCTTGTCGATTTCCTGTTCGGTATCGTTGAACCCTGGAATAATCGGGGTACGGACCGTAATCGGCAGGTCAGGATGATGTTTTATGAGCCTGGAAAAATTCTTTTTTATGAGAGTATTGTCAAATCCGGTAATTTTCCTGTGCATCTCACTATCCATTAACTTAATATCATAATAAATGTAATTCAGATAGTCAGCAGCTTCATCCAGTACAGACCAGGCGATATTGCCACAGGTTTCGATGCAGGTGTCAATATACTGTTTTCTGGCCTCCCGCAGCAGACAGATAGCAAACTGCCCTTGAAACAGGGGTTCGCCGCCACTCAGAGTCATGCCGCCGCCGGATCGTGAGTAAAACAAACTGTCTTCTTGGACTTGATTAAGAATTTCCTCTACGGTAATTACGTACCCGTATGTATTCAGGGCATGGATAGGACAGGCATCAGTACATTTCAGGCAATTGGTGCAAAGAGCCATGTCCACGGATATGATTCCGTCATTACCGGCAGTCAGCGCATTTTCAGGGCAGATATCCCGGCAGCGACGGCATTCGTTTACGGTCAGGCACTTTGCCGGGTTGTATCCCAACTGAGGAAGAACCTCCTGGGATTCGGGATTACTGCACCAGACGCAGAGCATACTGCATCCTTTTAAAAAAATGATAGTTCTGATTCCTTCGCCATCATGGAGGGAATATTTTTGAATGTTAAAAACAATCCCTTCCCGATGGATATCAGACATAGAAGTCATATCCGGGTTTTTCCTTTGTTTCATCAAAGTCGGCGCGGAAACAACGACTGTTTTCCGCGCCTGTCTGGATGGCATTAAATGTTCGCATGCCCTGTTCTGGCAATAAGATCATTCTGGAGGTCTATGGAAAGGTCACAGAAATATGCGCTGTAACCGGCAATCCTGACAATCAGGTTACGGTATTTATCCGGCTCTTTCTGAGCGGCCAGCAGAGTATCTTTGTTAATAATGTTGAACTGAATATGCCAAAGCTTCAAATCTATTAAGGTTTTAATAAAGGAAACCAATTTTTTGGTTCCTTGCTCACCTTCAACACAATCAGGGGTCAATTTGATGTTGAGAAGGCGGGCTGCATGTTCCCTGTAATTATAGTTCTTGGTGTTAAAGTTGGACATCAATACCGCTGTCGGCCCGTTGGTGTCAGCACCGTGGGATGCTGAAGAACCATCAGCCAGGGGAGTGTACGCAAGTCTTCCGTTAGGTGTGGCGCTTACCACCTTGCCAAAGGGAACATGGGAGGTGAAGGGAACCAGCCTTAAATCTAAATGAACACCCAACTCTTTGGCATACTGTCTGGTGAAATCCTGAGAGGTCTTGTCAATGAGTTTCGCAAGAGAGTCCGCATATTGATCATTGTTACCATAGCAAGGCGCACTTTTCAGCAATGCCTGAATATCCATTTTTCCTTTGAAATTGACCTTCAGGGTATCAATAAGCTCTTGCATGGTCAGCTTTTTTTCTTCAAACACCATTTTTTTAATGGCTGCCAGGGAATCAACCACCGTGCCATAACCGATGCACTCAAAATAACCCAGGTCGATACCGCCATCAATGTTCGGCTTATGCAGATCCACACAATTTTTCATACATAAGTCGTGCATGGCAGAGCCAAAGGGGGTTGCAAAGTGTTTGTATCGCATGTTAATGATGATGTGCTGTTGAATAAAGGCATGTTTGATCAGATTCAGTTGCTGGCGTAGGTACGCTGTCCAGAAATCTTCCCACTCGGTGAACTCAATCGGATTCCCGGTCTCAAGCCCGATAATCTCATCTTCATGAAGTAGCATTCGTCCGTTATAGAGTGTCATCTCAAGAGCCGTGGCATAATTGATATAAGCACAGCCGCTGGTATAAGTATCCCGGTTGGGCATACGGATTTCAGCACAGCCTGACACGGCATAATCATAGATCTCCTCAAAGGTGGCGCCTTTGGCAAGGTGCAGGGGAATCACCTCTTCATCATTGATCAACTTGGGAAATCCTGAACCTTCCTTGATCGTCTCTGCAATTTCGTAAAGATAGCGCATCGGCGCCCTGGCATGAAGTCTGGCAGCAAGATCAGGATAATGCAGAGGGAATTCGCGTTTGGAACGTAAAATCAGATAGGTCAAATCATTAGAGGCATCCCTGCCGTCAGTTGTTTGCCCGCCCACGGTGACCGCTTCCCAATGAGCATAGCCTTCATTAAAAGCGCCGCCAGTGGGAGACAGGTAAAGATCAATAAATTGGGCCATGCCCACCCACATACATTCAAACAGTTCAATGGTCTGATCCTCGGTGATAATACCGGCTTCAATATCGGCTTTATAAAAAGGATAGAGATACTGATCCATCCGACCATTGGAAATGATGGTTCCGGTTTTCTGCTCAATTCTGGAAAACATCTGGGTGAACCACTGGGACTGCATGGCTTCACGAAAGTTTGTTGCAGGATTTTCAGGAACCACAGCACAGATTTCGGAAATCAGTTCAAGTTCTTTTTTACGTTCCGAATCGGTTTCGCGGGCGGCCATCTCCTTGGCAGCTTCGGAATGGCGCCTGGCCCACAAAACAACCGCATCGCATATAATGGTCACTGCTGTGAGAAACGGTTTTTTCTCGCAGTTGTCCACAGGGCTGAAAGGGTCAAGCCTGTCAAGCTTATCCTGAGCAATTTTTCTGATCCCCTTAAAACCAATCTTAAGCACCTTTTCATAGTCATGCACCCACTGAAGCGATGAACGGAAAGATGCGGTCTCATTAACAATATAGCGAGACAGCATTTCATCATTAGGGTCGTATGTCAATTTCAGAGTGTCTGCCGGTAGTGATTGCGCCAGGTTTTCATGGAATGTCTTTCCTTTCCAGAATGGTGCAATATCATTGATTATGACATCGGCATCTTCAGGATCAATAATAAAAGGGGACACTTCACGCATACCAAGCTGTTGCACAGCAATATCCAAAAAATCTCCGTCAAGTTCCGGGTAAAGTATTCCATAGCGTCCCTGAATGCCGGCACGACCCGCCAGAAGCTGATCGTCATCTATATACACATTAATATTTTTAGCAATATGCATCATTGCTTCGGCCCATCTCAGCACAAGAGGTTCGCCTTGGGTTTTACGCATGGATTCTGTAAACAGGCGTCCTCTCTGCACATCCACTTTGGGAGTCAGGTTTTGGACTCTGTCAAGAATTTTAAACGCGCGGACGTGGCCCTCCTGCGAACGTGAGGGGTTTTCAATTCCGTTGGCGGAATTGTCGAGTAATTGCTCTTGGGGAGATAAACAACAGTTCATGATTATATTCTCCTTATATATATAATGGTTGTAAGTAAAAATTTTTTAAGTACTTGGACAAAAGTTTTCCGGTATTTTTATTCCGGCAGATTTTTTATAAGGGAATTCCCAATAAATAAACTATCCCTTTTAGCCGTGATGTAGGGTGGGTGAAGAGAAACGAAACCCACCATTAATCAGCATTCGGTGGGTTTCGTTTCTCTTCACCCACCCTACAATCCAATTGTGATTTTTAAAACGTGATGCGTGAATTCACGTTTCACGCATCACGTTTCACAGATAGTTATTTAATTCGCATTCTTTACTTGTTGACGATAGTGGGCAGCCAAGTTACCAGGAACGGGAACAGCATAATCAGAATAATAGCCAGAGCTTGGCAGAATATAAACTGAATCATGCCGCGATAGATATCCGACAGATGCCAGTGTGGAATGCACCCCTTGATAAAATAGCAGGACAATGCCACCGGCGGTGACAGCCAGGAAGTCTGAAGGGTCACTGCATAGACAATGGCAAACCATAAAGGATCAATACCCAGAGCATTGATGGTGGGCATGAGGATGGGAAGCACGATAAGAACGATAGGAACCCATTCCATAGCCCAGCCCAACAGAAAAACCATAACCATAATCAATCCCACCATGATCATAGGCGGCAGATTCATGTTGACCAGCACATCTGAAAGCCAGGTTGCGCCGCCGAGCCTTGAAAAAACTGAACCGTAAAAATTGGAGGCGGCAATCATAATAAGAATCATGGCCGAAAGTTTGGCCGTGGAGTACATTGCATTTTTAAAGGCGTTTATCTCAAATTTGCCGTACGCAATGACCAGGAACAAAGCGCCCAGTGCGCCGCAGGCCGATGCCTCCGTAGGTGTGGCAAGCCCCAAAAGAATACTGCCCAATGTCGCTCCGATAAGAACCACAAGGGGTACAACTCCTTTGAGGAGTTCCATCATCAGAGCGCTGATGGACTCGGCTCTGAACTCCTTGGGAAGCGGGGGACCGAGTTCAGGTTTAAAATAGCAGCGGGCAACTGAATATACACAATAGATACCAGACATGAGAATTCCGGGAATTACGGCACCGGCAAAAAGATCCGTCACCGGCACTCCCATCAGCGGCCCCATGACAACCAGCATGATGCTTGGTGGAATCAGGATTCCAAGCGTACCGCCCGCTGCGATGGCTCCGGCTCCCATGCGGGTATCGTAGTTGCTTTTTCTCATCGCAGGTTCAGCCATGACGCAGAGCAGGGTGATGGATGATCCCACGATACCGGTAGCGGCTGCAAAAATCGTGGCTGTCAGTATGACCGCCACATAAAGAGAGCCGGGAATGGGGGCCATGAGTTTTTGTATAGACAAAAACAATCCCTCCATTAAACCGGCGCTTTCCAAAAGATAGCCCATTAGCAAAAAAAATGGGATAGCGCCCAAAATGGGATCGCTCATCACCTGATAAAACTGAAGGTTAAGAAGATAAAATACAAGCTTTCCTATGCCCAGGTAGCCAAATAATATTCCAATGAACATCATGGTGAATGAAATAGGAAACCCTGAACAAAACGCCAACAGCAACCCAAAAAGAGACATGATTGCAAGTAGTTGGTTGAATTCCATATGAATAATTCCCTCCGTAATCTAAATGTTAGTTTTCACATGGATTGTCAGGCTCATCAAGGTGATGATCCCCGTTTTCCCAGTAAAACTGTCCATGACGCCACGCATAGAAACTTTTGATAGTTTCAGAAATTCCCTGAAGAAGCATCAGAAAAAGGCTCACAGGAATAGCAAGCTTCATTGGCCAGATAATCGGCATCCATGGGCTGGAAATAATGCTCTCGTTCTGTAAAAATGACTTGTAGAAAAATTTCCAACCAACCTGAAGAAACAGGATATGAGCCGGAAAATACAAGAACAGATAGGTGAAAAAATCAATTCTTCCCCTTGCCTTGACCGACCATTTGGAATAAAGGAAATCGGTTCTGATGTGCATACCCGTTTTCAAACAATAGGGAGAGGCAACCATGAAATAGATACCGTAAAGAATCAAGGCTATATCACCGGCCCATATAGTAGGCGCATTAAAGAAATATCGCGCTATGACTTCATGCACAAGGGCGTACATCATCGGTATTACAAACAATGCGACAGATTTGCCGAAAAATGAACTGGTGGAATCCAGAACGCCTACCATTTTATTGATAAATTGCGAAGGGCTGTTTTCCGAAGTTGCAGTTTCAAATTTATTTCTCATAATACAATCTCTTTCGTGAAACTATGAAAAAGCTGTAGAGAATTCAAGCTCTACAGCCAGTTCACCTTATCATCTGATTATTTCTACTTATAGTCCTGCATGGCACCGGAATCCATAGCGGTTTTCCCCATCTTGTAATAAAGCCCGTTCACCTTTACCTGATAAGGCACGGTTAAATTTGCCCAAGTATTGAGAGACTCAAGGACTTCTTTGAAAAATGGTTTTTTGCTGGAATATTTATTCAAAATTTCGGGAACAACTTTCATGTACGCTTTGAAATACTCTTCAGGGGTTTCGCGCAAATTAACACCCTTTTTTAGAACCAGGTCTTTTAATGCCTGACTGTTGATGCTTATATTCATAGTCACTTGGTCCGTAACCATTGCTTTCATGGACTCTTCAATCACATACTGAAGGTGAGGAGGAAGTTTTTCGTACCAGTCCTTGTTGATATACACGTCACCAATGGAAAGCGCCTGATGAAGCCCCTGGAGATAATAAAACTTCCAGACATCAGCCAACCCTAAAAGCATGTCGTCACCCGGGCTGATCCACTCAGCAGCGTCAATCACACCTCTCTGGGCGGCCGGAACAATTTCACTGCCCGGCATTGATACAACAGGCATTCCGATTGCTTTGAAACTCTCAGAAGGAATTCCGGGAGGAGACCTGAACTTCAATTTTTTCAGTTCCTCAAGAGTCTTGAACTCTTTGGGGAACCAGCCAAAAGGTTCGGGTCCCATAGGCATGGTCAACCATGCTTTGATATTATATTTCAGCGCTTCCTGGTAGTACTTGTTCAAAAGTTTTCCGCCGTCGCCTTCCCAAGCCCATGCCAGAAGAGCGTTCTGATCAAGACCTACACCAAGGCCCGCCGTGGGAGCGGCAAACAGAAGACCGGCAGGATGTTTCCCTGACCAGTAATGGGTCCAGGCCTGACCGCCGTTTATAATTCCATCACTGACCGCATCAAGTATCTCAAATGCTTTGACGATTGCACCGGAAGCAAAGACCTCAACCTTAATTTCTTCATTAGAAAGCTTTTGGATTCTCTCACCAAGCCGTTCCATAGTTTTGAAATACATACTGGCACTTGGCACAGCCGTCTGTATTTTTAATTCATATTTCGCTGCCCATGATTGTGACGTCACAACCAATACCATTGCCGCAAGGAAAACCATTGCCTTTTTAAACATTCACTCCCCCTCCATGTTTCAATTTAAATTTTTAAATTACTTTTTTAGGTTTGTTCCGGCTTGATTTTTGCTTCCAGGGCCGAATCATAATAAATCAGGCCGTTCTGCCCTGTAAATCAGGCGAAAACAACCCGAAAAACCGTTATTCTGACAGACGCAAAATTTGTACCTGAATCAACCTGAATCTGATTACTATAAGTTTTTAAAGAAATTTCTTTAAAACCATGTCTGCAAAAACGGTGCCAACAACACCTTTATTTTATATTTATCAAGCTATGGGATTTTTGTAATCTGTGTTGATGAAGATAACAAGGATGGCCGGGCGTAAGTATCCCTACAACGGAACTTAACAATTAAATAACTGAAATTATTTGGATTTCATGGAAAAATATAAAGTCTTAAATGTTATGTGAAACCCATTTTAAATATGATTATCCAATCATTATTAAAACCTGACACTTTTAATTGTGCCAGAGCAAGCCCCCGAAATACATTATGACAAAACCGTCAAGACCGAATATGGATATAAAAAACCGGCTAAATTGTGCAATTTTGCATCATTATTTTAGGCAAATCCTGCAATGTTGTAATGTCAAAGGCTGTAATAACACCAAAAAAGCAGATATATTGCAATATTGCAATAGCAAGCGTATCCATTTGATGATATTGCCCATCCAGATTCAGACATCTACACCTTGTGTTTTTTGGTCTTTCGGAAAATAGTACTCCGGTTCACCTGAAGCACTTTCGCGGCTTCAGCAATGGAACCATAGGTTGTAATGGTATCATTGATAATCTTCCGTTCGATGTTCTGAATGATGGTTTTGAGTGGTTTTTTACCTACTTTAAGCGAAAAAACCATGGAAGTGCTATCACTGCGCGTAAAACCGGAAGCGAATTCGGCAGGCAGATCAACAGCTTTGAGCAAATTTTGGGTTGCCATAACAACAATGCTGTGAATCGTGTTTTTCAGTTCTCTGACATTCCCCGGCCAGGAATAATGAATCAATCTCTGCTCCGCACAGTTTGAAAAAGAAACATTTTTATTGTATCTTGAATTAAGCTGTTTGAGAAACACCTTGATCAGAGGAAGAATATCCCCCTTACGTTCCTGAAGACTTCGGATATTCAACACGGCGACTTTAAGACGATAAAAAAGGTCGCTTCGGAAAGCACCCTCTTTGACGGCATCTTCCAGGTTGCGATTGGTGGCGGCAATAATGCGAACGTCAATAGGAATGGTCTGGTTGGAACCGACCCGGATAATCTCCTGATCCTGGATGGCCCTTAGGAGTTTTGTCTGCATGGGAAGGGTCAATTCACCGATTTCATCAAGAAATACGGTTCCCCCTGAAGCATATTCAAAGTAACCTTTTTTCCCCTTTGCGCTCGCTCCCGAAAAGGCTCCGGCTGTATAACCGAACAGCTCGGATTCAACCAGGCTCTCGGAAATTGCCGAACAATCGACTTTCACATACTGCTTTTCCGCTCTCAGGCTGTGTCTGTGAATGTATTGGGCAACCACATCTTTACCCACACCGGTTTCACCCAGGATAAGAACAGCGACATCAGAAGGAGCAATGATTTTAATCTTTTGCAGGAGGTCCAGAGAATGTCGGCTGACCGCTACTATGCCATCGTTCTGAAAGGCATTTTCAGGATCAATGGCGGCAATTTGCTGCTTATAGGAAGACAGCAGCTCTTGTTGCAGGATGATCTCTTCTTTTAGATGATTGAAGGCTGTAATATCACGCACAAAAGTAATAACAAGTTCGACATTTCCTTTTTTGTCCTTGATAGGCAGACCGTTGATTACAACGTTTCTATCGTTGAGTTCCTGGACAATAACAGCCTGCTTGCCGGTAGCGACAACTTTCGGGTTGACGATCCGCGTAAACACCCCTTCTTTGATAAGGCTGCGAACATTTTTTCCAATCACTTTTGAAGCGTGAATGCCCGACATAGCTTCCCACCGGCTACTTACGAAAAGAGTCTCTCCGTCACTGGAAGAAATATAAACAGCATCGGGAATCAGATTCAAAATGTCTTCAAAGTAAGGGTCTATCCTAATTCGGTTAAAGTTTGTAAGATTATTCATACACCTCATTTCTTGCAAATTTGAAACAATATTTTTCTTCCGAAAGTCCGAAGTTGTTTTCTTTTTTCCTATTAATCAAACGACCATTTATCTGGCATATTATAAGGATGGTAGCAATAGAAATATTAAGAAAAAATGTTGAATATCAAGACTTAATTTATTGAAACTGATAGATTTTTACATAAGATTGTTATCGAAAAGCTTTTTGAAAGGTGACGAACGGCATATCTGTTTTCAGCTCCGTAGGAGCGGCATATTTGTAGCATCCGAATCCCGCGTGTCCGCTGAGTAGTCCTGTAGGGACGGCATGTCCGCATCAGAATATGCCGTCCCTACGGGACTCAGGGGTACGGGGCTGACATCTGCTACAAATATGTCGTTCCTACGGAACTTTTAAGGAACTTTTCGATCTATTGACAATAACAGTATATTAAAATTATCACAGCGTATTAACAATTCGCAGTTATATCCCATGCTGGTAAATATCAGGTTGCAATTATGGGGTGTGAAGGTTAAGAAGAGCGGGATGCGGAGCGGAACGGTCTTCCGCAATTGATTATCGCTTACCAAAACATGAGCACTCGAATTATAGAGTCACTCAGTACGATTGAATAAATGATTGCATCATCACAACAGGATTAAGATTGAAACAAAAAGCCGAAGAGCAAAATCGGTTATTTTTATAGATTACCGGCATAAACCGCCATAAGTATGGATGTAAGTACTTGGACATATATTTTCAGGTTACAAATTCTGCTGGAAATCGGATTTTTCTAAAAAATCCGATTTCTAAAATACCGGAAAACTTTTGTCCAGGTACTTAAAAAGGAAAAATTGTGACGCTACCCCAATTAAAAATGCAAACCCCGGATTTAATCCAAAAAAATATCGAACAGATTGCAAAACTCTTTCCCTTTGTAATGACTGAAACAAAAGATGAAAAGGGCAATCTTAAAAAAGCGATTGATTTTGACTTGTTAAAACAGAGTTTGTCCGATGTTTTAACAGATGATCAAAACGAACGCTACCGTCTTGATTGGCCGGGCAAAAAAGCTTCTCTGTTAAAAGCCAATACGCCCATTTTCAAAACCCTGAGACCTTGCCGGCAAGAGAGCGTTAATTTTGACACCACCGAAAATGTCTATATTGAAGGGGATAACTTTGAAGTGTTGAAGATTTTGCAGGAGTCGTATCTCGGCAAAATCAAGATGATCTATATTGACCCGCCGTATAACACAGGCAAAGATTTTATCTATAAAGATAACTTTAAAGTCAGCAAAGAAGCGTATGAACAAGAGATCGGCGCGGTGGATGAAGATGGCGCTAAACTCTTTAAAAATACCGATTCCAATGGCCGGTTTCATTCTGATTGGTTGAGTATGATGTATGAGAGAGTAGTGATTACACGGGATTTGCTATCAGATGATGGATTGATTGCAATTTCTATTGATGATACAGAAATATACCAACTCGGTAAGTTGCTTGATGAAGTATTTGGAGACAATAATAGACTTGCTTGTGCGCCATGGTTGTCAGAACCAAGTGGCGGCAAAGAAAAAACAGGACTTAGAACGGGCCACGAATACTTATTAATTTATTTTAAAAACACGTCTATTAATATTACACAAGAAGAGCGTTCAACTGGTGAATTGAATTTAAAAGATAAGTTAGGCCGTTATAGGAAAGAGAGAGAATTGATGAAATGGGGAGGAACTTCACTTCGTGAAGATAGACCTAATCAATTTTACCAACTTAAAACACCTGAAGGCATTGAAGTTCTGCCTTATCGAAATGATGGAAAGGAGGGACATTGGCGTTGGGGAAAAAGTAATGACTT
The DNA here is from genome assembly GCA_030378005.1 of Desulfococcaceae bacterium HSG9. Lineage (GTDB taxonomy): Bacteria > Desulfobacterota > Desulfobacteria > Desulfobacterales > JAUCGF01 > JAUCGF01. The sequence continues at coordinate 1,651 of JAUCGF010000040.1, read as the reverse complement.
CATAAAAGAAGCGCTTGAATATCCAGATTTTTTCCATTGGGAATTAAGACCATTTGATGATGGCGTTAGGGTAAATAATAAAATGGAACGTTGGGTTCCTTACGAAAAAATTAGGGACAAAAAAAAATCAGTTGGTTGGAGTACATGGCTTGATAAATATGGATATAACGCTGATGGAACCAGAGAACTAAAAGAACTTTTCAATATGAAGCCCTTTGATACACCAAAGCCTACTCAACTAATTAAGTGGTTTCTAAATCTTCATACTGATGACGACTTTATAGTTTTAGATTTTTTTGCAGGATCAAGCGCAACAGCGCACGCATTAATGCAACTTAATGCCGAAGACAACGGCAACCGAAAATTCATCATGGTGCAACTCCTTGAAAAAACCGATGAAAAATCCGAAGCTTATAAAGCGGGCTACAAAACCATCGCAGAAATCGGCAAAGAAAGAATCCGTCGTGCAGGCAAAAAGATAAAAGAAGAGCTGGAAGAGAAAAACAGGCAATTAAAAATTGGTGAAAAGCCGACGGATTCAAGCAAGCTGGATATCGGCTTTCGCGTTTACAAAACAGCCTCTGGCAATATGAAAGATGTCTATTATCACCCTGAAAAATTAGATCAAAAAACATTGCCCGGCTTAGAAAGCAACATCAAAGAAGGCCGCACCCCTGACGACCTGCTCACCCAAGTGATTCTTGACCTCGGCTTGGAACTCAATCTTCCTGTTGAACAAAAAGAGATTTGCGGCAACACCGTGTTTATCGTGCAAACCAATGCTTTGGTCGCCTGTTTTGACGATAAGATCAATTTTGAAATCGTCGATCACATCGCCGACCTGAAACCGTTTAAAGTCGTTTTTAAAGACGCCGGTTTTGCCGATGATAAAGATCGAATCAATGTCGAAGAGCGCTTTAAACGGCTCTCTCCTGAAACTGTGATTACGGTGTTATAAGAAACTCTTTAGGAACTGGGACGAAATAACTTTGTTTTGAATTCTTAATCTTAATCTTAATCGTTCAGATTGTGATTTAGGATTAAGATTAAGATTACGATTAAGATAGAGAGAGATAACCATGCGATTAAAATTCAAACATCAACAATTTCAAACCGATGCCGCTATGGCGGCGGTGAACTGTTTTAAGGGGCAGACCAGCCCTTTGAAGGTTGTTCTCATAACGGTGATTTGTATATAATATCAGCATATTACATTCAGTATATTGTTTACAAGCTTAATTTAAATTTTCTCTCGACAAATTCATCTCCGAATGCTGAATCTAAAAGGAAAAACTGTTCGGAGGTGTGAATAATGTCGGATTCCTTATTTGAAAGATTTGTTAAAGACAGCCCCATATCAGTGACAGTCCGAGCTGCTGCGGAACGTGCATTGAACCTGACCGTAATTGATAAACAGTTCGAAATGAATGCTGAAAAACAATATACAAAGGATTTGCTGTTTTCAACTGTTTTCGATCTGATGACCGGGGTTGTCATATGCGGTTATCCCAGCGTGCATGCCGTCTGTCAATATTCACAAAATGAAATCAGCGTATCGGTAAAATCCGTATATAACTGACTGAACGGCATTGAAACCGGCACATCAGCGGGACCGGTCCGTTATGCTGCGGGCGAATCGGTTCCTGTTATC
>JAUCGF010000173.1 GCA_030378005.1 Desulfococcaceae bacterium HSG9 | reverse complement strand
GTAACAAAAAATGAATATATAATTTTTTTTAATCATGTTCATTACGATGTGAAATATAAAAATGGTCAGCATCAATTTACAAATGTTAACTACTTTAGATAAATATTCTGACAATCGGTTTTATCTAAAAAAGTCATCTTTTTAGTTATATTCAGTAGGCGGAGAGGTAACGGCTATTAACGATATTTTCAGCAAAGAATATATTACAGAATTAAAAAACCGTGGAAATGACGAGTTAGGTAGTCTTATTAAAAATCAGAAGGTTAATAAACGCGTTGTTTTTATATTAGAAAATTTGGGTTACTTGCCGAAAAATTTTGACGGGAGTTTCTTAACTCCTTTACTAAGCCATGAATATGGTAAAATCAGGTTACTCGCAGCCAAAAATATTGCAAAATTAACCAATTTTGATAATACCGCAATTCTATTACAAACCTATCAGAACGAAACAGATACAGGAGTAAAACGTGAAATTGTTTCCGCAATTGGCAGAATGAGAAACCCTGGTAATAAAAAAATATTAATTGATATGTTGGAGGATAATGACCCGAAAATTGTATGTCAGGCGATTCGTGGATTATTAGTATTTAAAAATGACAGCAAAGTAACCGGTAAATTGAAACCTTTGAAAAATCATCAGAATGAAATGGTCAGAGCGGTGATTTATAAAGAATTTTTTGCTGAAAAAAGCAGTGGTAAAAATGTATTGCGACATCCTCAAAGTTATGATTATCTTAAAAATGTTGTCGTTAATGATGATGTTTTACAAGTTTTAAAATATGTTTCAGATGAAAGCGTTCATTTAACTTTCACTTCGCCACCTTATTATAATGCCAGAGATTATTCGATTTATTCAAGCTATCAAGATTATCTGGAATTTTTGGAAAAAGTGTTCAAAGAAACATATCGGATTACAAAAGAAGGCAGATTTCTGATTGTTAATACTTCACCGATAATTATTCCGAGAGTAAGCCGCTCACATTCGAGCAAGCGCTATCCCATTCCTTTTGATTTACACTCATATTTGGTCAAAATGGGTTGGGAATTTATTGATGACATCATTTGGCTAAAACCTGAAAGCAGTGTAAAAAACAGGATCGGCGGTTTTATGCAGCATCGCAAACCATTGGCATACAAACCTAATCCGGTTACTGAATATTTGATGGTCTATCGGAAACAGACAGAAAAATTATTGGATTGGAATATGCGAAGCTATGACCTGGAAACTGTAAATTATAGCAAAGTGCCGGATGGTTATGAAACTTCTAATGTTTGGAAAATAGACCCTACTTTTGACAAAATCCATTCTGCTGTGTTTCCTGCCGAACTATGCAGACGAGTAATTCAATATTACTCTTTCAAAGGAGATTTGGTTTTTGACCCTTTCGCCGGCAGCGGAACAGTAGGAACAACCGCCAAAAGTTTATGCCGTTTTTTTTTACTCACAGAACAAGAGAAAACGTATTTTGATTATATAAAAGAAAAACTTGGGCAAGAAACTCTTTTTGATCAATTACCTGCTCATTTTTATAATTTAAAAAAATTTAAAGAGCATATTTCACAAAACAAAGCGTTTGATTTTGGTGAAAAACAAATTTCGTCTTTGAATACACTTGCCGAATCTCATAATATTAAGCTAGATAAACATAGGAAGGATTTTTTCAGTTTTGAAATCTGTTTTGATAATCAAGTCAATCAAATGACCGAAGTATATTTTGGAACAGTTGAAGAGTTGTTTGAATTTGCAAATTCTAAACTGATGGAGTTATCAGATAACGAACAATTAAATTCATACCAGGTTTTTTTCAAAGAGTTGGTATCCGGTACATTATCTGAAACATATACATTTAATGATTTTAATAAAAAACATCTTGCAACAAAAGCAATGGAATATCTTTATACATTGCTAAAAGGCCCCAAGAAATGACATTAACAGAACAAGTGGCAAAAAATATTATCAAACGATTAATCAATGGGCAAGATTATCGTATTGAGATAATTGCGTTAATCAATGCCGAATTTCTGCAATTCGCAATTGATTTTTTCAAACAGGTGGTTGACGCAAAACTTAAAAATCAAAGCGTAAGCATTGACTGGTACAAAAAGGAATTTCTGAATCCTGAATTAGCGTCTGAAGAAATAGCAATCAATTCGGGGCTGAACAAAAAAACCATAATGAATATGTACAATACCGCCACAAAAAAGGTTGTAATAAACGCTTCAAATGAGCATTATGAAATCCTTTATCAGTCAATAACCGGTTTAATTGAAAGTCAAAATGAAATTGATTTGACTTTAACAATCAAATTTCGTGGTGTGAGTGTGGAATTAAATATAAACGAAAGTTTGATAGTGATTAATACTCTTGCGGTAAAACGAGCGGCATTGCGTGGCGGATTATGGTCAACAGCAGGCAAACGAGTTGAAAAACCTTTAATGCTGACACTTTGCAAATTGTACTCGGTTCCGGAACAAAACTACGCTACAAAACTGAAAGGCAAAAAAACAAAAGGTAAAAAAGCAAAAAATAGCTTTGAACGAGAAATTGATTTTTACCTGATAGAGAGTAAAAACCTCTACAAGTGTGAGGTCAAATTAATGGGAAAAGGAAATCCTGAAAGTGCGGATGCTGTAATAGCAAGAGGCAGCAAAGTTTTCATTGCTGATAAGCTATCAGATACCAACAAGTCACAATTAAACAGTTTGAAAGTCGAATGGGTTGAATTACGCAATGAAATTGGATACAAACGATTTAAAGACATACTGGAAAATTTAAAAATTCCACATAAAGAATTTACTGGAAACCCTGACAACGAAATAGATAAGATTTTAGCTGAAATACTAAAATAAGGCACTGTACAAGACAAAAAATCTAAGCTACCGTATATAGTGTGTTTTTATGGTATATAATACCATTTTGTTCTATATTTTGTAGTGTTTGATTTTTGTCCTGTACAATGAAAATTCCGCATCGTCGCATACGCATCAGTTGGTAGGGTGGGCAACGCCGGAAAAAATAATTGGCATTAAGATAGCCTGTGTCGGCGTTCACGGAAGACAGCTTTTCGGTCTGGGGCGGCCAGCGGACAATTAAAACTTTCCGCTTTGCTCCAGGTTTTGATTGCGGTTATGCAAATGTTATGTTTTTGATTAAATCTTTAAAATTCCATTGAAAACTTTCAATCAGGAAAAGCAAAAGCCTACCAAGTCAGGCAAGTTTTAAAAGCTATTGAAAGATTGGAGGTAGAAAATGGCAATAAAAAATGATCATTATACATATAGAGTGACTTGGTCAGCAAATGATGAGGAATATGCAGGTTTATGTGCGGAATTTCCCAGCCTAAGCTGGTTGGCCGAGACACCTGAATCTGCTTTAAAAGGCATTAGAGATGTTGTTGCTGATGTGATTGAGGATATGAAAAGCAACGAAGAAAAAATTCCAGAGCCTATTGCGGTAAAAAATTATAGCGGTAAGTTTATGGTTCGGGTTCTTCCCGAAGTCCATAGAACTCTCGCAATTAAAGCAGCGGAAGCAGGTGTCAGCTTGAACCGTCTCGCAAGCTCTAAACTAAGTCATTAAAAAAACATAACCGACAGTCAGGCAGGGTGGATAAAATGCCATTTACAATATCAATATTTGCACAAATCTCCGCTGGCATTTTTCCCACCGCTTTACTCCGGGTTTTGATTGCCGGTTATGCAAACGTTCGGCAAAACTGCATAATGCAATGTCAGTCAACATGAACCGGCTCGCACAGAAAAGGAGGTTCTACCATGAAAGTATCTGCATGTTCCTATCGACCTATTTTGGTTCCTTGCAGTCTGAAAAACCATGATTATCAAATTGATCCATACGTCGGGTGTGAACACTCCTGCCACTACTGTTATGTGCTTAACCAAGCTGAGACGGACTGGTCTGAAGAAGTGCTTATCCATAAGGATATTGCCGGTCAATTAAACGGAGAACTTGAAAACGTATCCCCTCAGACAATATATTTGGGGTACTATACCGATCCATACCAACCTTGTGAGGCTGAATATCGCCAAACCAGGCAGGTTTTGGAGCTGTTATTAGAAAAGTGTTTTTCCGTAAGCATACTCACGAAATCTGACCTGATTGTCCGTGATATGGATATATTGCGGGAAATGGACCATGCCTCTGTCAGTGTCTCGGTTGCATTCAATGATAACCGTATTCGTCAGAAATTTGAAGCTGATACGATAGACACCGAGGCGAGAATCAGAGCTTTGCAAAAATTGAGGGAAGCGGGTGTTCAGACATCCGCGTTGATTTGTCCGGTGATACCCTATATTACCGATGTCACCCCATTCATTGAGACATTGGCTCCATACACGAATACAATCTGGATTTATGGTCTCAGCATTGAAGATCGTTCAGGCAGAAACTGGCAAAATGTTCAAGGCATATTACAGACTCATTTCCCTGATTTAAAAGAACAGATTGAATCGATTCTTTTTGCCAAAGAGCATTCTTATTGGACTGAACTGAGGCAACAACTGACAGAATTAAAGAATGATAGGAAATCAGACCTCAGGATTCATTTGTAAGGATATTTTGACGTATTATCAGTAGATCGAAAAGGAGTGCCGAACTTACAGTCAGGCACTCCTTCGAATTGTAAACCGGCAAGTAAAACTTAAATTGGAGGTACTGTAATGGCGTATAGATTGGGGAAAAAATCAAAAAAACGGTTGGTTGGGGTTCACCATGATTTGGTTCGGGTTGTTAAGCGTGCGATTAAAATCACTGACATTGACTTCATGGTTCTGGAGGGAGTTCGAAAGCGTTAGGTGACGCGCCGGATATTCAAGACGGTATTGATTATATTGACCGTTTCCTAAGCTTCCACCAGGAAAAGACCAAAAGTAACGTAAAAAGAACCAAAAAATATCCCGGAAACCAACCCACTGATTCTATAAAAACAGTATTTTCAACCGCTTTGTCAATTGGTAGGGTTTCACTTACAGATTTTTGTGATCGCAAATGCGCAATCAGAAGTGAATACATAATGCCCATAAGACCATAGGCCAGATTATAAAACAATCCTTTAAAACTCAGTACGGTCGCACGCTGTTTTGAATCGGTGATCCGATTCAAATAGTAGCTCAGAAAAAAAACACTTAAAAGCATAACAGCGTAAAGAAATGACATGGGAATCAATCCCAGTATCGGAATGAAAAAGGTCATGCCGACCAGCCCTGAAATCGTCAATGCCGCCATTAAATACATGTTAAAGCTGGGAGATCGGTTTTCTGCCAAATATCTGGCCAATCGCGGAATAAACAGGCCCAACACCGACATTCCCGCGCTGATAAGGCCGAAAGATGCTACAGGCAAATCAATCAGGCGGAAGTATTGGCTGTTTAGCGTCAAATGCATACGGATAATATGGTCAAAAAGAAGACCTGACAGGATCAAAACCAAAGCCATAGGCGTTTTCAAAATCCATACGCCGGCTTTGAGGGTCAATCGCAGAGCTTGAAACACCGCATGGATGCGAGTCAAATCATGGTAGTCAGCGCTATTCACCGCATTCGGAGTCTCTTTCATACGAAGTGTGATGATCAGTGTCAGTACAGCCATCAGTAACGTCAGGAAAACCGGAAAACGCAGTGTGACATCCTGCGTCAATGCAATCTTCAATCCGCATAAATTGACAATTTGTTGCATCAAAGCCGGATCATATACCGCCGCGCCGATACTCATAACGATCATAGATACAACCGCTTTTAAACGCATCTGCCGTTCTAACACTTTCGGCCAATCCGCTATGTTACCCTCAATTTGGAGCGTATCGTACGCCAGGGCTTCATCCGCTCCACTGGCCGATGCTTCTGCCGCACCACTCAAAATCCGGTTTATCAGCAAAACAGCGAAAAGCTGTCCGGAATTGCCCCGCGGTGCAAAGCATAGCAAGGCCATCTCCACCACCATCAGAACGCTGGAGGCGACCAACAAATTCCGCCGTCCGACAGTGTCGGCCAGTGCCCCGGAAGGTACCTCCAGAAGAACAATGGAGGCCGCCCAGGCGGTATTTAAAAGCGCAAATTGTTCAATAGTCAATCCTAAATCAAGAAACAAAATAGTAAAGACAGGGTAATAAAAGCGCGCGTTAAAACAGATCCGAAAGCCAATAAACAGGCGCACGTTCGATATGGCAAAAGGTGATTGCTCAGATTTTATTTTCATGCGTTCTGTTTATCAAACAAGGTGTATAAAAAGCAATAACAAAACTGAATTTTACCTGAATTAAGCGAGTGGCTGTCAGGAAACACCAAATAAATAAGCTATCGGATTAGGATAACGTTAGTGCCGCCTTCCGATGAAGTAAATGAGTCAACTATTTTTTTAAGTCACCCGCATCTGACTTCAGCAATAGCGAAAATGGCATCAATATCTTCTGTTTGTCCATTTGTATGAACGTCTATAATTTTACGCTATTACACAGCATATCATGGCTGCGGCGGTTGTGGTTCTTGAGTCTGCGGCGCTTGCGGTTCTTGCGTCTGAGGTACTTGCGGTTCTTGTGTCTGAGGCGCTTGCGGTTCTTGCGTCTGAGGTACTTGCGGTTCTTGTGTCTGCGGTACTTGAGGTTCTTGTGTCTGCGGTACTTGAGGTTCTTGGGGCTGCGGTACTTGAGGTTCTTGGGGCTGCGCCGATTGTAGTTCTAACGGCTGCATCATTGGCGGCGTTTGCGGCCCTTGCGGCTGTAGTACTTTAGGCCCTTGCGGTTGCGGTGCTTGAGGTTGTTGCGGCTGTGGCGATAGAGGCTGTGGCGGCTGCGGCGTTTGAGCTTGTTGCGGCTGTAAAGATAGAGACTGTTGCGGCTGCGGCGCTTGAGGTTGTGGTGGCTGTGGAGATAGAGGCTGTGGCGATTGTAGCGCTTGAGGTTCTGGTGGTTTCGGTTTCGGAGGTTCTGGACGAATTGGCGGTTTTGGAATAGACGGTTTGAATTTAGGCGGTTCCGGCTTTGGTGGTTGCAAAGCGGGAGGTTTTATTCCACTTCCAGGTTTTTGTCCCCCACCGGGCTTTTCGGCAGCAGGCGGGCCTACAGGATAGCCTCCTGTTTTAGGTGGTTGCAAGCCAGGTTCTTTTACCGGAGGCGGAGGCTGCCCCGCAGGCTGACTTCCTGTCTTAGGTTTCTGACCGGGTTCTCCGGGCTGACCTCCGGGTTTGCGATCCCAGCCGGGTTTATCACTCTGAGGTTTAGGCGAACCTTCAGGTGTAACTCCAGGTTTTGGCGGGGGCTTTTCTCCGGGCTTGGCGGCAGGTTTTTCTCCGGTTTTGGGAGCGCCTCCGGGAGCGGGTTGCACCTCTTTGCCACCGACATCTCTGATAGCGGTCGGTGCTAACAGGGTCTTCGTCCTTTGAAGATTGAATCGCATGGGCCCGGACGGCGCCATGCCAAAAGCGGTGATCTCCAGCCCGAAGCCGGCGCGGTTCAGTAAAGTTGTACCAAATTCATTGGTCACATAAACACCGCGTTCAGCGCCCCTCAGACCGCCAAGATAGAGAAGGCGCAAGGATTTTTTCTTTGCATTGATTGCGCCGGCCAGATAACAGCCCCGAATTCCGATAGTGCCGAGTGGCGTTGTTACCTTCACTTTATCGGGATGATTGGCCGATATCCATCCGGTGACTATTCTGAAGACGCCTTTGGCCGATTTGGTGAAAAACGCACCTTTGGAATTTTTCGGATCAAAGACATACTCGTCAATCACAATCTCGCTGTCAGGACCGATTGTGACAATTGATTTGTCGCTAAAAAAAAGTTGGAGTTGACCTCCGGGCTGTGTACGAATAGCGTCATTTTGATAAATCGGTGCTTTATTTTTCAACTTCCGCTCCGCTCCGTCAGCAGAAACAGCCGCAGCTTCACCGACCAATACCGCTACCCGACCAACCGGGGCGGATGCCAGCGCATAACCGGATAATAACATGTAAACGAGACAAAGCAAAAACTGGAAACGAAACAAATATCTGAGTGTTTTCATTATTTTAAAACCTTTTGTTAAGGGTGAAAGTTGTTGTTCGGCGCGTATAATCGTAATAATCTATTTCAGAGTGATTGCGTGTGTATTCAAAAGAAATATTGGCAGCCAAATTCTGCCAGGGCAAAAGATACGACAGGCTTACAGTTCCCCGATATTGCTCATCTTCCTGAATTTTTCCAAAATAATCGTCTTCCTGCTCATAGCGCGGATTCTGATAACCGACCTCCGTATAAACGCTCATTTTGTCTGTCAAAACGGCAAACAATCCCAGTGAGGTGGCCAGTCCTTTGTTTGTATATATCTCCGATTCGGTGTCTTCAAAAAAATAACCCAACGTCACCTGCGCCATATAGTTATCATCATGCCAAAAATAGCGCGGCGATACACTCAAGGCAAAGTATGAACCGTCCTTATCATGGTCGGTCGCATATTCCCGGATTTGCGCCGTTGCCATCCAATTGGTAAAAAAAGAGGGCGTATGTTTGCGGATTAAAACGGGCGTTATGCCGTAGTATTGGGCATAAAAATCAGATGCGTACCATATTATATCTGCCGTGACGGGGAGTCTGATTTGCATGTCATCATTTCCGTAAAGCGGACCGCCGGAAAATGAAAGCATATTCAGGGTGAACTGGCTTTCTTCATAAAAGCTGTTGTTAAGCCGCACGCTGTTTTGCCATGCCCAGTCCCCTGACGTGCTGATTTCGAATTGATGTGTCCCGCTCAGATCGATCAAAATCGCCTGATTCGGCTCTTGCTCCGCGCCATCAGGAGTGGTAATCGGCCCGCTAGCCGTTTGGATCAAAGCTTTGTCAGGGCCGATATTCGCATTGCTGTCGTAGGTCAGACCTATCTGAGCGTCAAAATTAAAGCGGTGTTTTTTGCGACTTTCCTGAATACGCTCTAGATAAGCGTCAATGGCCTGTTTGAATTCCTTGGGGGGCTGAGTGTCGAGCAAGTTCAGAAATTGTTCTTCCGCCAAAACAAGTGCTTGCAAATGATAGTAAGCGACCGCCAGTTGAAAACGGGTTGGGTGTCGATCCGGATGCGATATCAGAATTCTTTCATAAGCGGCCGCGGCATTCTCATAAAGCTTCAGTTTGAACGCCGCACGAGCGAGATAAGTGTTAAGCGTCGCATCCGTCGGATGTTCAAGAACAAGTTCCCAGAGCAGATCGTAGGCTTCCAAGGCATTATCTTCAGCCATCAGCTTTATGGCTTTTTCCAACTTGGCTGTTTGCGCCGAGTCAATTTCAACTCCGTAGGCAACTCCGCTTATCACGCCTGAAATTACGATCATAAATGCTATAAGCAGGTGCAACGCGTAAGATTTGTTCATTTGCTTCTCCTTAATAACGTGCTTTCCGTTTCTATTTTTAACCAAAGTCCAACCCGATATAAATTAAAATGCAATTTTCATGCCACCAACATGATTTATAGCGAATTAACCCAAATAAATTCTTATAGTATCAGACAACATTTAAAAATGTGGCATTTTAGGTGTGCCAATTTGGATTAGGGTGTCAATTATGGATAATCAGAATTGGTCTGGCATCTTTTAGGCAAAAGACGTCGGAGATAGTTGTCAAAGTTTTAACCGTCAATGACCCCGCTCAGAGTCTGCAAAATATAACAGGCCTCTTCGAGTCCGATTCTGCCATCTCCGTTAACATCCGATTCTACATGCACAGCCAAAGCAGGTTCATCACCAGTCACCACTTGCAGTACCATAATCGCATCGGCCAAGTCAACATCCGAATCTCCGTCAATATCGCCGATCAGAGTCATCCCGACAGCCGATGCGCCTTTGACACGCATCTGAATCGAATATACCGACGTTTTGGCCGTGATGAAAAGCGTTTGTCCATTCACACCCCCAAAACAAACATTGGTGGGATTCGTGACTGAGATCGTTTCAAGTAGCATTCCCGATGCGTTATACACCTGCACGCCGATTTCATCAGTCAGATACACGTTGCCTTCATTATCCATCGTCATTCCGTCTGAACCTATGGAAACAAAAAGGGTTTTATCCGACAAAGTTCCGTCGGTGTTAATCGTGTATTTATAAGTCTTACCGGCCCCATGATCCGTTACGTAGAGTGTTTTGCCATCCGGCGTGCCGATGATGCCGTTGGGTCTGACCATATCATCAATAACGCGAATAACATTGCTGCGGTCCGGCATGAGATAATAAACATGCTCTCCATCCTGCACCGGTGAATCCTTGAAATAGACCGGATCGGAAAAGTAAACGCCTCCGTTCGGATCAATCCAGAGATCGTTAGGCTCGTTGAAAGCTTTGTCATCGTACTTATCGGCCAAAACGGTCACTGCTCCCTGCGGACCAATGGAAACCAGCCGACCGTCAGTTCCCGCACAAGCCAGCAGATTGCCTTGATTGTCCAAGTAAAGACCGTTGGCTCCTCCTGAATTTTCTTTAAAAACGGTTACACCTCCGTTTACAGACCATTGGTAAATCAGATTGGCGGTAATATCTGAAAACCACAGATTGCCGTTTGCATCAGCAGCCGGACCTTCCGCAAAGGATAAACCCTGAGCAATTTCAGTTATCTCTGCTCCGATTGCTGTGACGCTATCAGCACCAAATAAAAAATCCGTATTTTCAATTTGAGGCATCGTGTTTAACTTTGATGCATACAACCACGCGCCGGTGCAATCGTACGCATTGGAGTTATTCTGATAGTCGCTGAATTGTTCATAATAATCTGTACGAAGTCCCATCAGAGTCGTTGACTGGGTCGTGGTCAGGGTATTCCCCACTTCTGCAAAGTTTGTCGCATAGTGGTACATCATCGCCCCTTCATATTCTCCATATTGCCGAACCAGCGCGATCACATCGGCTTTACTTACAGACGTGCCGTTCATAAAAAGTCGCAGTTTTTCGGATATTTCCAGTCGTTTGGTGACAATACCGGTCAAATCGTCCCTCTGAATATCCGTCAGGCCAGTCACCAAAGCCTCCTGAGTGTCGTCCAGCGCATCCAAAAAGGCTTGCCCCATGTCAGCGGTCAAATTGCTGTCAATTGTGACAGGTTCTGTTGCGGTTAACGGCGGAATGTCTTTCATATAAAAGGAACCGAAATAGGTGCCATGCCGTTCCGGGCAAAAATAGGTGTCCCCTTCTGACGAACCCAGGTACCAACTGAACAACTGAGTCGCATAAGTGCTTACCAGCACAGGCCCGTCACTGACCGTCAGACCCGGCAATTCAGGCTTGTTCAGACTTGCCACCGGCCAATCTTCGGCAGCAATCGCACCCCCTTCACCGGCTTGTTCGAACAGCGTATTAAACGCATCCCGCAATTCGGTCAATTCTGTTTTCTGAGCATCGGTAAGTTCCGCTGCAATGCCGCCCAGCACACTCGCCCGGTTGTGACTGATTTCCGCGTCAATTTCATATAAATCCGCCGTGAATTCCGTCACCGCGCTTTTATCCAGTCCGGCAGTTCCGTCAGGCAGATCCTTATCTAAAAGACGTTTGAACGCTTTTATCAGAACGAAGCGCTTATATCCGTAAGCATCCACAAGAGACGCTTGCGTGTTGGCCATCTCCACCAACTTCTGAACCTGAGCATCGGTCAGGATCGTCAGCACGCCGTCAGAGATTCGGCCCGCAAATTCCGTGTTATGGCCAAATCCGTTGGGCGCTATGTCACGCCAATACTGAAACCCGAAAAAATCAGATACTTTTCCGGGAGGGAAAAAGGTGTAGGAACACAAATCGCCGGTCAGAAACGCCAGAGCGCTGAATGCGATGGTTTTCATCTGGGCTTCATCAGATACGGCCTGGTCAATAGAGATGTTGCTGTCGCCGCCGCCCGGATTCAGGCCGGAATAGGCCGCGTTGCAAGCATCCCGGCAATAACGACGGTCGCCGCATAACAAATCCGAAGAACCGTCACAGTATTCCTTGCAGGTCGTCTCGGTGCCGGTGTTGATAGCCGCGGAATAATCTCCGTTCGGTCCGAGTGCAGACGGCGCATTCACCGTGATGAAATCGGAATTCTGGCTGAAATCTTGATCAGGGCAAGCATCCCGGCACGCCTGACGCGCCGCCGCATCACCATCCAGACAATCACAGCAGTCCTTACACCGGCCTTCATTTTCCGTATTGTTGAGACAAGATGCGGAATCCAGAGCCAGAGCTTCCGTTAAGAAAGCCCCGGATAAAAAGGCTATTCCGATGGCCATCATAAAGTAACCGACAACAGATTTTTTCCTTCCGAACAAAAATATAATCGAATATATCGTTTTCACAATGCGCTCCTTTCAACCTTAATTTAAAATGGATAAAAAATATTTGCTTCCTGAGATAAGAACGTAAACGGAGATAGTTTTTCTACAGGGGAAGTTAAAAAAAATGATTTTAACGGAATTTGTTGGTAATGTCCCGTTAGGGGCATAATATCTATAGAAAGATGCTTGCTGATACAACAAGTCCCGCAGGGACGATATAGAAAAAGTGTAAACCACTTACTTTGATGCTATTTTGAAGGATTCCGGGCAATCGTATCCTATTCAAAATTGATGGCTAAATGCAAATCCGGAGTGCAAAAGTTAAGCCAAGCGGTCTTTTGCAAAAATCAACAGCGATAGACCGTTCCGCTCCGCACCTCTTAACTTTCGCACTCCATATTTACCATTGAATTTGAATAAGATACGGGCAAACCCTTGCAGTTGCCCATATTAAAGAAAATTACTGGTTCGCTTGCCTGCTTTGCTGTCCCTGCTGCGAAGCTCGCTGCGGTCGGCCCTGTCCGCCTTTGTCTTGCCGCGGTGGGCCCTGTCCGCCTCTGTCAGGCGGAGGATCTAAAGAGCTGATTACCCGCGGATCGAAACCGGCGGCTTCGATAGCTTCTTGCTGGCCCGGTCCCTGGCGGATTCCGGCCTCCCGAAAGGCATCGTTAATCGCTCGGGCATCTTCGGCGGTCAGGGAAGAAGCGTCATACTGCGATAGGATCTCCGCAACTTGCGCTATCTGCTCATCCGTCAGCGATTGAGCCGCTCTCCGATTTCCACGACGACCGGGCCTTTGTCCCTGCTCATCCGAAGATTGCGACTGGTAGGAAGGTTGAGGTTGCTCGGAGTCATCGGCTTGAACGGCACTGTAAAAGATGATACTGACCATAGCACATGCCACGACAATCATTGTAAACTGTTTTTTCATACGGTTCCCCTTTCGTTTAGTAATTAATGGGTTTATGTTCCTCACTGTTAAAATAAAGTATATCATCAAAAGATGAACCCAAGATGAACCGAAACTGAATTTCAGATTTATTTTTTGTTTTTTGTAAATAATATCTGTATGCCAACCCTACAAAACATTGCAATATGCTATGAAATGTTTTATGCTGCATTTATAAATTGGAGGAAAAATGATGGCAACCGCAGTAAGAGTCTCTGGTGAACTTGTCAAAGAAGCAAAAATCTATAGCAAAATTGACAAACGTTCCATTACCGGACAAATAGAACACTGGGCTAGAATAGGAAAGTGTGCCGAAGAAAATCCCGATCTCACATATAACGCAATCAAAGATATTCTAATCGGCATGGCTGAACTTGATCTGGGTGAATTGTCAGAATACAAATTCGGATAAAACTCGATGAAAATTATTCAATCAAGATCATTCTCCAGGAAAGTAAAAAAACTCAATAAAAAAGAGAAATCTGTTTTAGATAAACAAATCAGAGCCATTTTATCAGCCCCTGATATCAGCGATCATAAGAAAGGTGATCTGAGAGGTGTATTCGTTCATAAATTCAAGATCAAAACCAAGCAATATCTCCAGGCTTATCGAATAGTCGATGAAAATCTGCAATTATAGGTCAGGTCGAATGACTTGATACTTAAATATCACAAATAATACCGTGATTAAGGGGCAGTTGATGTCGATTTCAGTATCAATTCATGTGTCCTGTACTATAATAATGCTTGGCCCTCTCGAAAATTATTACAAAGATCTGAAAAAGTCTGTTAAAAGCATGTAAGCGAACTCCATCTCTGCTTGTTATCTTTTTCTTTAAATCATAATAACAACGCTTTTCGTCTGAATTTGAATTCAAAAGGGTGTTAAAATGTCCACATAGGTTATTATTTTATTCTATTTTTAAACCGGTTATGGTCAAAATTGTCATTTCCGTTTCATTTCATTCTCGTTTCATCAAATCTGTCTGCCCGACTTTGTCAA
>JAUCGF010000039.1 GCA_030378005.1 Desulfococcaceae bacterium HSG9 | reverse complement strand
GGCACTTACACCGTCGGTTCTGTCATTCAGATCAACGTTTGTTTCAGCGATTTGGTTTGGGTTAAAGGCACACCACAATTGGTGCTGAGAACCGGGGAAACTCCCGGAAATGAGCGGAATTCATAATAATGGCGATTCGAACCAAAGAGTTGTTTGCGATCTGATCGCCAGCATGACTGATGGATATGCTATGGAGCTTTACACCAAATTCTTTTTTCCATCACCACTTGTATAGAACTATGACGCACCGAAAACTGAACAATTTGAACCTACCTGTTGATAAACGACGCAGCTTTTTGAATCGTTTGCAATCTGTCTATGCCCAAATGGATAGCAAATACCGCCAAGTTGCCGATTTTTATCAATTTCACTGTAAAGGATGTGATGACAACTGTTGTGAAACTCATTTCCACCATCACACCATAATAGAATTCCTGTATCTCCAGTCGGGCTATAATACCCTGCCAGCCGAAAAACGCAAATGTATTCGGGCCGGTGCCGGTGATGTTTGCCGGTTAAAACACGAACACAAAAATACACGCATAATGTGTCCGCTTAATTTTGAAGGTTTATGTGTGTTATATGAGTATCGTCCGATGATCTGCCGTTTGCACGGATTGCCCCACGAGCTTTGCAAACCCGGCGGCAGATCAATCCAAAGTCCCGGATGTGATGCATTTGCCAAACAGTGTCAGGAAAAGTCCTTTTCAGACAATCGGACTGAATTTGATCGCACACCTTTTTATCGCCAAATCGCCATGCTGGAACAGGAATTGAGGAAAACGGTGGAATTTACCTCGAAAATAAAAATGACCGTCGCCGAGATGGTCGTAACTTTTTGAATAACCGAACTTAAAATTTAAATAATGAAATATATAGAAACCGATAAACCGGCAACGCTTGCGGGCCGTAAATTAGAGCGGCACGATAGATTCAATTTTCGATGTCATCCAGGAATTTCCTGTTTTAATCAGTGCTGCCGCAATCTTAATCTTTTTCTTTATCCTTATGATATTGTACGGCTGAAACAGCGGCTCAAAATTTCATCGGATCAGTTTCTGGACAGATATGTGGATATTATATTGCGTAAAACCAATTTTTTACCAGAAGTACTGTTAAGCATGGCCGAAAACACTCAAAAAACCTGCCCTTTTCTATCTTCTGACGGTTGCTCCGTATATTCTGACCGCCCCGATGCCTGCCGCACCTTTCCGCTGGAACAGGGACTTTATTATGACGCCAGTATTTCTGAAACAACACCGGTTTATTTTTTTAAACCGCCTGATTTTTGCATGGGGCCGTATGAAAAACAGCAATGGACAATCGAGACCTGGTCTGAAAATCAAAATGCAGTGATTTATAATCAGATGACCGCTCTATGGTCGGAAGTCAAACGACTGTTTCAAAACAATCCTTGGGGGGAGGCGGGTCCAAATGGCTCTTTGGGCAAAATGGCCTTCATGGCAACCTACAACATAGATCGCTTTCGTGACTTTGTGTTTAAAAGCAGTATGCTTAAACGCTACAAAATAAGGAAAACAACCCTTAAAAAGATAAAAAAAGATGATACCGCACTAATGAAATTCGGCTTTGAGTGGGTAAAATTGGTTGTCTGGGGCATTGACAACACATTGATTCGGTCAGCTTAAAAATGAAATATTCTTCAAAACTTCATAAGAATAACCTGATTTGTAGCAGATGAAACCTTTTCGCTATTTATCAATAAAGTATAAACTGATAACGCTGATGATGTTCATATCCGGCTTTATCCTGTTACTGGCTTCGGCGGGTGTGATGATTAACGAAGCGGTTTCCTTTCGAGGCCGAATGCTTAAAGAATTTTCCACACTTACCAAAGTTGTGGGGGGTAACATCATTGCCGCCCTGACTTTCACCGATCATGAGGCTGCCAGGGAAACATTGGCCACGCTGAAAGTTCAACCTAACATCATAAATGTTCAAATTTTTACGGCCCAAGGCGAGTTGTTCGCCGAATACCATTTTAAAGATGATCAAGCTAATTCAATCCATCCACACAAGCAGGGTAAAAACGGAGATCCGCCCCCTTTAGCTATTTTGAAAAAAACAACTGAACATGGCTTTCTTGAAGGATATCCTTTTTTTGATGATCATTTTGATCTGCTTCAAGATATTGTTTTTGAAAATCAGGTTGTAGGAACGATTTATATTCAGGCTGGCCTGGATGAAATTCGCTCCCATCTGATTTGGTATCTGATAGCCTGCGGCGTTGTTTTTTCAGGCTTGGGTTTGGGAGCATATCTTATCTCCGCAAGGCTTCAGGTCGTTATCTCTTTACCGATTCTGGAACTGACCCGGACGGTGCAAAACATTTCTGACGAACAGAATTATGCAATTCGCGCTGAAAAAAAAAGTTACGATGAGTTAGGTACACTCATAGACGGATTTAATGCGATGCTGACTCAGATTCAGTTGCGTGGCCAAAAACTGGCACGTCACCGGGAACAATTGGAAGAAAAGGTGACGTTACGCACAGCCGAGCTGGCTCTGGCCAACAATGGGTTGGAAAATACGGTGCTTGAATTGCAAAGAGCTAAAGAAGCCGCTGAAATCGCCAATCGTGCTAAAAGCGAATTTCTGGCCAATATGTCCCATGAAATTCGTACGCCTATGAATGCCGTCCTTGGCTTTACAGAACTTCTTGACGGTCTCATAACCGATCCGATTCAGAAAAATTATCTTAGTTCCGTTCAAACCGGCGGAAAAAATCTGATGATGCTGATCAACGATATTCTTGATCTGTCCAAAATCGAAGCCGGTAAAATGGATATTCACCCTGAACCCATCAATATAGCCATTATCGTTGAGGAACTCACCCAGATATTTCAGGTTAAATTTTCCGAAAAAGGGCTTGAGTGGCAAACTGATATTTCCCCTGACATGCCCACACAACTTATGATAGATGAAGTACGTTTGCGCCAAGTGCTGGTAAATTTAATTGGCAATGCAATTAAATTTACCGAACATGGCTATGTCAGACTGGCAATCACAAGCGCGTCAAATACCTATGAATCCGGTTGCCTTGATCTTATTATAACGGTTGAAGACAGCGGTATCGGTATCCCTGAAAATCAACAAAAACTCATTTTTGAAGCTTTCAAGCAGCAGGATGGGCAAGCAACGCGGCAATACGGTGGCACCGGCTTAGGGTTGGCGATCACCCAACGCTTGGCAGATATCATGGGAGGAACGATTCGTGTTAAGAGTAAGGTTGGTCATGGCAGCATCTTTAAAGTCGTATTGAACCATATTGAAGTACCCGAAACACGCGTATCATCCGCCCCGTCTAAGCCGTCTGACGAGCAACAAATCGTTTTTGACGCGGCATCCGTTTTGGTTGTGGATGATATTCCATACAACCGCCAATTAATCAAAGCCTATTTTCGAGATACCCTTATAACCGTGATTGAAGCTGAAAACGGACATGAAGCCGTGCGTTGCGCACAGCAACATGTACCTGCTTTGATTCTCATGGACCTGCGTATGCCGCTCATGGACGGCTATGAAGCCTTGCGGAAAATCCGACAAATCAAAAAATTACAGGCAACCCCGATCCTGGCTGTTACGGCATCGGCGATGAAGCAAGAACTGGATAAAATAAAAAAATGCGGATTTGACGGGTATATGTTGAAACCGGTTAGCAAGAAAACCCTTTTCCAGAAAATCACACACTTTCTGCCCTATTCCGTTCCTGACGTGGTTTCCGAACTTCCGGAAAAGATAAAAACGCCTGAAGCAGAATCGGAGATAAACGCAAGCACACTTGCGGAAGTTGCCGAAATGATAGAAAGCAAAGGTGCTGATTTATGGAATATCGCTATGAAAACCGGTAATTTTGGGGATGTTAAAAAATTCGGAACCTATATAAAACAACTCGGTGAATCTTACACTCTGAAGCTGCTTACAGATTTCGGAGCTGATTTGATTTTCTATGCCGGCAGTTTCGATGTTGAAAACATAATGAAAACCTTAGAAGCCTATCCGTCAATACCTGAGCGAGTGGAAAAATTAAGAAAACAGGCTAGTGAACATCCAACATCGAATATTGAAACTTAAATTTTTCATTATGGCTGACATGAATACTACCTATAATATTATGATTGTTGACGATGTTCCGAGTAACATCAAAATTCTGGCGAATATTCTACATCGTGAGGATTATAAATTATTTTTTGCTACGAACGGGCATAACGCCCTTGATAAAATGAAAAACACTTCGTTCGATCTGATTTTGCTTGATATTATGATGCCGAAAATGAACGGTTTTGAAGTGTGTAAACAGATAAAAAATAATTCTGAGACGACGGATATTCCGGTGATTTTCATCACAGCGCTGTCCGATACACGCGATAAAGTCAAAGGATTTGCTACCGGCGGGATTGATTATATCACCAAACCGTTTCAGTCTGAAGAGGTGCTGGCGAGGGTTGACACTCACTTACAGCTTCGGAATGCACACAAAAACCTGCAAGCCAATAATGTATGCCTGCAAAATGAAATAGAGGAACGCAAACGGATTGAAAAACATTTGGAACGTTCATTAATCGAATTGTCCGAGGAAAAACAGAAAGCAGACAATCTGCTTTTGAATATTTTACCTGTGAAGATTGCCGCGGAGTTAAAAAATACATCTAAAAGTGAGCCGGTGCATTTTGATTCGGCTTCGGTTATGTTCACTGATTTTGTTGATTTCACCAGAATCGCGGAACAAAACAGTCCACGAGCGTTAATTGACGAATTGGATTATTACTTTTCTTTTTTTGATACGGTGATGGAAAAATATAATCTGGAAAAATTGAAAACCATTGGCGACAGTTATATGTGCGCTGGCGGTATTCCCACACCAAATGACACTCACGCCCATGATATTGTAATGGCGGCATTGGAAATACAGGAATTTTTCTCTCGCCAGCGGCGGCGCCCAACTAGATTAAAGCCTCAATCACACCATTTCGATATGCGCATTGGCATTAACAGCGGCTCGCTCATTGGCGGTGTTATCGGCAAGAAAAAATTTGTGTACGATGTATGGGGTGATACAGTTAATATAGCCTCGCGTATGGAGTCATCCGGTGTTCCGGGACGGATTAATATTTCTCAAAGCACCTATCAGTTGGTCAAAAATCACTTTGAATGCGAATATCGCGGCAAAATCGGCGCCAAAAATAAAGGCCGTATCGCAATGTATTTTTTAAATGCTGTCAAAAAAAATTAAAAATTGGGAGTTGGCACAAAAATTGCATATAATTAATCATACTCTTGTTCAAAGGAAGTGACTCTATGTCGCTTCAGGGGTAAATATTCTAACAACCACACATACCCTTTAAGGAGATGATTGCAGCCAATGAACACGCCCAAACTCCGTCCTGATCTTTTCCTGTATCTTAAATTTTTCTTAATATTTTTTTTTCCTGTCACCCTATTGATATGCTGTGTCACTTTTGCGCTCTACTATTCTGAAAATAAAAATGATAAATTAATCACTGAAACCCGCGAAAAATACACCTTATCATTATTAAAGCAAGTTATTGCCAACGATTTACAAACAGTCCTGTCAGACCTGATGATTTTAGCTGCGAAAAATGAACTTCAGGCAATGTTGATAAGAACATCCGGTGCCGCTGCTCAACGCAAAGCGCTGGCTCATGAATATCTTCATTATGCCGCCCGCAAAAAAATGTACGATCAAATACGTTTTTTGGATTCTGCCGGCATGGAGCGCGTGAGAATCAATTTCAATAATGGAACTCCTTTGATTGTGCCTGACAATCAGTTTCAGTCTAAAAGTCAACGCTACTATTTCAAAGACACCTTTCAACTCAAGCGAGGCGAAGTGTTTATATCGCCGTTTGACCTGAATATTGAACACGGGTCTATTGAATATCCATTGAAACCCATGATTCGATTTGGCACACCGGTTTTTGATTTCGCCCGCCGGAAACGTGGAATTGTCATTGTCAATTATCGCGGAGCGACTATTATTCGTAAGCTTGAGAGAAATTTTGTGAACTCCCCCGGCACTCTGATACTGCTTAATAGTGATGGGTACTGGCTTAAAGGCCCTGTTGCGGAAGATGAATGGGGTTTTATGTATGAACATAAAAAAAATAAAACTTTTGGCAAGGCTTTTCCAGAGGCATGGCAGCGAATCGCCGCACAACGGGAAGGAACATTTTACACCTCGGACGGTTTGTTTACCTTTGCCACTGTAACACCTCTTTTAATATCCCATCAATTTAGCGTTGTCTCCAGTAAGGTCGATGATTCCATACCATTCAAACCATATAATATGGCGCGTTCCTGGAAAATAGTATCTCATATTGAATCACCCATTTTAAACGCAATATCCCAAAAAGCGCTAAACAAACTTATCATCATCAATAGCATTTTCATTCCACTGCTTGCATTTTTTTCCCTGCTTTTAGCGCGCGCTATTGTGAAGCGCAAGGCTACGGAAGAATCGTTGACTGATGAACGGAATCTTTTGCGAACGCTTATCGACGCGGTTCCTGATTATATCAATGTTAAAGATTTAAGCGGCCGCTTTATTATCGTCAATAAAGCTATCATCAAATTTTTTGGATGGATGAGCGCAGATACGCCTGGTGATACAAGCTTATTGGGAAAAACTGCCGCTGATGTTTATCCTCCTGAGACTGTCAAACTGCATGAAATCGAAGATCATGCCGTCATTAAGTCAGGACATCCACTGATTAATCGTGAAGAAACGTTTTCAGATAAAGCAAGCGGTGATGTCCGCCAGGTAGCGACATCTAAAATTCCTTTAAAAAATAATAGCGGCGAAATTCGCGGACTTTTAGAATTTACCCGTGATATCACGGAACGCAAACAGGCTGAAAAGAAATTGCGTCAGGCCAAAAAAGAAGCCCAAGCCGCCAATCGCGCCAAGAGTGAATTTTTGGCCAATATGTCCCATGAAATCCGCACGCCCATGAATGCCGTTCTGGGATTTACTGAAATCCTTAATGATCTCATTACCGACCCACTTCAAAAAAATTATCTGAAATCAATCGAAAGCGGTGGGCAAACACTGATGACGCTGCTTAACGATATTCTTGATCTGTCGAAAATTGAAGCTGGAAAAATGGACATTGACGCCGAACCTTTCAGTTTGGTAACAGCTTTGCAGGAAATCAGCCGCATATTTAATAATAAAATCACAGAAAAAGGGCTGATATGGGATGTCAAAATAGCATCCGATTTTCCCCATAGTATTGTTTTAGACGAAATGCGCATCCGTCAGGTGCTTTTCAATTTAATTGGAAACGCTGTCAAATTTACGGATAGCGGAACGATTTCACTATCTGCGCACGCGGTCATTGCTGACCATGATCCCAATCAGTGTATGATTGTTCTGGCAGTCACCGACACCGGCAACGGTATTGCGGATGATCAAAAGGCGCTTATTTTTGAATCTTTCAGACAGCAAGATGGACATAGCACCCGACAATATAACGGCGCGGGGTTGGGACTGGCCATTTCCAAACGCCTCGTGGAAGTGATGGGCGGAGCCATCACGCTTGAAAGCGAGCAAGGCAAAGGCAGCCGTTTTGAAATCGTTTTTCCGGATGTTACGATTGAATTCGGTGAGGCTGCCGGTCATATAAGAAATATTCCGAAAAAATCAGAGGACGGTACTCAGCTTAACTTCGAATCAGCAACATTGCTAATTGTAGATGATGTCAAGACAAACCGGATGGTACTCAAAGCATTTTTGCGAAAAACCGCTATCAGTATAATTGAAGCTGAAAATGGCCAGGAAGCCTTGCGTATGGCGCAACTGCATCTTCCCGATTTGATTTTATTGGACATCCGCATGGATGAGATGGATGGCTATGAAGTGTTGGAACGGCTCAAAACGGATGCTAATCTTAAAACTGTTCCGGTCATAGCGTTTACTGCGGCCGACACAAAACAGGAGCGGGAAAAAATCAGGGACCACGGTTTTGACGGCTATCTGCACAAACCTGTGAAACAAACCGAACTGTTACGCAAAATTGCCCGTTATCTTCCCTACACAGCAATAGAAGAAACAGGCGGCAAATCATCGCTGGTAGCTGAAAAAACGGTAGTTACCGCAGAAAGGAGTGCTGAAGTCCCGGCTGAAATCACACCTGAAGTTATGACGCTTTTGAATGGTGAACTGACCGAGTTTTGGAAAATTGTACGACGCAGCGGCAGTTTTGATAAAATTGAAGAGTTTGCCAACCGGGTCGGTTCTTTCGGCCAAAAATATAAGTTAGATCGGTTTAGCCAATTCGGCAATGACTTAACCATACAAGTACACGCTTTTGAAGTTGACCGTATTGAAGCAAGTCTGGATTTGTTTCCACAATTGGTAAGCAACCTCAACAGTTAAGCCTCACATTTTTACACATCAACGCGGCACAATTGGAAGTGTGATATGGGAAGGGTAAACGTGCGAGTGATAAATCTTTTGGGTGGCTCTGACTGTATCCGCACTGGTTCCGAAACCGCCGGCAGTATTTAAATTACGGTCAAAACGGTCAAAATTACTGCTGGATATTTCCAATCCGAGCAGATGGCCTTTTTTTATAACATAGCTGGTCGCGCCCATATCAATGCTATATTTATACAGTCTCTCCGGCTTAATCAAGGTTCGCTTTCGATCAGTCACCCTGAAAGTGGCGCGAATGATGCCTTCCTGAAGCATTAACACATACCCGTTGGGGAAAATATCGACCAAGGTGGCTGTGAAATCGGTGTCAGACACTGAAGAGGAAGCATAAAGCGTCATCATCAACGGGCCTGTTATTTCCATATCATTTTTAAGTGGCAGAGATTTATATAAAAGTACATCACTTCTTTTTTCAAGTTCCCGGCGATCCTTCATCTTTTTAGCCCGTTGCCACAAATCTGTCGCACGGGTAATATCGACCGGATTTTGTGGATCATAGAAATAAATATCACAAGGCTCTTCGCCCGGTTGATGCGGATTGAGAACACCGACACTATGGATACGGTTAGCACCGCCCTGACTATGTAAGTAATATTGGGTCATTCGGACGCCGCTAACAGGCCATTGGGACTCATAACGCCAATTATTGTCATTAACGGTAAATATTTTGATTCGTTCGGTACGCTCGAAACCGTTTTTCATTCCCTGTAGCCAGTGATCGAAAAAATGCTGTAACGTGTCATACCACTCCCCCATACATTTTTTCCCGATATTCAGCCGGCCAATACGTCCGGATGTTTCTGTGGTCAGCGAATGATCATACGGCCCCAGCATAATCCATTGGTTCTGCCGCGTATGCGAATCATGGCTTTGAGTTGCAACGCCCTGCCAGTCGTTAAGAGCGCCTTTTAAAAACAGGTCCCACCAACCGCTGATATTTAACACCGGTATTTTGATTTTGGAATAAAATTGGTTAAGATTAATTTTATCCCAATAGGCATCGCGCACAGGATTGTTAAGCCACTCTTTAAAATAGGTACAAGGCATTGCAGCCGCATCATCTGTTTCGATCAAGGGTAGATGATTGGTGTTCAAACGATATTTATTTGTTGATTTTTTAGCATTTTGGGTAATTCCCCATGTTCCTGCCGAGCCAAGGCAAAACGCGCCGCTATTATAAATCCAGATATTATAAACATCGGTGGCTGTAACTCCAGGCGCAATACATTTCAGGTTCGGATGCCCGCTAACAGCGGCAGCCCAACAGGTATAACCGTAATAGGATTTGCCCGTCATGCCAATATTGCCGTTGCACCAAGGCTGTTTGGAGATATGATCGACAGTGTCGTAGCCATCTTCGATTTCATGAATAAAAGGCGCCCACTCACCCTGTGAACGATATTTACCGCGCACATCCTGAATTACACAAATATAACCCTTTTTAGCCCAAAATTTGCCTTCAGGAACCATCGCCGAACCGACTTCACCCTTGCCATAAGGAAGACGAATCAGGATAACCGGAAACTGTTCGTCAATGACAGGTCTGTATATGTCAGCATATAGACATATACCGTCACGCATTTCAATAGGCACATTTTTATTGACTGTGATTTTGGAATACAAATCAGGCGTACGCGAAGAAATCCTGTGAAAAGGCAGCCAAAAATGTTTAGCCAGTTTTTCTGATAAGCGAAGGGCTACCCATTTTAAATCAGCCAGCCAATATTTCATAAACACCTGTTTCCTTCGTATGCTTCAATAAATAAATATGCTGATAATAGCATTTTATAACGCAAATAAAGCGCATCATATCTAATAATAACAAGCACGGCATTGCTTGTGTAACACTGCTGAATACATATCTGTTTCATATAATACCGTCAAGTTAAACTTCCATCTATAAATGCGAATTAAATAACTTACCCATCAAGAGTGCTGATTCCAGCCAGCTTTTGCCCGTGACGCAAGCTGAAGCTTGCACTTCAGATAATGAAGTTAGCTGGTATTTTACTTTTTTTGCAGGGAAATTTTCAACATTCTGATTTATCACCTTGTGTCACCGATTATTATTTCAATTATCAATGACTCGTCAGTCATAAGTTCTTGTAAGTTATTGCCTTTATCCAATCAGGCATTGAAAGTGAAAATATGATACAAATTTTGTGAGTTTTAATGAATTCAGTGAGTTACGAAATAACTTGAAACTTTAAACTTAAAACTTGTAACTAACGAGTCAATGATATAGGTATTGAAAAATGTTTTTTTAAACTTTACGTTTATGCGAAATATATTTTTTCCGAATCTATAGAGAGCTCGTCAGTCATAAATTCTTACAAGTTCTTGAAATCATTGAAAATAAAAATATGACACAAATTTTGTCCGTTTCAATGAATTCAGGTCGTTACAAAATAACTTGAAACTTCACACTTAAAACTTGTAACTGACGAGTAGAGAGGATTAAAAATGAACAACTCCGATCAGATTACATACATTGCCAATGTCATTGCGATTGCACAAGCGGATGGCAAAGTGACTGACAAAGAGCAAGGCGCCATTGCATTCGTGTACCAAAAAAACGGCCTGAGTGAAGACGATGCACAAGCCGCAATTCGTCTGGTTCAAGCCGGTGATTATAACATCGCACCTGTAGGACGGTATTCTGAAACAATCCGCAACCTTGAAGATATGCTACTTGTTTCCCTGATTGACGGCGACCTTGCAGACGAGGAAAAGAAAGCGGTGCTGACCTTTGCCAAAGCTGTTAAGCTTTCCCAGGAGCAAATCAATATCATTTTAGCTGAAACTAAAAAATTCGTTCGAGCAATGATGGCTGAAACTAAATGTAACGCCTGCGGCGTATCCCTTCCGGCCGGTTCAAAATTTTGTACGGAATGTGGACAGAAAATTAAAAGCTGAGATTACTTATGATCACACTGAATCAATTTTACAAAGCTCTTGAACGAATCGCTTATTTCCCTGACGCGCGTCAACAAGATGCCATTGAAACACCGATTAACAAGCCGCTTTTTCTTTCAGATGCATCCCATCCTCCAAAGAAGTTCTGGATCGACAATCCATAACGTTGCAACCGGATGGCGACGGGATGAAATATGTGAATGGAAAAAAAGTCCGCCGTTTGTTGATATCTGATTTTTATTGTGCTATTAAATATATTTAAACTTCAAACTTGGTTATGGTGAGGTGTGTATGAGCCAGGATTTTATCAATGACTTAATTAATTCCGTGAATCGGGTGGCAAGACCGGATGTCCGCCAACTTAAAGAAATTCTTATTTTATGCGGCATGCCTGCAGAAACTAAAAATATTCGGTATTTAAGTTTCAATCACCACATCGGCATTCAAGGGGACCGCACCCATATTTTTTCAGCCGTAGCCGTGCTAAACAACCGTAGAATATCGCACTTTCGGCTCAAAGGGAATCGCAAAAAAATAAGCCGGATAATTTTCAACAAAAAATGGACTTTTAACCCGCTTGATTTTTTCTTAAACAGACTTCGGTGCGATTCCGGGATGACCGATATCATGGCCGCGTCCGTTTCAGATTACACCTTGCTGGGAATTTTAAAACAGGAAAATATCAGCGGCAAAGGGTATTATCGACACAAATATGTGGAAACCAACCCCGTGGTTGCAATTCCCGGAATCAGTGATTGGGATTTAAAACGTGTGATCGATTTTGAAAAAGCCAATCATATCCGTAAGGTGACTTTGAAAAATTTTACAATTTATCGCCAAACAAGCTAACGGATTTTGCCCTTGTACAACAAGGGCAAAATCCGAATCTGTTAAGCAGGGTTTGATTTCAACCATTTGGATTTTTTTGCCCTGACCGGGTGCCAGGGGTAAAAAATTTTTCATCCGATGCCCCCGCAAGCTGAAGCCTCGAAACCCTCCGTTCTTTATCTGACCGAAAACAGGTTCTACAATCAGTTTTCGCTTTTTGTAAATCTCTTTTGAAGACTCCTGCTCCATCTTCTCATTCATTTAGTTCCTGCACTGTTTTGTAGGGACTACCGCTTATCGCTAATCCATGTAGATGTATGTTAAATGGAAAAATTACTTAGTATCTGCTGAATTCTATTTATCCCTTGATTTTCAAGCTGTTATATGTCATTTTAGACATGCGGTCAGAGTGCGTCTCATTCAATTTCTGACAAAATTGTAACTGATAAACAGGGATATAAAATGATTAAGGATAAATTTGAAACAGCCTTTTCCTCGGAACAGGCAGAAAGTGATATCACTGATTCCGCTCATAAACTCGCCATTCTGCGTAAAATCATTCCGTGGGAAAAAATTATCGTCCGTCTGAGCCGGTTTTACAGCGACAGCAAGGGGCCTGTGGGAAAGTCTCTCCGAATCATGACCGCCCTCCTGATAATCGCCAGGCTCCGCGGACTGAGTGATCACGAAGCGGTGAGACAGGTCAAAGAAAACCGGTATATTGATATTTTTGCAATATTCCGGACGAAGGACAGCGGGCTTTCCCACATCCCGCATCTCTTTGCGTTTTCAGAAAACGTCCGGGCGAGGCGGGTATCGCGGTTATCGAGCGGGTGGTGTTTGAAATACTCCGCCGTGCCGGTGTCATATCCGGAGGTTGCGCCCTGATCGATTCGACCGTGCCGGAAAGCGACATCATTTATCCGAATGATGCACATCTGATTTACAAGGCATTTGAAAAAATGAGGGTGTTTGCGAAACAGCACGGTATTCCCCTCTGGTATGATGATAAGGCGCTTAGAAGGCTGCGGCGGGAATTCGGTCCGGATAAGAAGGGGAGCGGGCGGTGCGGCTGACCGTTTTCAACGAAAAATTTATCCCCCGCCCTTAAAATTTTTCAGGTGAAAGTCGGATCTCTTAAGGTTTTGGACTGACGGAAAGAGAAAGCCGTGAATCTGTATGATCTGTTGAATATTCCAGAAAAACAGACCGTTCAGAAACTTTCCGGAG
The DNA here is from genome assembly GCA_030378005.1 of Desulfococcaceae bacterium HSG9. Lineage (GTDB taxonomy): Bacteria > Desulfobacterota > Desulfobacteria > Desulfobacterales > JAUCGF01 > JAUCGF01. The sequence goes on along the minus strand of JAUCGF010000039.1, from coordinate 1,187 downwards.
AACGGCACATAAATGACCGCATCGTCTCCCTCGACGATCCCGACGCCCGCCCGATCTGAAAGGGAAAGAGCCGTCCGGACCGCGAATTCGGGACAAAGGCTCTGATGACGTTTAATCGGGACGGTTTTATGACAGCCGTTGAAAACCATATTGGAAACCCCTCCGACCGGATTCTGTACGGCGACCCCTCGACCTTTTTAGGTTCATCCCGGATTTGTGGGAAAACCGTGTTCAGCCAAGACCTGAAGCCTGAATGATTCAAAATTCCTGTACCTGAATGCTCTCCTTATTATTATCCTGACAGCCCTGTTCATCCCCTCAACAAATCCGTTCGTTATCCTTTCAAAAAAATAATTTAAAATCTCTCCCTGCTGATTTTCCAGAGTACCGACTGATTTTTTCATAAACATATCGCCTGTGTTCAGAACTTTATACTTCCAGGCCCTTAAATATCGCTCCGCCCCGGATCTGTCATTCGCTTTCTCAAAAATCTGTCTGAATTCTTCCTTTAAAAGATAAATTATCCTTATCTCCGGACATAAATTTAATATTTTCTGTAAACTCTCCTCTTTGTTCTCAGAAAGCTCTGACCTGTTTTTTACTGGAAGCTGTCGACTTCCTTTCAATACTTCCTTAATCTCATCTGAGGTGTTTCTCTGAATTTTTCGGCGAATCCGGCTTATCCGCCTGTTTAACTGTTTTATGACATGAAATCTGTCTGCGACGATTCCGGCACGGGGCGGTTTTTTCCGAACCGCATAATAATAAGGAGACCGCATATCAACAGATGCATAGCGTATCGCCTTCCGCTGTTTCACGCTTAAACAGTCAATCCGTGTCTCCAAGCTGTCTTTGCTTCTTTCAGGTGACACGGCCTGAACACATCACCGTTCAATATCAGAAATGATCAAAACTGACTGTTCATGCCTTTTCTTCAAAGATATCACATCAATTCCCAAAATCCGGTGCGAATAGCGTCCGTAGGCTTTATCCTGGCATCAGCCCGGCGATAAAATATCTCTTTCACCGCAGAACAGCTCAGACATTCTTTTTCAGCCGTTTTTTTACGGGTTCCGGATAAACAGCTTTCATAGACGGACTCCTCAAAAGCGATGCTCCGCCTTCTGTGTGATTCGACAAAAGGAAGTTCCTCGGTAAATATCTTTCCGCATTCCTGACATTTGAAA
>JAUCGF010000002.1 GCA_030378005.1 Desulfococcaceae bacterium HSG9 | reverse complement strand
CAGCGATACCGACAGGAAGTGCCGGGCACTCTCCCGATAACCACCGCAGAGTTGCGATCAGTTAGATTTTTTAACGGCAGCGGGTTGAAAATTGATCTCATAATGCGTTTATGAATAATTCAGGCTAAGTTGATCAAAAACTATGGGAGCAGGCTCATTATATTTCTCAAGCCATCTTATGGAAAGTAGCGGCCTTAAGACATAAAAGTATTTTTTTATCGGGACTGACGGAGTTTTTAAATACCCTCTATAATTGGTTTTGGCCATACTTCGATAATGATAAATTCCCTTTTCAACTGAATAAATGCTATCAAGCAATTTTCTCATTTCAGAAGCGAAATCATTATTGTCAATGTAAACAATCGGTGACTGAAGCCACTCAACAATTGCAGGATTTGATTTCCATAAAAGTTTAAGCGCTTTTCGAACGTCCCAACCGTTTATGTCAATCTCGTCAACAATGTTATATTCTATCACATCACGCTTTTCTTCAAGATCAACCGCCACATACCAATTTTGGGGATGAGCGTAAATAAATCTGACATCATAATCACTATCAGGTGACTCAAAACCCCAAGCACGGCTTCCCGATTCGATGGCGTATAAAACTCTGACGCCATGCTCCTTTTCTGCGGCTTTAATTCGATTCAATATTTTTTTTCTGACGTTATCTTTAATCATATTTTGTGGGCTCACAAAGCACCTGAGCGTATGTCTCAGACGGTGTTACCTTTAATCATTACGAACCGATTGTTTTCCACATCTTTCACAACATTGTCATGGCGAAATATCCGCCCATTCATTGCGATATATACATTCGGGGGCAAAGTTTGCACAGCGGCCATCGCACAGCCGATATTGAACACCGCATCGCTTGTTTTGAACATTGCCGGCTCCAACGCTCCGGTCAACACAATTGTCTTATCCCTGATTTGTTTCAAGACTTCCGCTGTCTGAACCATCGTGTCTGTGCCATGGGTTATGATAATGCGGTCTTCCTCTGCCTTGCTGACCTGTTCGAAGATCATCAGGCGATCTTCCGCATCCATATCAAGGCTGTCCTTCTGTAATATGGATGTGATACTGTATTCAATATTCAGCGAGAGATCCTCCAATACCTTGGCGATATTGGGAGGCCCGACTTCATACGTGCTTTTCGCATCAAAATAAACTTTGTCTATCGTCCCGCCGACTGCAAATATCTTTATTTTCAGCATAATGATCACCTGAGCAGATGATTTTTGGGGCCGGATGAAATGACTTGTCAGTGCTTTGAATCAAAATAACTGACAAGCAAACTGTTCCATTCACTGTTGATGTGAATCCTTCAATCAATGAATTCATCACCCTTTTCCGTTAGATTGAACTACTACGATGTTAAATCAATTTCATAGATAATTCATAGCGTAACATCAACGTATTGTAAACAAAAATATCTCAGGGCGATTGCATGAAAAGTAGTTAACAATCTCATTTATGATAATTTATAATAAGCTTTATTTCGAACTTAAAGCGAGCTTAAAAATATTATCACAAAGGGGTTATTTTATGAATAACATTGCCGAAACATCAATCATGAACCATTTTAATGTACTGACTGGCCCGCGATAAAAAGGTAAAACAGACCATATATTACTGGATATTATAACAATATCCATATGTGCCGTTATTTGCTGTGTCGATACATGGCCTGATATTTACGAATACACTCAGACGAAAGAATGTTGGCTAAAGATTTTTTTGCGGCTGCCTGGCGGTATTCCAACTGCCGACACCTTTCGTCGAGTGTTTATGCGGCAGTTTTGATAGAGCCTCCGGTAAATCCCCGATTCATGTGGTAAGCACCCGGGCATCAGAAAATCGTATCGCTTCAGAGAAAATAAAAACAGAGGAGAAATCGAATGAAATCACAGCGATTTCTGAATTGTCAAATCTTTCGGTAGTTAAGGAATGAAGACTGAAAAAATGAAAGCAGGTCAGAGTGATACCTATTTGGCAAAGGTACTTGCTACCGCATAAATTTCATGCAATCGTCCTGGTATCAACCTTGTGCGCAACCGATACTTTCTCTCGAACTACCATATTATCGGTTCGCAATCCTTCCATAAAATCATAGGCCGGACTAAACCGGTCAGGAAGATAATCGGTCTTGATACGCCCCGGTGAAAGCCAATCTGACATGCGTGTTTTTTAGGCTGGAAAAGTTTTTTTCCCATATCGCCTGTCCGAAAGGATAAACAGTTCTGAGATTACCCGTATCAATTATGATGATTTTGAAATGGCGGCTTTTGTTTTTGATAGTATTGATCAGCTCGTGACAGGAAGAGCCGTCAAAATCGCCTCTCAGTTTAAGTTGCAGATTATGTTTGTTGCGATGAAAGGAAATTCGAAAATTAGATGCCATACGTTTTCTCCTTATGATTCGATAGCGACTTTACATATCAATTGCGCTTAATATTGAAAATCTATGGTACGCCCAAATTTATCAAATCTATAAATAATGCAATTTTCGTGCCCAAGAGATCACTTTTGTAAAAAAGGCAAAAAGATATTTTATTCGGATGCAACGAATGTGAATAAATCAGTATATTTGGCTTTTAGCAGGTTATTTATTCGGATTTCTGATGAAAAAAGGATTCGGGCATCTTTTCGTGCTTATTTTTGAAAAGTCGGATTTTATCCGATAAAATCGGACTGTATGCGATTAAAATGAAGAGCGGTGATAAAATGATAAGGAGATGATAAGGGGTTTCCAAAAAAAAGACAGTACACTGAAAAAATAGTTTATCATTAATTTTGGGTATTTGTTACTTCCATGAGTTGCTTGTAATATCTGGCTTCATCCGGGCGATTACGTTTAAGACATCCGTTAGCATATATAGTACATTTACGATTTAAAACACTGATGGCGGCTTTTTTTTGTGCCATCGTCAAAATCCCGCTGTTAATGATCTTCAATAAAGACCGGATTCGGAAACGGTCCAACCCCTTCATTCTTGAAAGTTGATCTGCATGGCCGCCCTTTTTTACAATCAGCGGCGTATCTATAAGATGAACCGGAAAACGACTGCTGATGCGCAGCCACAGATCGTAGTCTTCACACGCCGGCAATGATTCATCAAACAGACCCACTGAATCAAATAATTGCCGTCGAAGCATCACTGCCGATGGACTGACCAAACACAATTCCAAAGATTTTTCAAAAATATGGCCGCAAGGTTTTTGATGCCGTTTTTTAGGATTCACCCTTACGCCGTTGCGTATCCAAATCTCTTGGGTTTGGCAAATCATAGCTTTTGGCGTGGAATTGAAAAAACCGACCTGCACAGCAAGTTTCTTTGGCAGCCACAAATCATCGGAATCCAGAAAAGCGATAAGCTCGCCGGACGACACGGCAATGCCGTGGTTGCGCGCCGCGCTGACACCCTGATTCGTTTGCTTGCACACCTTGATTTTATTGGAATAACCATTTAAAACAGCCATGGTGTTATCAGTGGATCCGTCATCAACAACAATCAGTTCATAACCGTCAAAATCCTGTGCTAAAACCGAATCTATCGCATCGGAAAGTATGTGGCCGCGATTATAAGTGGGGATAATAACACTGACCTGTATTTTGTTCATTATTTAATTTAATTCCCGAAATTCTGATCTGAATTGTGGTATTCTTTAGCAATATCGCTTTTTTTTAACAAGGCTAAATTTGATAAAGCTGTGTAAAAACTATTGCACTAAATCAATTTGTTTGTTATAGAGCGATATTCGTTTATCGAATGATTTTCATTTATTTAGCGTCCTTGTAAAAAATCTGTTTACAAAGACAATACCACAAACTGATTCAGTTGAAAGGGGGGATGCAGGAAAAAAACAGGAACATGAGCAATTTTAAAAAGATGAACTTAACTTTAATTTTACAGAGGAGAAAAGATGAAAAAAGCACTATTATTAAGTTTGGCAGTTTTATTTGGTATCGCATTAATGGCCGTACCGGCAACAGCAGCCGATGCTAAAACCGAATTTGTAACTATCGGAACCGGCGGCGTTACCGGCGTTTATTATCCTACCGGCGGAGCAATTTGCCGTCTGATCAACAAAACCAGAAAAGAGCACGGCATCCGTTGTTCAGTGGAAAGCACCGGCGGTTCGGTTTATAACCTGAATGCCATCGCAGCCGGCGAGCTTGATATGGGCGTGGCCCAGTCCGATTGGCAGTACCATGCTTACAACGGTACCAGCAAGTTTGAAAAAAAGGGCGCTAATAAAGAACTGCGCGCGGTGTTCTCAGTTCATCCCGAACCGTTTACCGTTGTGGCGCGTAAAGATTCCGGTATTAAAACATTTACTGATCTCAAAGGCAAACGTGTCAATATCGGCAACCCCGGTTCCGGTCAGCGCGGCACGATGGAAGTTGTGATGAAGGCATTGGGATGGACCAAAAAAGATTTTAAACTGGCATCCGAGTTGAAATCCGCCGAACAAGCCAAAGCGTTATGCGACAATAAAATTGATGCTATCGTTTTTACCGTAGGTCATCCCAGCGGCTCCATCAAAGAAGCGACCACTTCATGTGATGCCGTGATGGTCAGCGTTACTGGTAAAGAGGTTGACAAACTGGTAGCTGATAACGATTACTACCGTACGGCGACAATTCCCGGCGGCATGTATCGCGGAACCAAAGACGACACTGCCACATTTGGTGTTGGCGCCACATTCGTCTCTTCGACGAAAGTTCCTGAAAAGGTGATTTACAATGCCGTTAAAGCCGTGTTTGAAAATTTTAACGATTTCAAAAAACTTCATCCGGCTTTTTCTGTTTTGAAAAAAGAGGAAATGGTTAAAGACGGCCTTTCCGCACCATTACACGATGGCGCTGCAAAATATTATAAAGAAGCGGGTTTGTTAAAATAAGCATCCGCGGATAATGAAAGTGCGCAGTTCGGCTGCGCACTTTTTTTGTTTTTGAATTTCGGGATGTCAGCATAAGCAAGGACATAAGTAAAGCGGAAAGTTGCTCCGCTTTTTTAGATTAAGACACGGCTGTTTGCCTAAGGACGAAGCGGAACAGCTTTCCGCTCTACATTAGTGTCCCGGCTTATGTTGGCAACTCGAAACGACTTTAGAGACGGCATTGCAATTTGCTGACGAAAGCTGACACGTTGAAATTTTATAAATTGATTATCGCAAAATCTCTGCCCGCTATCACCACTCTTTGATAAATAAGGAGGAAGCGTTACAATGACAGAATCGACAAATAATACGGCAACTCAGGATCAGCTCCAGGAAATGATTGCCGAAACGGATTCAGGCGCCCGTAATCCGACCGGCGCAGTTTCCAAAAAAATTCTTTTTTGGGTGCCATTGCTATGGACAATATTTCAGCTCTGGTACGCATCACCCCTGCCTTTTATTTTTAATATCTTGGTCTTAAACGATACGGAAGCAAGAGCCATTCACCTTGCTTTTGCCGTATTTTTATCTTTCACGGCTTACCCCACGTTAAAATCCTCACCGCGTGATTATATTCCGCTGCAGGATTGGGCTGTCGCACTGCTAGGCGCGTTTTGTGCGGCATACCTGTTCTTATTTTATGAAGGTTTAGCCAATCGCCCCGGCGACCCGATTCCAATGGATTTGGTTGTTGCCGTAATTGGTTTGATCATATTGCTTGAATCCACACGCCGCGCATTAGGACCGCCGCTTATGGTGGTTGCCACGGTATTTATCATTTACACTTTTGCCGGCCCCCACATGCCGGAGGTAATCGCCCATAAAGGCGCCAGTTTAGTCAAGGGAATGACGCATTACTGGCTGACTACCGAGGGTGTTTACGGCGTGGCTTTGGGTGTTTCAACCGGCATGGTATTTATGTTTGTGCTGTTCGGTGCATTGCTTGAATCCGCCGGAGCGGGAAACTATTTTATCCGCGTCGCTTTTGCCGGACTCGGCCACCTGCGCGGCGGGCCGGCCAAAGCTGCGGTGGTTTCATCGGGGTTGACCGGCCTTGTTTCCGGATCATCCATTGCCAATGTTGTCACCACCGGCACATTCACTATCCCGTTGATGAAAAAAGTCGGGTTTTCGCCTGAAAAAGCCGGTGCGGTTGAAGTGGCCTGCTCCACTAACGGCCAGTTGATGCCACCGGTAATGGGCGCGGCCGCGTTTCTGATGGTTGAATATGTGGGCATTTCCTATATAGAAGTGATCAAACACGCATTTTTGCCGGCGATCATCTCTTATATTGCGCTAGTCTATATTGTTCATTTGGAAGCATGCAAAATGGGGCTGAAACGAATGAAAAAACCGGTTACCAAAACCATGGCCCAGAAACTGCTTTCGTCTGTTTTCACATTCCTGTTTATCATCATATTGGGTGGCGTAACCTACTACGGACTCGGTTGGATTAAAACGGTCGCAGGAGGGGCAACCCTTTATGTCGTAACCGTGCTTTTGATGGTTGCATACCTTTTTCTGCTTTGGTATGCCTGTAAGGTGCCCGAACTCGACCAAAGCACTGACATAAAAGAATTGCCGGAATTAGGGCCTACAGCTCAAGCCGGTTATTACTTTTTACTGCCTATTGTCGTTTTGATGTGGTGTCTCACGGTGGAACGGCTCTCACCTGCACTGTCAGCTTACTGGGCGACAATGCTGCTGATTATAATCGTGATTACGCAGCGTCCCTTAAAAGGTATTTTTCGTAAAATGCAAGGCGACGACTTCACCGTTAAACACGGTTTTAGTGATCTCATCGACGGCATGGTAAACGGCGCTCGCAACATGATCGGCATCGGCGTTGCCACTGCGGCCGCCGGTATCGTTGTCGGCACTGTTACTTTGACCGGAATCGGCTTGGTAATGACCGAATTTGTCGAATTTATCTCCGGTGGTAACCTGGTGCTGATTCTTCTTTTTACCGCTGTGATCAGTCTGATTCTGGGCATGGGGCTGCCGACAACGGCAAATTATATCGTGGTATCCACCTTGATGGCTCCGGTTATCGTAAGTCTGGGTGCTGAAAACGGCCTGATTGTTCCTCTGATTGCGGTGCATCTGTTCGTTTTCTATTTCGGTATTCTGGCTGATGATACGCCACCTGTGGGGCTTGCCGCTTTTGCGGCCGCAGGAATATCGGGCGGCGACCCTATCCGTACCGGTATCCAGGGTTTTACTTACGATATCCGTACTGCGGTGTTGCCGTTTATTTTTATTTTTAACACTGAATTGTTGATGATCGGGGTTGCGAATTGGTTTCACTTGATTTTCGTGATTGTAATAGCCATTTTAGCGATGCTGGTGTTTGCCGCCGGTACCCAGGGATTTTTCGTAACCAAGAGTCGTATGTGGGAAACGGCCGCACTTATAATCGTTGCCTTGATCCTGTTTCGACCGGGGCTTGTCTGGGATAAATTCTTCCCGCCGCTTGTAGAAAAACCGGCTGCTGAGATGAGTGCAATGGTTAAAGATTTGGAACCGGGTTCGCAGTTGCGTCTCATGCTCAAAGGCGAAAAAATGGATGGAAGTGAATTTACCAAAACCATTATGCTGCCTGTGGGAGACGAAAAAACGGCTAAAGAACGACTGACCGGTATCGGTTTTGAAACCCGTGATGAAGACGGCAAAATTTTGATCGACAATGTGGTCTTCTCCAGTGCGGCAGAAAAGGCCGGTGTTGATTTTGACCAGGAAATTCTTAATATCCAAGTGCCCAGTAAACGACTGCCCAAGCAGCTTATGTTTATCCCGGCTGTCCTTTTATTGGCTCTAGTATGGTATATACAGACAGGCCGTAAAAAGAAACTTGTTGCCGCTGCTGCAACGTAAGCAAAGTTTTGACTGTCCCTTTTCCAGGGAGTGCTGGCTTCAGTTTGCGTGTTACTGGCAAGCTGAAGCTCGCACTCCGGATTCGGGAAGTTATTAGGGCGCAATTATATATAAATTAAAGAAGGTGGATACTATGTTTAAAAAAATACTAGTGCCAATTGATGTTGATTATCCCAAAACAGCGGCCGCTGTTTATAACAAAGTCGCTGAATATGCTAAACTGATAGACGCTGAACTACGACTTGTCAGTGTGATGCCCGGCTTTGGTATGCCTATTGTGGCGTCTTATATTCCCAAAAAGGTTCAGCAAGAAGCCATGGATCGTTTCAAAGAGTCTGTGGAGCAATTCATTGAAGCCAATTGTGATAAATCTGTATCTTATCGCATCCGTACCGGTAAAGCGTGGGAAGAGATCGTCAGAGCGGCGGATAAATGGGATGCTGACCTGATTGTGGTTTATCATAACCATCGCCGGAGTCTGAATGAGAGTTTTAGCGTTTCCTGTTCGCATCGCGTAGCGGATCATGCGAACTGTTCCGTGCTTCGTTTGCGTAACGTTCTCAGTTAAATTGAAATTTCAAAACAGATCAGATGCAATATGTTGCCTGTGGGAGACGAAAAAACGGCTAAAGAACGATTGCCCAAGCAGCTTATGTTTATCCCGGCCGTCCTTTTATTGGCTCTGGTCTGGTATATACAGACTGGTCGTAAAAAGAAACTCGCTGCCGTTGCTGCAACGTAAGCAAAGTTTTGACTGTCCCCTTTTCCAGGGAGTGCTGATTTCAGTTTGCGTGTTACTGGCAAGCTCAAGCTCGCACTCCGGATTCGGGAAGTTATTAGGGCGCAATTATATATAAATTAAAGAAGGAGAGGACTATGTTTAAAAAAATACTAGTGCCAATTGATGTTGATTATCCTGAAACAGCGGCAGCGGTTTTAAATAAAACCGCAGAGCATGTTAAACCGATGGACGCTGAAATCCGGCTTGTCAGTGTAATGTCGGGATTTGGAATGCCCATTGTAGCATCATATATCCCCAAAGAAGTTCGTCAAGCGGCCACGGATCGTTTCAAAGAGTCCCTGGAGCAATTCACTGAGGCCAATTGTGATAAATCCGTATCATACTGCATACGCACCGGTAAAGCCTGGGAAGAGATTATCAAAGAGGCCGAAAAATGGGGTGCCGACCTGATTGTCGTTTATCATAACCACCGCGGAAATTTAAATGAAAGCTTTAGCGTTTCCTGTTCGCATCGCGTAGCGGATCATGCGAACTGTTCCGTGTTACGTTTGCGTAACATTCTCAGTTAAATTGAAATTTTAAAACAGGTCAGATGCAATTCTAAAGGAGGAAAACATGATTACAGACAAAGGCATCCAGAATCGGTTTTTCAGACGATTTTTGAAATATGCTTGTATCATTTCCGTTTTTATAAGCGTCGGATTGTTTTCTTTTTCCGCATACGCCTTTGATATTCTCTTAGGCGTCGGAGAGAGCGGCACATTTTCACATTTTGCCGGACGCACCATAAGTCGTATCATCACAAACAACGCTGATGACATTAACTGTAAAATCGTTCCCTCGGCAGGTGATGTGGATAATATCACCAACCTGCGAGGCGGTTCTTTGGATATCGCCCTGATTGATTCACGCATATTGTACGATGCGCTAAACAAAAAAGGACGATTTGAGTTTCTGGATATCTCTTATGAAAATCTACGCACCCTGATTCCCTTGTATCAGATTCCTATTACCCTTGTTGTTCGTACTGATGCCGCTATTGCAGCACTTGACGATCTTATCGGCAAGCGTTTCAATGCCGGCGCTCCTCTGTCACGGCAACATCTGGCGTTTGATACGATTATGCAGGTAAAAAATTGGAGATCGGTTGATTTTAAGCTGTTTGAAGAACTCCCCGCATCACATTCACAGGATACAATGGCATTTTGCCACGGTGCAATTCAGGCCATGATGAGCGTCGGCGTTCATCCGGATTCGACCCTGAACCACCTGCTCAAGCTCTGCAAGGCGCAATTGGTGAACATGGATGATGATGATATTAAAAAGCTGCTCGGCGAAAATCCGGCTTTTACGAATATTACCGTTCCCGCGGGTGTGTATCCTTCTCAATCTGAGGAAATCGCCACATTTGGCACAACCGCTCTTCTAATTGCGTCAGAAGATTTGGATGCGCCAACAGTTCATAAAATCATCAATGCGCTTTACAAAAACAACGAGCGCCTGAAAACCGCTCACCCTGCGTTGACACTGATTCCGGCCGACGTCGCCAAGAAGTTTAACGCTGGTGGGACACTCCATCCCGGAGCGGTGAAATTTTTTGAAACACAAAAGTAGGATTTCAACAATGGATCAGTAAATAACTTACCTATCAGGAGTGCAAACTTCAGTTTGCTTTTGACGCAAACTGAAGCCAGCACTCCTCTTGGTTAATGTGTGTAAGTTATTTAATTTCTAATTCCAATAAATTTTGATTTGGTGTAGGGTGGGCAAATCGGTGTTCCTATTCGGATTTGTCTTATCAGCTACACCGGCACAAACTCCAACAATCTACCGGAACATCCTTTGTCACTATCGGCGCAGGCTCCACAACCGGCCTTTATTATCCCCTAGCAACGCCATTGCCATATTGATAAACACCAAACGCGGAAAGATGACGCCGGTATTAAAGAAATATTAAGAAATGCGGAACACGCAAACTGAAGTTTGCACTCCTAACAATAAATACGAGTTTTTTATGTTTGATTCAATTTCCACTTCGGCAAAAAATATTAAGAGATGTGGAACACACGCAAACTGAAGTTTGCACTCCTACAATAAATACGAGTTTTTTATGTTTGATTCAATCCCAACTTCGATATGGTTGGCCGTTACAACAATTAGTTCGGTACTTATTTTTTTAGCGCTATGGATCTATCTTTGGCATAGTCATCTGGCCAGGAATCATGATCAGCACGTCGTTGACATTGCGATATTTGAAACTCGTAAGGAGCAACTGGAAGCCGAAATCAAACAGCAGCGCAAATGGCTGGATGAAAATAAAGAAACTATGATTGAAATTGAGGATGGCCGCCAAAAGCATACCGAGCTAAAATGCGAGCTTGAAGAAATGCAGTCAACACACGCTCAAGAGGAAAAAACTCTGGAAGAAGTCCGCAAAAAGAGCGGAGTTTTAAAATCTGTGGTGACATCCCTTACCCGTGAACGAGAACGCATTCAGAGCCAGGTTGATGCTTTAAACGCCAGAGCCGAAGAAATCAAACTGGAGGTTGCGGAAGCTGATAAAATGAAGAAGGTGACGGCACTACGCACCAATAAGGCACTGATGGAGCTGAAAACCAAACAAAATGAATTAAAAGAGCTAACCGCATTGTATGAAAAACAAAAATACGCCGCTAAACCATCAAATAAATCTGAAAGCGCCTCTTCGGCAAACGTGAAAAAACACGCCAATTACAGCGAAAAAGATTCCGCTCAAGCGGATGTCTCTTCGGAAATTCATATTAGCGTTATATGAAGCCGAATAATCCCATCTCTCAGCAACACAACCGCCCCGCTTGTCCTTCCAACCCCTTAAAATCAATGAATTTATTTTCAACTTCCAGATAAATTCCATCTATCTTTACTTGAATCGTTCCAGTTTTACTCAATGTAACAAGGACGCGGCAATTTTGCCGAGCCTGTAAATTTTTTCAGAAATTGAAAATACTTTCTTGCAAGGTATTCAATATAAATATAAATAATTTTGCTTGTATGCCTTGGCTGCGATAAATGTAACTCAAAAGCAATATGAAATCAGAAAGGGATAATCGAAATGGAATATAGTTTAGCGGGGCGTTGGCTGAATCAGTCTATCGAAATTAATGCCGTTGCCAATTTTATTGCCTCCGTTCAGAAAACTGACGGAGAGATACCTTGGAGCGACGGAGATAAAACGGATCCTTGGGATCATGTGGAGGCCGCCATGGGCTTGAGTGTCGGTGGCTATCTGAATGAAGCGTATCTCGCTTATATATGGATGGCGTCATCACAAAACAAAGACGGCAGTTGGTATGCCTCTTATCGTAACGGAGTTGCGGAAGATTTGACGCGTGATGCCAATTTTTCCGCTTATATTGCTGTTGGCGTTTGGCATTACTTTCTTATCACTGGGGACACGAATTTTTTACGACTTATGTGGCCGTGTGTGAAAGCCGCCATTCGCTTCACCCTGAGTCTGCAAGCACCGGAAGGCAACATTTATTGGGCGCTTAACCGCGATGGCCAGCTCGATCCGATGTCACTTTTAACCGGTTCAAGTTCGATTCACTTCAGTTTGCAATGCGCTTTGGCGATTGCCTCTGTATTGGATGAAAAGCAAAGTGAATGGCGAACAGCTTCAGACCGTTTGAAATATGCTATTCAACATAAACCGCATAATTTTAACATGACCAAATCCCGTTATGCGATGGATTGGTTTTATCCTATCTTATCCGGTGCGGTTACAGGAGTTGCTGCGAAACGGAGACTGTTTAAATCATGGAAGCGATTTATTGTCGAAGGACAAGGTGTCAAATGCGTTTCTGATCGTCCATGGGTAACCATTGCCGAAACCGCCGAGTTGGTTTTAACTCTGGCGGCGATGGGATCAGATAATCTGGCCGCAATTATTTTGGGTTGGGTTACTGACAAAAAATATGACAACGGATCGTATTGGTGCGGATACACTTGGCCGGATATGGTGATCTGGCCCGAAGAAAAAATCGCATGGACAAACGCCGCCGTTCTTCTGGCTGCCGACGCGGTCTATCGCCTTACACCGGCCTGTCATTTATTCCGTCATCCGGAATGACTCTGACCGAACAGATCATTGTGCCCTGAATCGCTTTTTGTGATTTTAAAATGATCAATTGTTTATTTGTAATTCACCGGATATTATGCTAAAGAGATAAAGAATAGGATAAAAAACAGTACGCCTACGAGAACGTTAAAATAAGGATAAAAAATGAAACGATTCTACTTTCTTCTATACATGATTGTTTCCAGTGCATTCGGAGTTTCATGCAAAGCCGAAGATGTTGAGCCGGTGCGTTTTGTTAAGCAGCGCGAAGCCATGGTCAGAATGCAGATTGAATCCCGGGGAATCAAAGAACGGGCAACGCTTGATGCTTTGCGAAAAGTTGAGCGGCACAGGTTTGTGCCCCAAAAATATCAAAAACATGCTTATGAAGACCATCCTTTACCCATTGGCGAAGACCAGACCATATCACAGCCTTATATTGTAGCGCTTATGACTGAGGTTCTTGATCTCAAAAAAAATGAAAAAGTACTTGAAATCGGAACCGGCTCCGGTTATCAAGCGGCCGTACTAGGTGAAATTTGCGAGCAGGTCTATACGATTGAGATCATTGATACTCTTGGAAAACGGGCAAAAAAATTGCTTGCTGATTTAAAGTATGACAATATCAACGTCAAAATCGGAGATGGTTATAAAGGTTGGGAAGAACACAGCCCGTTTGACGCGATTATTGTCACTTGTGCGCCGACACATATCCCGGAACCGTTAAAAAAACAATTGGCTGAAGGAGGTAAAATGGTGATTCCCGTGGGAGAGGCTTTTACCCAAAAATTGGTTTTGCTGACCAAAAAGAATGGCAAAATCATAGAAAAAGCCATTATTCCGGTGCGTTTCGTACCCATGTTAAACGAAAACGGAAAAAAATATTAAAAGAAAAGGAAATATAATGGTACCTGATGGAAAATATTGCCTTGTTCTGAGTACCTGCCCGAATAATCAGGAAGCTGATAAATTGGCACGTTCTCTGGTGGAAAGCCACTTGGCTGCGTGCGTCCAAATTACCGGAATAACCAGTTATTATGAATGGAAAAATGAAGTCAATAAAGATGAAGAACGACTTTTATTGATCAAAACGCTGACCGAACGATATGATGAAATTGAACAGTTTATTACGCAGCATCACTCCTATGATGTTCCTGAAATTATCACCATACCGATACATAACGGTTCAGACGCCTATTTGAATTGGATTGGTGAAATTGTAAAAAATCCGGCTAGCTGATAAAATTCATTTTCAAGGAAAGTGTAAGTAAATCATCATTTATCGGACATATAAATTGTCCGCATCAGCTCGCTGATATGCATCACGCGAGTTGCCAGACCGGCACGACGAACACCGTAACTTAACTGTATGCAACAACTCGGACATTCGGTCGTTAAAATCTGAGCGCCGGTTTTTTCAAGGCTCGTCATTTTACGATCCAGAATTTTCATGGATTGATCATAACGCATCACATTGTAACTTCCGGCCGCGCCGCAGCACAAATCGGCTTGGGGCATTTCCGTATATTCAATATCGGGAATCTGTTTCAGGATAGCACGCGGCTCTTTTACAATGCCCTGATAACGGCACTGATGACACGGATCATGATAAGTGACAGTTAGCGACTCGGTATTTCGGGGAGCGGGCAAAGGCAAGCGGGAGTGAATAAATTCACTGAATCCCCGAATACGCCCGGCTGCCCGCTCGGAGCGTTGCGCCATTTCAGGATCATCTTTAAATAATTCGGTATAGTGTTTTAGAAATGACGCGCATGTGGCGCATTCGGTCACAATAAAATCTGCATCCGTTTTTTCGATAATGGCAATGTTCTTGCGTGCCATCTTCCGAGCGGCTTCCAAATCACCATAAGTATAAGCCGGCAAGCCGCAGCAGCAATTCTCTGTGATATTGACCTCCGCCCCAAGATGAACCAGCAATTGCGTAGTGGCTTCACTTACCTGAGGCATTACAAAATTAAACCCGCAGCCCACGAAATAACCGATTTTCACTGTCCGATGCTCAGGTGTCAAGTTAAGCTTGGACGCTCGATCCCGGAAAAAACGAGTCGGAAGTTTTTCCACAATTGCTTCGGCCTTATCCAGATTGCTGCCGAACCATTTCAATACACCCAGTGTACTGGCCAGTTTGGAAACGCCCAGCTTTTTGCCGTACGCGCCCATACGCATAAAGTGAGCCATTTTTTTGGGATCAGGCAGAAGATTATTAAAAAGAAATTGCAACGTTTTGGGGCGTCCCACCCGTTTAATGTATTCGGCGCGCCCTTGCACCACATTTTCATGGGTGCGCACGGCCGGAAAGCAGTTGCTCACACAAGTCATGCAGAGCAGACATTCGAACAGCGGGTCTTTTAATTCCGCGTTGAGCGTTAGTTCCCCTTCAATCAATTTTC
The DNA here is from genome assembly GCA_030378005.1 of Desulfococcaceae bacterium HSG9. GTDB lineage: Bacteria > Desulfobacterota > Desulfobacteria > Desulfobacterales > JAUCGF01 > JAUCGF01. Next base: position 65,056 of record JAUCGF010000002.1, on the reverse strand, counting down.
TTATGTGCAGATTATGACCGCGGGCCACTGAACCTTCATCTTTGGTAATATCAAAAATGGGGCATACCGCTTGGCAAAACCCGCATTTGCCACACTTGGCAACCTCATCATAGACCGCTTGCAGCTCTGGGCTGACGTGAGTTTCCAAAATACAACCTTTCCATCAATCAGGTGATAATTTTATATTCAAATAATGCGCGCTATGCAATGTAGGGTGGGTTTCGCTTCACTTCGTCGCTACACCCACCCTACATTTAAAAACCCTATGTTTAACCTAAAGGAAGAAAAACACCGGCAGGGTCTAACTTTTGTTTGAGCGGTTGAAGAACAAGCCGGCTTAATTCCGTATCGGTCACTCTGGGACCCCAGGCGGATAGTATTTCATGAGGTGCTTTCAGAGGCAGCGCATAACCGTCTGACTTTTTAGCGATGTCCCTGATTCCCTTAACCAAAGCGGCCAGATTTTCAATATCCGCTTCCGATAAATAAACGTAAATGATGCCGTTACCGGATAGCAACGCCAGTTTGGCAGGCACCTCGTTTTCAATGGCAAGCTTATGAATAGCGCTCAAAGCCGGAATGCCCTGAACAATGGGTGTTGTGATTTTCAAACTTAAAACGTTGGCATCCGTATCGTCAGGATCGATTGCCGTACCAAAGTCACGAGTGACCGCCTCGCGCCCTTCCTGGTTTAAAGTGCGCCCCTCATTTTTAGCGGCCCATTGGCTGAAATCACGGTTTTGCCGTTCCACAGCTCCGGGATGACCTTCAAAAGCGGTGAGAACCTTGAAATCAGGTGCTTGCGTTTCAGTGGTGACAACTACGCCCGATGGAACTAGCACCGAACTTAACAATTCAGAGACAAAATTTTGAACATGAGTCACATCCGTAAAGTTCGCTTCACAAAGACACGCGGCTTCCGGCAATGGCTGAATGCGTAAAGCAAGGCTGGTAACAACGCATAAACGGCCGGCTGACCCGATAAAAAATTTGGTGAGATCATACCCTGAAACATTTTTAACCGTGATTCCGCCAAATTTAAACGCATTGCCCTGGGCATCCATAGCTTCACCGCCCATGGCCTGATCGCGCAATGAACCGTACAAAAGACGTGACGGGCCGGCCATATTAGCCGCATAAACGCCGCCGATAGTTGCATGTTGCGATAAGGGCGGATCAAGAGGCAGACGGAAACCTTCCTTATTTAAATAGGTGTTGATAGCATCCACAGTCATGCCGGTTTGCACCGTCATATTTAAATTTTTACCATCAAAAGAGAGCAGATCGTTAAAGCCTGTCATATCCAGAAGAATATCTGTTTTTTCCGGTAAAAGCGCCACACCCAGAGCGGTGCCGCCGCCGACAGGCAGTACGGTGCGTTTGGTCTGAAATGCTTCTTGCAAAAGTTCGCAGATTTCAGGCAGAGATGTCGGTCTTTTCACCGTTTGGACAGCAACACCGGCTTTTGCGACCGCTTGCAAACCCGGGCCGGTTTCATTCGAGTTTAAGGTGGTTGACATATTAAAGGTTCCTTTTTGTTGCGGACGTATCTATAAAAATGATCCTGCCCCTTAAATAACTTACCCATCAGGAGTGCTGACTTCAGTTTGCGTTACCCATGACGCAAGCTGAAGCCAGCACTCCTCTTTGTTGCGGACGTATCTATAAGTTTGAAAAATACCGAATTTTACATCTGCCGCAGATAATTTTCAGGCCGAACCCCCATCCCAAAATGGCGACATCTTGCGCAAATTGGCAATAATGGGCGGCAGTTTTTCAACGATAAAATCAATCTCCTCTTCCGTATTGTAATGGCTGAGGCTGAAACGAATTGAGCCGTGCGCCGATGTAAACGGGACGCCCATAGCGCGCAATACATGTGACGGTTCCAGTGACCCGGACGTACAGGCGGAACCGGAAGAAGCGCAAATACCGAGTGCATCCATCATTAACAAAATAGCCTCGCCTTCAACCGCGTCAAAACCGATGCTGGTGGTACTCGGAAGCCGCTGTTCCCTGATGCCGTTCACGGTGGATTTGGGTGTGCCGTCCAAAAGACCCTGTTCAAGTTTATCCCGCAAATACCGCACCCGCGTGTCCATTTCATCCAGGTTGGTTTTGGCCAGTTCACACGCTTTGCCTATGCCGACGATAGAAGCCACATTTTCGGTTCCGCCGCGGCGTCCGCGTTCCTGATGCCCGCCGATCAAAAAAGGTGAAAAAGCGACGCCTCTGCGAATATACAAAATACCGATACCTTTGGGCGCATGGATTTTATGCCCTGAAAGAGAAAGCAAATCCGCACCGGTGTCAGCCACATTAATCGGGGTTTTACCGGCCGCCTGCACCGCATCGGTGTGAAAAGCAATCCCTCTTGAGCGCACTTCATGAGATATTTCATTGATCGGGAAAATCACGCCGGATTCATTGTTCGCCCACATCACGCTGACAAGCGCGGTGCCTTCGGTCAGGCTGTCATAAAGAAAATCCATATCTAACCGGCCTTTGCGATCAACCGGAACAAACGTTACCCGAAAGCCTTGTTTGGACAGATGTTCATACATGTTTTTAATGGCCGGATGTTCCACGCGCGTGGTAACGATATGTTTTTTATCCGGGTTGGCGGAAATCGCGGCCTGAATCGCCGTGTTGTCGCTTTCCGTACCGCAACTGGTGAATATGATCTCTTCCGGACTTGCCCCGATAAGCGCGGCGACCTGCTCACGCGCCGCTTTGATAGCATGTTCCACGTTACCGCCGAACGAATGGGTGGAGGACGGATTGCCGTATAATTCGGTGAGATAAGGCATCATCGCGTCAAGAACTTCCGGCGCCACAGCGGTTGTGGCGTTGTTGTCAACATAAATTGTTTTCACGCCGACACCTCCTCGACCACCAGGTCCGGGGCAACCAATTCACGCAATTTGGATTCCACATAATTTTCCAGCGTCAGTTGTGACATCTTGCAAGTTGCGCAGGCGCCGTGCATTTTCACGATCACCCGATTGCCATCCACATCCACAAGTTCGATATCGCCGCCATCTTTTTTCAGAGACGGTTTGATTTCACGCTCCAATGATTCTTCAATCAGACGAATCTTTTGAATATTGGTCAATGGTGCCGGTTCAGTCTTTTTCACCGGTTCCTTGCCTGTCAACGAGTCGATGATTTCCTGAATTTTTTCATGGCAATTTTCGCATCCTCCGCCGGCTTTGACATAATCGGTAACATCGTCAATCGTTGTCAGCCCGTTTTCACGAACCGCCCGTTCGATTTCTATATCCGTAACGCCAAAACATTCACATACAATTTCGCCCTCAATTTTAGGGAGCGCATCCCCCATGCAATCTGCAATCGCGCCTTCAAGCGCGTCGCGCCCCATTACGGAGCAGTGCATTTTTTCTTTGGGCAATCCGCCGAGATAATCAGCGATTTTTTCATTTGTGATGGTTTTGGCCTCATCCAACGTAAGCCCCTTGACCATTTCGGTCAGCGCTGATGATGAAGCAATCGCCGAGGCGCATCCAAACGTTTGAAACTTGGCATCTTTGATTTTTTTATCATCATCAAGTTTTAAATACAGCGTTAAAGCATCGCCGCAGGCCAGCGAACCGACCTCGCCCACGCCATCCGGATTATCAATAACCCCGACATTTCGAGGATTGAGGAAGTGTTCTTTGACTTTATCAGTATATTCCCACATAGCAACCTCATTGAAGTTTAAAGTTTGAAGTTTAAAGTTACAAGTGATTTCATAAAAACTAAATTCTTACTCTTCTTCTTAATCTTAATCATTTAAAATCTGATTACAAATCAAAAAACATGGCCTTAATGTTCGGCAACTATTTCATCCACCCATTCATTAATCTCGTCTGCTTCATGCGGCATCTTAATCAGAATGTAAATTTCCCGCGCTTCTTTAAGATATTTCAATGCCTCTTCCGGCTGACCCAGAGCGTGATATACCAGACCGATGTTACCCAAGTATGAGGCTTGTCCTTGGAGATAGCCGATTTTTTTATGAATCGCCAGCGCCTCTTTATAGTATTTCAAGGCGTCTTCCGGCTGATCCAGATCATAATACACCATACCGATGTTGCCCAGATTTATGGACTGCCCCTGGAGATAGTCGATTTTTTTATGAATCGCCAGCGCCTCTTTATGGTATTTCAAGGCATCTTCCGGCTGACCCAGTTCGCGATATACCAGACCGATGTTGCCCAGGTCTGCTGCCTGCCCCTGGAGATGGCCCATTTTTTTATGAATCGCCAGCGCCTCTTCATAGTATTTCAAGGCATCTTCCGGCTGGCCCAGATTGCTGTAAACCGTACCGATGTTGCCCAGATCTGCTGCCTGCCCCTGGAGATTGCCCATTTTTTTATGAATCGCCAGCGCCTCTTCATAGTATTTCAAGGCTTCTACCGGCTGGCCCAGATTGCTGTAAACCGTACCGATGTTGCCCAGGTTTGATGCCTGCCCTTGGAGATAGCCGATTTTTTTATGAATCGCCAGTGCCTCTTCATGGTATTTCAAGGCATCTTCCGGCTGACCTAGCGCACGATATACCATACCGATGTTGCCCAGATTTATGGCCTGCCCCTGGAGATAGCCGATTTTTTTATGAATCGCCAGTGCCTTTTGAAAGTATTTCAAGGCATCTTCCGGTTGACTCAAATCGCTATATACCAGACCGATGTTGCCCAGTTGACTGGCCTGCCCCTGGAGATAGCCGATTTTTTTATGAATCGCCAGTGCCTCTTCATGGTATTTCAAGGCATCTTCCGGCTGACCCAGAGCTTGATATACCAGACCGATGTTGCCCAGTTGACTGGCCTGCCCCTGGAGATAGCCGATTTTTTTATCAATCGCCAGCGCCTCTTGATAGTATTTCAAGGCATTTTTCGGCTGACCCAGATCGCTATAAATCAGACCGATGTTGCTCAGATCTGAAGCTTGCCCCTGAAGATAGCCGATTTTTTTATCAATCACCAGTGTCTCTTGATGGTATTTTAATGCCTCTTCCAGCTGGCCCAGATCGTGGTACACTAGGCCAATGTTGCCCAATGCGGCACTTAAATTTCTTTCATCTTTTAGCTGGCGACATAATTTCTGCGCTTTTTCCCAGTGATAAAGGGCTTGGTTTATATTTGAAATATCATAATAAAGATCCCCCAATTCAAAATGAAGCGGTGCCAGTTGCTTGGCTCCAGACGCCTTTTTTAAGCGCCTTAAAAGAAAAGCGATGCGGTCGCCGCGTCCTTCATCGCCTTGTTCAGCTTCCGTGATTCCCCGGTGAAATGCCGCATCGTCCGTAAATGTTGCTGTATAGCTTTTGAAATGATAAAAATCGCTGGCCGTCAGGGCAATTCGGTGTTCTACTTCGGAGGGAAGGATAAAAATGCACTTGAGTTTTTTTTCCGGGATAAAATCGCGATTCAGATTAAGATTGGCGCACAGGTTGTCGATTTGCGTTTTAAACGCATCTGGTTTCTGATAAAAGGCTTCAAAATCAAACGCATTGAAAATAAGAAGTGTTTTTGTGCCGGCCGGTCGATGCCATATAGCGGTGAACGGAGCATAGTCTTGGATATGTAGCGGAATCGTTTCAAAGGCGTACTCATCTTCCAATTCATCCCGCAGTGTTTGAATGATATAATGTTCGACATCCGCAGTGGTGCAGGTCAGAAAAATTAAAACCCCCTGATGCTCGCGCAAACGGATATGGGCGAACAGCAGGGGCAGTTGCAGTTCCTCTTTTTTACGAATGATGTCCATCAATCTTTCTTTGACGTGCTTTTAAATTCCTTGCGGTATTCTTCCACAGCGTCCTGCAAGAGCGGGCTGACCTCAAACCATTCCTCGCCGTTGATATATTCCAGCGCGTATAACCCGCGTAAAAGTTCCAGCCGTTTTTCGTCGCCGTCTGTCAGAAACTTCTTATGGTCATCAATTTCAAGCAGCATCTCCCAGTGGCTACGGGTTAAAGGTCTTTTTTGGTTGATACGCGCTTCATTAACCGCATCCTGCATATCTTTAAGGCTGATTTGTTTACCATCAAAAACAGCCGATTTAATGGCCGCCTGATAGATCAGATCGATCAACGTGCGAAATACGCCGCCGGAATATTGCACCGCCATAGTGAGCGCTTCCGAAGTAATCAAACTTTGATCTTCAATTCGTTTGCGCACGGCTTCCTCAAGGATATTTATATTTTTTTCCGTTTTTTCATCAACTTGCCGGGTGCGGGTTTTGATGCGGACATTTTTTAAGGTGGTGATCTGCCCCAATTCACCCTGAATCACAACCGCTGATGTAGAGTGGATGAGTGAAATTGGAACCGTGAGCAGTAACGAGGCATTACGAATTTTGCTTAAATGATGGCCATCTTCAGCATACAGCTTGCGTGCCTGTTCAATCGGCGCGCGGTCAAGGCCGTCAGCAATCAGCAGGATATCTTCTTGAGACGAGTTTTTCTCTTTGATATCAATGAGCAAATCATCAACAAAATCGACAAGTTCGGTAAGACGCGGGCGATAGGTTTTACGAACGAGCTTGCGAAATTCGTGCTGCCCTCTGATTTTGGCAAAGAAATTACTACCCATTTTAACCAAAGGTATTTTGGCGCCCAATGAAATTTTGGCTTCCGCTCCCAGGCTGCTCTGTCTTAGGCGAGAGCGCACCTCTTCAACTTTCAATTTTTTACGGAAGAAACCCTCCAAATCATCGAATTTCTTTTTAAAATAGTTATCCGGTTTAATATTGCAGACATCTGCGAATCCCAAAATTTTCAGGCTGAGCACTAATAAAAGTTCAGTAATATCAATATCATTGACATCAAGAAGCTCTTTGGCATCAAATTTGATCACCGCGAACTGCTGTTTGATGCGTTCATCGAAAACCAACTTATTCAGTTCAGTGGATTTACCGTTGCCCGGATGGCCGCCAAACAGAATTTTATGGCCAATGGGGCTGCTCACCAGAGCGGTGATAATATGATCGATTTCATTCCGCTCAGTTTCGGTGTAAAATGCCTGCCATTGTTCCGCGTCCTCTGGTGTCAGCGGCGTCTGGCTGTCAAAATAGCGGATGATTTCTTTCAGGTTATGTGCTTTTTGCATCGGTAGTTACAAGTTTGAAGTTTGAAGTTTGAAGTTACAAGTTTGAAATTGTTTTGTAACTCTTTGAATTCATCGAAATTCACAAAATTTGTATCATATTTTCACTTTCAATGATTCAATAACTGACGAGATATTAACAAAGAGGAGTGCCGAACTTACAGTTTGGCATGCGCTATAAACATGAAAAACACTGCCAAACTGTAAGTTTGGCACTCCTTTGGCTGCATTTTATGAAACTTTTCGATCTACTGACATTCCTTAGTCGGTATTACCAAACGCCGTTGCCGTCTTTTCACGCAAGGCCGCGGATGTCAAATAATCATAAGCGGTCATGGCGATCATCTTGGCGGCATTGAGCATCGCTTTTTGCCCCAGGTCTGTATCGGTGGCCTGGGCAAAGGCTGTCGAATGTGCCGGAGAGTCCGGATCGACAATCTTCAAATAGGCATGAATACAAGGAATATGCTGGCTCAGGTTGCCGATGTCCGAAGAGCCGCGTTTACCGTCATCGGCATCAATGCTGACGCCCAGCGCTTCAAGATTGATGCGCGCGGCTTCCTCTAATGGTAAATTGGGCTTAAACGGATCGATGGTAGGAGGCTCAACCGTAATTTTGACTTCAGCTCCGGTTGCCAGAGCGGCACCTTCAGCGCAATGTTGGACTTGTGCAAAAAGCTTATCTCGATAAGCCAGGCTGGCGGCGCGTACATAAAACATCCCGGCTGCGTAATCGGGAATAATATTGGGCGCATCCCCGCCATCTGTGATGATACCGTGAATGCGGGCATCCGGCAATAAATGCTGTCTAAGGGCATTGATATGGGTGTAAGCGGCCACGAGCGCATCCAGTGCATTAATGCCTTTATCGGGCGACCCTGAAGCATGGGAGGTTTTTCCAAAAAATTCCATTTTAAATTTGGTGCGCCCCAGCATCCCTTTGCCAGGAAGATTAAGGTGTCCGGGATGAAACATCATGGCCGCATCAACACCATCAAAAACACCGGCGTCATATAAACGCGCTTTGCCGCCTCCACCCTCTTCGGCCGGTGTTCCAACCACGACGACGTTATTGGCGAGATCGCCCAATGTGCGGGCAAGCGCAACGGCAGCGCCCATGCTGGCGGCAGCGATCAGGTTGTGGCCGCATCCATGCCCGATTTTGGGAAGCGCGTCGTATTCTGCCAAAATGGCCACACAGGGACGACTCGGTTTATAACCGGTCGGTCGTGCTGCAAAGGCGGTTTCAACACTGCCGGCGCCTCGTTGAACCTCAAAGCCTTGCTGTTCTAAAAAACCGCTTAAATATTCGCAGGCTTTATGTTCCTGATAGGCCGTCTCCGGATTGTCTCTCAAATAATGGCTGATCGTTAAAAGCGCATCCGTCAACGCATCTGTTTCCTTAATGATTTGAACTTTGGTTTGTTCCATTTTTATCCTTATTGTATTTTTGAATTGGGAAATAATCTTCCGATTGCATGTTCCAGATTTGCATGCGCTTGAAGATAGCTAAACTGCGCTTGCACCAGATTATTGCGTGTCTGGGTCAGATTCAACTGGGCGTCATTGTATTCGATAGCGCTGCCCACACCCACTTTATAGCGTCCCTGGGCCAACTCCATGTTTTCTTCTGACTGCCTGATGGCCAACTCGGTGGTTTTAATGGCTTCCAGCGCTTCATTCACCGTGGAAATGGCCTGGGTTGTTTCACGCACGACATCAAGTTCAAGGCGTTTTAATTCATACTTGATTAGTTCTGCATCGGCCTGCGCTTCTGATACTTCGCCTTTGGTGCGGTAGCCTGTGAAAAGCGGCCAATCAAGATGTACACCCGCGCGCCATTCATCTTCCAACGGTAGCTCGGTGTTATTCCAACCGTAAGAAGCGTTTGCGCTTACAGTCGGCCATTTCTGAGCGCGAATCGCTTTCACGTTGGATTCAGCCGCCTGAATTTGCGCTTTGAGAGCCGCGATTGCCGGCCGGTTTTCCATCGCACTTTGCAAAAGGGCGTCGGTCAATACAACTTTTTTAGCTTCTACGGGAACATCGGCTAAAAAATACTGACCTTTGACCGGCGGGCCGCCCAAGTTGTTTTCAAGGTCTGCTCTGGCCACAGACAGAGCATAACTAGCTTTGATAAGTTCCAAATGCGTATTGGCAAATTGCACTTCCCCACGGGTGACATCTATTTTGGGGCGAAGACCGGCGCTGTAAAACGCCTTGGCTTCTTCCAAATGCTTTTTTTGCATATCCAGTGATTCCTGATTCACTTGAACCATATATTTTTTTTTAAGGATTTCATAATAGTTGATTTGCGTGGTTAAAATGACATCCGCAACAGTTTGATCCAGATTCCTGTCACTGGTGTCAAGGGCGTAACGACTTGATTCCAAGCGCTCCCGGGTTTTGCCAAAATCGTAAATATATTGATTTACACCGACATCCGTTTTGTAATAGTTCGATTCATTATGAATGCCGCCGCCGCTGTGGATGCGCTGGCGGTTAATGTCCGCAGTTGCCGTAACTTGCGGCAGATAGCCGGAACGGGCCTGAAGAATTCGGGCTTTCGCAGCGGCTTTGGATTGGCGCGAGATGGCGATCAGCGGATTGCGTTCCAAGGCGATGCCGACAACTTGGTCAAGGGTTAAAGTCAGCTCCTGAGCGAAACTCGTCAGATGATAGCCAACAGACATAATAAAAGTTAAAATCACGATAATTTTGACACGCCAATTGCGATTCATTCGTATGCTCCTTTTTTTAGTTTAAAACTCTAATAATATTTTCAAAGAATCCGGCAGCGCCGCCTGTTCAAATCCCAGCAAAGCTTGTTCTATGGGGAAACGAGCGGTGATCAGGCGTTCTAACGGCATATCGGGATAGGTTTCCATCATCTGTAGCCCGTCTTTGAACTGCCCGCAGCGCGAACCGATAAGCGTTTGTTCATTGATTACCAAAGGTGCCAAGTTGATTTCGTCCACAGACGCGACCGTTGATTTTAGGACAATCACACCACGCGGCCGGCACAGAGACAGTGCTTCGTTGATGCCTTTGGCTGAACCGGTGGCCTCGACAACAATATCCGCCTGTCCGGCCATCGTATCAGCGTTACGTATTGTTTTAATATGTCGCCATTGGGCTGATGCCAGTTTTTGTGCATGATGTCCTTTGAGTGTAACATCAGCAAGCACCGTGCTGAGTACCCATGCACATAAAATCCCCAGCTTGCCGTCACCCAGCACGATTGCCGTTTCATCGCCTTGCAAATCAAGTTGTTCTAAAATTTCACATGCCGCGGATAATGGCTCAATGAACACAGCGCGTTCAGCCGGAATGTCATCTGGAATGCGCTGTAAATTTTCAACTGGTAAAAAAACGTAATCGGCAAAACAGCCGTGGTGCTGAAGAATTCCCAAAACAGTCCGATTGGGACAGTGGCGCATCAAGCCATCGGCACACCACCGACAACGACCGCATGCCGCATTGATTTCACCGGCAACACGCGCTCCGATCCAAGTTGGATCGTCACATTGGTCAACCACGCCGATAAATTCATGCCCCGGAACACCTTTAAAGCCCATGTAACCTTTGATGATTTCCAAATCCGTATTACACACACCAGCTAGATGAACACAGATACGCGCCCATCTGGATTGTCGCTTCGGCTGAGGATAGGCTTTATCAAACCGTAAATGATCATCAAACACCACTGCACGCATGGTTGAATTTGTGGTTCCTTTCATTTGGGAATCAACTGCGCGTCACGTAAGTTTTTAATCACCGTTTCGCTGACCGAATTAACCAACGCATTCATCGAAGTCGGTTCAAAGGTTTCAGATGCGGCAGACCAGATTAATTGCGCTGTTTGAGTATTGTAAAGATTGCTTTCAATTTGAAAAAAATGATGTTCAGTGTAGTATTCCGGCTCATAAAACGGTTCATACATAAAATGGGAACGTAAATGATAGGGCCGGCAATCTGAATCACGATAAGCCATAGACATAAATAAAGGGCGCGGTGGATGATAGACAGTTTTTTTGACAACACCGGTGAGATGCACAACCAATAACGCATCGGTTTGCCTTTTTTGCGCTTCGACGATCAGATCGCCCTGTATTTCCGCCGGAACCTCCGGTTTAACATCGGGCATTATGCGTTTGCTGACAAATGCTTCAATACCGTTTAGAGAAAACTGTTTTACAAAAGCATCTTCAAAAAGACGGCTGTCTCTTTGGTTTTTGGCCACTCCTTTAACAAGGATTTTTTTTACAGCCCCGACAGTGTAAGCATCATCCTGCCACACAGATGTTATTTGGGTGGCGGAGCAGGAACTCAATATAATCGCCATAAAGGCAGGTAAAATAATTTTGAACGAATGAATATAATTTAACATAAATCTCCTTCGGTTGGAACAGAAATTTTTAATCAAATAAATTCAAATACTTCCCGTACCCTTCTTTTTGCATATCCTTTTGTGGAATAAACCGCAATGCCGCCGAATTGATGCAATAACGCCGGCCGGTGGGTGCCGGGCCGTCATCAAACAGATGGCCTAAATGCGAATCGGCCTGTTTGCTGCGTACTTCGGTACGCTGCGTAAAAAATTTGTTATCTTGTTTTTCAACAATGTTGTCAGGTTCCAGCAATTTGAAAAAACTTGGCCATCCTGTTTTAGAGTCGTATTTATCCAAAGAGCTGAATAATGCTTCGCCGGATACGATGTCTGCATAAATACCGGGTTCTTTATTGTTCCAATATTTATTGTCAAACGGACGCTCAGTGCCATCTTCCTGAGTAACTTTATATTGTAAGGGCGTCAATGTTTTTTGCAACGCTTCCATAGACGGTTTTTTAAAACTTTTGCCGGAAGCGTTTGATGATTTCCAAATTTTTCCCAAAAAGGCATCCCGTCCCGAATGGCGACGATACGTTTTGTAGCGTATGGGACTTTTTTTATAATAATCCTGATGATATTTTTCCGCCTTAAAAAATTTCCCGGCCTTTTTTATCTCAGTGATGACCGGTCTGGTATATTTTCCGGATGCGTTCAGTTCTTTTTTACTTTTTTCAGCCAACTTGCGTTGTTCTTCAGTATGATAGTATATGCCGGTGCGATATTGGCTGCCCCGGTCAACGAATTGGCCGCCGGCATCAGTGGGATCGATTTGTTTCCAAAATTTGTCTAAAAGCATCTGATAGGTGATTTCAGAAGGATTGTATGTAATCTGAATCGCCTCGGTATGACCGGTTGTCCCGCTGCAAACCTGTTGGTAAGTGGGATTCTCAGCCGTTCCGTCGGTATATCCGGAAATTGTTTCAATCACCCCTTCAAGCTGGTCAAAGGGATGTACCATGCACCAAAAGCAGCCTCCGGCAAATGTGGCTTTCTCATATTGAGCCGCAGCCGCATCGGACGGCGTGACTATTGACATAAAAGAAAGGGATAAAGCCGTAAAATATTTTGTGGCCATAATCGCTCCTCATTTTTTTTAAATGTTCGACAATTTATTTGCTTCGGTTAAAGATCGTTTCATATCAATAAATGCCTGTCTTAGCAAGCTTAATTCAGGTGAACATATAAAATGGCGGAGGGCTTTCAAATTTACCATGTTTGGATTTTCTTGTATTCAATTGAATTTTATGTGTCTTTTTCAGGGCTTTAACCCATCTATCCATCCGGAAAGTACTTTATTTTTTTTTAATATACTAAGAACTATAATAGAGTGTCAATTGTGCTAATAACTATATAACTATTTAGTTTTATTTGTTTTAGTGACTGTTTTTATTGTTTATAAAATGTTCATAACTATGGAGTTATGAACATATTTATTAAATGTGTTCATAACTCCATAGTTATGAACAAGTTTTCATCATAGTTATAAACATTGATAATTTTGGAAAAAAGTAAACCAGTTTTTTGAAAATGATAACGCGCTTCTGACTGAACGAGCTGTTTTTTGCCGTATCTTAAAACGCTCAATGTGATTGGTCCGGCCTGTTTCTTTTGAAGATTTCAGCCGCAAGAATTGCAGGCAGTCAAAGGGTCGGTGCTAACTGATAAATCAGCCTCGACAATCGTGCCTGGTGTTTTGATTTTTTGAAGATATTTCAACATCTGACGCAGAACCTGAAGTTGACGAAAGCTTTGGCCGGCAAAGCCGAGGGGATGGCCGAGTGGAAAGCCGGTGTAAAGCGCGCGTGGCGGTCGCACCTTTTGTGTAATTTCCCTGGAAAGTGTAATAGAAATCGTTACGATTCCGGCCGCCTCAATTACACGTTGAATCAATCCCACGGATTGATTACAAATTCCTCACGCAGGAGTTAATAGGACAATATCCACAGCATCTTTGATCAAAGCTGCGGCAACTGTCGGAGCCGAATCTTGTATCAATGTATTGATATGATGTTTGGAAATATGTCCCATGAACGAAAAGTGCCTGTGATTGACTTCACCGATATCTCCGGCCATAACCAAATCACGTACGCGCCGGATTGGCAGTATAATGTCAATATCTTTATCCGCATCCCTATGATCATAATAATTATGCGTGATCATCAAATCGGTTAAAGCGGTGTCATAAGGGATTTCCCGGTAAGTCGGATCGCCAAACGGATCATTCATGTCAAAAGGAGTCTGGGATGTCAAATGGACTCCTCCCGTTGTAATCAGTGCCAAACGGCAGTGAGCTGTTTCTTTGGTTAACTGTGTCCAGGGAGAGTCTGAGAGCTCAATGAATTTTGCCTTTTGTGACCACTGCTTGAGCAGCCAGGGAAATTTGGTAAAGAATTTCGCTACAAAAACATCTGTTTTTTGTCTCAGGCGTGTCATTATATTTGATTTATGGCAGGTTTCGTTGCTCTCCGCCTTACAATTCAGATATATTCAGTAGATTGAAAATGCCTGAAAATACGGTATGGAGCGCAAAAATTAAGCGAAGAGGTTTTTTGCCGACACCTGAATCTGCAAGCATCCGGGGGTGCCGGATGCTGAAAATCGTCACACTTAATTTTTGCACTCCTGAATTTTCCATCTACTGATATTATTGGGGGGAAAATTCCTTAGTTCTCTGAACGTTTCTGATAGGTTTCATAGAGTTTCCAGCGCACGACCGGAACTTCCAATAAGATAGCAGCCGGTATGCTGTACAGGTTAGCAGCTTCGACAAAACGAACCTTATATTTGGGAGGCTGACCGAAAAGGATATCTTCCTCACCGAAAAAATCACCGGCTTCCAGTGTATCCGACTCACCTCCATCATTTAAGCGCAACGCTTTGCCTTTTTCAATCAGGTAAAGCTTCTTTTCCATTTCAGGTTGAATCGTCAGGTTATCCGGGTACTGGTATGCGCGCATTTCATCTGCAATTTTCATCTGGATGGGGTAAGAAACGATTTCACCGAACAACCAGGCTTTTTGCAAACATTCCCGTCTGGCTTGCAACCGTTTTATTTTATGGTACAAATGATTGTATTTTACAAAGTTCAAATACAAAATAGCCGGAAGGCGCAAGGTTTGAACACAATTAAGAGCGCGAAAAGCGCCCTGGTTGACAACATTGTCCATAAGGGCGATATCTCCGATTAAAGCACCGGATGAAAGCATATAATGTCTGCCGATATCGGTTTGAATCCATTCCACATTGCCATTCAGAATCAGGTAAACATTTTTGCTGTAATAACCATCTCTGATCAGGATAGAACCGGGATTAAACGAAACATAATCATTATTTAACAGGATTTCCAATTGATACTGTGGTGTTTCAGGGAAATAGGATTGTAAAAAATTCTGTGCAAACATCCGATCATAAGAAACTGTCGTAGCGATAATAACATCTGTCATGCCGAAAGGTGCGCCGGAGCCGATTTCTTTTTGTGCATTGGTCAGGTCTGCCGAAGTATGCGACAAAACAATCTTATCAGAGCGATCCTTTTTAAAATCATCAGCACTGCCATGAATCATTCCTCCGCCGATGTCAATTTTCTTTAAATTCGCTTCCATCAGATAATTTTCTTTAACTTCTTCGAATTTAGCGGCGGATAAACCAATTTCCGAATCATCATCAGTAACCATGTCTTTTAAAGTATCCAAACCGATAACATCTGCAAGGTGGGCGTAAGTGCGGTAGTCTTTGCCCCAAACCGTACGAAAATAAAAAATACTGGTTTCCACCGGATGCGGTGATAAAATAGGTTTGACTTCCAATCCATCAATTTCGTTCCACACATTAAAATCAAGGTCATGGACGTCAAAATAATCGTACAATGCTTCTTCATCGATGCTCATCAAAGCGGCCAGCTTTTTTGACACTGAAGCCCGCACCAGGGATGCTGCATAATACTTAATACGATGATCAGAGCGCATGAGGGTTGTAAAACCGGCGAAATGATCGTCATGGCAATGAGTGTGGAAAATCCCTTCAATTTCATTTACGCCGACTCCAAGGGCCATCAGGCTGAATATAACATCCGGGCCGGCATCAAGCAGATAGATTTTGCCCTGAAACATGATAATACTGGACATACATGGATGATTGACGTTCCAACCATCGCCTTCCCCGGCATGGACGACCGCAAAATATTCTCTTTTCATACGTTGAAAATTCAGTGGATAAGGTACGCCGTAATGTTCATTCGGTTCCAAGTTCAGATTAACTGTAACCGCTTCGTCCTTGTATCGAATTTCAAACACATTGCGACTCAGCCGCAGAACCATGACACCGTTTCTGATTTCAACGGGCAGACCATCAATGATACGCGAATCAATCAGCTCTTCGGGCCGTCGAATGGCACCGAATGCAAATTTTAATTTCAGGCGCATTATTTCATGGGCATCCTCCTGCGGATTGTTTTTATCGGGCGGTCCGGCTTCACAGATTTCCTCTTCGGACACCAATCCATAATTCCCGCGATAGATATATTGCAGTTGTGCCCGAACTTGTTCGTCAGCACCGATAAGCATCGGTTTGACACCTGTATTGTTAGGATGATTTGGTAAAATCATGCCTTGACGGTATAGCATTTGTAAAACCGGAAATTCCGCCAGGTTGGAAAATGTTCCGTTTTGCAACAATACATCTGAAAGCAAGACCACATTCGGCCCGGTTTCGTAAATAACACCATTTGCATCCTTAGTGAAAATCAGGCCCTGCTTGATTAAATGCTTAATACTATCCGCCGGGCATCCGCATAAAATATAAATTCCGGCTTCCGGAATCGAAACAAACCATACTTTGGTGGTAACCTTGACTTTTATGATTTTGGCCATAGCATTTGAGTTTGAAATTTAAAGTTTGAAATTTTACGCATCAATAAACCGTTTTATGCGCATTAGCAACAATCGTTTTTCAAATGTTTTCGGGATATAACCGGTAACGCCGACTTCACGGGCGATTTTTTTTAAATCAGATTCATCAATAGACGAAAACAAAACAATTTTCAAGGGATAATCAGGCGAACTATTCTGGAATAATCGGGCGACTTTGTCACCCTTAAAGCCCGGCATATTATAATCCAACAGAATCAGGTCAATATTTTCCTTATAAACATAACTAAGCGAATCAGCCCAGTTTTCAACGGCGAACACTTCGTACTCCGATTTCAAAAGTTCAGTAACCAATGTGCGAACATCGTAAGAATCATCAATGATTAATATTTTCTTTTTCATAATGCACTCCATAGTAAGAGATTTCCCAATAAATAATATACCCCAAAATAGGGTGTGTCAGCAGAGCCTAACGCACCGTGATCGTATTGAACAAACAGATGTATTATGGCTCACGCTTCTTACATCACGGCTGAAATGGGGGAGTTTATTTATTTGGAAATCCCTGACCAGGCAGCTATCATGGAACTGTGACGGTGCCTATGGCCATTGTGTAAAAAAATTAAGAGGAAAATTGTATCGGCCCTTCGTACAAAGAATACTTTTTTAATACGCTGCTTATGAATTTTTTGCAATAGCTTTTTTACGAATGGTGCAAAACACAATGTTCATTTCTGAATCAACGCTTCGCCTTTTTACCGAACATGGTTATAGCACTCTTTTTATCGCTTCTTTTTTAGCGGCAACGATACTCCCATTCAGCTCCGAATTTTTATTGAGCCTCCTGCTGCTAAATAACTACAATACTGTTAATGTGGTTGCCATAGGTACAGCCGGTAATGTTTTAGGCGCTATCGTGAACTATGGTTTGGGTTATCATGGTAACAAGCTGGTGTTGCAAAGATGGCTGCGCCTTTCCGCTGATGAAATCCATCATGCAGAGAAACGTTTTAAAAAATATGGTTTGTTCAGTTTATGTTTTGCCTGGGTTCCGATTATCGGAGATCCATTGACTGTTGCCGCCGGCTTGCTGAAAATCAATTTTGGTGCTTTTTTGCTGCTGGTAACGACAGGAAAATGTTTACGCTATGTGATAATTGCGCTCTCTATTCAATCGCTATAGACTTTCACATATTTAGCGCTATTTTAGCTGTATTTCATAAACTTTTCGATCTACTGATATTGAATCATACTGAAGCCGATTGGTTTAAATTTCTGAAATCATTATTTTGCAATGCCATAAGACCGGCAAGCGTCACGGGGCCGGTGGAACCCACCATCATCAAAAGCCCGATCAATACGGCCTGGCCATGCCGCGCATATTCAATCAGAGCGCCCGCCATCTCACCGGAATATTGAAGGGGGGAAAGTGAACTGATAACAGAAATAATAACAGGTTTATCCTTAATATGATCTGCGCCTCCCCAATTGATTCCGGCCATCTCAACCGATTCTCATGCCGCCTGCCTTGAAACAGCACTGCAGTATTGTGTAAACAGGTTTTTTGACAAACGCTTTATGAAAAGGGAAGAACACGCGTCCGAAATTAAGCAGAATCGTTTGCGGTTTGCGACGATAACAGGCAGATTCATTGCCTTTCAGGGTTGCTATTATAAAAAAAGCTGCCCTGAACACAATTCCTATGATGAATATGATCGAGACAATCCACAACAGATGCCCTTCAATGAAGAGCGATATATTTTCAATCACTCGCATTATTTTGTCGCTGATCCTAAATGACTACGCCTCTTTTTCACCTTTGTGAAATTTTTTTTCATTGATAAAAAGGGCAAGGACAGCACTGATAAGCGCCATAATGGCAAAAGATAAAAACAAAGCTCTGTATGAATTGAACAGATCGACAATTTTCCCGGAAAGAGGTGTGGTGATAATACCGGCTATACTGGTGAAGGTCGCCAGAAAGCCCATGGCGGTGCCCGTCAATTTTCTTGACATTATGTCCGAAGGAAAGGCCGCCAATAGAATATCCGGCATAAGGAGCATCAGTCCTAAAACCGCGAGCAGCACTGCGGCAAAAGCGATATTGATACGGAAGGATAAAACCAGGGCCGCACCCGAAAGAACAATCAGCCCTATAAGAAGTAGAGGTTTGCGCCTTCCTCCGAAATAATAGTCTGAAAGAAAACCGGTCAAAGGAGACGCAAACATTCCGGGTAGCAGAACAAGAGAAGCGATTGTGCTTGCTCGATCTACGGACATGGCATAACTTTCTTTAAGGAAAGACGGAAGCCAGACAAGGCAGCCGAACTGAACGTAAACAAAGAAAAAATAAACCAGCGCCACGATCCACAAAACACGGTTTGTCAGAACCGCATAAAGCCCTGACTTCGGATCGCTGTCGATCTGTTTTTCCAAGTCGGTTTCATCTTCAAAATTCGGCAGGCCTCGCTCACTAGGGGTGTCCCTGACAAATATCCAGAAAATCAGAACAGTTGCAGCCATCATCAGAGGAGGGATAATGAAAGAACTGCGCCATCCCAAGTGATCTCCCAGAAAGCCGGAAAGCCTGATTCCGGCACTGCTGCCTGCGGTCACACATGTGATAAAAAAACCGATTGCCGTGCCTCGTCTTGCCTTTGGAAACCAATTGACCACCATCTTGATTGCCGAACTCCACCCCAGAGCCTGTCCCATACCGTTGATCAACTGACCGGCCGCTAACATAGCGAAACCGGTACCCTGGCTGAAAATGATATTTCCGGTGATCGAAATAAAGGCTCCTGCCGTAAGGATTTTACGAGGCCCGAAGTGATCGCTCAACTGACCGGCAGGCAACTGAAAAATCGTGTAGGCGATGAAGAAAAAGGCCATCAAGCCTCCCGCCCAGGCGTTTGAAATTTCGAGTTCCGCTCTGAGAAGAGGGATTACAGGTGAATAATTGAACCGGTTCAAATAGTACATCCCAAATAAAAGCCATGTCAGAAAAAGAACCCTATTGGCCGGTGACATCAACGAGCGAAACTTCAAAATCGCCTTCCTTTCAGCCATATTGCAATATTGATAAAAGTATCGTAATTTTTATTATTGTGTGAGAAATATCTTCTCACACATTTTTCAGCAGTTATCTCTACCTTTCGTCAGCCTCCCGCATCATCTTTCTAACCGTGAGCAATACCGGGGCAGCCTGGCGGAAAAGGCATAAAACTGTCCATCAGGATAATCCCGATTGCTTCCCCATAGCTGACCTGACCCTTGTTTGCCTTATAAATTATAATAAACACCTCCTTATCGCTTATACCCATTGGGATGATACCCGCATGATTTGCGTATGATCAACTCCGGTTCCAAAACCGCTTTGTTCACTATATGAGGCTTGGCTTTTTCAATTTTGTCAATAAGAACCGTTACGCCTGTTACGCCCATTTCATACTTGCGCTGTTTGATCGTGGTGATATCCACCCCGGTAAGAGCGCTCATTTCAATATTGTCAAACCCCACAAGGGCGATGTCTTCAGGAATTCTCAACCCTGCCTCTAATACGGCATCCCGCACACCTATTGCCATGGTGTCATCTTCGGTGTAAAAAGCCGTAGGCCGATTTTTTAGTTTAAGCAGTTGCACTGCCGCCGCATAAGCCTGGCTTCGGGAATAGCGGCACTCTTTTATCAAGCTCGGATCCAGAGTTATGCCTTGTTCTTCAAAGGCTTTCTTGAACCCTTGGGTTCTTCCGACTGCCGTGGACACATTCATCGGCCCGGTAAGCACTGCGATGCGGTCATGTCCCAGTCGATAAAGATGTTTCCCGCCCTTATATGCCCCCAGAAAGTTATCAATGACAACATAATCGACTTTATTTTTAAAATAAGGATATAGAGGATGGCGAATCAGGCATACAAAGGGAAAACGCTCTTCAATCAGAGGTTTAATGTGCGGATCATCGACTGTCACCGTCGTCAGAATAATGCCGTCAACCCCTTTGGATTTGAACATCTCAATGGCCTTTTTTTCTTTCTCCAAATCTTGGCCAGTATTGCACAGAAGCAAATTGTAGCCGGATTCATTAGCCTTTTCCTCAATCCCTTTGGTGAGTTCAGGGAAAAAAGGGTTGGCAATATTGTCGATTATCAACCCGACGATATAGCTCCGCTTCGTGACCAGGGTTTTGGCAATATGGTTAGGCTGATAGTTGAGCTTACTGGCGATTTCAAGAATCTTCCGGCGTGTAGCCTGGCTGACTCCGGGACGATTGTTCAACGCCATAGATACGGCTGTGTGAGAAACACCGGCGATCTTGGCGATTTCATAAATTGTTGTTTTTTTCGTTGCCATAAAATTTTTCTGACCAAATCAAGTATGACAGACTTGTAGCCGCCTCACTTACAAAGAAACAATTCGCTGTGTAAGGGCTGACATGTTCTTTACCGGTAAAGTAACATCAAATTTTCGAGGGTGTCAAGAATAAAATCTCGCTCCCATTTTTCAATAGGAAGCGGAGTCGTGGAATCCGCATGCGGGAATACCGTAAAAAATCAAATGGGGGAACCGGCCGCAGATAGTCGATAGAAGGGGCTGAATCGATACTTCTTTTAAGGTCGGCTTTTACAGGCAGTCGTTGGAATGTTTACTGGGAATGGTGTTGTTCCATTATCCATTGTTTATCCTTTTCAGCACGATAAATTCATGTTATATAATTCTCAATAGATGGAAAATACCTGAAAATATGGCATGGAGCGCAAAAATTAAGCGAAGCGGCGAATGCCGCCGGAAAGCTCTTTTTCGCCTTTTATCATGGTCTCTCTATGCCATCCGAACTCCTTTTCCGCGATTGTTTTATGATCATCCATAGTTCTTCCTTCTAAAATGACTATGGTGAGCATAGCTTCAAATTATCTAATTTCCTATAGTTAGGTTTAGAATGATTTAAATTTACATAATTCAACCCTAAAATTATGTTTTGACAAAGCACTACTCGGATTTCTATTGTTTCATATTCCGATATATGCTAAAAATAACTGTGTTGAAAATCAAGATTTTATAGTTTTTGAGCTACTGATGTTTAAGGGATTGGCGCGGCAAATGGAACCACCGTAAACGACTGAAAATATGAAAGGATTTTAAAATGCTACTGCAACCCGATTGTATCCCCTGTATTCTGAAAATGTCCATTTCCCTGATCCGCAAACTTCCTTTAGAAGAGGCGCGCATTAAGGAATTGTATTCTGAAATTTTGGAAATTCCCGCTTTGAGAGGGCGTCATTGGAATGTCACCAGCCCTGAAATTATTGAGCGGGTGATGCATAAAATAAACCTGGTCGCCGGTAATTCGGATCCTTTTTATGTGGAAAAGGCGGAAATTAATGAACGCTTGTTACGGATGGTTCCTTGGCTTAAAGAATTGGTTGATAATGCCGATGACCCTGTGTATGAAGCCGTTAAACTCGCCATTATCGGTAATTCCATTGACTTTATGACTCCCCAGGCCGCATCAGATTTGGAAGATACACTGATCCAAAGGCTTGAAATATCGCTTTCAGAAAATAAATTCGCATCCTTTAAGAGACAGCTTGCCCAAAGTGAACTGTTGTTGTATCTTGGAGACAATGCTGGCGAAATTGTTTTTGATAAAATTCTGATCGAAACTGTCAAGGAACACTACAATCCCCAAATCGTTTTCGTTGTCAGGAACGTGCCTACTTTAAATGATGCGACTTTGAAAGAGGCCCGGGCGGTGAAAATTGATCAAACCGTAACGGTGATTGCCAACGGTATTGACGGTCCGTTGCCCAGTACACAATTCAAACGTTGTTCCGATGAAGTTCGGGAATTGGTCGGGCGGGCGGATTTAATAATATCTAAAGGCGGAGGCAATTTCGACTGTTTGCATGAAGAATTAAAAGAACTGCCGAACATAACATTCATGCTTATTTCAAAATGTCAGCCTTACAACACTTATTTCAGCAAAGATTTGTACCAGCCGATATTGGCTAATTTTTTTAAGCCATAATCGTAGCTTTGGCCCGCATTTTTAAAAATTTGGCAACTGTGGCTAAATAGCATTTCCGTTTTATTGTAAAGATCAGGCACAAAACAACTTCCCATTTGTGACTTTTGGGATGTGATGCGTGAATTCATGTTTCACGGATGGTCAGAGAATTTATTTCGTCCTCATTATCTTTACATCTTCAACCTTTCAATATTTTCTAAAATTTTTACTTTTAAAGGAGTACGAATTATGAAAAAATCAGTTTTTATCATCACCAAAAACCACGGGGGTGAGATGGCGGTCGAATCCCGGCCCGGATTCGGCGCAAAATTCATCATCCGTCTGCCCTTGGAGGGGAAGCAAGTATAACCGAACCAATAAATACGGTCATGATTATAAATGACCGAAAAAAGGAGTATTGTTAAACGACATTAAGTCGAATGTTTTTAGTGCTGATTTTTCTTTGCATAATTGTTGTAAATCCACTTGTTGAAAATATTTTTGATGAACTCTATTCCATTGCCAGAGAAATTCCCCAAGACACGCTCCCAATTAACGTCGAACCCCGCCGCTGGTGGAAAGGTTAGTATCCGTTTAACTTCAACTGAAAGAGATGGTGACGGTGCCCAGGTATCAGAATAAATTCCCTCTAACAATAAGGTGGTTCAGAATGTTAAAACTACGCAATATTTTAGCGTTGTGCCTGATGATCGGAACCATATATATTGTTGTATATTCATACACCAACATTAAAAATATTATCAGTTTTACTGTAAAAACAGCTACAAAAACAGCCTCAGACATAGCCACAGCCATGAGGGAAAAATCGCTACAGGCTACAATAGAAAAACTTTCAATGAACGCCAAAACAAGAAGCCAGCAGATCGGCACGGAGTTTGAAAAAGCTGCGGCTGCCGCCGATACGATGTCTGAAATGCTTTCAGGCATGGTAGCCGCGGAAGTTATCGTTGACGTCGGTCGCGACACCGTCAACAGCATGCTGCGAACAGTATTGGAACATCATAAAAAATTTTTAGGCGTTTATAGTGTCTGGTACCTGATGCGTTCGATAATCTGGATCTCGCTTATGTAGGTGCATACGGCCATGACGGGACAGGGCGTTTTATTCCATACCGATATCGCGACCTGAACGGTGCAATATCTGTCAGACCCTGTGAAGATTATGACAATATCGCCAAGGATCAAAATGACACCCCAATAAGTGAACACAGAATAGAATCTTAACAAAACTTTATCTACTATTTTCAACACGATGAAACCTCCTTGCGATATAATCAGGTATTTCATCGTATGTATTAAATTTTTTATTGCTTGTCCAGCTATTTCGTAGCTCTATAAAATTTTAGACAGGCCGTCAAACCCTCGACTGACCAGATAAATACGTCTTGATATGCTCCACCCCATTGCCCGACTTGAGTTATTATAATTTCTCCTGAATGTGAGGAGGCACCATCACCGGTGATCGTCAGATTGTATGGATTTTCATCACTGTCATTGTTGGCAATGCTGAACGTCGCGGTTTTCGCACCTGTCGAAGCAGGACTGAAACGCATCGTGAATGCAGTCGTTTTTCCTGCTTCCACAGTTGATGCGGGTTCTGCCTCAATAGTGAAATCGGCGCCGCTGATGACAGGTGCTGACAGCGTCAGAACGGCAGTTCCGGTGTTTTCGATTGTGAAGACCGTATTCGTATCAGTTCCCACCGTCTTACTTCCGAAATTATAACTGCCGCCGTCTGAGATGTTTGTGGCACCCTGCTTCAGATTTATGTCTGCGGGTATGCCTGTGCCGGTAAGAATCAAATCATACGGATCTTCATCACTGTCGTTATTGATAATACTGACAGTCGCGGTTTTCACACCGGCGGAAGCAGGACTGAAGCGCACCGTAAATGTGGTTTTGCCGCCCGGAGTAATGAGCGTTGCGGCAGGCGGATCTTCAATACTGAAGGCTGCGTCACCAACAATGGTGAGCGGCGTTGTCAGCGTTAGATCGGCATTTCCGATGTTTTCGATCGTGAAGACTGTATCCGTGCCGGCCACTACCGTCTGAGTACCGCCGTCCGTTATATTTGTAGTGTCCTGCTTCAGGTTAATTTCCGGCCCCCCGTCATAGTGACGAATGTTGCCGAACGATCCCACGGCAAAGACATCCGAGCCGGAACTGCCCCATACGCCATCGAACTCTACCCATGTCGTTCCAGAATCCATTTCAGACCATGCGTTCCCATCATAGTGAACGATAGTGCCGCTATTACCCACAGCAAAGACATCCGAACCGGAACTGCCCCATACTCCATTGAGATGCTGTGTTGTCCCGGAAGACATTTTCGACCATTCGCTCCCGTTATAGTGAAGGATTATGCCGTTCTGTCCAACGGCAAAGACATCAGTGCCGGAACTGCCCCATACGCCATTGAGCCCCTAAGCCCAGAGGAAAAAGCCATTTCCGACCATGCGCTACCGTCATAGTGAACGATAGTGCCGCCATCACCCACAGCAAAGACATCAGAACCGGAACTGCCCCACACACCATCGAACTCCGTTGCCGTCCCGAAATTCATTTCGACCCATACGCTACCGTCATAATGAAGGATTGTGCCATCATTCGCCCAGTGATCCCCACCCACAACAAAGACATCAGTGCCGGAACTGCCCCACACGCCATGGAACCACGCTATCGTCCCGAAATTCATTTCCGACCATACGCTACCGTTATAATGAAGGATTGTGCCATCATTCGCCGAGAAATTCCCACCCACGGCAAAGACATCCGATCCGGAACTGCCCCACACGTCAAAAAGATTTTGATTACTTGACAACCCAGAAGCCATTTCTGACCATTCGCTCCCGTCATAGTGAACGATAGTGCCGCCATCACCCACAGCAAAGACATCCGAGTCGGAATTGCCCCACACGCCATTGAGATCCCATGTCGTCCCGGAAGTCATCGCAGACCATGCGCTGCCGTCATAATGAACGATTGTGCCGCCATTACCCACGGCGAAGACATCCGAGCCGGAACTGCCCCACACATCTCTAAGATCATTCCCCTGCGGCAGGGGATTTTGCCATGTCCAGTCGGACGCGCCTCCGGTTGACGGAAATGCAAAAGCCATTGCTGTCATACAGAACCATAGGCACATAATTTTGAAATGTTTCATTTTTTTCTCCTCCTCCTTTTTCTGGTAGAGTATGGTTGAATGATTGCATATAATATTTGTAAATAATTGTATTTACGCTGATTTAATTCTCCATTATTATAATCACAGTAGTAGCGGAAGAGTACCGTTTTCCAATGAGTAACTGAAAATCCAATGGCAAAGACCGTATTGAAAAATAAATAACTACCCTGACAAATTAAATGTTATATGCAAAAAATATACTGGTTTTCAGATGTTAGGTTAACATATTGTATTTATTTACAATAGAATAAATCTGAATTTGGAAAGAGGAAATGTGCGCTATGGAATAAAATAACAATTTGATATTTATAAACTGGTACCAATTGACGACCATGATTATCATTTTAATAATTCAAAAACGGCATTTACGGTAATTCAGACTGAAGCGTTTGGTTTTGCGGTGAATTCTTTAGCGCACAGAATTTTCATTAAAACCTCAACATAATTTTTATAGATGCCATTTTTTTTAAATATCCTAAAGCATCATGAAAACATTATCAAGAAAAAATATCAGAAAACTCAAGAACCATCTTTCTTTAGTTGCAATAGATATTTCAAAAAATGATTTGGCTTCTACAGAAAAAAGTTTACGGAAATGAAGGGGTGAATTGTATGGTTACAGATTATTTCCGTTTCAGCCATCCTTCAATCTTATCTGCCATATTCCGCACCGACACCTTTTTCTCTTCAAACAACTCATATTCCACCGGCACGATCAGCAGTGCCAAAGTTGTCGCGCTGGCCAGGCCGGCTACAAAAGCGGTTGCCATAGGAGCCCAGGAGATTGATTTGTATGGGAATCCGATGGCCATGGGCAGCAATCCCAAAATCGTTGTTACAGTGGTGATCAGCACTGGCCGCATGCGGGCGGCGCACGCTTCGATCACCGCATCTCTTAATGAGCGTCCCATCCGCCTTCGGACGTTGATAAATTCAATGATCAAAAGCGAATCATTGACCGCTACGCCAGCCAGACCGACAACCGCCATAAAACTGCCCACCGTGAAAACGGTGCGGGTGAAAAATAAACCCATGACAACGCCGATGATGGCGAAAGGAACCGCAGAGATAATGATAAGCGGCTGAAAATAATCGTTAAATTGGGATGAAAGCACCATATAGATTAACAGCACAGCGATAAAAAAGGCGAAAAACAGAGAGCGGAAGGAGCGGCTGGTGGCTTCAAATTCACCGCCGTAGGATAAGGCGACATTTTCAAACTGGTCGGCATGAGATTTAAAATAATCGCTCACCGCTTTTTGAACGCCGCCGGGAGACAATTTGGCACCCTCTTTGATATCCGCTGTGATGGTGATCGTGGGTTCGCCTTTATAACGTGAGCGCACGCTGGCTTCACGCACATATTCTATTTCGACCAGGTCTCGCAGCAGCACCGGGGAAGCGCTGTGTTCCACAACCGGCACATTTAGAATATCCACCGGCGTCGCAATTCCGATTCGGCGTAAATTGGCTTTGTCATCTGCGCGTGTCAGACGTACCATGAGGTCAATCTCTTCATCAACAGTTCGGTATTGACCGGCCTGATAACCGTTCAAAGCACCGGCCACCATGCTGATAACCAAGTCCGCTGACAGACCGTATTCGGACACGGCTTCCTGTTTGGGGATATACCTGACCGTCTTGTGATAATTCGGCCGGTCATCTTCCACATCAGCAAGCGCATCAAGCGCGGCATCCGTTTTCATAAATGTCATGACCGCATCTGCGGCTTTCAGCGCGATTTCCATGGTAATGGCGGTCACCCGAATATTAACGTCTTTTCCTGTGGGCGGACCGTCGCTTTCTTCAAACACTTTGACAGACGGTTTCTGCTCATCGTCTTTATAGGCAGATGCGGTGTATTCATTCAGTTTCCAGCGGATATATTCCAAATGAACCATGGGGTCGTTTTGCGGGTTTTCAGGGAAATCGCGCACCCTGTCTTCGGGGAGTGTAACAACAATCTGACCAAAATTATGGCCGTTGTGGCGCTGATAATCTTCATCTTCATAAAAACCGGCACTGCCGGATGCGCTCTGGGCCTGTCCCGGCCCTCCGTCCATAATGAAACGCGACAAATCCCGCACAACCACATCGGTTTTTTCAAGCGCCGAACCTGTTGGCAAATCGACAGTGACATGGTAACGGAAATAGTTGCCTGGGAAAAATTGCACTTTGATCAACGGCATAATCCCCGTGGCTGAAAGAATCAGCATGGCTACGGAAGCGGCGAACAGCAGGAAAACGGATGTCAGGGTTATAAACTTATGCGCCAAAAAGGTACGCATCAAAAAGTGATAAATTTTCCAACAAGGCGCGAACAATCCTTTTCTTAAATGATGAAACGGGTCTTCGTTTTCGCTGACCACATTTTCGATCTTGGGTTTAGGCCCCCAATCCAAAATATGGATAGGAAGAATCAGAAGGGCTTCAAAAAGAGAGGCGCATAGAGCATAAGCTACAGTTTTGGGCACATACGAAAAAAAATCACCGGTGCTGCCCGACATGATGAGCATCGGCAAAAAGGCCAAAACCGTTGTGAGCGCCGAACTGATCACAGGCAGCATGACTTCCGCCGTGCCATCGATTACCGCGTCCTTTTTGGGTTTGCCCATCTGAATATGGCGATAGACGTTTTCCATAATGATTACCGCGTCATCCACCATAATGCCGGTTACCAACACAAAAGCGAATAAGGCTATGGTATTTAGCGAAACACCGGCAACTCGCATGATAATAATGGAACACAGAAACGCAAACGGAATGCCCACAGCCGTCAACATGGCGTTGCGAAAGCCGATAGTAACCCATAAAACGAGCAGCACTAAGCTCATACCGATCAGCAGGTTGCCGCCGAGCGTGTTGATGGAATCATTGATTTCAATGGTGGAATCCTGATTTAAAATAATCCGGATGTCATCCTGAAGATGGGCTTTTTCAAATGCGGCGGTGACTTCTTTAATCTGTTCCGTTATGGTAACGGAATTGCCGCGTTCCTCTTTGGTGATATGAAGGCGCAGTGTGTCTTCACCGTTGACCGAAGGAATAACGCCCGGATCGCGATGGCTGGCACGCGCGCTGGTGACCAAATCGCGCACTCTGATAAAATTGCCGTCGCCATCCCGACGAACGATCACATTCAGCACTTCTTCCTGTGAATTAAGACGGTCGCCCGCATCCAGCATATATTCCGTCATATCAGTGCGGAAACGGCCTGTGGGGATTTTGGTGTTTAATGCGCGAATGGCGTCCGCCACCTGAATAAACGTGACACCGAATTTACGCAAGCGCGCCGGATCGATAGAAACATGAAACTCCCGTTCATATTCGCCTTCGATATTCACAAAGCGCACATCCGGGATACTCATAATTTGCGCTTTAAGTTCTTTGGCGAATAATTTCAGGCTGCGTTGAGGGATGTCGCCGGCGATATTCACGACGATAACCGGTATCCAAACATGGGTGTCGAGATACATAAAAGTCGGTTCATCCGCACCCTCCGGCAGTTCATCTTTGATATTCAGGGTGTAAAAGCGAAGTTCGTCATACAGGTCTTTGTAGTCAGAATCGTCATTAAACTTTACTACTACGGAGGAGAAATTACGAAAGGAGCGCGATTGAATATACTCGACATCTTCCAGACCGTCCAGCGCATCTTCGATTTTTTTCGTGACCAGTTGCTCAACATCTTCGGCCGAAGCACCATAATAGGAAGTGTATATGAACACCTTGCCCATATCAACGGTGGGCATGTTTTCCACCGGAATTGTGTACATGCTGAAAGCGCCGGCTACAATTAGAATTACGAATACAACATTAATAAAGACAGTTTGTTTTATGGAAAATTTTACGACGGGTTTCATTTGAAAAGTTTCAAGTTTTAAGTTTTAAGTGAAAAGTTGGTGCGTAGCAGGAAACTATATCGTTTATTTTTTTTCCAATTCCGTTCCGACAGGAAGGCGTTCATCTTCGGCAATGATAAGGTCATCATTGCTTTCACCGAGAATCAACACATTAACTGTCTCTTTAGTAGCCTTAACGGTAACGCGAGGGTTTTCATAACGGTTCACAATTGCGTTACGCGGTGCCAACACGCCTTGAGTACCGATTTCAAGCGGTAAGTTAAAAACAAGCCCGCCGCGTTTTTCACCTTTATAATCTTTGAGCAGCAGTTCAATATTCAGTTTGCGTGTTTTTTCGTTAAATTCAGGGTTGACTTGATGAATTGCAGCCTTGACAGGCCGATTTTCCAATTGGGCGGGAAAAACTTTGGGAAGCTTTCGGATGGCAGCCAATTCTTCACCGGCAACGTACAGCGGAATCACCAGTTTACGATAGTCGCCTACTCTGGCCAGAGGAGTGCCGGATGCCACGATTTCGCCTTTTTCAGCAATTTTTTCAAGCACGATCCATCCTTTGGGCGCATAAATCGTGTAACGGCGTTTTCTTTCACGCAGTTCCTGCAAGGTTGTTTCAAATGAAGCCTTTTCCAACACAATGGCATCGGACTCTAAGCGCGCCTGAGCCAGTTTAGATTCAGCCGCGTCGCGTTCGATTTCAGCAATCCGATCGCTTTTATGCAGGGTGTCCATGCGCAGAAACTCTTTGTTTAGATACGCAACATTGGTTTCACTTTTTCTCAAGGAGGTTTCGATCTTGTCAATTGCTTGCAACGTGTTTTGAATTTGAAAATCAATAAACGTGGTATCAATTTCAAAAAACGGCTTTTTACCGGTGGTCTGACCAACGTCGTAATGGGTGCGTAACACTTTGCCAGATACTTCGGATGACACCGTAATGGCAGTTTTGTTGCGCGTGTAACCGGAAAGATGAATACTTTTTTGGGCTTTTCGAATGATCATTTTCTGATCAGCCTCAGCAAGTCCCGGAATGAAAAGGACTGCGATCAGAAAAAATAAAATTGGCCGCATAACGGATCTCCTGTGTAATCAGTAAAAATAAAATTAATCAAAAAATAAGGCATCCTTTGGTGTAAAATGAAGGATGCCTTAAAATAATTCAAATTGTACATCGGCAAATGAAGGATGCCCAAGATTCATATTGTTCTACAAATGGTTATACGCTCGACAGTGCAAAGTCTATAGGAATGAGGATGAAATAATTTCCATGACCATCCATGAAACGTGAATTCACGCATCACGTTTCAAAAATCACAAATAGGGTGGTTATTTTGTCCTCATTTCTCAGATGCCGATACCGTTCCTATTTTGAACGGCCGGTTTTGTTTCTGCTGGAAGCATAGCCATCGGCATACCATCCGCCGCCTTTGAGTTCAAAAGCGCAGCATGAGATTATTTTTTTGGCCGTTTCCTTGCATTTGGGGCATACGATCTCTTGCGTGTCCATTCTTACAAGTTTTTCCGTGATTTCACCGTTAGGGCATTCAAATTCATAAACTGGCATGATTCTGTTCCTTTCATGTTTTATTAACGATTCATAATATAATATTTCAAAGTTCAAACTGAACTGATGGGCTAAATTCCTCAGCCACCGCCGGCAGGCCTGCACCCTGAAGCGGCGGATGCGCCGATATCAGAAGATGCACCGGCGGTACCGCTATTCAGAATACATCCCGCGGACATCAGTTTGGCAACATTGGCGCTTTGGCATTGCGAACAGGCCGGTTCAGTTTCATCCGAAGAAAAAACCAGCGCTTCAAATTGGTTATCGCAATTTAGACATTGATATTCATAAATAGGCATTATATCCTCCTTATTTTATACATTCAAAATTGTCGGCTACCCACATAAGACGGGACAGATGTAGAGCGGAAAGCTGTTCCGCTTTTTCGCAGTGCGGCTCTTAACGACGCGGGACGGCTTCCCGCGCTACATAAATGTCCCGCCTTATGCTGGTAGCCAAATTGTCAGATAAATTAAAATAGCACCGAATCATCCATAGTCAAGATACGCAGAAAAACGGTGTGAGAATCACTCAGACTTTTTTCCGGACGAGGGTTGCGACTTCACTTTTTTAACCTTGGGCCGGATGCTGATAAGTATTTTATCTTTTTCAGTGTGGATATTCGTAATATCCATATCAATATTTAATTGGGCATCACTGATTTGGGTGACAAGAGGTTGAATTTTATTAATTTCAATGGGATATTCGACGCCGTTGGCCAGCGAT
The DNA here is from genome assembly GCA_030378005.1 of Desulfococcaceae bacterium HSG9. GTDB lineage: Bacteria > Desulfobacterota > Desulfobacteria > Desulfobacterales > JAUCGF01 > JAUCGF01. Next base: position 33,324 of record JAUCGF010000002.1, on the reverse strand, counting down.
AGCAATTGCAGCAGGTTGGCCGCCTTTTGATCCGATTTCTTTGCATCCTGTGTTTGCAAAATATGCGGCGTAATATATAGCAAGCGTTTAGATGGGTCATAACGCAGGGTGGCGTTACAGTTAAAAGCGGCATCAATATTGCCGATATCCATCAACAGGGGCTGATTGCCTAACTGGGTTTCAAATTTAATGTTTTTACCGCGGATATTCATGTTAAACGTTACCTTATCGGAACCGATTTTGATGTGATCAATGGTATGAACCCATAAAGCACCTTTTAAATACTGTCCTTTTTCGATATTCAATGGTAAGGCGTCTTTGATCACATTGGCAATCACATTGAGAGGAACTGTAATGCTAATATCATTTGACGGAACATTTTTAGCATGACTTGCAGAAATATTGAACACCATTAGTAAACAAACAAGAACTACGCCAAAATACTTAATTTTCATAACAAGGAAACCTTTCTTTTATTCGTAATAGAGGAGTGCGAGCTTTAGCTTGCACTCCTTCTGTTTCAGAAAATCCTGATACGATCGGTATATTGAAATACTTCATATTGTAATGAAAAAATAAATATTAGTAAAGCAAAATATTACAAAACAGGAAAAGCGGGCTTTCAGTTTAAAACGGCTCCCAGCTTAAAATCCGGCAATTGTATTTTCCCGATTTTTTATCTTTCACGCGTTCTAGGACGGCGATAACTTTTTTAACAACATCATGCTGGGCAGCCACGGCCTCAATTCTGAAAAGGTCGCTGGTTGTGGTGATCAATTTGGGGTCTATGGTAATATTGTTTAAGCCATCGGCTTTTTTATACCAAGTCGGACTTTTCAGGTCGTTCACATAGTTTTCTTCGGACATTTCCGCCCGATAGTCATACATAGCCTGAGCAAGCGCTTCAACATCCTGATCCGCCGGTAAAAGGGCCATTAACACGGGCAGTTCCGCCGTATTGATATTAATTTTGCCATCAAAACTAAATCGGCCGCCACCACGGGCTTGAGCGCCATAGATAGTTACAAAGTCAGCCAGTCCGGGAGCATTTTCGTCTTCGCCATCTTTATATAATGCCGCTGTAACCCCTTTCACTTGCATCAGTTCACTGATATGGGTAATCGGGCCGTTTTTACATTCATACGGAGGTTCAAGACCTTGATAATAATCGGATTCGGCTCCGTTTAAACCGGTGATAGCGTCATCGTCACCAAAGTCAAGCCAATCTTTAAGCGAATTGACAATCGCCCGCGGTTCGACTTCATCCTCTTCGCTGTCTTTTTCGGTATCGGCTTCTTCAATCTGTTTGGCAAGATTGGTTAAAAGGCGATCCCACAAAAACATCTGGGCGTCATTGGGCGCTGAACCTTGGGGATATTTTATTAGAGCGTTTATTTGGATGCGCGCCCGTTCATCACTGATCTTAATTTCAAGCTTGCCATCTTCAAAAGGAATATCCGCGGCAATTTCTTTAAGTTTATCGGGATTGGCCCAGTCTTCCTGAATGGAATCTATTTTGGAATCCTTTTTGTCTTTCAGCAAGACAGCCATGGCCAGGTTGATTCCGGATGAAGCCTTATAAGTTAATGTCAATCGGTCGCGCGAAGTGGCTGTGGCAAATACGGCTGTGCGCACTTTACGGTTAAATTCAAGGGTAACGACAACTAACAATGTAATGATTGTCAAAGTCAGCAATAACGCCATGCCACGATTATTTTTGATTGAACCGGCCGCTGGCAACAAGTTTTTGCGGTTTTTAATATCGGCGAATTTAAGCGTTTTAAACTTCAATTGCTACTCTTTCCCTTCACGCCAGATTGGAAGTTTCACCTGGGTTTCAAATAAAAGGCCGTTATCGTCTTCATCTTCCGTGTTGTTCGTGCCGGTTTGCAATATCAGTTGAATCCGAATGATCCGAGGAGTGGCGTATTTATAGCTGTCTTCTTCAGAATCCCAATTTTCGTGTTCTTCCTCTTCATCATCAATATAAGTGAATGTCAGCACTTTAACGCCCTCACATAGCAACGGGTCGCTGCTTTTTTCTTCAAAGGGTTCATAAGGATGCAATTGATCCGCACGTCTTAATAAATAGCCAGCACCTTCTTCATCACTTTCCTGAAGATAATAGATAATTTCGGCAACTCCCTCACGCTTATCCTCTCCTAACGGAAGATGGGCCATGGATGCGAAACGGAGACGCCCCAAGCCAGACTCATTTGCCGGATAGCCATCACCCTGCACACGGTACGGATCCGGATCGCTATCCATATCCGGCGGCTTATAGAACATTGCGGGCGCTATCTTCAAGGATTCAAGGTCTGCAATCATCCGATTGAAACAATTTTTAGCCATTGTGTAGTTTTTCAAATCACGCTTTAATGATTCGGGATTGGAATAGAGATAATTAAATGATCCAAAAATAGTTGTGACAATGATTGCAAAAATAAAAATGGCAATCATAATTTCAAGAAGTGTGAAAGCGGAGGAGTTCAGGTGTTTTTGTGTGGGAAAGCCGTGATGGCCATATTCGGAGATCATTTTGCCGTCTTTGCCTTGTCACAAGAAATCAGGTTTTTTCAAAAAAACCTGATTTCTAAATAGAAAATAAGGCTACCAGCATAAGGCGGGACACTTATGTAGCGCGGGAAGCCGTCCCGCGTCGTTAATAGCCGCACTGCGAAAAGCGGAACGGCTTTCCGCTCTACATCTGTCCCGTCTTATGTCGGTAGCCGAAAATAACTTGAAACTTATCACTCTCCAACATCTGTCATAAGATGATATTTTCTGAAATGATAGGTAAATTGCTCATCGTTCAAAGAGACCGTCAGGTCAATGCGTTTAAGATTTTCGGCATAAGTATCAAGCAATTCGGACTCAACTTCATTGACCGTTACCTGCCAGTTGAAACCAGGGAAATCGTCGCCAAAATCTCCGCTGTTATCACTTAGGTCATCAGCGTCCATAGTTTCAATTTCAGCCATTTTGCTCTGAGCCAGCAAAGGTGCTGATGTATAAAATTTGATGTCATTGAACATATCAATCGTTTGGCCGTGCAACTTGTAAACACTAGTCAGCGCAATGGCTATGATTGATAAAGCCACCATTACTTCCAGAAGCGTAAAACCGGTGTGATTTCTGACTATATGCAGTTCAAAATTCTTCGTAGGTTTCATATAGCTTTACTGTGGAAAAAAAAGGCTCAATCAATAAACTGCGCTGAATTTCGCTATCCTCATCATCAATATGAATGATCGCTTTATCGGAATATCCTTTCTTATAAAAGGATATTGTGGCGATGCCGCTGCTGATTTTCCCTGTCAGCGGATATTCGACATCAGTAAAACGGATGCCGGAATCCACTTCAAAAGCGTTTTCCTCAGCCTGTGAAAGCGCATCTTCGGTCATGGCTTCATTTGTGGACCATATCCGATTGCTTTCAAGATCAATATGGAGTTCATAGCGTTTCTGTTCGCGCACCGCCTTGTCTTTTAGCAACGGAACCCGCATCATAATCTGGCGGGCCGCTTTTTTGCCGCCATCTGAAATAACCGTCTGACGGAAACGCGGAATCGCAAAAAATAACATAATACTGATCAAGGTCATAACAACGATCAGTTCTATGAGCGTAAAACCGTTTTGATGTTGTGCCTTCATCCTGACAAACACCTATGGCTACTCGACGTCCCAGTTATTAATATCCCGATCTTTGCCTTCGCCCCCTTGGACACCGTCAGCGCCATAACTGACAATATCAAAATCACCGTTCACACCCGGAGACCTGTAGATGTATTCATAATCCCATGGGTCATTGGGGACTTTGGATTTCTCAAGATAACCGCCCTTACGCCATTTCCCGCTATTTTCTGTTGCCGGAGGGGTGACTAATTCCTGTATGTCAGCCGGATAGCTACCCAAATCCAGTTTGTACAATTTCAGGGCGGTTTCCAAACTGGCGATATCCATCCTGGCTTTCACCTGTTTAGCTTCATCCGGGCGCCCCATAATCTTGGGACCGATATACATGGCCAAAATCCCCAGAATCACAATAACCACCATCAATTCAATCAACGTAAAACCGGCGTTATTCAATTTTAACATTCTTTTGTTTTTCATTGCACCTCCAAATATTTGTTTATATAAATAGCTCGTCAGTTTCAAGTTGTTCCGTAACACTTTGCCTATAAATATAAAATAGGTATTTTTTTTAATTAAATCAAGCCAAACTGAAACTTTGACAGTCTTGTTTTGATTTGTACAGTAATTTAGATGAAAATATTATATTTGTACAATGCGATGTTTCCGTTGAGTAAAAAAATACTTTACAAATAAAAAATATATCATTAATATCATATTTCATTTTATCAGGAAATCTATACCTGATTATCATTTTTTACACTAATTACTAAAGACGGAGATAGATATGAAAAAGTTTACATGTTCAGTTTGTGGTTATGTTTATGAAGGTGACGCTCCCCCAAAGGAATGTCCGCAATGTAAAGCTTCTGCTGATAAATTCAATGAGCAAAGCGGTGATGAAGAATTAACATGGGCGGATGAACACGTAATAGGAGTCGCCAAAGATATGGATGCAGAAGTTGTTGAAGGTTTAAGAGCGAACTTCACCGGCGAATGCACCGAAGTGGGGATGTACCTTGCGATGAGCCGTCAGGCGGATAGAGAAGGTTATCCGGAAGTGGCCGAAGCATACAAAAGAATCGCTTTTGAAGAGGCGGAACATGCTTCAAAATTCGCGGAACTGCTTGGAGAAGTGCTTGTCGCGGATACCAAAGAGAATCTGAAAGCCAGAGTCGCGGCCGAAAACGGTGCCTGCAAAGGTAAAAAAGCTATCGCGACAAGAGCCAAAGAGCTAGGATATGATGCTATTCATGACACCGTTCATGAAATGTGCAAAGATGAAGCCCGCCACGGACAGGCGTTTCAAGGTCTTTTAAAAAGATACTTCGGATAAAATGTCGTGTGGTCGGATAGCCGGGGGATGTCACAGTCCCCCGGCTGACTGACCGCTGCATTAAAGAGAAAACACCTGGGTTTTATCAATATCAGTAGATCGAAAAGTGTATGAAATACAGCCAAAGGAGTGCAGAACCCGAACAGCGTCAACAGTGTCGATCCTTTTTGCTTAACTTGAAACTTTTAACTTAAAACTTATAATTTATATTTTCCCATCATCAATCAGCTTTTCCATTAATTGAATATAATCGATTCCGGCGGATCGGAACCCTTCTTTACCATATTTCATATTTGCTTCAAGAATATAATAGGCTTTATCATATCGGATGATATCAATACCCACATCATCCCATTGACACGCCTGAGCTGCGCGAACAGCCAGTTCAACGGCTTCATCAGGCGGCGGGCTTAAATCAATAGTGCCGCCGACCGCCACATTACTTCGGAAATCACCGGCCGGGGCGATGCGCTGATAGGCATGTACACACTGTTGGCCGATAACCACAACCCGAATATCCCGGTCAGCAGGCAGATATTCCTGAATATAAGCCGGAAAAGGCTCTTGACAATAAGATCGCAGTTGAACTTCATTTTTAATTAACCAAACCCCTCTACCCATAGCCGAACCGCGGGGAATTTTAGCGATAAACGGAAATTTGAAATGCCGGGTGATCGCCTTTTTCTGATACTTGCCATAAAACACTCTTGTACGAGGATGGGGGATTTTAAGCAATTGAAATAAAGCCGTTTGTTTGATTTTATCCTGAACACATTTATAAGTGTGATAACTGGGAAATGTCTGTTTCCCGGCAGCATCAAACAGATCGGCATAAAACACCGTCGGATAATAAATTTTTGCCGATGTCCGTATTAATTCGGCCGCTTCGTCATCATAATCATCAAAGTTGGTACGCACTCCCAGTGTGATGATATTACGGCATTTTTCAAGGCGCCTTTCCAAAGCTACCACTTTTAGCGGATTTAACATATCTTAATCAATCACTCTCAACGTCAGCCGTTTGATCGCCAGCGCACCAAAAACAGCTATAAAAATAATCATATACAAAAGATTTAACAGCAGTGCCGGTTCCAATCGATTGAAACAAAATGCCCGCACCAGAGCCACCGCATGTGTCAGCGGAAACAGCGCGGCAATATATTGCGCGTATTGCGGCAGACTTTCCAACGGAAAAACAATTCCCGAAAAAAAGAACATGGGCGTCATCAAGCCGGTGAAAAAAAAGTTGAATTGGTTGATATTACGCACAAAAGAGGTGATAAAAAGCGCCAGTGCGGCAAACATAAGGCCGGTCAGAAATCCTATTAACGGGGTGAATATCGCCATGGGCGACTGAATCAGGCCAAAACAGGCAACCACGCTTAGAACCGCACCTGAAAAAAAGCAAGCCTTGGTCCCGGCAAAAAGCATTTCGCCGATAAAAATGTCCCGAACCGTCAGCGAAGCCGAAACCATGCCATCATAAACTTTATCAAATTCAAGGCGGATAAACGTTCCGAACGTGCATTCAAAAGAGGATGTAAACATGGCCGGCGGAACGATAATTCCTGAAGCGAGAAACATAATATAGCTCACTCCCTCGATCATTCCCACATAGCGCCCCAACCCCAGACCGATTCCGGCCAAAAATATAAGCGGTTCGACAAAAGGCGGGAAACCGTTGCTGAACAGACTTTTGGTATATACACGAAAATGACGAAACCAGACACTGTAAAGTCGCTTTAAAAAAACAGGCGGATCAACATTTATATGAACAACCGCAGTGGATTCACTCATTTAATTTGCTCCTTGTGATTCTTAGAAAAACATCCTTAAGATTGGATTGACGTAAAATAAAATCACCCGCATACAGCAACTGTCAATTATGGGCGGTTTCAGTTCGAATGTCCAGCGATAAATACTTTATTTTTATCAATGTCAATATAGAAATAATGAATTCATTTTAAACTAATGCGCCTCCGCCCAATTCTTCCCGCTGGCGATATTCATTTTAAGCGGAACCTTCAAATCCCAAATATTTTCCATTGATCATTCTTGACAATCTGCTTTATCAGTAATAAATCAATACGTATCGTGAACTGAGAACTGACTCTTTATCAACATCAAGCCAGATGAATCGAACATGGGTGGGCTTATGGTTATCCAATGTGTTTGGTTATGAGCGTCCTTGGACGCAGTGACATCCTGCACATTTTAGCCGATACGATCATTGAGCTGCCCGACACATATCAATAAAAAATCGGAATTTCAAAGGACAGATACAACGTTCAATTGACAGGTTGAGGAACGAAACCCAGCCTACATGTTCCTTTTCGATCTACTGAATTTTGAATACAATTTTAATGCGGGGTCTTTTACAAATGAAATTAAAATTTAATCATGCTGATTGTTCAGGCTGTGGCGTCTGCAAACTTGCCTGTAGTATTAAAAACTTCCAACTGGTGACACCGGCCAAGGCGCTCTTGAGAATTCAAGGACTGTTTCCTGAACCGGGAGTTTATCAAATCCATTTTTGCGATCAATGCGGCGAGTGTGCCGAAGTTTGCCCGACTGAGGCTATTGTTCTTCAAGATGGAATCTATCAAATTGACGAGGATGAATGCACTAAGTGTCATCTATGTGTGGAGGCATGCCCCCATGATGTCATGATTATTAAAAATGAAGATGACATTCCGGCCAAGTGTATTTTATGTGGGGAATGCGCCAAGGTATGTCCTCGGGAAGCTATCATCATATCTCAGGAACAAATTGCGGAGGAGTGTGAATAATGGATGGATATGCAGGAAAAGTTTTACGGATTGACCTTAGCGCGAATCAGATTATTAAGGAGCTGTTATCTGAAAAAATGTGTGCTGAATTTATCGGTGGCAGAGGTTTTGTAGCCAAAACACTTTATCAGGAACTGCCACCTGATACCGATCCTTTAGGCGAGAACAATCTTTTTATTATCGCCACAGGCCCTCTGTCCGGCCATTTTCTTCCGGCCAGCGGCAAAACCCATTTCGGTTCAAAGTCTCCGGCAACCGGTGGCTATGCAGATTCAAACATGGGAGGACATTTTGGACCGGCCTTAAAATATGCAGGCTATGATATGGCCGTTATCACCGGAAAAGCTGCAATTCCAAGCTATATTTTTATCCAGGATAACACAGTCGAAATCAGGCCTGCCAAGACCTATTGGGGAAAAGGCTCCCTCACCTGTGAAGAGATGATGAAAAAAGACTTGGGTGAAGATTTTCAGATATTGACCATCGGCCCTGCCGGAGAAAAACTTGTAAAATTTGCTTGTATTTCGCATGATTTCGGGCGTCAGGCGGGACGAACCGGTATTGGCGCTGTCCTCGGCTCCAAGAACATCAAGGCAATTGCTGTCAAAGGTACGGGAAATATTCCGATTTTTGATCTTGAAAAAGCATATATCAAAGGGAAAGAAGCCTTTAAAAAAGTATCTGAAAAACCGGGCTTTAAGGGATGGACTCCTGAAGGAACTGCCGGTATCACCGATTGGGTCAATGAAGTCGGAGCTTTTCCCGCGAAAAATTTTCAAACTTCCCATATTGACCACTGCCATAAAATTAATGGTAAAAAAGTATTAGAACGCTTAAAGATTACAGACAAAGGTTGCTATTGCTGTCCCACACCCTGTGGTAAATACGGTAAAACAAAAACCGCGCTTGGCTCTGCCTTCATGGAAGGGCCTGAATTTGAAACCATATCCTTGTTTGGCGGCTCATGTATGCTTGAAAGTATAGAAGAAATCGCCTATACCAATTATCTGTGTGACGAACTTGGCATTGATACCATATCAGGAGCTTCTGTGGCCGCCTTTGTGATTGAATGTTTTGAAAAAGGATTGATTACAAAAGAAGCAATCGGGAAAAATGTTAAATTCGGTGATTTTGACTCCGTTGTTTATCTTTTAGAGCTCATGAGTTTGAGAAAAAATGAGCTGGGTGATCTGCTTGCCCAAGGCGTTAAAGTCGCTTCTGAAAAAATCAAGAACGGCTCAGAAAAATTCGCCATTCATGTCAAGGGCCTTGAGTGGACCGGCTATGAATGCCGTAATGCGCCTTCCATGATGCTGGCCTATATGACGGCGGATATTGGAGCGCATCATAATCGTGCCTGGGTTTTGGGGCATGATGTCGTAGGCGCGGCCACCAATGTTCATGACCTTATATCGGCCGGAGCGGATAGTGATACAAGACCCAAGGCCGTGATTGATAGCGAGGCTTCGGCACAATTTGTCATTGATTCCCAACATACGCGGCCCGCCTTTGACCTTTTGGGATGCTGCCGCCTCCAGATGATGGAACTTGGGTTTGAAGTCGAAAATTATGCTGAACTTTATAGTGTTATCACCGGTAAAAAAATGACATGGGATGACCTTATCAAGGTATCTGAAAAAGTATGGAATTTAACAAGGATGATCTGGGTAAGAGAAATAAAAGACTTTGGCCGTCACTTTGATTATCCGCCTGTGCGATTTTATGAAGAGCCAACCCCAAGCGGGCCGAATAAAGGGTATTGCATCAGTAAAAAAGAGATTGATGAACTGTTAGATGCCTATTATTCAGCAAGGGGATGGGATAAAAATGGCATACCAACGGAAAAAACGCTTAACTCTGTCGGTCTGAAAATATGATATATAGACTTTCAGATAATTCATGTCACAAGGCTAGAATGAGGAGATAATACCCATCGTATATCTCCGACTGATAACGCAGTGACATTATTTAGCTGAACGTCTATAGAAAGGAAAATTAAGATGAGTGAAATAATTGTTCCTCAAAATTTTGAAAATAAAACGGCTGATGCGGTTGTTATCGGCGGCGGTATAGTGGGCGCATCCACTGCGTTCTGGCTTTCAAAAGCCGGCATGAGCGTTATACTCGTTGAAAAACGGGATGGTCTTTCCACATTGACCACAGCCGCCAGTGTTGAATGTTTTAGAACTCAGTTCACGGAAAAATCAATGGCAGACCTTGTTCTTCCAAGCGTGGAAATGTTTGAAAATTTCAAGGACGTGGTAAATATTCCGGATATTGACATTGGCATTACCCAGAAAGGCTATCTTTTTGTGACAGATGACCCTGATATGGTGCCAGACCTTGAAAAAGCTTTAAAAAGATATAATGAATTGGGCGTGCCAGGCTCGGAACTTATCATCGGGGATGATCTTCAGAAACGATTTCCTTTTCTTGCACCCCAAGCGCTTGCCGCCACTTTTAATAATCGGGATGGCTGGATATCCACCCATGAAACCACTTATGGGTTTGCCAAAGGGTCAAAAAATGCCAGCTTTTTTACCAAAACCAAAGTAACCGGTCTTCAAATAGATGGTAAGGGCATCTGTGGAGTTGAAACAGACAAAGGAATCATTCAAACAAGATTGGTGGTAAATTGTGCCGGCCCTTATGCAGGCGTTATCGGAAAAATGGCAGGAATTGACATTCCATTAAGGACCGTCCGGCGGCAAAAAGCTTATATCAGGACATCCTATAAAAACCTGCCTTCAGATGCGCCATTCACGGTCGATCTTGTCAATCACAGCTATTGGCGGCCCGAAGCCGGCGGCGTGTTATGCGCATGGGTAAACCCGGATGAACCGGAAAGCGCCCCTGCGGACGACATAGCTACGGACTGGGATTTTGCAGCGGAATCAATCCATCGGGCATCCCGCCTCAATCCTTTTTTTGAAACCGTTGCTGACAATTTAAAAGCGGAAGACATTGATATATCAGCCGGTCAATACGTCTATACGCTGGATGATAAACCCATCATCGGTCCCATTGATGAAATAGAGGGGTTATATATGAATTGCGGTCATTGGTGCGGTGTTATGATGTCGCCGGCAGCAGGTAAAAGAGTTGCCGATATTGCCACAGGTAAGATGAACAATAAGAACAATCCATTACGTTACAGCCGTTTCAAAGAAGGTGATTTTGAAAAAGGAGACACTTTTTTAAAATAAAAAAAAGTTATATACGATTGTCTGTGCTGTTTTGGGCTTTATAGTGCCAAGGGGGTCGAATTCAGAGTTTATGCGCAGGCTCTATATTTTTAAAAATATTGCAATACGCCTGACCTTATGATAATTTAATCAATTAAGTTTAGTTTGTGAAACTTTCTTATAGACTGTCAGATAATTAATGTCACAAGACCAGAGAGAGGGGATAATACGGATAGTATATCTCCGACCGATAACGTAGTGACATTATTTATCTGAACGTCTATATAATAAATCAATAAACATGGTTGCCAATTTGGTACCAGCTTCAGGAGGTGTAAATGGATTTTGAACTGACCCGCTCACAAAAAGAGATTCAGAAAGCTGCCAGAGATTTTGCCAAAGGCGAATTTGACAAGGAACTCGCCCTTGAAATGGCCAAAAAACATCAATTCCCAGAAAAAATTTGGAAAAAAGCCGCCGATTATGGCTTTATCGGTGTCCATTTTCCTGAAAAATATTCCGGCCAGGATCTTGGCGTACTGGAAAATATTCTGATTGCCGAAGAGTTTTGTGCCCGGGACTCGACTGTTGGCAGCGCCGTCATTCTTTCCAGTTTTGCATCCGAGTGTCTTCTGCGGTTTGCCAGCGAGGAACTTAAAGCTGAATTTTTACCCCAGGTCGCCGAAGGTAAAGTGTTGTCCTGCGGCGCGTTTACCGAAGCTGACCACGGTTCTGATATTACAAGGATGGATACAACCGCGCATGAAGATGGCGATGAATGGGTAATAAACGGTGTGAAAATGTTCATTACCAACGGCGGACACCCACTGACCGGGTTTTATTCGGTTCTCTGCCAGACGGATACAGACATAAAACCTTCACATCGAGGGCAAAGCTTGATTTTAGTGGAAGCTGACCGTGAAGGGGTTTCAACTGCCGATGTCGGCGATAAATTTGGAATTCATTCAATGCCCACTGCGGAAGTGGTTTTTAAAGATGTGCGTGTTCCTAAGACAAATATAATTGGCAAAGCGGGGCGCGGCTTTTATCAGGTTTTGGAGTTTTTTGATGAAAGTCGGATTTTAGTGGCGGCGCAGGCTCTGGGAACGGCTCAAGGTGCCTTTGACCGCGCCCTGGCTTACACCAAAGGGCGTGAACAGTTTGGTAAAAAGATTGCCCAATTCCAAGTAAATCAACATAAACTGGCCGATATGGCAACCAAAATCGAGCTGGCACGTCTGATCACCTACAAAGCGGCCTGGAATTATGATCAAGGCCGCATGGATGCCAAATTGACGTCTATGGCCAAAATGTTTGCCGCTCGCACAGCCGTGGAAGTTGCTGATGAAGCCATTCAATTGCATGGCGGGTATGGCTATATGGCGGAGTATGAAGTTGAACGGTTCTATCGTGATGCCAAAATTACGGAAATTTATGAAGGCACTAAAGAGATTCAGAAAAATACCATTGCCAGCATATTAATTGGCAAGCTGAAGTGATTACAAAATTCTCAATGGAACAACTTACCTGATATCCGTAATGTATAGACCGTCACCTAAATAATTTCACTGCGTTATCGGTCGGAGATATACTACGTTCTCCTCCCTCTATCCTTGTGAAATTAATTATCTGACAGTCTATAGGGTGGGTGTAGCGTAGCGAAACCCACCATTAAGTACTTGGACAAAAGTTTTCCGGTATTTTAGAAATCGGGTTTTTTAGAAAAACCCGATTTATTGAAGAATTCTATACCTGAAAATATATGTCCAAGTACTTATTGCACCACCCTATAATTAAGTATATTAACTGTAAGGAGCGAATAATGATTGATTTATTCAAAAAAACAATGGTCGGCGGCGTGGGATTGGCATTAATGGCTAAAGATGAAGCCGAAAACATGGCTCAGGATTGGGTGAGCCAAAGTAAAATGACTGAAGAGGAAGGTAAAAAATTTGTTGAGGAAATTTTGACCAAATATGGTGAAACTCAGGATAAACTTGAAGAAAGAGTTGGAAAATCGGTCAAAGAGTTTTTAAAAAAGGTTGATGTCGTTACCGGTGAAGAGTTCAATAAAATGAAGAAAGAAATTCGGGATATTAAAAAATCCCTCGGGTCCGGTAAAAAATAATATTATAAACTCGCCGGTTATAAGTTTCAAATTATTCCGTCACGATGAAATAACTTGCAACTTAAAACTTAACACTTAAAACTTCTGAAATGCTTAGTATTCGCAAAATAGGCGTCATCGGACGCACTTACCGTCATTTAACCCGTTACCGCCAAATTTTGGGCGTGTTTTTCAAATACGGTTTTGGCGATTTCATCGAACGCCTCAAAATTGATCAATATATCGAAATCGGACTGCAAATGATCGCCAAAGATCGCCGCCCGCGTGTTGAGCGGTTAGCCGGTGCCCAACGATTACGAATGGCGATTGAAGAACTGGGGCCTACTTATATTAAATTAGGACAAATTCTTTCAACACGTCCAGACCTTATCCCGCCAGATGTTCTGAGTGAACTTGCCAAACTTCAAGATCATGTGCCCCCGCGCGATTATCACGCAATTCGTCAGGTTTTTGAAGATGACTTCGGACAATTTCCCGAAAAACTCTTCCAATCGTTTTCCGAAACGCCCTTTGCATCGGCATCTATTGGGCAGGTTTATCAAGCGCGTCTCAAAGATGGCGAACAGGTGGCAGTGAAAGTGCAACGCCCCGGCGTAAATAAAACAATTGAAATTGACCTTGAAATCATGCTTCATCTGGCGACTCTCATGGAAAGTCATATTGAAGAAATGGTTTTGCATCAACCTGTTAAAATTGTTGATGAGTTTGCCAAAAGCCTTGAAAGAGAGATTGATTACACCATTGAAGCATCCAATATGGAGCGAATCGCGCAATTGTTTTTAGATGACCATACGTTGTATATTCCTAAGGTGTTTCGGGAACTGACAACCTCCCAGATAATAACAATGGAATTTGTCGAAGGGGTTAAAGTGTCCGATATTCAAGCTCTGTCTGATATGGGGCTTGACCGCAAACGGATTACCCAGCGAGGTGCTGATATATGCCTGACCCAGATATTTTATCACGGCTTTTTTCATGCGGACCCTCATCCAGGCAATATCTTTGTTTTGCCACAAAATGTCATCTGTTTGATTGATTTCGGTATGGTCGGGTCAGTGGATCGACAAACCCGCGAAAATTTTGTCGATTTGATTGAAAATGTGGTGAATAAAGATGATGATGGCACTACGCGAGTGCTTGTAAAACTGGCTCTTTGGGATGATGAACCGGATTTAAGAATACTTAGAAAAGATGTCTCCGAATTTATTAACGAGCATGTTTATAAACCGCTAAAGGACATTGACCTTAGCAAAGTATTGTCCCATCTGCTTGAACTGACATCCCGCAATCAGCTCCGCATCCCGCCTGATCTTTTCCTGATGATGAAAGCGTTAGGCACGCTTGAAGGCGTAGCCGCCCAATTAGACCCTGATTTTAATCTGATTTCCCAAAGCGTCCCGTTTCTTGAACAAGTGAAATTAAATCGTTATCATCCGGAACGCATCTCCGGAGATATGATGCGGCTCGGTTCGGAACTGCTGGATTTTTTACACCGCTTTCCAAATGATCTGCTTGAAATCGCCCGTCTGGCCAAGCAAAAGAAACTGACTGTTAATATCCGGCATACGGGGCTGGCCGAGATGCGCGCCACAAACGACCGCACATCCAACCGAATCTCTTTTGCCATTGTTATCGCATCCTTGCTCATAGGTTCAGCGATCATCATCAATTCTGAGATTCCGCCTTTTGTCTATGGAATATCTCTGATTGGGATTATCGGTTTTTCGGCCGCCGCGGTTATGGGAATATGGCTTTTAATTGCGATTTTGCGGAAGGGGAGATTGTAATTGAGGATTGAAAAAAAGGGACAAGCAAACTGATGGCATCTTTAACACATAAGGGGAAATTATCTACATGGAAAGATGATAAGGGCTTTGGATTTATTAAACCAGAAGAGGGAAAACAGGACGTTTTTATTCATATAACGGCATTGAAAAAAATGAGCCGTCGCCCTGTTATCGAGGATGTTATCTTATATCAGACGAGTATGGATAACAAAGGAAAAATCAGAGCGATAAATGCAAGAATTGAAGGCGTAAAACCTATTTATAGCGGTACCAAAAAATCAATCAGGAGTAAAAAATCCGGTATGTCTTTTAATAAATTTGGGTTTAGACTGATAATGATTATCATAGTTGCCCTTTTCTTATATAACGATGGGCATCAGTTTGTTTTTAATATTTTTAATGAGGTTAAGGATATTATTATGTTGAAGAATACAAATTCATATAAGGATCAGCCTAAATATAAATGTGAAGGAAAAGTATATTGCTCGGAAATGACTTCCTGTGAAGAGGCGATGTTTTACCTAAACAATTGCCCTGGTGTTAAGATTGACGGAGATTATGATGGTGTTCCGTGTGAAAGGCAATGGTGTGGTCACTGATGAGGTTTAATAGCAATTCCAATGTATTGGGCTAACAACCTTACAATTTCCTCAGCAATCAGAGGAGCAAACAACTATTATAGCCCAATTATTTTAGGAAAAGAGTAAAAGTAATGCTGATTGATTTTACCATTAAAAATTATAGGTCTATTCGAGAGTCGATTACGTTAAGCGCACTGGCAACCAATATATCCGA
Organism: Desulfococcaceae bacterium HSG9; assembly: GCA_030378005.1. GTDB lineage: Bacteria > Desulfobacterota > Desulfobacteria > Desulfobacterales > JAUCGF01 > JAUCGF01. Next base: position 17,671 of record JAUCGF010000002.1, on the reverse strand, counting down.
ACACCCTGATAATGTATTTCAATCTGAAAGGGAAAAAACTATCAATCTGCTGAAAACGGCAGTTATTTACGGGGCGAATGCGGCAGGTAAAAGTAACATCATCAAAGCATTTGAGACCTTTATTGATTTTGTTATCAAATCAACAGATTTGAAGTTAGGAGATAAGCTATTTTATTACGACCCGTTCAGATTGAATAAAAATTCTTCTGGCGAACCGACTATGTTTGAGATTGAATTTCTTGGCAATGATTCGGTGCGCTATCGTTATGAAATTCATTTTGACCACGATGAAATTTTAAAAGAATCGTTGGTTTTTTTCCCAAAAGGATACGAAGCCGTTTTATTTCATCGGGAAAAGGGGCAAAGAATTAAATTTGGAAAAAATTTTCAAGGACCTGCGAAAACTATTGAAAACCAACTTCTGGAAAATCATCTTTTTCTATCTAAAGCCGCTAATAGCAACAATAAACTGTTAAGAGAAATCTATTTGTATTTCAGAAATACATTGCAATTATTAGTTCATCCCCATGAAATCCCACAAAATTTTACTACTGAGTTATGTTTGCAAGACGAATCGAATAAAAAATTTATCAGTGATTTTTTAAAAATTGCTGATACCGGCATTGAATATATGGAAATTAAAAAAAGAAAAATTGATGATAATGAATTTCTTGATCAAAAAATGCCAAAAACAACAAAATTATTAAGAAAAATTTATATGACTCAAGGGATTAAAAAACCTCAAATGTTTCATAAGGTCTTTGAAAACGGAAAAGAAGCCGGAAACATCGGATTTGATCTTGAAGATGAATCTGATGGAACGCAAAAGTTGTATGATTTAGCTGGAAAAATTATTTATGTATTAAAAAACGGACTGGTCTTAATCGCTGATGAACTGAATAACAGTTTACATCCGCTGATGACACAAGCGCTAATCGATCTTTTTCATAATCCTGAAACAAACCCTGAAAATGCTCAATTAATTTTTGCCACCCATGATACCACGTTATTAAATCCCGATTCGTTAAGACGCGACCAAATATGGTTATGCGAAAAAAATCAATATGGCATCACATCACTATATTCTATCAGTGAATTTGATTATAGCGAGGTGAGTTCTCAAACACCTTTTGATAAATGGTATCTGAGCGGCCGCTTTGGAGCATTACCGATGATTGGCAGATTTGAAGAGTGGATAAAAAATGCCCAAAAAGAGACTGACAAATAGACGTAAGCCCAATAAGCGGATTCTAATCCTCTGCGAGGGCAGGGAAACCGAGCCAAATTACTTTAAGGGGTTGAAACACGATAAATATCATCGCAATAAATTGGCGGCGTTAAGGATTGAAATTTATGATTCTAACAAAAACACCGGGAAAGAGTTAGTCGCTGAAGCGAAATCTCTGAAAAAAATTGCCAATGCCGAAAAAAATTCGTATGATGCCATTTGGATTGTTATTGACAAGGACGGATACACAAAACACCCTCAGACATTCGATCAGGCTAATGCCAATAAAATCAACATAGCTTTTTCAAGTATCTCTTTTGAGTTTTGGTTTTTGTTGCATTTTACTTATACGACAAAAGCATTTCATAAATCTGCTGATTTGGAACGTCATCTCAGATTTGAATACATGCAAAATTACGAAAAATATGATGATAATTATTCAAAATTAAAGGATAAAACCGACCAGGCGATTGGCAATGCGAAGAAAATACAAAAATATTCGCAAAATGATCTGAATCGTGGGAGAAAAATTTATGAATTAAATCCTTATACAGATGTTGATGTTTTGGTTCAAAAGCTATTGAGCTTGTAAGCATGATAATTACGATACACAAAACAGGAGCTGATAAACAATGAAAATCAGAGGAACAACAATTTTGGCTGTCAAATGCAAGAATAAAGTGGCGGTAGCCGGAGATGGTCAAGTGACCATGAATAATACGGTCGTCAAACATAGCGCAAAAAAAGTACGCAAAATTTATAATGACAAAATTATCGTGGGCTTTGCCGGAGCCACGGCCGATGCGCTGAATCTTTCCGAGCGTCTCGAAGGCAAACTGGAACGCTACAACGGCAACCTGACGCGCAGCGCTGTTGAACTGGCCAGGGATTGGCGCACCGATAAATATTTGAGACGCCTGGAGGCACTGATGATTGCAGTAGATGACGAACGCATGTTTCTTATTTCAGGCAATGGCGATGTGATTGAACCGGATGAAGGCATCATTGCCATCGGTTCCGGAGGTGTCGCTGCCCAGTCATCCGCGATTGCCCTGATTCGCCACACCGATATGGATGCGACTTCAATTGTCACCGCGGCCATGAAAATAGCGGGCAGCCTCTGTGTGTTTACCAATGACTCTGTAACTATTGAAGAGATCAGTTTGTAAAATAAAGCTGCCGGACATCGTAATAGCCAAAGCTTGCATTCCTTCTGACTGTACAAATTGAAATCCGGTCATATATTTAGATTTGTAGAGCGTAATATTGGCAAGCGCTCGCAAATCACTGAAACCTCCAAAATGAGTGTGCATTTATGATGAATCTGAAACCATCTGAAATTGTTCAAGAACTTGATAAATATATAATCGGACAGGATAAGGCTAAACGTTCCGTAGCCATTGCGCTCAGGAACCGATGGCGACGCCAGCAGGTGCCTGAAGATTTACGCGATGAAATCGCACCGAAAAATATTATCCTTATCGGCCCCACCGGTGTAGGCAAAACCGAAATTGCCCGACGGCTTTCCAACCTCACCGACTCACCCTTCAGCAAAGTTGAAGCCTCCAAATTCACTGAGGTCGGCTATATGGGGCGGGATGTCGAATCCATGGTGCGCGACCTGGTTGAACTGACCGTGAATGTTCTCCGTTCCAGGGAACAGGAAGACGTTCAGGAAAAAGCCCAACGTATCGCCGAAGAAAGAATGTTGGACCTTTTGCTCCCCAAACCCGCTCCGCGACGAGCCTCAAATGGCGATGATGATAAAGAAATTGCTCTCGAACTGGTCACCGGCAAAAGCGAAGAATCATCTTCTACGCGCGAAAAACTACGCGCAATGTTACGTAAAGGCAAACTGGATCAACGCTATGTGGATATTGAAGTATCCGGCCAGAATATGCCTTCCGTGGAAATTTTTTCCAACATGGGTATTGAAGAGATGGGAATTAATTTCAAGGACATGCTGGGTGGTCTGATGCCGAAAAATACGAAAAAACGCAAGGTCAAAGTGCATGAAGCCATGAAAATTTTGGCGCAAGAGGAAGCGCATAATTTGGTGGATATGGATAATGTCATTGATTCAGCCATTGAGAAAGTGGAACAATCCGGAATCATTTTTCTTGATGAAATTGACAAAATTACCGGCAAGAGCAGTTCCACCGGGCCGGATGTTTCCCGTGAAGGTGTTCAACGCGACCTTTTGCCTATTGTCGAAGGTTCAACTGTTACGACCAAATACGGACCTGTAAAGACGGATCATATTTTATTTATCGCTTCCGGTGCTTTTCATATTGCCAAACCATCTGACCTGATTCCTGAACTGCAAGGCCGTTTTCCGATCCGGGTTGAGCTGAATTCGCTGGCTAAGAAAGAATTTGTACGCATTTTGACCGAACCCCGAAACGCCCTGCTGCTTCAATATATAGCGTTGTTGAGAACTGAAAAAGTTGATGTGGTGTTTGAAGATGATGCCGTAGAGGAAATCGCCCGCATAGCTGAAGAAGTCAACAACATGACCGAAAATATCGGCGCCCGGCGGCTGCATACGCTGATGGAATGTCTGCTGGAAGATATTCTTTTTGAAGCGCCGGATATGAAAAAGGAAAAAATCGTAATTGACCGCGTTTTTGTAAGTGATAAATTAAAAGATATCAAAGATGATGAAGACCTGAGTCGCTATATTTTATAATCGTCAGGGGGGTGTTCAGAAAATCATCTATTAGATTAAACATCTTTCATATCAGGCTAAAAGTAGTTTAAACTTTTCCGATCCGTTCATTTACAAATTTTTTGGGATGGGCGGACTGTTTCTTCCAACCGAGGGCCACTTCAAATTCCTCTTCGACAAAACGCCGCCGGATTCCCGCAACGGCGCTTTTGTTTTCGGCTATTGCATTCATAATATAACTCCTTTACAGTAATAATTTAATGATTGCTCGCAGTTTAAAATAAAGGCTGTTATAAATTATCATAAAGGAGATTGTTAAGTACTTTTTGATGTAATTCCTCTATCTGTTACCCAGAAAGCACTTGAAAAGAATACAAAAATTATTTATAAGAAACAACGTTCTGAAATGTTGAGGACATTCTGAGTAACGTTACTATCCTTGCTTGTAAACCATCCTTGCTGTTATTCTAGAGAGATGCAATCTGACGAAAGGAAAACAACATGGCTGAAGAAACCCAGTCCGCAAAAGACAAATCCAGTGAATTGCCCAAAGAATCGGAAGCCAAGCATCCTAAAGGACTAATTTCCATTTTATTGTTCGGTACCATTTTGCCAACAGGCGCGGCAATTTTTGAATTGTTCACCCATATCTGTGCGGAAACTTTTTTCAACCCGCTGCCTACGTTCTGGCATATCCTTATTTTCAGCCTTATACCTGCGGGGAATTTTATTTGCTGGCTCGCGATCCTGCGGGACAATACAACATATCTTTCAAAGCTCGGACTTGCCAATGGAATCGCCCTTGGCGTGTCTTTGGCATATACTGTTTTGTTTCTTCCCCTTTTGCCTGTCTCTTTAATAGGCATTCTCTTCGTGGGAATCGGCCTATGCGGGCTGGCTCCGATATGTTCTTTTATTTCGGCGATCAGTTGCCGCCGCCATTTGAACAATATCTCTCAGGTTGCAAAAAAACGGAAAAATTCAGGGTTATGGCAAGGCACGGTGATCGGTTTGGGCATGCTTCTTATTCTTCATATATCGCCAATTTTGACCCACTTGGGTATGAATATGGCTGTGTCGGACGATCCCAAATACGAAATGAGCGGCATCCGGTTCCTTCGCTGGCTTGGCGATGAAGATACCATGCTTGAAATGTGCTACGTATTTGGGAGGAACCCTTTTTTTGCGAGGATAACTAATGTTGATTTTAAGGAAGCCCGTAAACTTTACTATCGTACTACCGGAACCCCTTTCAATACCTTTCCTTCTCCTTCTCCCTCTCCCTCTGGCGACCGTCTATATTTTCGCAGGCCCCGTTTTGATGAGGGGATTGGGGGTGAAGCGGTTTCCGGAAAAGTGGAAGGGCTTTCTTTGAAGGATTCCAGAATGGATGCCGTGATACATTCGGATGCCGCATTGAGCTATCTGGAGTGGATTCTTGTGTTCAGAAACAGTTCAAGGCGTCAACAGGAAGCCAGGGCGCAGATATTACTTCCTCCCGGGGGAGTGGTTTCCCGTCTGACACTCTGGATTGACGGAGAGGAACGGGAGGCCGCTTTTTCCACACGAGGAAAGGTTCGTCAAGCTTACACACGGGTTGTCAGACGGAGAAGAGACCCTGTACTTGTCACAACAAAAGGCACGGACCGTGTGTTGGTGCAGTGTTTCCCTGTCCCGCCCGGCGGTGAAATGAAGATACGGATCGGAATTACATCGCCGCTGCATCTTAAAAGCAGGGAACAAGGCATTCTTCTCCTTCCATGCTTGAGTGAGTACAATTTCAGCATCCCGAAAGGGATTCGGCATTCAATATGGGCAGAGTCCAAAAAACCGCTTTCCACAACAATCAACACCTTTAAAGCGGAGCAAATTGAGGAGGGACTTTATGCCGTGCGGGGAACGATGGATGATTCGGATTTCGCAGTAACAAGAATTGCGATTCAGGCAGCCCGGTCAGATGATGCTGTTATGGCATGGACTTCGGATTCATTCAGCAAAAACGGACAGATTATCCGGCAGGTAATTGAAGAAACAGAGGTTCCAATCCCCTCACGAATCGTGGCTGTGATTGACGGTTCCCGCGGCATGAAAAAATCGATTCCGGCCATTGCAGAAGCTTTTGCTTATCTGCCCGAACAGGTCGAATTCGGACTTGTTCTGGCATCGGATACAACCCAAAAACTGGTAATACCTGTACAAAAGGGCAGCAAAGAAATATATCAGACAGCCATGAATATTATCAGAGAATCCGATTATGAGGGCGGGCAGAATAACGTATCGGCTCTGGCACTGGCATGGGAAATCGCCGCTGAAAAATCCGGTAGCGCGATTGTATGGATTCACGGGAATCAGCCGATTTTACTGCAAAGCACGGAAATTTTGCAGCAAAAATGGGATAGGCGTCCTGGCCGTGTCCGCCTTTTCGATATACAGGTTACAAACGGCCCGAACCGCATTATTGAAAAACTCCGTGCGCCGGGAGCCGTTGAACTTCTCCCGTTTACCGGCAGTAACGCATCTGATGTAAAAAATTTGTTTGCCGCCTGGAACGGAAAGCGGAAAGACTTCACAATTTCAAGAGAGAGAACCGCTGCAATCTCTTATTCGGAGCAGACCAAGGAGACCTCATCGCATCTTGCAAGGCTCTGGGCATACAACGAAATTTTGAGGCTGTATCCCTCTAAATCAAAAATTGATCAGGCCATTCAGCTTGCTGTTAATTATCAGTTGGTAACACCGATAAGCGGGGCAGTCGTGCTTGAAACTGAGCGGCAATATAAAGAGGCGGGACTGGAACCTGGTAATCCGTCCGATGTTCCGCAAATTTCATCAATTCCTGAGCCTGCAACCCTGTGGCTTATGGCAATAGGTATCATTATGCTGCTCGGAATATCTTATAAAAAAAGGAAAAAATTCCATATACCAAAGAACTCCTAATTATCTGATATGAAACCTGCCGATATGATATCCGAACTGCACAGTCAAGGAGTTGTCACCGATTTGGACAAACATTTCACCGGATTTATGATGCTGACAGCACCGAATCCCAATCCTGAACTTGAACTGGCTTCCGTTTTGGTCAGCACACGCATGCGTGAAGGCCATATCTGTCTTGACCTTAACCTGCTGGCCGGGCAAAAATGGCCGGATACCGCCTCATCCCCCGCAATCCAATGCTATCAAACCGGCGCATGGTGTGAGGCATTGTTTAAAACCGGTATGGTGGGAAATCCGGGCGATAAAAAACCGCTGGTTTTGGATCAGTCCAATGCTCGGCTTTATCTGTATCGCTATTGGCGCTACCAACAAGAACTGGCCGATTCGATCCGGCAACGCGCTGAAATGCAACATGATTTATCTGAGCACATTTTTTTACCGCAGCGCATGAATCAACTGTTTATGAAAACTGATGATGAAATCAACTGGCAGAAAACAGCCGCTTTCGCAGCTCTGTTTAAAAATTTTTGTGTGATCACCGGCGGGCCGGGCACTGGCAAAACATTCACCGTCGCCAATATCCTGGCATTGCTGATTGAAATTCACCTTCCACAGACGCTTCGAATCGCCTTGGCAGCACCTACCGGAAAGGCCGCCGCACGTTTGAAAGAAGCGGTTCGGCAGGCCAAACTGGAATCCAAGGCACCTGAGAGCGTCAAGGACGCCATGCCGGATGACGCCTCGACCATTCACCGATTGCTGGGAACGATTCCTGACTCCCCTTACTTCAGGCATAATGCAGATCATCCTCTATCCATAGATGTTTTGGCAGTTGATGAAGCCTCTATGGTAGATTTGCCGCTCATGGCCAAACTTATCTCGGCTTTGCCGCCGAATGCACGCCTGTTGCTACTGGGCGATAAGGACCAGCTCGCATCGGTCGAACCGGGTGCCGTGCTGGGTGATATCTGCGGCGTCCATCAAAATGCGGCGGATGCGTTTTCCGATGTTTTCAGTAAAAACTGTTGTGCTGCCACCGGTCATCAACCGGAAGCGGCCAAATATGCCTCAAACCTGGATGACTGTATCGTTGAACTGAAAAAGGGATACCGCTTTAAAGGTGATTCAGGAATTAAAATGTTGAGCCGGGCGACCAATAAAATCGAAAGTCCGGGCGGCGAGCAAGCCTTGCAACGCGTTATCCATCGCGTCCGACAGGGGCGATATCCCGATGTCAAGCAATTCCCTGCCGCTTCGGTTTATGATTCCCGGGGGTTGCACGATGATTTTAAGCGGACTGTGAAAACCGGTTTGACTCCCTATTTAGAGGCAATGGCTGAAAACCTGTCTCCTGATGTGATTTTTCAAGCGTTCAGCCGATTCAGAATTTTGTGCGCTCTGCGTAAAGGGCCTTTTGGGGTTGAACAAATCAATCTCCTGACAGAGAGGTTGCTGCAACGCAACGGTTTCATCAAAGCCGGACTCAATGAATATAAAGGGCGGCCCGTGATGATCACACGCAATGATTATAATTTGAAACTTTTCAACGGAGACATCGGATTGACATGGCCTGCGTCGGACACAGGTGAATTGCGTGTCTATTTTCCAGATGAAGATGGCCGGATGCGTCCGATCAATCCTCGAAGGCTGCCCGAACATGAAACCGTTTATGCCATGACCGTGCATAAAAGCCAAGGGTCAGAATTTGAAAACCTGCTTTTACTGCTTCCTGACAGCCAATCGCCTGTTCTAACCCGCGAATTGATTTACACCGGACTGACCCGCGCCAAAAAGAAAGTCACCTTGTTTGCCGATCAAAAAATCCTGATCGACGCCGCCCGCCACCCGATTCTGCGCTCTTCGGGCCTGCGTGAGTTGCTTTAGGTTTTTTGCTGATAAAAATATACCAAAGTTGCGAAGGATTTTTTTTCGTCTTCAAGGCGGGGCAGAGTTGCATACTTTATGTATTCAGCCTCTGGTGTGACCCAGAATACGGTAAAAAAGACAAGCGGGATTGGTATTTTTTTCGCAAATCATCTTAGCACACCGACAGAGCTGTTCAGTTCTGAAAAAATGTCATCCCAACAACAAAATGATATCCAATATTCATAGAGTCAGCAAGGCTGTTTCCGAAAGTCAGCGGAGAGGCTTAAAGGTGTTGCCGGCCAACTTCATGAAAATGTCGATAAATTCAAGGCATAAATGTTAATAAAATCACCCGGTATTAAGATTTGGTACGACGTTATAAGCCTTAGAAGCATTCTGATACAGTATTCTCTCTTTACAAATAATTAAATCCAGCTTAACCTTATCGAAATCATCGGTAGTGGGTCAAATCCGTTGATTTGTTTTTTGTAAGCAGTTATAATGTACATCTATATCTATAAAGTACCGGGTAAAGATGTCGCGATGGGAGCCGGTATTTATCGATAATTAACTGATTTAAGGAGTGCTGAAATCAAGAAACGGGGGTGGTTATTTCATCCCTGCTCCTTATCAGTCTTCGTCTTGAAAAACCGTTTTACAAATAAATCAAAAAAAGTTACTATGGTTAGTTTTATGGTGTCGTTGGAATTAATCTTCAGCCTGATATTTTTCAAATATTAGCCGATGATGTACAAGGCATCTATACACTAATGTTATGTCAACATTTAGCTGACGGGCAGGAGTGCTGACTTCAGTTTGCCTTACCTGTGACGCAAGCTGAATCTAGCATTCCCATTTTCTAAAATAGGAAAGTTATTTTGTTCCTAAGCAATATTTTTTCACTATATAAAACTGGAAAGGAGAACGAGTTGAAAATTTTTAAAAAAGAAAGAATAATTTTATGTGTAATTTTAATGGTTGTTTTCGCATTCCCCATTAATACCTTAGCTAAGGAAAAAATCAATGCTTTATATATTCCTCTTGCCGATCATTATGCGGCCGCGGTCATTGCTCATGCAAAATACCGTTCAGAGATGCAACAATGCAATTATACCGTTGAAATGATGAAAAGCTGGCCGAGTCTGCGTGGCAAGTTCGAAGCTGGACAGGCTGATGTGGCATATATCATTTCTCCGATGGCCATGGATATGTTTGGTAAAAAACCGAATCTCCGGGTCGTCAGCCTGGTCCACCGGGACGGCAACGCCCTGGCTATCAATAAAATTTTGGAAAAGAAATTGAACCTTTCCGAAAAACGGCTCAACAGAAAACCCACTGCTGATGTCGCCAACGCATTGGAGGCCTGGAAAAAAGAGACGGGCCGGCCCAGTATCTGCGCTGTCCCCTCCCTTCTGGCGACACATACAGTCGTGATGTATAAATATCTCAAGGATCATGGCAAGACTCTGGCCATCGGTAGCGGCGATGGAGATGTTCTGGCCAAAGCTGTGGCCCCACCGCTATCACCTGTTTTTCTTAAACAGCAGGCTAAGGCAGGCAAAGCCGCCTGTTTCGAGCAGTCCCTTCCCTGGGCGGATATCGTTGAAACAGACGGCTTCGGCAAAGTGGCATGGTATTCCAAGGATGTGATTCAGTCAAAACATGGCCATGTTGAATGCATAATGATCGCCTCTGACAATGCCATTAAAAACAAAAAAGAGGCGTTAAAAGAGCTTGTTTATTACATCCATAAAGCTGGAAGGGAGATCGATTCCGCAAGGGCCGAGGGCGGCCAGGCACTCCGGGATATCGCTACTATAGTGAGTGAATACATACCGAGCCATAATATCGAATCTGTGATCCAGAGCTTGCGCGCGGACATCGCAGTGATCAACTATTCGAACTTAAACGTGGACAAACCGGGATTGAAGCAGATTATGGATCTGGCGGTTGAAAGCAAAATTTTAAAGAAAGCCATTGATATCAATGCCTTTGCAGATGAAACATTTTCCGTTGACGCAATCGGAATCGAATAAACTGTAAAAAACACTCTAAAACACATTAAGAACGTTCATAGCAACACGGCGAAGACAGTGGAAGCTATCGGAAATATTTTAGGAGAATTTCAACATTAACGTGTCAGTGATTATCAGTAGATGGGAAGTTTAGGAGCGCAAAAATTAAGCGCAGCGATTTTTTGCATCCGGTTCCACCCGGAGACTTCCCGATTCAGGGGAAAGTGGTTTAATAATGACAACCTTTATCAATAACGAACAGACTGGAGGAAACAGATATGAGTATCAAATCGAAATTAATTCTTAACGCAATATTCACCATCGGGTGCCTGGCAGTAATAGGGAGCGTAGGCTTTTTCTTCACAAACAGTGTTGCGAATGTATCCCTGTCCCTTTTTGAAACCCAGGCCCTTCCGATTATACAATTGAACGAGATCGAAAAAAAAGCGTCTGAAGTTATGATTCACCTGACAATTCATACTGCGGTGTCGGAACCCGATATCATGGCACAACAAGAAAAGGAGATTCAAGAATATTACGACAAAATCACCTCTCAAATAGTGTCGTACAATGAACTCATCGGAGATGAAACGAATCCAGCGAACGGACTATCAAAATTTGAGAAAGAATGGAAAACATTCAGGGAAATTGGAAAAACTGTGCTGGAAAGCAGCAATGAATATGCCAAGGAAGAAGCTCTCGCCCTGATGGTGGGTGAAGGATACACGGTCCATAAGAAAGCCCTGTCCGCTCTTGAGGAGCAAGTGGCAAAGCATAAACAGCAGATGGAATTACTGCGTGATAAAGCGGTCAAGGCACGTCGGGATTCCGTCATCTGGATTACTGTTTTAACCATAATCGCGGGCATGTTCGGATTGTTCGTGGGGGTGGGAATCATGAAATCAATATCTTCACCTGTGGCTCTCGTCATAAACGGTCTCAGAAATATCGCACAAGGCACGGGCGATCTCACCATGCGGCTTGATTTGAAACGCCAGGATGAAATCGGTGAACTCGCGGGATGGTTCGATCAGTTCGTACAAAACCTGCAAAAAATAATCAAGGATGTGGCAGACAATATTGTTGCTCTGAATTCCGCATCGGGAGAGATGTCCGGCCTGTCCGAACAGCTCTCGGCGACATCGAGAGAGACGGATGCTCAGTCGGTTAATGTCGCCGATGCGGCAAAACAAGTGGCGACTGACATCAATGTAATGGCGGTAGCTGCCGAGGAAATGAGCATAAATGCTCAAAACGTCTCCTCTGGCGCGGAACAGATGTCGCAAAATATGAATTCCATCGCCTCATCCATAGAAGAAATGTCCGTGACAATCCATGAAGTATCGGGCATCGCATCCCAAGGAGCCGATATCGCTATAAAAGCGGGAGAAATGTCGGGTTCCGCAACAAACACGATGGAAATTCTGGGAGGCGCGGCAAAGGAAATCGGAAATGTGACCGAGGTGATCAAGCGTATTGCGGAACAGACGAATTTACTGGCTCTGAATGCTACAATCGAGGCGGCTTCTGCGGGAAACGCCGGAAAAGGATTCACTGTTGTGGCCAATGAAATCAAAGAACTTGCAAATCAAAGCGCCCGTGCGGCTGAGGATATTGCCGAGCGCATCCAAGGTGTGCAGGCAAATACGGAAGAAGCCATCAAGGTCATGGCAGACGTGTCTGACATTATCAACAATATCAATGAATCCTCCATGATGATAACTGACTCAGTCGAACAGCAGACACAAGCGGCCAACGAAATATCCGGCAATGTTCAGCAGGCAAACACAGGGGTCAACGATATTGCATCCTCCATTGCCGAAATCGCAAAAGGGGCAAATGAAGTGGCCCAAACATCTAGCAACGCCGCCATGGGGGTAAACGAGGTTTCATTGAATATCCAAGGTGTTAGCAAGGCCGCCGGTGATACAAATTCCGGTGCTCAACAGGTGAACATCGCAGCCGGCGGATTGGCGAAAGTGGCGGGCATACTCCGGGAGAGGGTTATTAACTTCAAGATGTAAGAATTTTATGATTAGGAATGAGGACGAAATAACCAACCCTTCGATTCGATCACGACTTTCCTAACAGGCTCTTAACCACCGTTCCTAACCAGAAACAAATTTTTTACATTGAAATTAGGAGGTTAACATTGTCAGACTACTTAATTTTTTCCGGTATATGTCTTTTGGGGTTAGTTATTTGGATGACCGTCTTTTATAATATCTATCGTCAAGGATTGATCCTTAAATTAGTGTTTTTCATCGCTATTTGTATCATAGCAGGTGGGTTTGCGTCGTTTTATTTGGGAAAGACGGGGATTACAATGGCATCAGGATTACTCGCTCTCTTCATTGTCATTGTTATTGATTTTCCACTTCTTTTAATAGCATTCAGAATTGTTATCGGACCAATAAAAGCATCATCTGGAATTATTGCTGAAACCGGTAAAGAAATGAGCCTAATGGCAAATGATTTGTCAACAGGCGCGAGCGAACAAGCTGCCGCTGCCGAAGAGGTGTCAACTTCGATGGAAGAAATGGTTGCCAGCATCAGCCTCAATGCGGACAACGCCAAGCACACTGAAAAAATAGCGACAGAATCAGTTGCAAGCGCTCGTCAAGGCGGGCAGGCGGTTATCGCCACCGTTGCCCAAATGAAAGAGATCGCTGATAAGATTGCAGTGATTGAAGATATCGCCCGGCAGACGGATATGCTGGCCTTGAATGCGGCTATCGAAGCGGCCCGAGCCGGCGAACATGGCCGGGGGTTCGCCGTGGTGGCCTCGGAAGTGCGAAAATTGTCAGAACGCAGTAAACAGGCCGCTGTTAAAATCAGCCAGCTTTCGTCTTCAAGTGTGGAAATTGCGGAAAAATCCGGTGAGATGCTGTCTGAAATTGTTCTGAGTATTACAAAAACTTCAGGATTGGTCGGGCAAATCAGCGCTACCGGCAATGAACAAAGCACCAGTTCAGAACAGATTAATAAAGCGATTCAGCAGTTAGATCAGGTTATTCAACAGCGGGTGGCGACATCAGAAGAAATGAGCGCCGCCGCCGACACTCTTCTTTTTAAAGCGGAACAGCTTAATAATTTGGTCGAATCTTATAAAAATAAAAAAAAACCTCGTCTTTCAATACCGAAAAAGCCGCAAACCGAAAAAATGATGCACAATAAAGGAAATATCGGTTATGCCATCGACATGAATCCGCCCGTCCGGGATGCTGAAGATGACAATTTTGAAAAGTATTAGAATGAGTGAAATCATTAGCATCAATTATAAACAGGATCGAGGACGAAATAACTTACCCATTTGGAATGCAAACTTCAGTCAGCTTTGCCCATGACGCAAGCTGAAGCCAGCACTCCCCCTTTCTAAAATAGGGAAGTTATTTTGTCCCCATTCCACAGGATAATCAGACAATTAAAAAAAGGAACCTCCCCATGGCTGCAAACAATTTAAAATTCAACATCCAAGGTCCCCAAGCCCAAACAGTCGCCCAAGAACTGGCCGCTATGATCGATCAAACATTTGATCATTCCGCCCAAATAACCAAGCCGCCCCTTGCGAAAACAACCGACAACACCAAAGCCGATCCCGTAGCCATCGCCGCGTTGGTGATAGCCATTCCTTCGGCGGTTTTAGCTGTGGTCGATTTGGTGCAGCGTCCTAAAAAGAAATCCAAAGCGGATCATGTCATTGACTTTGCCCAAAGGCAGCACAGCCAAAATCCCCAAACCGGCATAACCATCACCATGCCGAACGGCGTGAGCATGAATTTAGATCAGATGGACAGCAACACGCTGATTGATTTGGCATGCCAGCTTTCTAAGGATCAGGGATGAAATAATTTCCTCATTGCATAATCGTAATCTTTATCTTAATCTTAATCATTTGGATTACGATTAGTTGTAGGGTGGGTGAAGAGAAACGAAACCCACCATTCATCAACGTTGGTGGGTTTCGTTTCTCTTCACCCACCCTACAATTTGAGTTACGATTAGGATTAAGATTAAGATTAAGATTAAGATTAAGATTAAGATTAAGATAGGATAGGATAGGAGAAATGATGACAACACCGGCATATATCCAATTTGACAAGGATCGCCTGATTATCAAAGATGAAGCCGCTCGTTTGGATGAATGGCGCGAACTCAAGACCCAGGATCAAGAGTGCTTCAAAGCCTGGATCGTCAGTTACCGCGCCGCCCTTGAGCATACAACGCGCGAAAAGGCGCTGCTTGCTATCGGCCAAGAGATGTACGCTTGGTTGGATGGCGACGAACGCTGGCTTGAAAAAATGCTGGACGCTATGAGCCCGCCCTTTTTTATGGAATTGCGAGTTGCGTCCCGACGGCCAACCGCCGCGGCTCTGGAATTTCTGGAAGCGCCCTGGGAGCTTTTGGCCGATGAAAACGGTCATTTGGCTGCTGATGCGTTTACGCTGTATTGTCCGATACGCCGCATCGGTCCCCCAGGCAAGCCGGAAAAACCATCACCGTTTCGGTTGAACTGCGTCTTTATGGCTGCGGCACCGCGCAATGGCGGCGCGTCTTTGAACTACGAAGATGAAGAAGCCGCCATTTTAAAGGCTTCCGGTGCTATCGGCATGGATTTGACCGTGGAAGAGAGCGGCACGTTGCCATTTTTAGCCGAATGTTTGGCGCGTGAAAAACCGGTGGATGTGCTGCATCTTTCCTGTCATGGCTCTGACACGCCTGAACCGGTGTTGATTCTTGAAAATGATGAAGGCGCCAAGGCTCCTTGCAGCGCCATGAAACTATCCCAGCAAATAGCCGGCAATCTGCCCCGCTTGTTGTTTGTGTCCGCTTGCCTGACCTCCGCGCCGGATGCGCTCTTAAATACGTTTTCTGCCTCCCTGTTGCGCATGGGCGCGCCGGCCGTGTTGGGTTGGGGCGGTTCGGTTCAGGACGTCGAAGCCACACGCTTTGCCCAAGAGTTTTATCGCGTTTTGTCCCAATCCAATACGTGTGAACAGGCTGCGGCGCGAGCGCGTTTTAATCTTTTAACACCGGATAAAACCCATTCGGATGCCAACGTTTCACGCGATTGGCATCTGGCGCGCCTCTATGTGGGCAGTAAAGGCGGCGGTGTGTTTTGTGACAGCACGACCGCACGCCGTCCGCGCAGCGCTTTGTGGGGGCATCGCGAATTTTTAAATGCCAAAGATAAACAGATTCCCGTGGCCGGACGCAATGAGTTTGTGGGGCGCAGACGCCAGATTCAAACGGTCCTCAAGCACTTGCGCACGTTCCATCATGCCGGCGTGTTGATTCACGGGTTCGGACGCCAGGGCAAATCCAGCCTGGCCGCGCGCATTGCCAACCGCCGTCCGGATTTGCAGCCCGTTGTGATTTACGGGCGTTACGATGCCCTGTCAATCCTGAATCAGATCTCTTCTGCCGCTGATGCCAAAACCAAAGATCATATTGAAGCGGCACGGGAAAACGTGCGCAACGATCCCGCCAATCTCTTTTTCACGCTCAAGGAACTGTTGGAAGGCTCGTTTTCCGGTACCCATAAAGCGGTTGACGGCAGCAAGCCCCGGCGTGCGCTCCTGCTGATCATTGATGATTTTGAGCAAGCCTTAGACGCGCCCTCTCAAAAAGGCGGGCTGCATCGCGTGAAAAAAGAATTCAACGATGCCATCCGCAGTGTGATTCAGGCCTTTGACACCGCCGCAACGGATTCACGCTTGCTTTTCACCAGCCGCTATCGGTTTAACCTGACCTATAACGGGCGCAATATGGCGGACAAACTTGCCGATCTGCCGCTGCCGCCCATGCGCGATTATGAAGGGCGCAAACAGGCCGCAGCCAAGGAGAAAGCGTTGCCGGACCTTAAAACGGCCAAACCGGAACGCATCGAACGGTGCATCAAAATGGCTCGCGGCAATCCCGGTTTGCAAGACCTGCTTTTCGGCATGGCCTGCCAAGCGCCGCAGCAGTGTGATCAGGCCCTGGACGATATGGATGCCTATATTCGCAAGGGCCGCGAACCGGATGAAGCGCGTCTGCTTGAATTTATGCAGAATCTGGCTGTGGAACGTTTGATAGCCCTGCTTTCCCCTAGTGAAAAGGAGCTGCTGCGCGCATCGACCCTGTTTGAGATGCCGGTTCCCCAGCCTGTTTTGGAAATCCTGGTGCATAGCGCCGGCTTGGATAGCTACGAATCTTTGAGCGCGCGCCTGATCAGCCTGGGCTTATGGGATGTCTATACCGACCCGGTGAATCCCGACATGACCGCATGGGCGCTCAATGATCTGGTGCGCCCCCGGATTGACCTGCTGAGTGATGATGAATTGACCTGTTTGGCCCAGGCCGTGATTCAGGATTTGTTTAAAATATGGGGCGGTGCTGACAGCGGTGAGCGGCCTTACAGCGCTGATTACGAATTGACACGCCTGGCGCTCATTGCGGAAGATGCGGCGGTGTTGGCCGCAACAACGGCGAAAGCCCTTTATTGGCTTGCAGAAAAATTCGCCTATCGTGATGCGACCGCTATTGCGCAGCAGGCCATGTCCATAATTGATAAAGCCGGTGTTGAGGCTTCGCCGCAACTGTTGCGCATAGCTTGTGAACGCTGTGAACAAACCGGAGCAATCGGTCCCGCCAAAGAATACATCAGACGCGCCGTGAAATTCTATCACACTGAGCGCAAAAAAGGAAAAAGCATCCAAGAACGCGACTATGCTTTTGCTCTGGGCAGGCAAGCCGGTCTTCTGCAAATGGAGGGTGAGGTGGATGAGGCCCTCAAACTCCATCAGGAAGCAATGCAAGTATATGATGAACTCGGCGACCGTCGCTCACGAGCCGTGACGCTGGGAGACATCGCCCGCATCATGGTTGACAAGGGTGAGGTGGATGAGGCCCTCAAACTCCATCAGGAAGAAATGCAAGTGTACGATGAACTCGGCGACCGTCGCTCACGAGCCG
>JAUCGF010000038.1 GCA_030378005.1 Desulfococcaceae bacterium HSG9 | reverse complement strand
TGCTGACTATATTATTTTAAATTACAATATATTAGGAACATTTATTCAAAATTCGGACACCTGAGTATATAGCCTTTTTAATAAAACAAATAGTCGGAGAGTGCCGAAATTCGGCTCTTTCCGCTGTTTCAATACCGGCCGGGAAGGTAATGCTTAAAGTCATAATAAACCGATAAGGCTCTGTAAACACAATTAAATTACCAGCATTACATGTGTAGCACTACCAAAAATTAATATTAAAAATCACAAATTATGACCTTGCTAAGTATATTAAGGAAATATAAGAGCCAACCGTTCCTTGAAAAACGTATGTACACTGAAAAAACGGTTTTGGAAGCAGCCCCTGTTTTCCTGAAGAAAGAGAAACGCATTGAAGCCATGCTCTTTCTATATTTTGCAGCATTGATGATAGTGTCGCTTATTAAACGAAAGACACGCATGAATATGGCAAGGGAAAACATCGAAAAAATGCCTGTTTCGCACCAGGGGATGAATACCGATAAACCGACATGGAATAATATCCGGCACTTCTTTCGCAATGTCTGCTTTTCTCAAATAATCCGGGATGGAATATGCATACAAGCGGTGGTGAAAGGACTCAGTGCCTTGCACGAACAGTTCTGCCGGCTTTTAGAAATTCCTGATTCGGTGTACAACAACCTCAGGGACAACCGGTGGCAGTTTGGATATAAGAAATTGATTTATCAATAAAATATGAGCATATATTCAAAAACTGTTTTCAGATAGTGCGAAATGTAAGTTATATTGGGGGTTTAATTTTCGCATACGATATTATGCTGGGTACAGTTGCGATTTAGGTTGCCAAATCTGGTATCCTTGTTTATAATCAGTGTTAACACACTTGAGCATAGTTAATTGCACATCATGAATAGACATTATCAGTAGATGGAAAAAGCCTGAAAATACGGCATGGAGCGCAAAAATTAAGCGAAGCGATTTTTTTGCAGGCCTCTGAATCCGCAAACCTTTCTTGGTGGCGAATGCAAGAAATCGTTACGCTTAATTCTTGCACTCCTGAACTTTCCATCTATTTATTATAAATATCTGTATTTACTGAGGAGAAAAAAATGATACTTCCGGAATATTTTGAATTTTCGATGCCCACAAAAATTATTTACGGTATTGACGCGCTGGATAACATTCAGGCGGCTGTGCAACAATTTGGCAAACGCCGGGCTATTTTGGTAACCGATAAAATTTTGGTGCAAGCCGGGCCGGTGGAAATGGTAGAAAAAGGCTTTGCATCCGGCCCGATTAAAATCGTTTGTATGTTTACGGATGTCCCTCCCAACTCCGATGTTGAAACCGTTTCCCAATGCGCGACGTTGGCAAAAAAACACAAGTGCGATTTAATCATTGCGCTGGGCGGCGGAAGCGTTATTGACACTGCCAAAGCCGCCAATTTGCTTATTGTCAAAGGCGGTAAGCTTGCTGACCATTTAGGCGCTTATCTGCTTGACCGCGATGAAACCCTGCTGCCGTCAATTGTTATTCCCACAACTGCGGGAACCGGTTCCGAGGTTACTAAGGTGGCCGTGATTGCTGATCCGGACAATGACGTTAAGCTTCCTTTTACAGAAGATCAATTTTTGCCTCAGATCGCGATTTTAGACCCGCGCGTCACCCAGACCATGCCCGGCAAACTGACTGCGGCCACCGGTATGGATGCGCTGACACATGCCATTGAAGCGTATGTGGATAAAGAATGGTCGCCGGCCACCGATGCGCTGGCACTTCATGCGATTCGCCAGATCAGTTCTAATATCCTTTTGGCCTGCGCCCATCCAGATAATTTGCAGGCACGCGGCGCGATGCTTTGCGGAAGTTTTCTGGCCGGTTTGGCCTTTTCCCACTCAATGGTGGGCATGGTGCATGGCATTGCCCACGCTCTGGGCGGTGTTTATCATATTCCGCATGGATTGGCCAATGCGCTGGTGCTTCCTGAAGTCATGGAATACAATATGGATGCCTGCACAGAACGCTATGCCGCTGTTGCCGAAGCGTTGGGCGTTAATTTTCCGGAAGTGATTCATCAAAGCCAGAGCCTGCTTCAATCTGACCGCCTGATGTCAATCGCCGATCATTTTGCACCGGCGAAGTTTGTCAAAACAGTGCTGCAAGGGCCGTCTCAAAAAGCTTACGGTGTCGCATCCAAAGCGTTGGATAATCTTACGTTTGTTGATGAGTGGGTTCGTAAACAGGCGGCTCGTGCCGGAATTGATCATATTCGCAATTTGAATCGCAAACTGGCATTTCTGACCGGCATGCCGCTTAATTTGAAAGATGCCGGTATTTCCGATAATCTTGACAAGCTGGATCAAACGGCGGATACGGCCATGCAGGATGGTGCTATGTTATACAATCCACGGGAGCCGCAAAGAGATGCGGTAGTTCGTATTTTGTATAAACTCTACACCACGCAGGTAAAGCCGTTGCCCGTTAACAATGAAGACCTGCATCCGCCGGGCGAAGGCCGTAAGGGCGACGGGAAGCGCAACATTTTTAAAGATACGGACATGCTCTACGCTGTGTTGTTTGAATTTTACAAACGCCTCAAGGAAGACCCGTCCATTGGGCCGGCGCTGAAGAAGTCGAATATGTGCATTCAGTTTGTGTATCTGAATCCGTCGGCTGTTATTACTATCAATGCCAAGACGGATGAACTGAATATATATAAAGGCGAATTTGACGGCGCTCCTGATGTTACCATGACTATGGACGCCGATTTCGCCCACAAATTCTGGCACGGCAAAGCAAATCTGGTTTCTGCGTTAACACGGCGGCAGGTAAAGGCTAAAGGGAACGTGCCTCAAACAATGAAACTGCTGCCTATCCTGAAACCTGCGTATGAACTTTATCCGCGCTTTCTCAGGGAAAATGGATTTGCGGATTTAGTGATTGATGGTTGAAGCAAGTAGGGTGCGTTAGCGAAGCGTAACGCACCACATTATTCCGGTGCGTTACGCTTCGCTAACGCACCCTACTATTGAGAGAATAAGAACAATTGAAACCGAAGAACCGCACCTTATCAGAACAGTATCAGATACTTGATGATATTCAGCGCCAGTTGGAAAAAGAGTTGCGCCGCCTTGCCGCTCAAAAAGCTGAACACATCCGTCAGAAAACTGATCGTGTCCGTACCTTATCAGAACCGCATCAGATACTTGATGATATTCAGCGCCAATTGGAAAAAGAGTTGTGCCGCGTTGCCGTTCAAAAAGATGAACGCTTCCGTCAAAAGGCTGATCGTGTACGTCAAAGACTCGAACGCATCCAACAGCACCGCATCCTGTGCGAGCAACATATCACTTTTCCTGAAAATCTTCCGATTACGGCCAAAAAAGATGAAATCATCAGTGCGATTTCTGCAAACCGTGTGGTGATCATATCAGGTGAAACCGGTTCCGGCAAAACCACCCAAATTCCGAAATTTTGCATGGCTGCCGGACGAGGTGTTGACGGCCTCATCGGATGCACCCAACCGCGCCGTATTGCCGCTATCACAGTTGCCAACCGCATTGCCGAAGAGTTAGGTCAAAAAGCGGGTCAATCCGTGGGCTATAAAATTCGCTTTCAGGATCGCGCTCCGAAAAACGCTTTTATCAAGATTATGACTGACGGCATTTTACTGGCCGAAGCGCAGCATGATCCATATCTGAATGTGTATGACGTTATTATCGTGGATGAAGCCCATGAACGCAGTTTGAACATCGATTTTATTCTGGGCATCCTGAAAACCCTGCTGTCTAAGCGTAAAAACCTGAAACTGATTATCACATCCGCAACCATTGACACGCAAAAATTTTCCAGGGCCTTTGATAATGCGCCGATTATCGAAGTTTCCGGCAGAGCGTATCCGGTAACGGTACGTTACCAACCCTGGGATGATGAATCTGATGCGGATGATGCTGATACTTATGTGGAAACGGCGATGCGCGCCGTAGAAAAACTGCAAGCCGAAAGCAGATTTGGTGATATTCTTATTTTCATGCCCACAGAACAGGCGATTCGTGAAACCTGTCATCTGCTTGCCAGTCGCTACGATGAAAGCATCAGGGTTTTGCCGTTGTTCGCCCGTCTGACCGCATCCGAACAAACCCGTGTGTTCGCATCGGCGCGCGCACGTAAAATTATTGTGGCCACAAATATTGCGGAAACATCGCTCACCATACCGGGGATTAAATATGTGATTGACACTGGATTGGCGCGGGTTTCGCGCTATTCGCCGCGCACCCGTATCACTTCGCTGCCGGTAGTGGCTATCTCGCAAAGCAGCGCCGACCAGCGCAAAGGCCGTTGCGGGCGTGTCGCCGATGGAGTCTGCATCCGCCTTTATGAAGA
This sequence comes from Desulfococcaceae bacterium HSG9, assembly GCA_030378005.1. Lineage (GTDB taxonomy): Bacteria > Desulfobacterota > Desulfobacteria > Desulfobacterales > JAUCGF01 > JAUCGF01. The sequence goes on along the minus strand of JAUCGF010000038.1, from coordinate 10,466 downwards.
AGAAAATTATGCAGGCCGCCCGTTATATACACCGCCTGAAATTTTGCGCGCCAACCTGGCCGAAGTCAGCCTGCGGATGATCGCGCTGCTTCTTGGTGAAGTGAGTGACTTTCCTTTTATTGACCGGCCGGATTCCAAAAGCATTCGTGACGGCTACAAATTGCTTGCGGAACTCGGTGCTATCGTTGAACGCAAAGTTTCCAGGCGTTCCAAGCGCGGCCATCAACCGATTCGCTATAAATTGACTGCCAACGGCCGTTTAATGGCCAAAATTCCCATTGATCCGCGTTTATCACGTATTTTGATTCAAGCGCGTCATGAAGGCTGCGTTCAGGAGATAACAATTATTGCGGCAGCGTTGAGTATCCCTGACCCGCGTGAACGTCCATCCGACAAAACTCAGGCAGCCGATCAGGCGCATAAGGCTTTTGAAGACCCTTTGTCCGATTTTGTCACCTTGCTGAATATCTGGAACCGTTTTCATACCGAACTTGACAAGGGGTTGAGCCAAAACAAAATGCGCCGATTTTGCAAAACCTGTTTTCTATCATATAAACGAATGCGTGAATGGCGGGATGTTCACCGCCAGCTCACTCTTGCTCTAAAAGAACATGCGTCCCATCCCAAAACTGCTAAACAGGCTAAAGCAAAAAAAGCAAAAGCAAAAAGAGCGAACACTAATGATTTCACAGAGCGTTACGCAGCGATTCATAAGGCGCTTTTGAGCGGTTTGCTTTCCAATATTGCGACCAAAAAAGAAAAAAATATTTTTCAGGCTGCCCACGGACGCGAGGTGATGATTTTTCCCGGTTCGGCATTGTTTAACAACGCGCCGCAATGGATTACGGCAGCGGAAATGGTAGCCACATCGCGCCTGTTTGCACGTCGTACAGCCGCGATTGATCATCTCTGGTTAGAGACTGTCGCCGGCAAACAGTGCAAATATACCTATTCGGAACCGCATTGGGAGCGTAACCGCGAAGAGGTGGTTGCCTATGAACAGGTCAGTCTTTACGGCTTGATTATCATCCCACGTCGCCCGGTTTCTTACGGCCCTGTTGATCCGCAAAAGGCTGCCACCGTATTTATCGAATCGGCACTTGTGCAGGGAGATGTTAAACAGCCTCTGCCATTTATGGCATATAACCAAAAAAATATCGCTGCCGTGAAAGATATGGAAAATCGCCTACGCCGCCGGGATCTGCTGACAGATGAATATGAGCTTGTACGCTTTTTTGAAAAACGTCTGGGAACGGTTTACAGTATGCGCACTTTAAAATCAGTTATCCGCAAACAAGGTAATGACCGATTTTTGCGTTTAGAAATTTCTGATTTGATGAATTATTCGCCCGAAGAGGAAACCTTAAACGCTTTTCCGGATCGTATTGATCTGGGCGCGCAACAATTTGAGTGCCGCTACAATTTTGATCCGGGGCGATCTGATGATGGCGTAACGGTCAAAATTCCGGCGACTGTGGCGGCTGCCGTGCCTCGCGAATCGCTGGATTGGATCGTTCCCGGTTTGCAAAAAGAAAAAATCACGACCATGATTAAAGGGCTTCCTAAAAAATACCGTAAGCAGCTAGTCCCGGCTGCGGATACGGCTGAATTTATTGTAGGGGAACTCGCTTCAAATCCAGCTTTCGCAAATCGGGATACATCATTGCCGGCCAGTTTGAGCAATTTTGTTCACCGCCGTTTGGGCGTTATAATTCCAGAGTCAGTCTGGATGCAGACGGATTTGCCGGAGCATCTTAAAATGCGTATCACCATCACTGATTCTGACAATAAGGAGCTGCATTCCGGGCGCGGTGGCACAATTCTTAAAAAAGATTACGCCCAGGAAATTGCACCGGACGAAACCGGCCTGTTTGAATCCGCCAAACAACACCTGGAAAAAACCGGTTTGACGTGCTGGGATTTTGGCGATCTCAAGGAAGCCGTCATCGTCAAAGGACCGCGGGGTCTTCGTTGGAGCGGTTATTACGGATTGGAACCGGACAGTGCTTGTGTTCATCTGCGTGTGTTCAGAAATAAAAGAAAAGCGCTGCTGACCCACACACAGGGGGTACAGAAACTTTACATGCTTCGTTTTTCCAATCAACTGAAATATTTAAAACGTAAATTGAAGCTGCCACATGAAGCTAAACCTTTGGCCGATTATTTCGGCGGCGCCTCTGAATTTGAAAAACGATTGTATGAAGGTCTGCTTGAACAACTGTTCGCCCACAATTTTCGTAATAAACAAGCATTTGAGGACCATGCCAAAACTGTGGCACCCACGATCCACACCTGCGGAGATTCGTTGTTGGCCCAAAGCATCGCCGTATCAGAGCATTTTCGGGCAACGCGCATGGCACTTCATCGCCTTGAACAAGAGCATTGTAATCAGACACAGTTGATTGATCAGTTGCGCACCGATTTAGATAAGCTGGTTCCGCGTAATTTCACAAGCCTGTACGACACAACCCGGTTGGGCCATATCGTGCGATATGTCAAAGCGATTGCGATTCGCGCCCAGCGTGCGGCGGTCGATTTTGAAAAAGACCGTAAAAAAGCGTTGCCGCTCAGTGATTTCACATCCGGATTGAACGATCTGTTAGAAAAACTCACCGATTCTTCTGCAAGCGTTTCGGAAGATAAAAGAAAAGCGGTTGAAGAATATTTTTGGTGTATTGAAGAATATAAAGTATCTCTTTTTGCTCAGGAATTAAAAACAGCATTTCCGATTTCCAGCAAACGGTTGAAAACAATGTTGAAGGATATTCAACAAATGGTTTGATTGAATGCGATTGCCAGCCTTATTAAGTACGGCGCGAAGATGATATACATTCGGTCATCATTGCATGAATTTTGTCCAGAATTTCACATTCATCCGCACATTCGGGAAAACCATCCCGTTGGATACAATCTTTACAGGGACTTTTAATGAGATAACCGATATCAAAATCGAATTTGAAATCGCTTCCATATTTATTAAGAGAATAGTTCACAATAGATATTTAATCATCCGTTATGCTGCGGAAGTTGTTTATTCGTCAAGTTGCAAATCATGTTTTTATGATTATCATATCGTATTATCTTACACAAGCTTAATATGGTATCAAATTTGATTTTATCCTCAATCAATCAGAAATAATTGTCTGCCTATTTTGGGGCCGAATATTTAAGGAGAAAAAATGAAATTGATTGGATCGTTTTCCCGCCGTTCCCTGTTATTTATTCTTTTATTTATGTTGATTTTGCTTCTTTTGTCAGATTTTGCTATTTATCTTTTAACGGATTTGAACACTGTTGAGGACTTGCTATCGAACCGTTTACATGAGCTTATTCCTGAACTTGCGGATATCCGGACACGGGCGCATGATGTATTTGCGATTTTCTTTATTCCCATTAGCGGAGGGATTTTAGTGCTTGCGGGCTTATTGCTTTGGCTGACTTTACGGACATCTTTGGCACGTTTCCTAAAGCGTACCGACGAAGTACAGGAACCTTTGCAGAAATCAACATCGACAACAGATAGCCAACAAGTGTCGAAGAAAGCCCAAAATCGGCATAACCGTCGTATGATGCTGCATTTGCTGACTGTTTTACAGCGTGACGGTCGTATGATGGATTTTCTGGCCGAAGACCTCAGTCTGTATGAAGACGCCCAGATTGGTGCGGCCGTGCGTACAGTTCAGGAGGATTGTAAAAAAGTCATCACCAAGAAACTGGCACCCAAGCCTATTTTGGAAGAAGATGAAGGCGATGAACTTACCATTAAAACCGGATTTGATGCCAACGCTTACAAATTGACTGGCAATGTTACCGGTGAACCGCCCTTTAAAGGCATTGTGCGTCATCGCGGATGGATGATTAAAAATATGGAACTGCCCACCCTGTCCGGTGATGTTGATCCGCAAATTATGGCGCCAGCCGAAATCGAAATAATTTAAAGGAACTATGATTATGACCGAACCTCGTTATATTATCGGCATTGATTTGGGAACAACCAACTGTGTTGTATCCTACACCACAGCAAACCTTTCACAAGGTAAATTTCCAGATATAAAAATAATGCCAATCCCTCAATTGGTCGGTGCCGGCGTTGTAGAAAAAAGGCCCGTTTTACCTTCTTTTATTTTAATACCGCGTGAACACGAAATCCCTGATGATGCTCTTAAACTGCCTTGGAAAGAAGACAACCGCATCGCTGTGGGGGAGTTTGCCCGGGACCGGGGTGCCGAAATTCCGCATCGCTTGATTTCTTCGGCGAAATCATGGCTTTGCAACACAATGGTTGACCGTAACGCAGCCATTTTACCTTGGAGCCATGATCGTAAACCAAATGACAATAACGCTGATGAGCGTCTTTCTCCGGTGGAAGCGTCGGCTGCGATTTTGCGTCATATCCGTAACGCCTGGAATTATACAATGGCGGAAAATGAAGAGGCGAAATTAGAACATCAGGATGTCCTCATTACCGTTCCGGCTTCCTTTGATGCGGTTGCACGCGATCTTACCGTAAAAGCGGCCGAGATGGCGGGGCTTACAGATGTAACCTTGATTGAAGAGCCACTGTCCGCTTTTTATGCCTGGTTGGAATCAACTCAAGATGAATGGCGGCAAAGCGTCAGCAAAGATGATCTTGTGTTAGTGTGCGATGTCGGCGGCGGTACCAGTGATTTCAGTTTAATCCAAATTGCCGAAGAAGACGGTGAACTTGTTTTAGAACGAATTGCCGTGGGCGACCATCTTCTAGTGGGCGGTGATAATATGGACCTTGCCCTTTCCTACGCGGTTTATCAGGAAATGGAGGCCAAAGGAACCAAGCTGGATAATTGGCAGATGCGCGGACTGATTCAGAGTTGCCGTAAGGCCAAAGAAAAAATCCTGTCCGATCCAGAGTGCAATGAACAACCCGTTACCATTTTAGGGCGTGGAAGCAGTCTGATCGGGGGAACAATAAAGACCACGCTTCAAAAATCAAAAGTTGAACAGGTGATTCGTGATGGTTTTTTCCCGATTTGCAAACGTGCGGATAAACCGGTTAAGAATCAGCAAAGCGGTATCCGTGAAATTGGTCTGGTCTATGAGGCCGATCCGGCAGTAACTCGTCATATCGCCCGGTTTTTACGGCGCAAATCGGGAGATACTAAAACTGTTTCATTATCACCGACATCCGTTCTTTTTAACGGCGGAATTATGAAAGCGGCGTCATTGAGAAGCCGTATATTATATCTTATCGAATCGTGGCGTGAAACTGCCGATGGCGCTGTTGTCAATGAAATTGAAAATGATGATTATGATCTCGCTGTGGCGCGTGGAGCCGCTTACTATGGACTCGTCCGTCGCGGTGGTGGCATACGAATTCGGGCCGGATTGGGAAAATCTTATTATATCGGTGTGGCCGCCGCAAGACCGGCCGTTCCAGGTATGCCTCCGGCAATGAAAGCCTTGTGCGTCGCACCTTTTGGCATGGAAGAAGGCACTCAGGCGAAACTTCCCGAACAGGAATTTGTTTTAGTGGTGGGCGAACAGGTGAAATTTGATTTTCTGGCTTCATCCCAACGTTTTGACGACGATGCCGGTGCGGTTGTGGAAGACTGGGAGGAGGAAATCGAAGCGCTCACAACACTCGAAACCACACTGGACGGTGAACAGGGCGAGGCCATTCCGGTATCTTTGGAAACCAAAGCCACCGAAACAGGTGCGCTCGCAATTCGATGCGTTGCCAGGGATGATGATCGTAAGTGGAAGCTGGCATTTAATGTGAGGGGCGGCGATTAGGATCGGAGGCTGTCGGTGAATACACTGATATAGCAACAAAACTCGGACGAAATAACTTCCCCATTCCGAACTACTGACTTCAGCTTGCGATACTGTGACGCAAACTCAAGTCAGTATTTCTTTTCATAGCGGTATATATGGGCTTTGGGAGACTAACTGCCTCCTTCCTTGCTTCCGGCTCTACAAAGTGTAAACCAACATAAAAACAATGTCTTTTACAATTTTGCAGAAACCTTCCCCAGGCACTTCATTTTTGATGCACCGGGGCGACACTCTGACTTTTACGCTGTCTCTTGACAAACCTATAGTAGGATATGCGTTTTTACGCACGAATGCGGGCCACGCATCAACTACCCGTCAAGAAATCATCCAACAGGTGCGTCGGCATGAAAACCCACTAGGCCAGGGATGGTTTGATGTTCCCATGCAACGCTTAGATGAGCGGCGTTTTCAAATCAAGCTGCCGTTAGGTGATGTCGGTCATTTTCAAGCTAAAACGTTTTTCATTGAAAAAGACGCGATTGATCCGGTGTGGCCAAGCGGGCCAAATACGGTGATCAATATCGAACCGGCTTGCACCTGTTGCGCCAATATTATTTATAATGCGTTTGTGCGCCAATTCGGTCCCAACAAAAGCGGTCACGGCACTCCTGATGATATGTCATCACAAAATATCCATACGCTGGACAGTGCCGGTTACACTGTCATTCCGCCATCCGGAACCTTTCGTAATTTAATTGAACAACTGGATTTTATTATCGGAGTGCTGGGATGCCGCTGGATTCAATTACTGCCGATTCACCCCACACCCACCACTTATGCCCGCATGGGACGGTTTGGCAGTCCGTATGCGGCTTTAAGTTTCACAGCGATTGATCCGGCCTTAGCCGAATTTGACCCGCGAGCCACACCTTTGGAACAATTTATCGAACTGGTCGATGCGGCGCATGCCCGCAATGCCCGGATTATTATTGACATTGCCATCAACCACACCGGATGGGCCGCCGGGTTGCATGAAAGCCATCCGGAATGGCTCAAGCGCGAAGATGACGGCCGCATTAAAGTTCCCGGTGCTTGGGGCGTTGTATGGGCTGATCTGACCGCATTGGATTACACGCACGAAACCCTTTGGGAATACATGGCGGATGTTTTTCTCACTTGGTGCCGGCGAGGTGTGGACGGTTTCAGATGTGATGCCGGTTATATGATTCCTGTAAAAGCCTGGAAATATATTATCGCCTGCGTTCGGGAGCAATATCCGGATACGTTGTTTTTGTTGGAAGGATTGGGCGGCAAAATTTCAGTTACAGAAGAACTTCTTGACAGCGCTAATTTTAATTGGGCTTACTCAGAACTGTTCCAAAACTACAACCGCAGCGAGATTGAATTTTATATCCCGGAACCTGTCCGCATTTCGCAAACCAAAGGATTGACGGTTCACTTTGCCGAAACCCATGATAATAATCGTCTCGCGGCGGTTTCAATCGCTTACGCCCGGATGCGCACTGCTTTATGCGCTCTTTTAAGCTCCCAAGGTGGATTTGCGTTTACCAACGGCGTGGAGTGGCATGCTGATGAAAAAATCAATGTGCATGATGCCTGTTCATTAAACTGGGGCGCGGAAATCAATCAAATCGACCCTATCCGCCGTCTCAATACCTTGCTGAAAGAACATCCTGCATTTTTTGACCGCACCCGGCTGACGTTAGTTACTAAAGGTGAAGGCAACCAAATCGTAGTGTTGCGCCACCACCTTCCTTCGGGCAAAAAACTGCTGATTGCAGCCAATTTGGACCAGAATATCGAAAATATCGCACAATGGAACACCCAACTGGTAAACATGCGCGCACCTTTGACAGACCTGCTGACCGGAAAAACTGTCACTGTACACACAGACGGTGATTTAACCCAATGCCCCCTTATGCCGCTTCAAATCGTCAGCCTTTCAGACAATCCGAATGATATTGAACGGCTGAATCATAAATTGCCCCGAATGAACCCAAGCAACGCGTTCGGTCTTCCTGACCGCATTATTCAGCAGTGCCTGCGCGCCAAAGTAATCGACCTGTGGCGCTATTATCATGGGCTGGAGTTTCCTCAAGAATTTAATCAGGCACAGGCAATCAAGGAACTGGCCGCTAATCCGCTTGAATTCTGCCGTCATAATAACCCGTTCAATCAAGAACCGCGCGTGATCACATGGCGCTGGCCGCAAGATGTGCAACGGGAAGTGATGTTACCGCCCGGCCATTTCCTATTGATCTATGCTCCGGCACCTTTTCGAGCGGCTATTTCAATTGAAGAACGCACCCTGGCTAACGAAGAGAGCCTCCCTGCCAATTTTTCGCTTAATAGGCGCTATTTTGCCTTGTTCACACCCCTTAAAACACCGGACGCACATCAAGATTACACTCTGAATCTGACCATTTATGAACCGAACGGAAGTCAGCGTATTCAGGCACCGTTGCTGGGTCTGACACGTTTTGAAAACACGGGTGCCCGGCGTTTCTGGTCGGGCGATCAATTAAGAAAGCATCCCCGCCTGTTTCTATCCACCAATGGAAAAGGCGGTATGTTACGCGCCGCTCTTTCCTGGGGAGCTTTGCCCAGCCGCTATGATGCTCTATTAGCGGCTAATCTGAATCCCGACTATCCTGAAGACCGCCGCATTCTGTTCACCCGCTGCCGCGCTTGGATTGTCTATCAGGACTTTTCTCAGGAGATTCGGCATGATTGCCTGGATGCGTTCAGTTCAGATTATCACAACAAAGGGGCTTTGCGTCACAAAATTCCCTGCGGGCGAGGCGAGCATATTTTTATCACCATCGGTTTGGAAATGGCTGCCCGTACCAACGCCATGCGGATTCAATTTTACCGTCACCCGGCGCAAAAAAATCTCGGCGGCTTGGCCGATCATAAACCTGTACGGTTGATTTTACGGCCCGACATTGATGACCGCAGTTTTCACGCTGCCACCAAAGCCTACACCGGGCCGGAACACGCTTTTCCCAATGCAGTTGCCCATAAATCTGACAGCTTTACTTTCACGCCTCACCCCGAACGCCGACTTCATGTAAACGTTCCTGGCAGTAATTTTGTATGGGAACCGGAATGGCATTACATGGTGCATCATCCGGCCGAAGCGCTGCGCGGGCTGGATTCGCACACAGACCTGTTCAGCCCTGGCTATTTCACCGTGCCACTTAGCGGAACTCAAACGGTCGCATTAACCGCGCAAAGCGATCTGTCTACAGTTCCCAAATTACCTGAAAACATCTTCTCTGATTGGCAGCCCCAAATTCTATTTGATGATCAGCGGGATTTGCCTCTTGATGAAGCGTTGCTCCAGGCGCTCGACCATTATGTGGTTAAACGCGGAAAATTAAAAACGGTTATCGCCGGTTATCCGTGGTTTTTAGACTGGGGCCGGGATGCCTTGATTTTTACGCGCGGATTGATTGCCGCAGGACATTTTAACGATGCCCGGGCGATTTTAAAACAGTTCGGCCGGTTTGAGCAAGATGGCGCACTTCCAAACATGATTCATGGCGATAACGCCGCAAACCGTGACACTTCGGACGCTCAGTTGTGGTTTTGCGTGGCTTGCCGTGAACTGATTCATGCTGAAAAAAGCGATTCGTTTCTTAATGAAACCTGCGGCCGACGCACAGTGCGCGATGTTTTGCTCTCAATGGGTGACAGTCTTACGCATGGAACCGCCAACGGTATTTTTATGGATGCCGACTCCGGCCTGCTCTTCAGCCCGGGACATTTCACTTGGATGGATACGAATTTTCCGGCAGGAACGCTCCGTGAAGGCTATCCCATTGAAATACAGGCGCTCTGGCAATATACATTAGATTTCCTGGCGGAGATTGCACCGCCGAAAGATTGTGATAGTTGGAAACGGCAGGCGCGTAAAGTGCGCGCTTCCATTGTCGAACTTTTCTGGCTGGAACAAGATGGCTTTTTGGCGGACTGTCTTCATGCGCCGCCCGGAACACCCGCACGCCAAGCGCAAAAAGATGATGCTCTGCGCAGCAACCAATTACTAGCTATTACGCTTGGTGCGGTAAAGGATCGGACGCTTTGCCGCCTGATTCTCGCGGCGTGTGAAGAACTTTTGATTCCCGGTGCAATTCGTAGCTTGGCCGACCGGCCGGTGCGCTATCCCTGCCCTGTCAGCCATAACGGGCATATACTAAATGATCCGCATCATCCCTACCAGGGTAAGTATGAAGGTGATGAAGACACGCAACGCAAACCGGCCTACCACAATGGCACGGCATGGACCTGGCCTTTTCCATCTTATTGTGAAGCCTGGGTGCTGACCTACGGTAAAACCAGCATCGACACAGCCCTGGCATGGCTGGGAAGCAGCAGTCGGATCATCAACCAAGGCTGCGCAGGGCATACACCTGAAATTTTAGACGGGAATTATCCTCATACAGCGCGTGGCTGTGACGCCCAGGCATGGGGTGCAAGTGAGCTGTTGAGGGTGCTGTTACAGGTAAAAAAGGCGGAGGTGGTGCATAGCGAGTGATGAATTTTGTTCACTAGGCGAATACAACTCATATTTTTAGATTTTACTTGTAAAATTATGAAAATAAATAAACAGTATCGGCATTCGCAGCTTAATACGAGGTTTTTCTCTGATTTTATCTGCCATATCACACACCTATTCTTACAAATAT
>JAUCGF010000172.1 GCA_030378005.1 Desulfococcaceae bacterium HSG9 | reverse complement strand
TTTTCACTCAAACGTCAAGGATTAATGAATATATAATAAAACGGGTTTGCTTGTCAATAGAAACTTAGGGCAATTCCATAAAAATTTAACATATCTTTCAATCACAATGGCTTTTTGGCTTATTTGTTATCAACCTTGAAAAACAGTTTTATGTTGTTCAGACAATTTTCAAGGCGATTTTAAATCGGCTTATGATTAAGTCGAGGGGAAACGGTGAAAGCAGATCAGAGGGCGGGGGTACTTAAATTTGATGCGGTGATACAATCAGGCTGGATTGAATCTGACCTGCTTGAGAGAGCTGGAAGTTAACGGATCCTGGGCATGGCAGGTCAGTTCAACTTATAATTCCTTAATTACCCGGCGTTGCTCACTGTTCCACGAAAGAAGAAATCGGGCTGATGAAAATGCTCCTCCATCAATTCCTGCAATGTCCCCTCTCGCTGAATCTTCCGCATCACTTGATTCATCGATAAATGTGAAAAGGGCGAATACCGTTGCAATCGCTGAACCGGCAGACACTTTAACCTGATTCTTGCCCGAATATTTTGATATTCATTGGTTTCTCCTCCTATCATGGTTCATGTCATGGTTCATGTGGTTACATTTTCGTCAAAGAAGAAGATTGAGCGTTCTCTTCGCTTTGGCAAACCTCTGGACAGATTTCAGGGCATGGACGATCTGCTGAAAGAACTGATAAAAAAGGAACCGGAAATAGCCCGTGTGGATATCATTTCGGCAGCAGGTAAAATCATGTATCATGTTAGCGGAAATAAAAATATGTACGGGGAAATTCCATTTGACATATCGGCTTTTGATAAAAAAAAGGATGAATCGGCATTAACTAAGCTGATTAAGGGAATGTATTGGATCAACCTCCCCCTTTATGACGGTTCTGATAAGATTGTCGCTCTGCTCAGGCTGTCTTTTTCCCGTGAAGTCGTTTATGCTAAATTGAAAGAAATGGCGCTTGAATCTTTTGATACGTTATGGATGATTATGCTTCTGACTTCTATGGGCCTTGTCTTTTTTTTAGGGTTGTTAATAAGCAAACCGATAAAGCGGGAAATAAAAGCCGTTTCCGATATGCTTGAATGGCCCGGAGACCCTGGCCAACCTGATTATAAAAGAATTGATGCGGAAACTGACGGTCAGAATTATTCCCATCTTTCAATCACAGCAACAGCATTTCCGCAAGACACAGATTTTTCCAGCCAAGGTAATTTCAGATACTATGATGATATCAAAAAAATAAAAAATGAAATATACAGATTAGGATGGTATGTTCATGGATTTGCGCTCACTTCAACTGTCATCTTGCATATAATTGACGAATTGATTCTGAAACAGCGGGATATGTTTGAACTATGCGAAAATCCAAACGAGTTTGAAATTCTTGTCCGTCAGATTGTGGAAAAAGAAAATTTGCAGTTTAAGGATTATGAGAAAGAATTGCTTGAGAGGATTATCCGCGAAAACCGACACATCGTTGACAAACTCCGTATCTTTAGTGATTTTCTGGAGATCCAAAGAAATGTACGAATAAACGCTACCCCTCACCAATAAACTGCAAGGGATAAAATCATAATGAATTTAAACATCAGTGTCCGTATCAAGATTTTTTTTATCGCAGTCTGCATTATCGTTTCAGGCCAGATTTTTTACTCATGGCAAAATATCGACGATTTTCAAAAAAGCAATCTTAAAACCATAAAAACAAAATGCCTGAAATCCGGCGAAGTTCTGAAGGAAGAGATAGAATATTTTCTGAAACTCGGAATTTCTTTTGAGAAACTTATGAAACTGGAAAAATTGTTGCAAGAACGGTTGAATAATATTTCTGAATTGGAATTTATTGAGATTATAGACACTGCCGGATATGCTCTATACTATGCGGATCGTAATTCCATGATTCATGCTGAACCGGGTAAAAGGCGATCATCCAGTTCAGATGAAGAATCAAACCAGAATATCATTCGACTCGGTTTTAATTTGAATGAAATTGATACGACGCTGTCCCTTTTTAATGTGCGTACCAATAAAGTTGAAGGCCATATAAAAATGCGGTTATCCGCCTCAAATATTGTCGGAAAATCACGGGAAATTTTATTGGATATGATTACCGTGATTCTGACATCATTATTGATTACTTTTGAATTAATGACTTTTTTTGTCACCTTTAGTATTACCACACCAATGGAACGGGTCACGAATGAAGTTAATCATTCGGTTCTTTCTTTATCTGTATTTAGAGCAAAATTCATAATGGCGGGCGATCTTGAATTGATGGTAATACGGTTTAATAATTATATGGTAAAATATCTGAAAATTATCGGGCATTTTATTCCCATTCAACGATTTTTCCCCCAGTTTAAGAAAAAATTGACAGCCGACATTCAGACCCATGTTGAGGATATTGATTCAATCCTTTCTGCCAGACCGGCAGACTCCGGCATTCTGAAACAGCCATCTCTGAAAAAGGCATTAGAGGAAATGCGTCTTAAGATTGATGCGTTGCAAGAACGTGTGAATATTTTTGCAGAACATCTTTCAAATGACTTATTCATCACAAAGCCGGACGACGTTCAACTGATGGCTGAAGATAAAAAAAACAAAGATTTTATATCGACTTCCTATATCCGTCCTTTTATGTTTATTTTTGCCATGTCAACAGGTTTTTCAGTTTCATTTTTCCCATTGTTCGTGAATAATATTTATCAGCCTATGTGGGGACTTGGCAAAGATGTGATCATCGGGCTGCCTATTTCTTTTTCCATGTTTTTTCTTGCGATAAGTATGCCCCTCACCGGAATTTTATCGGACCGGGTCGGATGGTATAAACCTATGATAGTAGGTATTTTTATCAATGCAATAGCCTGGGTACTGACAGCCATGTCCAAAGACATCTATCAAGTGCTTATTTTTCAGTCTCTCATGGGAATCGGTTCCGGTGCGATTTTTATGTCAAGCCAAAAATTCGTAATCGATAACAGCGATGATACCAACCGGGCGTCAAACATGGCGTCTTCTTCAGCTTCTTTCTTCAGTGGAAACTTATGTGGCATAGTGGTGGGAGGCATGCTTGCCGACCGCATCGGATATGAAAATGTATTTTTTTTAAGCGGTGCCATTTCTATCTCCGCTTTTATATACGGTATAAACATTTTCGGTAAAAATATGTGCAGAATCGGAAAAGATATAAAAAAAGATACAACAGAAAAAAACTCAGATGGTTCGTTTTTAAGAGCATCGTTTCAACTGATCAAAGACCGTGAATTCTTTGCAGTGGTCTTTCTTCAGGCAATTCCGGCCAAAATTGCAGTAATCGGTTTTCTTTTTTATCTGGTTCCGATTTATCTTAAATCAATTGGAACCTTGCAATCTAATATCGGCCGTGTGGTGATGTGTTATGGAATTTTAATGGCTTTTCTAGGTCCCATACTTTCCAAATTATTGAAAGCATCGCATCGAAAGTACAATGTTTTTGCAGGTGGAATGATTACAGGAATTGCCATGATCTCAAATCATTTTTTTTCAGGATTTACACCGATCCTGATGATAGTGATTATGCTCGGTATTGCCCAAGCGTTGTCAAATTCTCCGATGGCATCATATATTTCAGAAATGGCGATTGTGCAAAAAATTGGAACAGGAACCAGTATGGGGCTGTTTCGTTTTCTGGAAAGAATAGGCAATGTAACCGGACCTGTATTGGTGGGTTTTATTATCTATAAAAAAGGGTATGAACAATCGATCGTGATACTCGGAATTATTTCCTTTGTATGCAGTATCTTATATATCTTGATGATTTCTATGGGGAAAAACAAACCTAAGATTGCAGAAAATGCAAATTCATAAAAAACAATGAGGACATTATGACTTTTCTCTGTCGCAGTATCAGAGAATCTGATATTGACTTCCTTTATCGCTTGGCGCAACAGATTTCTATGATAAGGCTGCCGCGGGATAAACGTGAATTAATAAAAATTATTCAAAAAAGTATTGAATCTTTTTCCGCAGATATTCCGCCCGAAGATGGAGTCTATGTTTTTGTCCTTGAAAACATGCTGAACAGAGAAATAATAGGAACAATCCGTATTGACGCCGGTTTTGGTTCGAAAGAACATCCTTATTATTTTTTTGATGTGATCGAAAAGGAGCATACAGATGAAGACCTCGGCATCAGAATAAAGCACAAGGTACTGAAATTGAATGTAAATAGAAATATCAGCGTGTTAAATACGGTGATGCTTAACGCCGAATACAGGAAAAGATCCGATAAACTTGGAAAATTACTTGTCTTTTTAAGTTTCGTCTATATGGGCTTATGTCCGGACAAATGTACGAATCAGATTCAGGTATCGTTGGAGGCTCCGGTTACTGATAAAGGCATCAATCCTTTCTGGAATGCTTTAGGAAAAAATTTCACAGGATTGGACTCGAAAGACACCTATAACTTATTCAAACAGAATAAACGCGACTTCATTTGGAATATCTTTCCAAAGGAAGATATTTACATCTGTCTGTTGGCTCCGGAGAATCATCCTTCTTCAGAGAGAGTTCGTAATTTGGCTATGAAGCACATTTTGGATGATATCGGATTTCAATATCTCAACCGGACGGACGTCTTTGGGGGCCCAATATTCGGGGCGTATCAAAAAGATATCAGTGTTATAAAAAAAGGAACGGTTTACAAAGTTGATCACACCGAATCGGAACCAAGTCAAGGTACTGCGTTGATGGGCTTTATGAAAGACGGATGCTTCCGAGGCGGCTATTTTCCTTTCCGATCAGTCTCTCAAACCGCTTTTCTGTCGGGCTCCACTAAAAAGTTACTGGGTTTGAACAATGGAGATAGCGTTTACGTATGTCCTATAGATTATACTAAATATAGAGGTCAAACATGCAAAAATTGACGATCGGGTTCCCCCGAATGCATAAAGAAGTCGGAGAGATACGGGACTTCCTCCCTTCACTAATGCATCGCCTTGCTCCTTTCGCAAAAGAGATTGTAATCGAAACAGCTATCGGAGCAGGTTTAGGTATCAATCCTTCGGAGTATATTCAGGGGTACGGTAATATTTATTTGGGCAGTAATCTGGATTGTTATGATCAAGATATTGTTGTACAGATTCGTTCACCGGAAGATAATGAACTGGAAAAGATGAAACCGGGAACTATTTTATTCTCAATGCTGCATTATCCTACTCATCCGCATCGGATAAAACTAATTCAGGAACTGGGTCTTCGTCCGATATCTATTGATAGTATTGTTGGCGAAGATGATTGCCGATTGATTGAATACCTGCGCGGAACATCATGGATTGCCATCCGAAAAGGATTTAAGGCCTTGCATAAAACGTATCCCCGGTTATCGGACAATTCCAGAAAGCCTGTTGAAGTGGTTATCGCAGGTGCGGGGACAACGGGTCGTTTTGCCGCTGAAGCCGCTGTCAAGTACGGCGATATAAATTTGCACAGGAAACTCATGGAACGCGGGGTTCCAGGCGTAATAGTTCATACTATCGGACGAAATATAACTTATGATAAAACATTACTCGCACGTCTGCTTTATGGTGTAGATATGTTGGTGGATGCCACAGCACGCAAAGCAAACGAATGCAGCCAGCATATCTTCCCCAACGATATGATCAGAAATCTTCCTGAACATGCCGTAATTGTGGATATTGCGGCAGATCCTTATGATACAGATGTGAAGCCGATGTCTGTAAAGGCTATTGAGGGTATCCCTACAGGCAACATGGAACAGTTTGAATTTCCGCCGACCCACCCGGCATTTGATCAGCTTCCGCACGGCGTATGTACAACGAATCGGAGAATGACTCTGAGTTGTTACTCATGGCCCTGTTTAAGACCGGTCGATTGTATGCAGAGATACGGGCGTCAGGTGGGGGATATATTGGAGGTACTCATGCAAATACCCTATAACAGGCTTTCAATAAATAACTGTCGGTCGCTTTATACCGGGACTCTTGAATATTACCTGGAAAAAAGAAATAATGGGCCTCCTTAATAATGTAGGGCCTTTTTGCAAATTGTTGATGTATAAACGGAATAGATAGATAAAAGAAAGGATTGAACAATGATAAATATCAGTAAAAAAACAATATTACTTTTGATTGTGCTGTTTTCGATGACTCTTATGATTCAACCTGCAATAGCAGAATCCAAATACAGAATCGGCTATATAGAAGGCGGTCCGTTTTGGTTGTATCTTGAGATTATGGACAAGATGAAGGAAAACCTGGAAGAAATGGGCTGGGGGCACAAAATTGAGTTTCCAGCAGATCTACATTTCAGCCCGGGGTGGGCAAATAAGACCGAGCTGCAAACAATAGCTCAGGAAATGATGAAACGCAAAAATATTGACTTGATAATTGCTGGAGGAACCGGTGCTACTGCCGCTCTTCTTAAATTCAACAACAAACGCACACCGTTAATGTCCATAGCCGTAGCAGATCCGATAAGATCGGGATTTGTAGTCGATGAAAAAGATTCAGGCATTGATAACTATACAACGCGTGTCGATCCCCAAGCCTATCAGCGAATGTTCAGGATATTTCATGATGTTGTGGGCTTTAAAAAATTGGGGATTATGTATAGTGATCTTCCAAACGGCCGAACCATTGCCAATGTGGATGATGCGTACAAGGTTGCAAAAAAGCGCGATTTTGAAATCATAGAATACGTGTATGATACTAAGCGTGCTAAAACCGAAAAACCAGAGGATATTGGCCTTGAAGGACTTCAAAAACTGGTTGACAAAGGAATGGATGCATTTTTCATTCCAGCACTGACCTGCTTTGATTGGACAAAAAGCGATGTCAGGAAGTTGATGGATTTTCTGATACAACATAAAATACCTACATTTGCACGAAACGGAGTGAAAGAAGTAAAAGCAGGTGCGCTTATGGGTTTTTCCAGTATGGTCATGGATCTGCGAGGAAAATTTTTTGCAGATAAAGTGATCAGAATTCTGAAGAGTGAGCAACCCAGATCATTGCCCATGGAAGATAACGCTGTGCCTAAAATTTCCATCAATTTATCTGTTGCAACGCAAATCGGTTTTGATCCGTCTGTTGAAATTCTGGGAGCCAGCGATGAAATTTTTAATAAAGTCACGCTACCCAAAGATCGTTTAGTTAAATAACCTTAGCTGTTACCGGATTCGTGAAAATTGTCTGTACCGCTCAAAGAAACACCTGATTTGAAGCACAAAACTTGTAACTTTATTCGAGTTTCTTTATTTGACATCTTTTAACAGAGTTGATATAATGATGTTAAAGGGAGCAATTGCTATGTCACAAGAATTAATACCGTTGGAAAAACGTGTGGTGCATGTCCGATTTGAAGGACAAAGCCGAGATATCGCTTTTAGCGTGCTTGATGTTGGCGATTTAAGCGGTGACCAAGAGATGAAAAGAGCATTGGCACTTTATTTCAACACACCAGAAAAAAAATTCGTATCTTATATCATTGAACGGCATGTAAACGGCAATATTACGGTTCGTCCCGAAGCCGTATTCGGATAACACCGCGTTCTACACTGCTCATATCATTTAGAACCAATTTTAGCATCGGATGTACTCTTACCGTAAAAGCTTACAAACCCATTATGGATGGAGGGGTCGCCGGTTCGATTCCGGCCGCGGGCACCTTTTTCGCCCGCGTAGCTCAGAGGATAGAGCACTAAAAAAACAGCTTTTCAAACTTGTTCATCCGATGTTTAAGAATTACTCAGTCGCGTACTCTGACAATCAAAGCTTACATACTAGCTCATTTGGTAGAGCATCAGGCTTATATCCTGCATGTAGTCGGTTCGATTCCGACGTATATACCCAATACGCTTTGAAAACTTGTACGCGTCTGACTACCCCTTTGAGAAATCCTAATTATATAGCGGCTTCGTCTTAAAAAATACAGAAACAGATGACTGATACAAAACCTGACCGGTTGTGATTGGAAGAACTCATATTAAGGAAATGGATACTTACAGCTTCGGAAATCGCCTTAATACTTTTGCAGCCTGCTGGTTACCCGTAATTATTTATTGCGGCCTGATTTTTATACAATCATCATATTCCTCTTATGACGGGCTGCCAGAATTTGGCGGTGCTGATAAATTGTGGCACTTTTGTGCGTATGCGGCGTTAGGCGCGCTTTTTTATCGCGCTTTTTCAAATACGCCAATTATTAACTTGAAAGTGTGCCAGATTATCTTAGTAAGCATAGTATGTGCATCGCTTTACGGATTAAGTGATGAAATTCATCAATATTTTGTTCCTTCAAGGCAGGCCAGCCTGGCAGATTGGGGGGCCGATGTTTTCGGAAGCATCGGAGGGGTCTGTTGTTACCGGTTTTTATTATCAAAGCAGGACTGATTAACTATTTATCCTGCTTTTTAGCTCATGCAAAAACGAAGGTATAAACATTAATTATTTGAACGTTTATACCTTTTTTTTATTTTACAGTGGCAATTTTCAGCAAGATAAGATATAAAGTGTTCATAAACAGTGCAGATTTAACTTCAAACTTCTGACTCTTGTTTGTAATATAGGCTTTAAGAAAAAGTTTTTGGGTTCGATGTAGGGTGAGCATCACCTGCTAATCATTTGGTATTGTGCATGATTTTACTTGGCGATGCTAACCAGTTTACCCCAAAAACTTTATCTTAAAAGTTATAGTACAGTACAATTATTAATTATGACCTTCGATAGTATATAGGAGCTTACATTCAATTATGGACGCAATAAATAATATTATCATCAATGGCAATTCATTCACTTTCAATACGGGGGACACCATTCTGGAAGTTGCCCGTCAAAATGACATAGACATTCCTACGCTTTGTTACCTCAAGGCTGTCACACCCACTGGCGCTTGCCGGATGTGTATTGTTGAAGCCGAAGGAACCGACAAACTGATGGCCGCTTGCACCACGCCGGCATCTGACAAGATGGTGATTCTGACTGAGTCACCGCGTGTTATCGACGCACGGCGTGAAATTCTGGAAATGCTGCTCTCTTCAGGAAATCACAATTGCGCCATCAGCAGTTCCGTTGACGATGATTGGACGGCTTTTCAATTAAAAGTTCAAAAAGATGATGGCAGTGATCAGTTATGCCCCGTTTGGGGGGATTGCCGCCTTCAGGATTTGGCTTATCGTTATCAGGTCACCGGCAAATTGCCCGAAAGCGATGTTAGCATTGATCCGGTGGAACAGGTCAATCCGTTTATCGTGCGGGACTTTTCGCGATGTATCCTGTGCGGCCGTTGTGTTCAGGCTTGCAACGAAGTTCAGGTGAACAATGCTATTCAATTCGGCTATAAAGGCTCTACCACCAAAATTATCACACCCGGCGACAAACCGTTGAAAGATTCAAACTGTGTATTTTGCGGTGAATGTATTCAGGTGTGTCCCGTTGGGGCGCTAGTGGAAAAAGACGCCCGTTATGAAGTGCGCCAATGGGAAACTGCCAAAGTTAAGACCACATGTCCCTACTGTGGTGTCGGTTGTCAGCTTTATTTGCATGTTCAGGACAATCAGGTGGTTAAAATCACCGGTGCGGAAGAGTCACCCCCCAATTATGGCAGTTTGTGCGTAAAAGGCCGTTTCGGATTTGATTTTATCAACAGCCCTGAACGCCTGACAACGCCGTTGATTAAGGAAAACGGCGAGTTCCGCAAGGCATCCTGGGACGAAGCGACCGAGCTTGTGGCTTCTAAGTTCACTGAAATTAAGGCGGCTCACGGTTCAGATAGTATCGGCGTACTGACATCGGCCAGAATCAGCAACGAAGAAAATTATCTAACCAATAAATTTACGCGTGCCGTGTTAAAGACCAACAATATCGATCATTGCGCCCGTCTCTGACATTCCTCAACAGTGGCCGGGCTGGCCGCAGCATTTGGAAGCGGAGCAATGACCAACACCATCGCGGATATTGAAACAGCGGATGTTATTCTTATCACCGGTTCCAATACAACCGAAAATCATCCGGTGCTTTCCAGTTTTGTTAAAAGGGCTGTGGCCTTCAAAGGGACACGCCTGATTGTCGTGGATCCGAGACGCATCAAAATGGCCGGATTCGCTCATCAGTGGATTAGGCAGAACTTGGGAACAGATGTCGCTTGGATCAACGGTTTGATGCACGTTATCATTAAAGAAGATTTGCATGATAAGGCATTTGTTGAAAGCCGCACCCAGGGGTTTGAGGAACTGCAAAAAACGGTTGAAAAATATACGCCCGAATATGTGGAGGAAATAACCGGTATCCCGGCTCAAAGTATCATTGATGTGGCCCGGATATATGCCAAAGCCGAAGCCGCCAGTATCCTCTATTGTATGGGTATCACTCAGCAAACCAGTGGAACGGATAATGTGAAATCACTGGCTAATCTGGCCATGCTGTGCGGTAATATGGGGATTCCCGGCGGAGGCGTTAATCCTCTACGAGGGCAGAATAATGTGCAGGGAGCTTGTGATATGGGCGGTTTGCCGGATGTCTTTTCAGGTTACCAAAAAGTGGTTGATCTTGGAAGCCGCCAAAAAATGGAAACCGCCTGGGGTGTTTCTGACTTGCCGGATCAACCCGGTTTGAAGGTGACTCAGATGCTTCCCAAAGCGCATGATGGAGAATTTAAAGCGCTCTATATCATTGGCGAAAATCCGCTGGTGTCTGACCCTGATTTAAATCATGCGGAAAAATGTCTTGACAATCTCGATTTTATGGTTGTTCAGGATATTTTTATGACCGAGACCGCTCAAAAAGCGGATGTTGTGCTGCCTTCATCGTGTTACGCCGAAAAAGACGGTACATTTTCCAACACCGAGCGTCGTGTGAATCGCATTCGTAAAGCGGTTGATGCGCCAGGTGAAGCTCTTGCCGATTGGGAAATTATTTGCAAAATATCCGAACGCATGGGCTATTCCATGAATTATGCTGATAGCCAAGCAATCTTTGAAGAAATATCTCAGGTAACACCTTCTTATGGCGGGATTACTTATTCACGTCTTGAAGCACAAAGCCTGCATTGGCCCTGCCCTGCACCGGAGCATCCGGGGACGCCGATTCTACATACCGAACAATTTCCTATCGGAAAGGGTATTTTTCATAGCATTGACTTTCGGGAGCCGGCTGAAACGGCCGATGAGGAGTATCCGTTGCTATTGACCACCGGACGCGTTTTATACCAGTATCACACCGGTACGATGACCATGAAAACCCAGGGATTAAATGATCGGGCACCGGATTGTTTTGTTGAGATATCGGCAAATGATTCGGCCAAATATAATTTAGATGAAGGTGCGTTGGTGGAAATCGCTTCGCGGCGGGGTGAAATAGCAGCACGCATCCATATTTCAGATAAAGCCGTTGATGGCACGATTTTTATTCCGTTTCATTACGCTCAGGCCGCGGCAAACCGACTGACCCATGCTGCGCTTGACCCGGTGGCGAAAATCCCCGAATATAAAGTATGTGCCGTGAAAGTGTCTCTGGCGGCGGCTTAGGGAATTCTTATATTGTAGGGTGCGTTAGGCGTCAGTCATAACGCACCTAAATCATCAAACTCAATGACAGTCGTTTTTTTCCATCCGTTTTTGAATTGACACAGACGGCTTGTTCATTGAGCAGGAACAGCATCCGCCGTCGCAGGTACCTGTTTTTGCAGAATTAAATTTCTTATAAAAATTGACGCCGATATATGCTGCCGCCAAGCCGACAATTGCGAAAACAATCAATCCTTCCATTATTTAACCTCCTAACAGTTCTAAAGCGGATCCGACTTGAAAAACGATTGTTGCTAAAATGAAAGCCAGAAGTGTATTGAAAGCCATAGAAAACACACCCCATTTCCATGAACCGGATTCGCGGATGATGCTGACGATGGTAACAAAGCAGGGCGCATAAAAGATCATAAAAACAATCAGGCTAAAAGCTGTCAACGGACTCCAATCCGGCGATTTGGCCAGCACTTCAGACAGGGAGCCGGTTTCTTCGGAATCCACTGCACCTAGTGAATAGGCGGTTCCAAGAGTGGAAACTACAATCTCTTTGGCGGCAAAACCGCCCACCAAAGCGATATTGGTGCGCCAGTCAAAGCCGGCCCAGCTCGAAAAAAATTCCAATGCTGTACCCATACGCCCCGCTACGGAAAATTTCAACGCCGCTTCCGCTTCACGGGAGTCAAGCGCGGTCAATTGTTCTTTTAAAGTTTTGGCCGGTTCAGAGAGTTTGCCGTTATCGCTGATCGAATCTGTTTCCAGGATGGTTGAGGGAAGAGCGGCGGCCTTCAACTGCTTGCGCATGTTATCAAATTTTTGGCTTTCAGTATTCGGAAGTCCGGGAAAGGTCATCATTGCCCAGAGAATAATGGAAATTCCGAGAATGATTGTACCGGCTTTTTTAATATACTGCCAGGTGCGTTCCCATGTGTGGATAGCAAGTCCTTTGAAAGTTGGTAAACGATAAGGTGGAAGTTCCATGACAAAAGGCGTGGCCGGGCCTTTGATAACGGTGATACGAAGAAGTTTGGCCACTGACAGCGCACCGGCCCAAGCGATCAGTGTGATTAGCAGCATGACTTCGGCCTCGTTATCGGCAAAAAAGGCCGCTACGAGTACTGCGAACACCGGCAGTTTGGCCCCGCAGTTCATAAATGGAACAGTCAGCAGGGTGGCCATACGTTCCCGCGGTGATTTGAGAGTGCGTGTAGCCATGACGCCTGGCACAGCGCAGCCTCCTGCAATGCCACCCGATATAATAAACGGCATGACGGAACTTCCGTGCAGTCCGAAAATACGGAAAACCCGGTCCAACATAAAGGCCACCCGTGCAAAATAACCGGAATCCTCCAACAGAGCGATACCGAAAAACATAAACATAATCAACGGCACAAAGCCCATGACACCGCCAACACCATCAATTACACCGGAAATGATAAGCGACTTCAGCATACCATCGGCAAGATTTGCATCGGCCACACTGCCGAGCCACCCGAACAAAGCTTCAATCCATCCCACCGGCATCGCGCTATAAGTAAAGGTGAAATGATAGAGCGCGAAAATCACGGCAACCATGATCAACGGTCCTGCAAAACGGTTTGTCGCCACCTGGTCGATTTTATCCGAGATATGGAGCCGGTTACGATTATGGCGGTATTTAATCACTCCCTGTTTGATGACAGACCGGATATACCCGTAGCGATGATCCGCGATAATCGCTTCAGGATACAAATCCAATGTGGCCAGAGTATGATCTGATACACGTTTTACAATGCCGTCAAGCATGGCTGAAAAATCTGCATCCGCACTGTCACCCGCAGATTTAATCTGTTCGTCATTCTCCATATATTTCAGCGCAATCCATTGGGCCGGATAGGTTTCGGTCAGAAAATTCCTTTTTATGATCGCGTCTTCCATTTCAGCAATGGCCGGATCGATATCGTCGCCGTAAGATATTTCCAAAGGAAGGACTTCTTTGTTTTCTCGGACAATCGTATCCGTTTGGGACATCAATTCCGTCTTACCCTGCCCGGTGCGGGCAACCGTCGGTATGACCGGCGTTTGCATGAGTTTAGACAATTTGCTGATGTCAATCTCAATTCCCCGTTTTTTCGCAACATCCATCATGTTGAGAGCGATACATACCGGGACACCCAATTCTTTAAATTGCAAGGTCAGATACAGGTTCCGTTCAAGATTGGATGCGTCTGCGATGTTGATGACAACGCCTGGCTTTTCCTTGACGATAAAATCCCGGGCCACCAGCTCTTCCGGGGAGTAAGCCGTGAGTGAATAGGTTCCCGGAAGATCGACAATATTAAATTCAGAACTGTTGTGAATGCAGGTCCCCTCTTTTTTTTCGACAGTTACGCCGGGATAATTGCCCACATGCTGACGTGCCCCGGTTAAGGCATTGAAAAAAGTGGTTTTGCCGGCATTTGGATTTCCGGCCAAAGCGATTGTCGCTTTCATTCTACCCGTACACCTCAACTTCGATATAGTCTGCTTCGCTGTTGCGGAGTGTTAACGTAAAATCCATGATGCGCAAGGCCACCGGGTCGTTCAAAGGCGCACGCCCCTGTACACGAATATCAGTTCCGGGGGTTAAGCCCATGTCACGAATCCGCCGTCCAAGTTCGCCTTTGGCTTTAATCGCCGCAATTACACCGGATTGATTTTTTTCCATCTGTCGCATGTTAAGTTTCAGCATGTTTCATTCACCTTCCATAAATAAGTTTGCATTAATGTTGAAAGTTAGTTAAGCCTAATTTTAATGAATGTCAAGAAAAAATGATTTCTATATAAGCATAAAAGTAGAGTATCAAACACCGGTAAAACTGACACCGGCAGAGTTTGAAAAATATGCCGATCATTATCTGAGTAAGGCACGACGCGGATATGTATGTTCGATTCCTTTATATAAGATTTTCAACTATCAAAGGCAATCGAAATGAAAACGTCGCCCCTTTTCCAAGCATACTTCGCACCTGAATTTTCCCCCGGTGAAAATCAATAATGCACCCGTGTGATTGTCAACCCTACGCCTGTTCCGTGAGGACATCCCTTGAGGCGTCTTTGACTTGAAATTCTTACCTGTGCTACACTTCAATTGAAACAGCTAATCGTTTAATCTGATTACCACCCTGCGATTCCAACGCCGATTTTCTTCGCTGGTGTTCGCTTTCATTGGCTCACTCATGCCTTTACCTTTATACCTCAAACGATGTTTTGAAAAGCCTTCGTTAATCAGCCAATCATTTACCATTTTAGCGCGCGCTATTGATAGCCCTTTATTATAATATTTACCGCCTATGTCGCATGTATGACCGGTAATTAAAATTGTTTTTTGGGCA
>JAUCGF010000037.1 GCA_030378005.1 Desulfococcaceae bacterium HSG9 | reverse complement strand
TTTTTTTTTTCCAGCAAAAAGAGGCATACGGGATCCTTGGATGTCTCGGGGGGTTGGAAAATTTTAAAAGAGACAGGTATGGCGATAGGCGTATTCTGTATATTGACTTTTATTATTCCACATGATAAACATGGAATAATTAATTATTATCATTCATTAACATAACAAATATTAGTTGTAGGTTATCTGCAAAAGAAGGGAAGAAACGCAAAATTTGCGCTTCGCTAATTTCGATTTTTTCATGATGCTATACAGAAAGTATTCAAAATTTAAAATTAAAATTTACTAAAGACAAAAAGAGACTCTGATTTGTTAAAAAAAGAACGTAATGAGGATGAATTGAAGAAAACGATTTTGGTACATATCAAGGTATTTCAGCAAAGAATAATTGCCTATATGAGTTCTTGAAACAATTTGTAACTAACGAGTAAGTTTGTTGGTGATGAAACACTTCGATCATCATGACCAATGATTAGACTTTTCTTTATTTTTATTAAGCGTGCATATGCAAGCAATTATTTTTGCTTTCCATCAAACGCTAAAACAACAGGAGGTAGTAAAATGAAAAAAGTTTTATGGGTGTCAATTTGTGCGGTTTTTACTTTAGGTGCCATGTTTGGTGCGATGCAGTCGGATGCAATGGCTAAAACCAAATGGGATATGCATCTCAACTATCCGGCGGGAAATTTTCATTCACAGGGGGCCAAGCGATTTGCTGATGAAGTCAAGAAAGCAACAAATGGGGAACTCAACATTGTGCTTCACGCCGGTTCCGCCTTGGGATTCAAAGGGCCTGAATTGCTGCGTTCTTTAGCCGAAGGACAGCTCGCCATTGCCGAAGTGCCTACCGGTATGGTTGAAGGTGATGCTCCGGTGTTGGCGCTGACCGCCCAACCGTTTATTTCCACAAATTCGGAACAACAAAGACTGCTGTATGAAAAAGCCAAACCGACTTATGCCAAAGTGCTTAAAAAGTTCAATCAATTGACGATTTACACTTCTGTATGGCCCTTTTCCGGAATTTATACCCAGCGTGAGATCAAATCGGTCGCCGATCTTAAAGGGCTTAAAATGAGAGTGTATGACGGCACGGGTCTTTCCTTTGGCAAAACTGCCGGCATTGCCGCACGCAAAATGCCTTTTAGCGAAGTCTATCCCGCTATGAAAGCCGGGCTTCTTGATTCCATGTACACATCATCCGTATCCGGTGTTGATGCTAAGGCATGGGAAATCCTCAAGTTTTATACGCCTATTAACATCGTCGGCCCCGTGAATATGGTCAATGTAAATGTTGACGCCTGGAATAAACTTCCGGAAAATATTCGCAAAACGGTGATGGAAATTGCCGTGAAAATGGAAGATGAGATGTGGAAACTCGCCGGTGAAATGGATGCCAAAAGCTTGGCCACACTTAAAGAAAAAGGCATGACGATCACTGCTGTCAGCGAGGAATTTCGCGCTGAAATGGATGCCTTGGGTGTCAAACTGCGCGCTGAATGGGTTAAAAAAGCGGGCGGCGACGCTCAGGCGATTTTAGACGAGTATAACAAAGCCGCTGGGAAGTGATCGCGGTTGTTGAATACATGCTAAGTAACTAATAGGAGTAATGTAGGGTAGGTGCAGAAAAACGAAACCTACCACAATGTTTTGAGGAGTGCGAACTTTAGTTTGCTTGCGTTTTGTAACAGGCAAACTGAAGTTTGCACTCCAAATTGGTAAGTTATTTAATTCGCATTCCCCACCTGCAATGTCTTGAGGAGTGCGAGCTTTAGCTTGCTTGCATTTTGGAACAGGCAAACTGAAGTTTGCACTCCAAATTGGTAAGTTATTTAATTCGCATTCCCTGCCTACAATGTTTTGAGGAGTGCGAGCTTTAGTTTGCTTACGTTTTGTAACAGGCAAACTGAAGTTTGCACTCCACACTATATGGGGAAGACATTTTGAACCCGAACTTTATGAGGCTCTTTTTTACAATTGTTATTGGAGGATATTATGAATACCACTGTTCGATTCATAGAAAATTTGAGCGATCAGACAGCCAAAATTTCGGCAATTTTGCTGGGACTGATGTCTGTCTTGATTCTGGTTGAAATTTTTCTTTGGAATATTTTTGAAGCAACCACGCTTATTGCGGATGAATATTCGGCCTACGGATTAGCTGCCATCATTTTTCTGGGTTCCGGTTATTGCCTGAAAGAAAAAGGGCATATCCGCATCACTCTTGTACTGAGCCTTTTACCTGCAAAAGCGACTCGCGTTATCACTTTTATCAGCACAGTAATCACCATGGCTTTTATGGGGTATGTATGGTGGTATTTATTTAAAATGGTACAAGCCACTTTGCGCTATGGTTCCACATCGGGGACGCTTACCAACACGCCCCTGTGGATTCCCCAAACGGTTATGTTGATCGGCGCAGCCTGCTTTTTTATTCAATTATCAGGCACTATGATTAAAACCTATCAAGCCATCAGAACGGGAGAGGAAGTGATATAATGGATGCAGATATGCTAACAATGAGTCTGACAGTGTTCGGAGTTCTCTTTTTGTCGCTGAGTTCAGGAATTTGGGTCGGTTTTTCACTTTTTATTGTCGGTTTTGTCGGCATGGTGCTTTTCAGCTCTCTGCCGGCCGGAAGCAATCTCGCCTCATCGGTTTGGGCCACCATTGAAAAATGGGAATATGTGGCGTTGCCGCTTTTTATTCTTATGGGTGAAATTCTTTTCAGATCGGGAATTTCCGAAAAACTGTTCAAAGCGTTGGTTCCCTGGTTGTATCGTCTTCCCGGGGGGTTGCTTTTGATGAATATCGTATCATGCACCTTGTTCGCCGCCGTATCCGGTTCCAGCGCCGCCACCACCGCAACCGTAGGACGTATCACCTTGGCCGAACTGGATAAATTGAACTATGATAAACGTCTGGCCATGGGGTCGCTGGCCGGTGCGGGTACACTGGGATTTTTGATACCGCCATCTCTGATTATGATTGTTTACGCCATTCTGGCGGAGGTATCTATCGGCAAGATGTTCATGGCCGGTATCTTGCCGGGACTGCTTCTTGCCGGAATCTACTCGACCTATATTATATATTGCGGCATACGCAATCCTGAAATCGCACCCAAAGCGAAGGAAAACTATACTTGGACAGAACGTTTTACAGCGTTAAAAGACCTGGTCCCCACAGCGATTCTGATTGCTATGGTTTTAGGAAGCATTTACGGAGGGATTGCCACCCCCACGGAAGCCGCCGCTTTAGGTGTGTTCGGATCGTTCATATTTGCGATCATTAACCGTCGTATGAATATGAAAATAATACTTGAATGTCTCATGGGAGCGATTAAAACCAATGCCATGATCATGCTGATCGTAATGGGTGCAGGCTATCTTTCCCGCGTGATGGGCTTTTTAGGCATTCCCGCAGCGATTACATCAGCGATAACGGAAATGAATTTATCGCCCTATACCCTGATGTTGATGTTGGGTTGTGTTTATATCATTTTGGGATGTCTTTTGGATGGTTTTTCAATTGTGGTGATGACCCTGCCCATTTCGCTGCCTATGGTCACCGCCGCCGGTTTTGATCCGATATGGTTTGGCATTTATCTTATTTTAATGGTGGAAGTCAGCCAGATCACGCCGCCTGTGGGTTTCAACCTGTTTGTTATTCAGGGATTGACAGATGAACCGATTATGACCATTGCCAGATATGCGTTCCCTTTCTTTTTTCTGATGCTCTTAACCACAGCTATATTGACGGTTTTCCCTGAAATTGCCTTGTACCTTCCCAATTTAATGGTTGGTAAATAGGATAATTTTCGCGCATCTTTCCAAATCTTGTGTAAACAGGGGATTGATATTTATTTTTAATATCATGCTTACACCGAGCCACATAAATATTACTTGCATAGCCTTATTTTTAGTTTTAGTATCTAATAATGATGCGATATGAGATCAGAATTAAAAAGAAGGTAACCAGAAGGCTGGAAAAACTTCCTAAGAGAATCCGCCAGCTTCTTTTTTTATTGATTGAGGATTTGAAGATGGCCGGCCCGATTCAAAAAACATGGAAAAATTTTTCTCCTCTTGGTAAAGATAAGTATCACTGTCATTTGACGTATCATTACGTTGCCTGCTGGACTTGCAAACAGGGAGAAATTACTATTGAGGTGTATTATGTTGGCTCTCGTGAAAAAGCCCCATATTGAGTTGTCGCTACATGGAGACAATGTTGAAGAACTTTTGTTGTGGATTAAAAAAAAATACGATGTGGCTATTCTATCCGACGATGACGAAGTTAGCGTTCCGGTGGAAGAAACCGATTTCTGGAAAGAGATGGAATCGAACCGTATCGGTAATTTATTAGCAGCCGCAAGGTATAAAGTTGGCCTCACACAAGCGGAACTGGCTGAAAAGCTCGGTTTACGGCGAAACATGATCAGTGACTATGAACGAGGAAAAAGGCGTCTTTCCCTGACAATGGCAGAACGTTTCAGCAAAATTCTTAATATCAAAACACTGAACATCGAAGACTGAGAACTGAATAGGAGGTTTTAATGCAAAAAATTGATCTCAACTGCGACATGGGTGAAAGCTTCGGAGCCTATAAAATAGGTATGGACGAATCCGTTATTAAATACATCACTTCGGCCAATATCGCCTGTGGGTGGCATGCCGGCGATTCCTTAGTGATGGATAAGACGGTCAAAATGGCTGTTGAACACGGCGTCGGTGTTGGCGCGCATCCCGGATATCCGGATTTGCTCGGTTTCGGACGCCGGAATATGGATTGCACTGCGGATGAAATTCGCAGTTATGTGATCAGCCAAGTGGGTGCTTTGCAAGCGTTTTGCACCGTACACGGCACACGCCTGCAACATGTAAAACCTCACGGCGCGCTCTATCTGACCGCAGTTGCCAACGAAACAGTGGCGCGTGCCGTGGCCGAAGCGATTGTCAGTGTTAATCCGAACCTTTTATATGTCGCCCTGGCCGGTGCCAAAGGTGAAATGGTGCGGCGTATCGGTAATGAGGCAGGTCTTAAAACAGTATTTGAAGCCTTCCCTGATCGTGCTTACACGCCGGAA
The DNA here is from genome assembly GCA_030378005.1 of Desulfococcaceae bacterium HSG9. Lineage (GTDB taxonomy): Bacteria > Desulfobacterota > Desulfobacteria > Desulfobacterales > JAUCGF01 > JAUCGF01. Next base: position 10,154 of record JAUCGF010000037.1, on the reverse strand, counting down.
GGAAATTTGGTTTCTCGGCGCGAGCCTGGCGCGGTAATCAAAGACCCCGCCACAGTGGCGCAACGGGCGCTGCGGATGGCCACGAAAGGCGTTGTTATAGCAATTGACGGAAGCTCCGTGAAACTTGAAGCGCAAACTCTTTGCGTACACGGCGATACGCCGTCGGCCCTTGATTTGGTGCGCAATATCCGTGAGACACTGGAAGCCGAAGGTGTCGCGGTGCAGCCTATGTCAAAAGCATGAACGGAGGAATGCTGACTTCAGTTTGCGTCGTCGTTGTTTGCAAACTGAAGTTTGCACTCCACTACGGTTCTTAAAGCCTAAAGGAGCGTATTAAAAATGAAAAACGGTTTGTTTGAAAAGACGCTTTTTCGCCTGGCCGGTGATCGCGGTCTGCTGGCTGAATACGGAGACGGTATTGATCCTGTCGTCAATCTGAAAGTCCGAGCCATGACGATTGTCATTAAAAATGATATGCCGGACGGTGTTATTGAGATTATTCCCAGCTATCGCTCGCTGTTAGCGGTTTATGATCCTGGCGTAACCACTCTTTCTACTTTAAAGGCAACCCTGACAACAATGGAGCAGCGCCTGTCTGAAGTTGAAATCCCCCCGCCCCGGCGAGTGGAAATTCCGGTCTGCTACGGAGGCGCTTACGGACCGGATATCGAATATGTTGCCAAGAGCAATCATCTGACTGTGGAAGAAGTAATCAAAATACATTCAGCCGGCGATTATTTAATCTATATGGTCGGCTTCACACCGGGTTTTCCGTTTCTCGGCGGCCTTGCCCAAGAACTAATTACGCCCAGGTTAGAGACACCGCGCACACTGGTTCCTGAAGGCTCCGTAGGCATCGCCAATGCCCAAACAGGCGTTTATCCGGTTGCCAGTCCGGGCGGTTGGCAGCTTATCGGACAGACACCGCTTAAACTGTTTGCACCTGAACGAGAAGCCCCACTTCTTTATCAGGCCGGTGATAGGATTCAATTTAAATCCATATCCGGTGATGAATATACGCGCATATCGGAAAAGGAGGGAACATGGACACATTCCTGATTTTAACACCCGGGCCATATACGACTATCCAAGATAAAGGACGCTTCGGATACCAGCATATAGGTGTTCCGCTTTCAGGTGCGTTGGATCAGTTCGCTTTGCGCATCGCCAATCTTCTAACAGGTAATCCTGAAGACAGCGCCGTTCTTGAAATCACAGTGTTAGGCCCGCAATTAGCGGTCTTGCAAGAAGCCGACATCGCTCTGACCGGAGCCGAGATGCAATTAAAAATAAATGATAAACCGGCCGCGTCATGGCAAACGATCCGGGTTGAACCCGGAGACCGAATCTCCATTCAGCAGATCAAAACGGGTTGCCGCGGTTATCTATCTGTCAGCGGCGGTTTTGATACACCTGTGATTATGGGAAGCCGCTCCACATACACAGGGGGCAAGTTGGGCGGTCAGCATGGACGTCCTCTGAAAAAAGGCGATATATTAGGCAAAGGTGCAGGCCCTCTTCTCAAAAAGCCGCGCCAGCTTGCCAAATCACAGATTCCACGTTATACAGAAGAAATTACGCTTCGCGCGCTTCCGGGACCCCAGGACGATTTTTTTGATGAAGGCTTAGATTTCCTTTTTAAATCGGAGTACACTGTTACCGGTAAAGCAGATCGTATGGGATACAGACTGCAAGGGGCGCCAATCAAGACTAAAGAGAATCAGCCGGCAAGCATTATTTCCGAGCCTACAATGCCCGGCGGCATCCAAATCCCCGCTGACCAACAGCCGATTATCCTATTGGTTGAACAAACCGTGGGAGGCTATACTAAAATTGCAACCGTAATATCATCAGACCTTGCGCTAGTGGCCCAGGCAACCCCGGGAGTCAAGGTGCGCTTCGAGCAGGTCTCTTTGGAAACCGCCCATCGCCTTTACAATGAAGATATAAATCGAATGCAAACAATAGCAGAACAGTTGTCCGGCCCATAAACTCGCGGTTACCTACTCTAAGCTCATCCGGTAAACACCATGCTTGAAGTAAACAATTTAATGGTTTTTTTTGAAAATGCGTTGGCGCTCAACGGTTTGAGCATGAGTGTGGGGAACGGTGAAATCATTGGCCTGATCGGGTCAAACAGTGCCGGAAAAACCACTTTGATGAATACGTTGTCCGGCTTAATCATCGACATGCGGATTAAGGAAAAGCGCAAAGGCGGCGAGCGCATCAGTATATACGGCACCATTCGATACAACGGCGAAGACATTACCGCAACACCTCCCAGCGAACGGGTCAAAAAGGGAATTGTGCTTTCAAGAGAAAGGCATCCGGTTTTTCAGGAAAGCAGTGTCATGGAAAATTTCAAGATTGCCGGTTATTTGCGCACGAGGACAGAAATCAAAAAGATGGAAGATTTTATTTTCACACTCTTTCCTCCGCTTGTGAAGCTGAAAAACCGAAAAGCCGGTTTTCTCAGCGGCGGCGAGCAACAGATGCTGGCTATCGGCATGGCTCTGATAGCGCGTCCGAAATTACTGCTTTTAGACGAACCGCTTCTCGGTTTAAGCCCGATGATGCAAAAAGCCGTTGTGGATGCCATTGTCACGCTTAACCGGGAAGAGGGCATTACGGTGTTACTCAGCGAACAATTCGCCCGGCCGGTGCTTCCGGTGGTGAACCGGGCTTATGTTGTCGAAAACGGTATGCTCACACTTTCTGGAACCGGAGCCGAGTTAATTGATAATCCTGAAATCAAGGCGGCTTATTTCGGAGTCTGAGATATTCTAATTAAAAATCAGCATCCTTCATTTGCCGGTTTAGCACTCCTTCGAGAAGTGTAAACTGATTTTAGCCTGATATGAAGGATACCTAAAAATCGGGGCAAACCGTCAACTGGACAATAAAAGATGCCTGAAAATTTACCCATTCCCGCCGTTTTCGATGTACAGGCCGATAATCGGCCTGATCACACCGCTATTATCTATCTCGGAACCCGTTACAGCTACCAAAAAGTTAAAACGTTGTCCGCCGCGTTTGCCGCCGCTTTGAAGGAAAACGGGTTGAAACCCGGACAACGTGTGATCATCTATGTTCCCAACAGCATCCAATGGGTGGTTGCCTGGCTGGGAATCCTGAAAGCCGGCGGCGTGTGCGTGCCCATAACACCGATTTACACGCCTAAGGACATCACCTATATCGCTAACGACAGTGCGGCCGAAGCCATTGTCTGTGCTGACACCAATTTCGGTTATGTGCAAAAAGTCCTGCCGCTGACAGGACTTAAACAGGTGGTTATCACCAAAATGGCTGAATTGCTGCCGGCTTGGAAACGCTTGTACGGTTTTGTTTTCAATATCATCCCCAAAGGCAAAATCGCTTTAAAAGAAAACACCTACACCATGGGAAAAATGCTGGCTGACTATGCCGGTAAAACTGTTACGTTACTCAAACCCTGCAAAAGTGGCGACATAGCGGAGATTCTATACACCGGAGGTACAACCAAACACCCCAAGGGCGTGCCAATCACACACGATCTGTTTTTAATTTCCGCAGATGAACAAATCCGGGTGAGCGATCCCCTGTTTCCAGTTCAAGATAATGTCATCATGGGATCCGCACCCCTGTTTCATGTGCTGGGACAGACCTGCGGGCTATCCGCACTTTTTGTGGGCGGAACTCTGATTCTTCAACCTAAAGTCAATTTAGATGCCACTTTTGAATCTATCCGGCGGTTTAGAGCGCGCACCATGATCGGCGTTCCCACACTCTATCGGATGATTCTTGAGCACGACCGGCTAAACCAATATGACATGAGTTCAGTTGATTTTTGGTTCAGCGCCGGAGATGTGTTGCCCGTGGAGGTGGGCAAACGCTGGCGCGAAAAATTCGGCAAACCCATTTATCAGGGGTACGGAGCTACGGAAACTTGCGGCGGTGTGGCTATGTGCCCTACTGACATTGAAAATCCCCCTAAAAGCATTGGCCAAATCGTTAAAAGCAAATCAGTCCGAATCGTTGATACTGCCACGCTGGCACCGGTCGCACAGGGTAAAACAGGAGAATTGCTCGTCTCGTCGGAGCCGATGGTGACCCGTTATATTAATAAACCCGAAGAAACCGCTTCCGCTTTTATTGAGCTGAATGGCCGCAAATGGTATCGCACGGCCGATGTTGTTTACATGGATGAAGATGGCAACCTGTATTTTACAGATCGAACCGTGGACACTATCAAGCACAAGGGTTATCGGGTGTCGGCATCTGAAATCGAAGCGGTTCTCCAGGGGCATAATGCTGTGGTGGCATCCTGTGTGGTGGGTGTTCCCGATGAAAAGACCGGGGAACGCATCAAGGCATTTGTTGTTCTTAAAGAGGATATCAAAGGCATCACCAGTTACGAATTAATCAAATGGTGCCGTAAGTCGCTGCCATCCTATAAAATACCTCAGTACATCGAGTTCAGAGACATGCTGCCCAAATCCAAAGTGGGCAAGCTTTTGCGCAGGGAAGTTCGCGACGAAGAAAGACGTATGAAAGCGCAGTAAAACACCGTTAGGAACGCGGACGCAATAGTCTCCCCATTCCTTATCATATCCCTGCTTAATATTTTAGAATTGTCGGTGATGAATTTTTTAAGTTGATCTGACCGAATATTTTGGGTATATATTCTTTTCGTATGAACAGCAAAAAATAAAAAAACGATTTATATGCAAAAACAAATCACACCGGTATTGCTGACTTACAATGAAGCGCCCAATATTGAGCGTTCACTTAGTCGCCTGGACTGGGCTGACAAAATAATTGTTGTTGATAGTTTTAGTGATGACGAAACTTTAGCGATAATTCAACAATTTCCTAATACTCAGATTTTTCAAAGGAAATTTGACACTCATACGCGTCAGTGGAATTTTGCTCTGAATGAAACTGGAATCGTTACTGAATGGGTGTTGGCGCTGGATGCCGATTACATTCTTACAAAAACGTTGGTCGCTGAACTGAAAATACTGGAACCACCCAAAGAAATCACAGGTTTCAGGGCAAAATTCATATATTATGTTGCCGGTCAACCTTTAGTTTCCTCTGTTTATCCGCCCGTAACTGTGCTTTATCGACGCGCATACGCTCATTATCAACAAGATGGTCATACTCAGAAAGTGGTTATTAACGGAACCGTGCAGCATCTTCGTGCGCCCATATTACATGATGATCGTAAATCTTTGTGTCACTGGGTATCATCTCAAAATCGTTATATACGGCTTGAGGCCCAAAAATTGGCGCAAAGCGATTTCAAAAATTTAAACTGGCCTGATCGCATAAGAGCTATGTATTTTATAGCGCCATTTGCCGTTCCGTTTTATTGCCTGTTTATAAAAGGCATCATTTTTAACGGACTGCCCGGATTGCACTATGCTTTACAACGAATGTTTGCCGAATTGTTGTTATCTTTGTATTTGTGTGATATGAAATTAAAAATGTGAAATTTGAATGTTGCTTTCAGTCAGTGTCATGCTACGGGAGAGTGGTCTCATAGCCAAAAACTGATTAAAATTAAAAAACACAGGCACAAAGCGAAGAGTGTTTTTCGACCGGGTTTGGATCCTATTAGAAAAATCCAGCTCAATATATCCGAGAGATATCATGATTTTAATAGAAACGTTGAGATAATCCTAAAACCTTTGGTGCCAAAGAAAATACTTGAAATCATAGAATAATATTTGGGGTGATAATTTTTTGTCCTGTACAGTGTCTAAACACTTAATTTAAATAAAAAATTATGTATAAAACACGCTACAAAGAAAGAATTGCTATATCCATCATCAAATTCATAGATATTTTCCTTTTTCTGTGTATTTTTTTTTATACAAGGGAATATATTGTTTTTGGACATCAAATCAATTTCAACACATTAGACCGCATCAGCATTAAATTTTCTTTATGGCATATCGGTGCGCTGCTTATCCTTTCAATCTTATGGTACATCATTTTTAAATATCTTAAAATGTATGATTTCAGATATTATGAGACCAGACTTCATCGCATCATTCGAATTATGACTGCGGCCAGCTTGGGAGTGGCGGCCGCTGTATTTGGTGCAGAATTGATTGGAATGGGAGGGCTTGATAAAAAATTTCCTCAATATTTTTGGTTAATCACTGTGGCTCTTTTCTTAGTATATCGTTTGACTATTTTATTATCCCTCCGTTATATTCGATTGAAAAAGCGTAATATCCGTCAAATTGTAATTGTCGGCTTTAACAGCCGTGCGATTGAAATCAAAGAAGAGTTAAGCCACCCGGCTTTAGGCTTTAATATTCTCGGTTTTATTGATGACATAGATCCAGAATTATTTCAAAATATTAATTTTAACGGTAAAAGCAAACAGTTGTTGTTAGGTCAATTCTCCCAATTTAATGATTATATATCTGAACACCGATTGGATGAAGTTCTGATTGCCCTGCCATTACGAACCCATTATAAAAAAATCAAAGCGATGATTCAAAACTGCACTGAACAAGGCATTAAGGTACGACTGATTTGTGATTTGGTGGTAGATTTGCCGCGCGCAATTACACAAATTGACAAGATTGAATGGTCTGGGACCAGCATTCATTTTATCAATTATGATGTTGATCGCAGTTCCGAAAAACAGCAGGATTTAAAACGGATTATTGATCTTATTCTGGCCGGCATTGCGGTTATATTGCTGTTGCCTGTGTTTTTGATCGTAGCTCTTGCTATTTTTATTGATGATGGCTGGCCTGTTTTTTTTACTCAGACACGCGTGGGAATGAATAAAAAGCGTTACAACATGTTGAAATTTCGGACAATGGTTCGTGATGCTGATAAAATGCAGGCTGAACTGGAAGGACTTAATGAGGTGGAGGGTGCCGCTTTTAAAATTACGAATGATCCCCGAATTACACGGTCAGGGAATTTTTTAAGAAAAACCAGCCTTGATGAAATCCCCCAGTTTTTAAATGTTATTGGAGGTTCCATGAGTTTGGTTGGCCCCCGGCCTCTACCGGTCAGAGATTTTGAAAAGTTTTATGATAACAGTCACCGCCGCCGCTTCAGTGTAAAACCGGGCATTACCGGCCTATGGCAAATCAGTGATCGAGACAGTATCAGTTTTAAGGAGTGGATGCAGCTTGATCTTGATTATATTGACACCCGCAATTGGCTGGTTGATATTAAAATTTTGCTTAAAACGATTCCGGCGGTAATTCGAGGAAAAGGTGCCAAATAGTGACTCGTCAGTTACAAATGTAACGTTTTAAGTTCATACCGTCTGAAGTTAATGTATCCCCAAGGAGCAAACCCATGCCCCCGTCTTTATCCCTGGCCTATTCCACCTGTCCGAATGATACCTTTATTTTCCATGCCATGACGCATGGTTTAGTCGATTGTTGCGGACTTTCTTATAGTACCACACTTGAGGATGTTGAGACGCTGAATCTGAACGCTATCGAACAACGCTATGATATTACAAAACTTTCATTTGCCGCGTTAGGCTTTCTTCAAAACAGTTATGGCCTGTTGCGTACCGGCGCGGCACTGGGGCGAGGATGCGGGCCGTTGATTGTAGCCCGTTCGGGCGCGACTATCAATCAAATGAGATCGGCTTTGATTGCGATTCCGGGCGAACACACAACGGCTAATTTGCTGCTGGGTCTTTTTCTTAAAGATCAGTTAAATTTTAAAACACCGCTGGTTACGGCCATGACTTTTGATCAAATAATGCCCGCTATTTGTGAAAGGCAAGTCGATTTCGGTGTTATCATTCACGAAGGCCGCTTCACTTACCAGAATTACGATTTGGTCAGTATCGCCGATTTAGGCCAATGGTGGGAGCAAAAAACCGCTTTGCCGATCCCGCTTGGCGCAATTGCCATTCGTCGGGATTTGCCCGAACACGTTAAAAAGACCGTTGAAAATACAATTGGTGCAAGTGTGCGGTTTGCATTCAACCATAAAGATGCTGCCGGTGATTATATTAAACAATATGCCGCCGAGATGTCTGAAACGGTTATCGAACAGCATATTGAATTGTATGTTAATTCGTTTTCATCCGATTTGGGCGAAGAAGGCAGTCGCGCCGTAAACCGGCTCTTTAAAATGGCGCGTCAAGCTGATTTGCTGCCTGACAGTAATGCGCCGCTTTGGGCGTGTAAAGCATAAACCCAATTCTGATATTTACGAAATAAGGATCAAGGACGAAATAACTTACCCATCAGGAATGCAAACTTCAGTTTGCTTTAGAGAGTATAAGCTTCAGTTTGCGCGTTATTCCAAAAGAGATAGACAGATGATTATCGAAAAAATAATCGACACCTTGTGTCGAAATAAATTTGAAGCCTATCTCGCCGGCGGGGCTGTCAGAGATATGCTGCTTGGCCTTGAACCATCGGATACAGATGTGGTCACTGATGCCCGAACCGAAGATATCCGCCGAATATTCCGGGGGTTTAAGGTTGTAGCCGCCGGTAAAAGTTTCAAGGTCAACTTTATTGATGGCATTGAAGTGGCGACCTATCGCAACAGCGTATCCTCCGAAAAACCCGTTTCATTGCAAACCGATTTAAAACGGCGTGACCTCACAATCAACAGCATGGCGCTTTGCCCCTATTCGGGCGATCTGACAGACCCGTTTGGCGGTCTGAATGACTTAAAAAATAAAATCATCCGCTTTACCCAAAATCCGGAAGCGCGCATCAAAGAAGACCCCTGCCGCATTGTCCGCGCCTGCCGCTTTCTATCAAAGATTGATGGCGTATTTGATCCTGATAGTCTGGCGGCAATGCGTCATTATAAACGTATGGTGAAAGGGCAGGTGGCACCGGAAAGAATCCGTCTGGAAATCATGAAAGCACTGGAATATGCTAAACCCAGTATCTTTTTTAACGCTTTACAGTCTGTTGGTGTGCTGGCCGATATTCTTCCCACTTTAAATCGATGTGTCGGACTTGACGGCGGCCAGTATCACGATGAAACGGTTTTCACACATTGCATGATGGTCGGTGATTCGCTTTCGCCACAAAGAAAACGACTCCGTTTGGCAGGCTTTCTGCATGATACAGGCAAAGCCAAAACAATCCGAATTCATAATGGCCGGGTGCGCTTTATCGGCCATGAAAAGGCCACTGACCGGTTGATGGCTGACTTAAAAATGCTCAGGTTTACAATCAGCGAACTGACTTATATCCAAGCACTGATCAACCTGCACATGCGCCGAATAGAGACGGATACTTCTCCCAAAGCGGTGCGCCGGTTTCTCGCCGCCTGCCAAGAAAGACAAATTGATTATACCGATCATTTACGTATGGCAATTGCCGACCGCAAGGGCAATCTGGCAAAGCCTGATTATACGCAGACACAACTCAAGATGATATGCAAACGTATTCGTACTGAATTATCCGGTGCGCAGCCCGGTGCTTTCGGACTCACCGATTTGGCGTTGACCGGCCGGGATGTGATGCGCATTATGAAAATTTCTCAGGGGCCGGCGATTGGCAAGATGCTGGGAAAATTGTTGACTGCTGTGATCGACAATCCTCATCTGAATACGCCTGAACATTTAGCCGCACTGATTTTGAATGAAAAGACTCTGTACACGACAAAAAAATCTCATAGAGTATTAAGGTTTATTCAATAAAATGAATTAGGTATCTAATGGTTCAAATAAAACATATAATAATTTCCTGTATTTGATTATCTTATCAGAGATATTTAACAGCATTCCTCTGAGTTCATCCAAACCATATCTGAAAGTGCTTTCCGCTTTGCGACCATGTTTTTTGATTTTGATCGGCTTTTGCTCATTTAACATTTTTCCGGCATTATGGCACAGACAAAAGGCGATAGCTGATAAACCGACTGATTTTTCAACCTAAAGTTTTCCATTTTAATAACTGATTATAACGGATTTAGGGGAGGCCCGCGAAAGCCGCCTAAAGAAGCGGATATCAGAAGGTTGTGCATCCAATTCTCATGATAGCTGAATCCGTTAAGCCGTTCCGCCGGGCTCTGTAATCCGTCGTACTTTTTTACAGTATGAGGATTTGAGGGAGCGAAATTGAGAATAAGCGCCCACCCCCGGATACAGAGTTCCGCAGAAGACATAAAACCATGAAAATACCGCATGTTAAAAAGATGACGGT
>JAUCGF010000036.1 GCA_030378005.1 Desulfococcaceae bacterium HSG9 | reverse complement strand
TACAATTCAAGTAGATTATTTTGGGGAAACTCCCTTATAGTTCATCTTTTCCTCCTTCTTAGTTTAAATTTTTAAAACATTTAAACGTAGGGTGCGTTAGCGAAGCGTAACACACCATGTTAATATTAAAAATCAGTTCAGAATGATTGCGGTGCGTTACGGCTCACGCCTAACGCACCCTACCTCTGATGCAAAAAATCGTTGCACTTAATTTTTGCGCTCCTGAACTTTCCATCTGCTGATTATACATATTACGGATAGGCGTAATATGCGATACCTTCGTAACGCCACACATCCCCGGCCGTTTCGATAAGCGTGTTTTTTTCATTTTCATCTGTCGTGAACAGATGCACCGCCAAACTTTCGCTGTAAAAACGATAAACCGGCAGTGTTCCCTCCTGATAATCGGCCGGAACATAAAAGGCGACACCTTCATATCGCCATACATCCGCGGCTTCGGCGATCAGCGTCTCTTTTTCATTTTCATCCACAGTGAAAAGATGCGTCTGCAACGCTTCGCTGTAAAAGCGATGAACGGCTTGAAGCGTGATTTTCTGCTGACGCGATGCCGCTTTATATTGATTCTGACGAAAGGCGTAATAGGCGATGCCCTCGTCTCGCCAAACAGCCACGCCGTCCGCATCTGTCAGAGCGATCAGAGTGTCTTTTTCATTTTCATCCATGGTGAAAAGATGCTTTTTCGTGACATGGCAATAAAGCCGATAAACAGGGAAATCGGTGTCAAGGCCTGGCGTGATAACACCGCCGCTCAGAGAACCGGGAGTGCCGGGTGCCGGCAAATCCAGTATGACGTCATTACCCAGGTTGTCCCAAATCCGGCCGCCGTTGAGTTGCAAAGCCCATTCGCTCCAGTACTCCAGATTGGTGACCATATCGCCGGCCGCGACGGTATATTGAAACGTCAGCGTGTCGGTTCCGCTGCCGGTGCTGTAATACGCTGTCACAGGGGTTTCCCCGATGTTCAGCACTATTTGAGGCGTTCCCGAAACCCATGCGATTTGGTCCAACCGGACGAAGATCGAGATGACATCGCCTACGCTGTATGTGCCACCTGTCGCAGTGACATACATTACGCTTGCCGCGCCTCCTGTCGTATCGCCCTCTGATGAAGATGGAGATGGGGGAGCGGGAGCTGCGGGAGCCTCAATTTTATAACCCGGCCGCAAATTATAACCGGCCGAACTTACGACGGCCGAGCCGGACGGTTCACCGGCAATGCCAATCATGACGTAACCGGACGAAGTTATCTTGCCTGCGCCGGCCTCGACATCTTTGAACAGGACATAGCCGGTACTTGCAGCCACAGGCGGGCCGGCCGCCGAAACCGCCTGCGCCCCTGCCATGACAAACATGACACACACAGACAAAACTTTAAACATGATGATAGATCGTTTCATTTTCATTTTTTCCTCCTTATGAAATAGAAATAGAAATAGAAATAGAAATAGAAATAGAAATAGAAATAGAAATAGAAATAGAAATAGAAATAGAAATAGAAATAGAAATAGAAATAGAAATAAGAAATGTGGCGGAGCATTGTGCAATAAATAATTTACCCAAAAAATCGTAAAGCTGGCCTGGGTACATTAATTTTTGCGCCCCGTGCCGTATTTTCACGGCATTTTTTGTTAATTGTACTATAAATGATATTCGATTGTCAAGAATTTTAGAAATAGAAAGGACTCCCCCCGATATCTATGGGCCGGCAAAAAACCGCTGGGCTTAATTTTTGCGCTCCTGAACTTTCGAGCTTTGATACTCAGTAGATGGAAAATTCACACACATTCTCGTTCCCACGCTTTGCGTGGGAATGCAAACCGGATGCTTCGCGTCCTGTTCCGTGCGCTGTCCGGGACGCAAAGCGCCCGAAGGCGTTCCCACGCAAAGCGTGGGAACGAGGTCTCCAAAAACTTTTCCCATCTACTGATACTCTTTTTTAATTTTTTGGTTTGCGTTTTATTTACTTAAAGTCACAACCGCAAGCACCGTCACAATAATTATTATTCCCAGAACAGCATCTTTTCTTTCTTTCGGATCCGTTATTTTTACGTGTTTATAATTTCCGATTATAAAAAGAACGCCCATAACCGGTAAAACCGGAACACCTATCCCGCACCTGACAGCGACAGTGATAGAGATAATAAAAGCGGCGGCCAAAAGTATTTGGGTTCTTATAATGGGCATGTCAAATCGGCGGGCAAGCGATAGAAACAGTGTGGCAAAAACGAAATCGGTCACACCGATGAGGGGAAGAATTTCTTTTCCGGCAACCGGAAATGAAAAAAGCAAGTAATTCATAGCGGTTTTGCTTTGGACAATTTCGCTCGTCACGCCCCATCCCACGGACCAGATATCCGCTATTCCGGCCGCGACAACAAGAGGGATCAGATACGAGGCTTTTTTAATGATGCCGCTTAACAAAACGCCTCCGCTCAATGCTATTCCTAACAGAGCCAGATTAATCAAGGCGTAATAATGCAGCCAAGTTGAGTCGTAATGGGCAGCTTCAATCTCCCTGATGATTATGTTTAATCCGATATCAGCTATCAGACTTAGAACCAGTATCAGCGCCGCTTTTAATTTGGATATGTTTCTTTGAATAAGCCAAGCCAGCACGCCGAAAACTGACAAAGCACAAATCAATCCTGAAATTGCCAATGCCGGGGCTTCATCAAAATCAGGGGTTTTGGCAAAAACAAAATCGCATAAATAAAAAATGCCCGGTAACAGGGTGATTAATAAAACAGTTTTGATCAATTCAACGATAGATGATTTGTTGCCACTTTTTTTTATTTCAGATTCAATGGTCATTTTGCTTTAGGAAATGTGACTGAAGAATTTTTTCATTCTACGGTCAGTAGATCGAAAATGCCTGAAAATACGGTATGGAGCGCAAAAATTAAGCGAAGCGGTTTTTTGCCGGCACCTGAATCTACAAGCCTCCGGGGGTGCCGGATGCTGAAAATCGTTGCACTTAATTTTTGCGCTTCTGAATTTTCCATCTACTGACAGTATTTAAATTGTATGAACACAAACATAAAAAGCAAGGATTTTTTTATCACCTTTATAAAAAGCGATAAATTTGGCAACATTTGCAAAATCGGTGGCGTTCTATTCACTGATTGCTCAACCCGATTTTCAAGATCATCTTGCTTCTATTTAATTTGTGATTATAGTCCCAATTATATGAAAAATCGGGTTTCTTGGAGGTTGTGACTTTAAAAACCCGATTTTTATCCCACATGCCACTGAATACCGATATCCGGCTGGTGGTAATTACCCAAACAAACAATAGGAGAGCAAAATGAAGATCATGGTTGGTTATAACGGCCCCCAGGAGGCTTGGGATGCTTTGAAATTAGCCCAAAAAAATGCTAAAGCCTTTGATGGTCATGTTTATATAGTGACTTCTCTGAAGGACGTAGATGCAGATGATAAAGAGAAGATCGAAGAGGCTGAAGAGAATCTGGAATACGCGCAAAACATCCTTAAAGAAAACGAAATTTCCTGCGAAACGCATCTTTTGATTCGCGGTATGTCTCCCGGAGAAGACCTGATTAAATTTGTAAAGGACAACAAAATCGATCAAGTGGTGATCGGTGTCAGGAAAAAGTCAAAAGTTGAGAAATTAGTGTTCGGCTCAACCGCTCAGTATGTCATATTAAATGCACCATGCCCCGTTATTACGATCAAGTGAATGCGTATGAGCGGTAATAAGAAGCCGTTTATCCACTGACTCTACATAATCAGTGATTTTGGATACGTTTCTTTAATCGGGCATTTGCATATTACTGAAATCCGGCACCTGAAATCTGCATAAAAAAATCACTGATTATGCCCTTTGGGAGTATTATCAGTAGATGGAAAGTTTAGGAGCGCAAAAATTTAGCACAGCGATTTTTTGCATCTGATTCCACCCGGAGGCTGGCGCGGCTTCAGGGCCTGCAAAAAACCGCTTCGCTTAATTTTTGCGCTCCATGTCGTATTTTCAGGCATTTTCCATCTACTGAATATATAGGAAAATTTTAAAATAATAAGTTTTAATGAACGCATTTATTCTCAGTCAGGCTAAAGGAGGCGGTGGTGGCGGCAGTTCACCTTTTTTTAATGCATCTCGCGCAGTCTTTACAGGAATTATTGACTCACACGGGACACCTACTTGGCATAAACCGCATCCATATCCTTCAAATTTATAAATTTCCTTAACATATTCTCTGGATATGGTCAGATGTTGTCTGCATTTTTCCTTGTTATGACCACTCTCTGTAATAGCACGCACTGGGCATCGATCAATACATTTTCCGCAAGTGCCATCAGTATAGAAAAGACAATAAGCATGATGGTCTGAATATGGTCTTGGGTCAGGTTCAACGGGTAATTGTGCTACAACCGAGCCTGTTCTCATAGCTTTTCCGTGAGCTGTTATAAGGCCGTCACACAGGCCGAATGTGCCGAGACCCGCTGCATGGGCGGCATGCCGTTCAGACCAGGACGAGGCATAAGAAAAACGCTCTGATTTAACAATTGTCCAGTTTGGTGCAAGCATGGGAGCGACCGCTTTATGTCCCGCCACTTCCAACCTTTCTACTAAATGGTGTCTTAAGGCCACATTAAATTCCTCACCGAAAACTCTGATTCGGGCCCATTCTTCAGACGGATATTTTTTTGATGAACGGTTTGTTTTGCGGACATATTTGCGCTGGGGTAAAATCCAGGAAATGACTGTCAGGCATTCCGCACTTACATTTTTTTCAGGGAGATGTTGGTTAAAGACTTCCCAAGGTGTCCAATGAAACGCACCTACATATTCTTTGTATTGTTGCCAAATCTGATCGGCACCGGAAGCAAAACCAACCAAAGCCTGATCCCATGCCGGTTCATCAGTTCCATTTTGCATTGAATTGAGAGATGAATCAGAAATGAAATCCAGGATGATACTTTTAATTTGATCTTTGCTCATTCTGACATTTTTTTCCATTAGAATTTCCTTTCATAAATTAACAACATTTCATTGCATATCGAATAAAAAGTAAACTGACTTTTCCAGGGAACACGCGCAAATGGGTTCCATCGGTTGTTAAAGGCGGCGGGCCGTCATCCGCTTGAAAGTGCCTGATCCAGGGTTTTATTCAACTGCGCCAGGGAACCGCAGGTTTTTTCCAACTTCAGGCCGAGGCTGTCGGTAATTTGAAGGGCTTTTTGTTTAAAAACGTTTGCTTCCGATTTCGGGGTTCCCGGTATTTCAATCAGAAGGGTGCGGGTGTATCCATCCAGCATCCGTTTGGCCATGACCAGAGGCTCAATTCCTCTGTCCTCCAAGCGCCGGAGTTGCAGCTCGCTAAAAATAAACTCAATGCCCATTTCCGTCCATCCGGGCGTCAGAATGGTTTTACTTCCGGCATATCAGTTCACTTTGTTCGCGCGCCCATGTATCCGCTTCCAAAATGTCTTCTAACGTGGGTTGAGATATGTTTGTATGCAGATCAAGCGTTTGGCGAATTGTTTTGGCAATATCAGTGAATGCGATTTGTTTGTTTAGAAATGAATGCACAGCGATTTCATTGGCCGCATTCAGCACCGCCGGTGAGGTGCCGCCTTGCTTGCTTGCTTCGAATGCCATTTTCAGGCAAGGGAAGCGTTTTAAATCGGGTTTTTCAAAAGTGAACTTTCCGATTTCGGCAAATTCCGGAAGCGGTTGATTCAGAGGTAAACGTTTCGGGTAAGATAAAGTATATGCAATCGCCTCTTTCATGTCAGGTATCCCTAATTGTGCAATAACAGAACCATCACAATACGCCACCATGGAATGGATGATACTTTGAGGATGGATTACAACTTCAATCATATCTTCGCTGACACCGAAAAGATGTTTGGCCTCAATAAATTCCAGCCCCTTATTCATAAGTGTTGCCGAATCAATTGATATTTTCCGGCCCATTGCCCAATTCGGATGATTCAGAGCATCTTCAACCTGAATGTCTGCAAACGTATCCGCGGGACGCTTGCGAAAGGGACCTCCTGAACCTGTAAGCAGAATTTTGGATAACTCGCTTTTGCGGTTACCGGCCATACATTGGAATATAGCACTGTGTTCGCTGTCGATGGGAAGAATATCAATTCCCTTGTCTGAGGCGCGTTGCATCACCAATTCACCGGCCATGACCAGTGTTTCTTTATTGGCCAAAGCAATCTGCTTGCCCGCATCAATAGCCGCCAAAGTTGGTAAAAGTCCGGCCGCTCCGACCATAGCAGCGACAACTGTGTCAGCATCATTAATGGAAGCGGCGGCCTGGTAGCCTTGTTTACCAAATAAAATTTCAACCTTGACTTGTGCAGGCAGGCGATCTTGCAGCTTTTTAGCGTAGCGTTCATCATAGACGACGGCCATATCAGGTTTAAATTTGATAATCTGATCCGCTAGCAGATCGACATTGACCGCGGCAGTCAATGCTTTGACATTGAATTGTTCGGGGAACATTTCGACAATTTTAAGTGTATTACGACCGATTGAACCGGTCGATCCGAGAATGGCGAGTGTTTTCATTTTTTTTAGAAATCAGCAAGTAGAGTGCTACATAGAAAAGAATAACTGAAAGTAGTAAACTGTCGGTACGGCGAACAGTAATGCGTCAATGCGATCTAAAATGCCGCCGTGACCTGGTAAAATGGTGCCGGAATCTTTAATGCCGCCGACCCGTTTCAATTGGGATTCAAACAGGTCGCCGACTTGGCCGGCAACTCCCATGGTGATAAACAGCAAGCAGACGATCTGCCATGACAGATTCGGCATCAAATGATTTTTAAACATAGCGCCGATAAGTAAATTAGCGGCCAAGCCGCCGAGTGCGCCTTCAACGGTTTTTTTGGGACTTACCGCAGGACAAAGCTTATGGCGGCCAAAATAGGAACCGACATAATAGGCACCTGTGTCACCGGCAAAGATCACAGCAAGCAGAAAATAAATCCAGGAGCTTCCTGATGAAACATTCCTAAGTAATATCAAATGCGCTAAAAAAACAGGTATATAAACACTCCCCAGCATCTGACGTGTGATAATCGCCGGTGTGTTCGGATCTGTTTCAAAGCTGAATATCGCGATTGAAGCGCACAGGATCAGGTTAAAGGTGAGTATCGCGATAATCATTTCCGGTGATTGCTTATATGCCGCCCACAAAATGAATACGCCTGTGACATAGGCGACCGGAGGGATAATACGATAAGCGCTGCCATCATCAGGGGATGCGACTATCCGAAAATATTCCCACAACGCAACTGAACTGACAGCAATAATAAGAAAAGTGAATAACAGCGTACCGCCAAAAGAGATGATTATGACAAGCAGCGGAACGCCGACAATGGCTGTGAGCCAGCGTTTTAAGTGCATAACGACGTTAAACCTTGCCGAACCTGCGTTCGCGGTGTTGAAATTGGGTTAAAATTTTCAGATATTCGTTTTCGCTAAAGTCAGGCCATAATGTTGGTGTGATATAAAGCTCTGAATAAGCGATTTGCCAAAGTAAAAAATTGCTGATTCGCATCTCACCGCTGGTCCGAATCAAAAGCTCAGGATCAGGTATTTTACTGGTATAAAGATGCTCAGAAATGAGATCGGTCATCTGAGAATCGGACAGCGAACCTGGATCAATTGTTCTCTCATACGCTTTTTGAGCGATAGCACGCATCGCCTGGGTGATTTCTGTACGCGCGCCATAGCTCAACGCCAGAGTTAGAAGCATGCCATCGTTGTTTTGGGTGGCTGTAATGGTTTTTTGCAGCGTGTTCTTAACATCCGGCGGCAATCGTTCGGTCTGGCCGATAGTGTTCAAACGAATATTATTTTCCTGCATCCGATTTAATTCGGATTTCAGAAATTTTTTAAGGATTCGCATTAGAGCGGCAATTTCCGCTTTGGGGCGTTGCCAATTCTCTGTGGAAAACGCATAAAGCGTCAGATACGATATACCGATTTCTCTGCTGGTTTCAACAATATTTCTGACTGTTTCCACGCCGCGGGCATGACCTTTGACGCGATTCAATAATTTTTTCTGCGCCCATCGTCCATTGCCATCCATGATAATTGCGACATGCGCCGGTAATTTCGTTTTATCCAGGCTGGTATTTTTCTTGTCAGCGGAATCAGAATTCAAGAATTTCTTTCTCTTTTTCGGCATATAGATCATCGCTGATCAGTTTGATGTATTTGTCAGTGATGCTCTGAACCTCTTTTTGCGCTTTAAAAGCGTCATCTTCCGCTATATCACCATCATTTTTCAAGCCTTTTAACATTTCATTGGAATCCCGCCGTGTATTGCGAATCGCAACTTTATACTCCTCGCACTTCTTATGCACTACTTTAACAAGTTGCTTGCGGCGCTCTTCCGTTAATGGCGGGATAGCGATACGGATAATTTTGCCATCATTGGACGGCGTCAAATCCAGATCGGATTTCATCAGCGCTTTTTCAATCGCTTTGATTGCGGTGACATCCCAAGGCTGTATCGTGATTAAGCGGCTTTCAGGTACAGCTAGCGATGCCATCTGATTAAGCGGTGTCATCACACCATAATAATCTACGCGAATACCATCCAATAGATTCAAAGAGGCGCGCCCGGTTCGAATCCTCTTTAGCTCATTTTTTAAGGCATCCACTGTTTTTTCCATACCCTCACGGGTTTCCTGATATATTTCGTCAATCATTGCAATCACCCTTTGAAGAAGTTTTAAGTGTTAAGTGTTAAGTTTCAAGTTAGTCTGCAAGAAATCGGATTTTGCTAAAAAATCCGATTTCTAAAATACCGGAAAACTTTTGTCCAGGTACTTAGTCCGTAACATAAGGATACCGGCATTTTTAACTTAAAACTTGTAATTTCAAATTAAAGAAGTGTTAAGTTTCAAGTTAGCCTGCAAGAAATCGGATTTTTCTAAAAAATCCGATTTCTAAAATACCGGCAATTTTAACTTAAAACTTGTAACTTCAAACTTCAAACTTGTATAAGGGAACCGACCTGTTCGCCTTTGATAAAATTTTGAATGTTCCCCTTTTGGTTCATATTGAAAACAGCCAGCGGTAAATTATTATCTCTCGCCAAACAAATAGCCGTTGTATCCATTACGGCCAATTGACGTGCCAGCACTTCCTTATACGTTATTTGCCTGATGAAGCTGGCATTTTTATCTTTTACCGGATCTGCATCATAAAGGCCATCCACTTTGGTCGCTTTGATCAAAACATCGGCTTGTATTTCCTGCGCCCTTAATACCGCGGCCGTATCTGTGGAAAAATAAGGATTTCCGGTGCCACCGGCAAAAATAACATAACGGCCTTTTTGTAAATGGCTCAGGGCGCTTCTCAGAATCATAGGTTCAGCCACCTGGGGCATTGAAATGGCACTTAGCACCCGTGTCGGCATTCCTTTTTTTTCCAAAGCATCCTGTAAAGCCAAACTGTTGATAACAGTTGCCAACATACCGATATGATCGGCCGGAACCCGTTCCATATTATAAGCGGACGCGGCAATACCCCGAAAAATATTACCGCCGCCGATCACAATTCCGATTTCAACTCCTGATTCTGCAACAGAGCCGATTTCGTCCGCTACATAATCAATAACATCGGGGCTGATTCCATAGCCCCGATCTCCCATAAGAGCTTCTCCGCTTAATTTCAAGAGAATTCGCTTGAATTTAGTTGTCGGCAAATCAGTTATGCTCCTGTCTGAAAACGTGCAAACCGTTTAATGGAAATATTTTCACCCATTTTAGCAATCATTTCATTTAAAAGATCCGTAATGGTAATTTTGGGGTCACGAATATAAAGCTGATCCATCAGACAGTTGTCCTTAAAAAATTTATTAAGTTTGCCATCTGCAATTTTATCAATCATTTTTTCAGGTTTACCCATTTCCATAGCCTGGGCGCGATAGATTTCCTTTTCTTGATCAATGACTTCTTGCGGAACATCGTCAATCGTAATTCCAACAGGATTCGTTGCGGCGATGTGCATGGCGATATTTTTGGCAAAATCATGAAAATCGTCATTTTTGGCGACAAAATCAGTTTCGCAGTTCACTTCCACCAACACCCCCAGTTTACCTCCGGTGTGGATATACGCATACACCAAACCTTCGGTCATGGCGCGGCCAGCACGTTTGGCAGCGGTGGCAAGACCTTTTTTACGAAGAAATGCGATTGATTTTTCAATATCGCCCTCACTTGTTTGCAGTGCTTCTTTACAGTCCATTATTCCAGCTCCGGTTTTGTCCCGAAGCTGTTTAACCATTGCGGCATTAATCTTTGACATGGTGATTCTCCTAAATATTGTAATCTGATGAAAAGATTCGGAACCTGATAATACAGGGCGGCCTTATTCATCTATATATCTAATTATATTTATATTTTTATAGCGTTTTACCTATCTAAGCGGTTACATCTTATTCAGAAGCATCGCCGGATTCAGGTGCGGCGTCAGGTGCGGCCGAACGTTTGAT
Source organism: Desulfococcaceae bacterium HSG9 (assembly GCA_030378005.1). Lineage (GTDB taxonomy): Bacteria > Desulfobacterota > Desulfobacteria > Desulfobacterales > JAUCGF01 > JAUCGF01. Next base: position 5,119 of record JAUCGF010000036.1, on the reverse strand, counting down.
AACTTCAATTACAGGCCCATCCGTTCCCTTAGAAACAACTTTGCGTTCACCCGGTTTCAAATCCGCACTAACGTTTTTGAAATAAGGTTTTTCTTCAGGTTCTTCAGCCTTATCCCTTTCCGCTTGTCTTTTTTCTTCAAGGCGTTTCAGCCCCTCAATACTAGCATCGGCAATCCGTGATGCAATAAGTCGCGTCGCCCGGATGGCGTCATCATTGCCGGGTATAATATAATCAATATCATCAGGGTTACAATTGGTATCCACAATTGCGATAATCGGAATGTTAAGCCGTCTGGCTTCACGCACAGCAATCGCCTCTTTATTCGGGTCAACGATAAAAATAGCGCCGGGAAGTTTTTTCATGGTACGAATACCTCCCAGAGTGCTGTCTAATTTTACGCGTTCTTTTATTAATTTCAGACGTTCTTTTTTGGGATAGCGATTGATTGTTTCATCGTTAATGATATCGTTAAGATGGTTTAAACGCTCAATACTCTTTCTGATTGTCTGAAAATTAGTGAGCATTCCGCCTAACCAGCGGTTATGCACATAAAACATTTCACAACGATTGGCCTCCTCGTAAATTGACTCCCGGGCCTGTTTTTTCGTGCCGACAAATAATACCGATTTACCTTCCGATGTGGTATCCGCAATAAATTGATATGCGGTTCGGAACATCCGTACTGTTTTCGCAAGGTCAATAATATAAATTCCGTTGCGCGCACCGAAAATATAGGGTTTCATTTTGGGATTCCAGCGTCGGGTCTGATGACCGAAATGGACACCGGCTTCGAGAAGTTCCTTCATTCTGATTGCCGCCATTCTTATCTCCTTATCTTGTTTGGTTTTACTTTCGCTTTTTTCATCCCCGCCTCCGACTTTTCCAGTTATTCAAGCACCGGGACGCGAGTCCAAAAACGTGTAGAATTATTAACTTTCGTTCGTAACAAATAAATTATATAATCGCAATCATTAATTATAATAAAAATCAAGCGTAAAATAAGTTGAGATCCGGATTCCCCGTTCCTAACTCCCCATTCGAACCACCCGCTTATGATCATTATAATCTTTTATAAATTCAATTTCTTTATAATTTCCGCATTCTTTAGCAATGTCGCGCACCGCTTTTTCCTGATCATGCCCGATCTCAAGCAGTAAATACCCTTGCTGTTTTAAATAGCGGTGGGCTTTACAAATAATGTGTCGGATAGCATTGAGGCCATCCGCACCGCCATCCAGAGCAATCAGCGGTTCGTATTTATAAATTTCCGGCTGCAAATGTTCCAAATCCCCCGTTCGAATATACGGCGGGTTGGATATAATCAAATTAAAAATCGGCTTTGGGACGAATGGTTCCAACCAATTCCCTGTTAGAAAAAGGATATCAGCGTCTGTATTGTAATTAAGAACATTACGTTTGGCAAGTAAAAGCGCCTTGTTGGAAAGATCGGAGGCCCAAAAAATGTTGTCCGGTCGTTCCGACGCCAGCGCTAATGTAACTGCGCCGGAGCCAACTCCGAGTTCCAATATATGCCGTGGTGATTTGGATGAACCTTCAGGTATAACCTCCAACGCGGCTTCAACCAGACATTCTGTTTCCGGACGCGGAATCAAAACATCGTCAGACACTTCTAAGACCTGTTTCCAAAAACCTTTACGGCCTTCAATATAGGCTACCGGTTCACCTGCAATGCGCCTTTTGATGAATGCTTTGAAGATGGCTAACTCAGGCGCATCCAAAGGCTTGTCATATTCTAAGTACAATTCAAGGCGTTGGCAGCTTAAAGTGTGCGCCAAAAGCAATTCAGCACATGTTCTGGGGCTTTCAATATGGTATTTTTTAAAGTAGGCGGCAGTCCATTGGAGGAGTTTCAGGATAGTCCACTCAGGCGTTGTATTGTTCCCTTGATTCCGCATTCTGTATCGCCCGAGTTTGAAAATCAGTAGTTAATTCATCCATTATTTCGTCTATTTCACCCTGCAAAATCGACTCTAATTTATAAAGCGTCAGTCCGATGCGATGGTCGGTCACCCGTCCTTGGGGAAAATTATAGGTGCGCACGCGGCCGCTTCGGTCGCCCGTGCCGACTTGTCCTTTCCGATCTTCAGCTCTTTGGTCAGTTTGTTCTTTAATCATAGCGTCCAGCAAGCGGGTGCGCAACACTTTCATTGCTTTGATTTTATTTTTAAGCTGCGATTTCTGGTCCTGGCAGGTGGCTACAACCCCTGTGGGGAGATGTGTCAAACGCACAGCCGAATCGGTCGTATTGACACTTTGCCCGCCTGGACCGGTGGAACGGAATACATCCACTTTAATATCATTGGAATCAAGCTTTAGCTCAACATCTTCCGCCTCAGGAAGCACGGCCACTGTTACGGCTGAAGTATGGACACGCCCCTGTGTTTCAGTGGCCGGTACACGCTGAACACGATGAGTGCCGCTTTCAAATTTAAAGCGGCTGTAAGCACCTTGCCCCTGAATCATCATAATGATCTCTTTAAGTCCGCCAACGCCGGTGGCATGGTGGTTCATCACTTCCACCAGCCATTTTTTATTTTCAGCATACTTGCTGTACATCTTGAAAAGATCACTTACAAACAGAGCGGCTTCCTCGCCACCGGTTCCCGCGCGTATTTCAATCATCACATTTTTTTCATCGGACGGGTCTTTGGGAACAAGCAAATGCTTTATTTCTTCTTCGAGTTTCTCTTTTTCGACGGTTAATTCTTCGATTTCAGCTTTAGCCAACGCTTTTATTTCCGAATCGTCGTCTTTAAGAAGTTCCGCACTCTCCTCAAGCCCTTTTTCAACATTCTGATACAATCTGAAAACTGTCACCAGTTTGTTAAGTTCGGCGTGTTCCCGGCTGTAATTCTGATAGGCTTTAATATCCCGAATAATTTCAGGATTGCTTAAAAGCGTCTCAACTTCATTAAATCGTTTTTCGATTCCGCTGAATTTATTAAGCATCGTTCGTCTTTAGGTGCCTGTTAGTTATTAAATCGAAGTATAACCAAACCCGCCATCGTCTGGTTTTGAAAATACGGTGGGTTACGTTACATTTCACCCACCCTGCATGGCGAAATACACTCAACAGGTTAAGCAGGCTGCTTAACTTGATATTTAGCATATTTCCGACGAAAACGTTCGATACGCCCTGCCGTGTCAACCAATTTTTGTTTGCCCGTAAAAAAGGGATGGCATTTTGAGCATATTTCCACACGAATATCTTTTTTGGTTGAACCTGTCTCCAACACATTACCGCAGGCGCATTTGATTGTTGTTTGAAAGTAATCGGGATGAATTTTTGCTTTCATATCGTTTAAACCTCCTTTGATAGCATATTTAAAGTATCTCAAATTCTGAAATATAATCTTAAAAGCGACAATTTCAAGGTTTGCGATAACAAAAAGAAAAAAGTGTAAACAATTGCAGGTATCCATCAAGGACACTTACATTGTTTACACCCTTGTAACGTGATATTCAAATATCACGAAAACTGTCTCTATCTTTAAGAATTCATCGAATCCAAAAAATCCTGATTGTTTTTAGTACCGGCCATTTTTTCCAGTAAAAATTCCATACTGTCAATCGGGTTCAGCGGAGACAGGAGTTTACGTAAAATCCAGACACGATTGAGGATTTCTGGCGGCAAAAGCAACTCTTCTTTACGCGTTCCGGATTTTTTAATATCAATAGATGGGAAAACACGTCTGTCGGCCAGGCGTCGATCCAACTGGATTTCCATATTGCCGGTTCCTTTGAACTCTTCAAAAATCACTTCATCCATACGGCTGCCGGTGTCAACCAAAGCCGTGGCCATGATGGTAAGGCTGCCATGTTCTTCAATATTACGGGCGGCTCCAAAGAAACGTTTGGGACGTTGCAACGCATTAGAATCCACACCACCAGACAAAATTTTGCCGCTTGGCGGCATGATTGAATTATAAGCTCGCGCCAGACGGGTGATACTGTCCAACAAAATCACAACGTCTTTTTTATGTTCAACCAGGCGTTTGGCTTTTTCAATAACCATTTCCGCTACTTGAACATGTCTTTCCGCCGGTTCATCAAATGTCGAACTGATGACTTCACCATCCACCGAACGGGCCATATCGGTGACCTCTTCAGGGCGTTCATCAATTAAAAGAACAAACAAAACAACTTCCCGATGGTTTTTAGAAATACTATTGGCAATTGCTTGCAGCAACATCGTCTTGCCTGACCGTGGTGGCGAAACAATCAGACCCCGCTGGCCAAATCCGATGGGTGTTAATAAATCCATAACCCTCAAGGAAAAATTTTTGGGATCTGATTCCAACAGAATCTTTCTATCAGGATAAAGCGGTGTCAAATTATCAAAAAGCAGTTTGTCTCTGGCAATTTCAGGGTCTTCGTAGTTCACCGCTTCCACTTTTAATAACGCAAAATAGCGTTCAGTTTCTTTAGGCTGCCTGATTTGCCCTGAAATCGTATCACCGGTTCTTAAATTGAATCTCCGAATCTGGGAAGGCGACACATAAATATCCGCAGGGCCGGGTAAATAGTTATAATCGGGTGCTCGCAAAAATCCGAATCCGTCGGATAATATTTCCAGCGTACCTTCTCCGAAGATTAAACCGTTCTTTTCGATCTGGGTTTGAAGTAAGGTGAAAATAAGGTCCTGCTTGTGCATACCGCTGGCACCTTGAATTTTCAGGTTCTTAGCCATCTTGGTTAATTCGCTGATTTTTTTTTCTTTAAGTTCAGCAATATTCATTGATCTGTTACCTCATTGTTACTTGTTTATTACTTTTCTGGAAATTTAACGGGGAGTTATGCTATAAGCACCATTGCGATTTTAGCCTATGATAGAGAGCTGATAACAGAGATTGGGTCGGAAAATCATATTCTTACTGCAATCACTATTTTTCCGCACCGTAAGACGCTGGTAAAGTATGCGCTATTCTCGGACACGTATGACAGTTTTTAAGATTATATTGCACGCTTAGATTTTAGCGTAAAAACCAATTTGATGGTGTTGCATTGAAATACAAATTCACTTCATAGGTGGGGATTCCGTCTCGTTTATGATTCATAAATAAACTAGCTTTTTTCATAAGTCAAGCATTTTCGATA
>JAUCGF010000171.1 GCA_030378005.1 Desulfococcaceae bacterium HSG9 | reverse complement strand
ATGAACCCTCCACCAAAATTCGGTATTTCTCTTCGCTTTTACGCAAAGCAATTTCTGCCCGTTTTTGTTCAGTTATATTACGACAGACACTTACAACGCCATTGATACCCGGCACATCAGGTAAATACACAAAAGTAGAATGTTGATATATCCATGTCTCAGGGTCTTCCGGTGTTCCGCTGGCACGCTGTTCTGAGGTGTAATTTACGCCGGGATTTGCAATCATTTCATCCCATTGTTGCCGAACCTTTTCAAGATCATCCGGATGGGTGTATTCATCAAAGGGCCTGCCAATAGAATCTTCAGGTTCCATTCCATATTGACGAACAGCCGGGCTATTCCAAACATTGCGGCCATCTTTGTCCAAAATCAGAATCATGTCGGATAGATTTTCAATAAGCGCTCTATGTTTTTCTTCGGATTCTTTAAGTGCTTTTTCCGTGCGCTTGTATTCGGTGATGTCACGAAATTCAACAACACGCATCTGTTTCCCTTTATATGGAATATTTCGGGCTTCCAAACGCATCGGAAATTCTTCACCGTTTTTACGTAACCCCATTGCTTCATAGGGTTTTTCATATCCTGACAAAATTTTTTTCATCACAAAGTCACGCGATTGTTCTGCAATTAATAAAAGTCCATTCATTCCAATAAGTTCATCTGTCAAGTATCCTGTAATATCGGCTAGGCCTTGATTACATTCTAATATGATTCCCTTATCATGAATAGAAATACCGCCGAATGAAGCATTATGAAGCGCTTTGAAACGCGCTTCGCTTTCTTCGGTTTTTTCTTTGGCTTTTATTAATTCCAGCTCTGCTTTCTTACGATTGGTGATGTCTTCCGACACACCCTCCATCCAGTCTTTTTCAGGCACGAGCTTGGCCGAAAATTGCACCCAGATGATTGAGTTGTCATTCCTCCTGAAGCGCGTTTCAAAATTTTTGAATTCACCGTGAGCCTTTAGAAGGGAAATTATTTTTTTCCTGTCATCAGGATCGACGTATCTTTCCGCGATGTTGAAAGGCTTGGCCAACAATTCCTCCCTGTCTTTGTAGCCAATGAAACGGGCGACAGCGTCATTGGCGTCGAGTATCTGGCCAGTGCGTATGTCTGTCCTGAAAAGGCCAACCTGGGCATTGCAAAAAATGTTTCGGTACGTCTCCTCTGATATACTGAGCGCTTTCCGCTGCTCCTTCTCCCTCATCCGAGCCTCAAATAGCTTAAACGCCATTTTTATTGAAGCGTTAAGAGCAATGATACCGGAATTTTTAACCACATACCCATAAGAGGTGATTTTTTCCGTGTTTTCCACAACTTCCGGTTCCGTGTGTGAGGATAAAAAGACAACGGGAATATCTTTACACTTTAATATTTCTTCTGCCGCCTTTGTTCCGTCAATGCCAGAGCCGAGATTAATATCCATAAGGATTAAATCAATAGGTGAATCCGGTTCAAGCGCGGTTTTAACAGCATCTTCGCCTTTAAAGACATGATGGACTGTATAACCTTTTTGTTTCAACTCCAGCTTTTCCCTCATAGCGATAAAGATTTCATCTTCAACAAGGAGAATTGTTTTTTTGTCAGTTTTCATCTGTTATCAACTCGTTAATTTGATTTTACGACATATTATTGTGCCGGCAGTTTCAAGATTGACATCCTTGATATTGTGAGCAAAACATATATAAGGCGAATACTCAGGCTTTTGGTGAAACCGTTCTTTTTAATATCGGCAAAAAGGACTTGGGAAATTTTATTATTTGATATGGGAATCAATATATGTGTAAATATCTTTGATTTCCAATTCCATGTCAGTGCCGCTTTGAGCGCAACTTAAATGAATCCGACATTTGGGACAGGCGGTGATCAGCGTATCAGCACCGGTTTCGGCCGCTTCATGCAGTCGCTGGGTTTGAATCGCTTTGGAACATCCGGTACATGCCATCCAGGCACTGGTTCCGCAACAAAGCGCGTTTTCGCGGCTGCGCTCCATTTCGACCAGGTTGATATTCGGGATCTGTTTCAGCAGTTTGCGCGGAGATTCATAATCGCCTGACAAACGTCCCAACCGGCACGGGTCCTGAAAGGTAACGGTATTATCAGCAGAGGGGCGCAAGCTCAAAGGATGATGTTTGATTTGTTGTTCTAAAAACGCGGTCATATAAATAACCGTGAACGGAAGCTTTCCAAAAAATTTAGGGTAATGGTTTTTGAAAGTCGCATAGCCTTCGGGACATGAAAAAAGAACATATTTAGCACCCGAAGCTTTTATCACCTCAAGATTCTGCCGGGCCAGCGTTAAAAATGTCGCCTGGTCGCCGCTCCATAACGCATCGTGGCCGCAGCAACATTCATCATTGCTGATCACAGGTGTAATATCCATGCGGTTTAGCAGACGGAGAACGCTTTTTGCGCTGTTCAGGGGTGCCAAATCCAGATAACGAAAGGTTATATCAAAATAGGGCAGACATCCGACAAAGTAAAAATAATCACCGGAATCCTGAAATTCGCCGACTTGTTCGGCCCATGCCGTCCGGTTTTGTTTGTGACAACGAGTTTGCAAACGGGAGACATGCTGCTGAATACCGTGATGGCTTTCCACAGGCAAATTGTTGACTTTACGAGCTTTTTCACGTAAAATGCGATTGAATTCGGGAAAATCGATCATCGCCGGACAGCGTACACTGCAATGCCCGCAACTTAGACAAGACCATATTTCCCGGCTGCGAATCAGGTCTTCATCCAATTTCATCACCGCGCGTTTGATAAACTGTTTGGGCGCAAATTCCGGAAGCTCACGGCTTACCGGACAGGTTCCGGTGCAGATACTGCATTCCATACAATAATCGGTCTGATCCGTACTCAGCGGGAAAGCGATTTCCGATCTTTTTTCAAGCGATGGATCAACATCCAGACTTACATCGGATTCTTTCAGAGGGTGATCGCCTAATTCTTTGAGCAAGTTTACAAAAGAGCTGATTGCGTCTGCGAACATCGCACCTTCGGAGGCTGAAATCCAGGTGAGGCGCAACCGGCGCTCATCAATCCCTAACAGGCCGAGCATTTCCCAGGTTTCTTCAATTATCTTTTTGCATTTTATATTACCTTCCAGGTAATGGCAGTCGCCAATGTGTCACCCTGAAACCATAATTCCATCGGCACCTTGTTCAAAGGCATTAAGCAAAAAACCCGGCTGTAAACGTCCGGTACACATCAGACGAATCAAGCGTACATTAGGAGGATACTGAATACGCGACACACCTGCCAGATCAGCTCCGGCGTAAGCGCACCAATGACATACAAATGCGACTATTTTTGGTTCTTTTGAAATTGAAAACGTATTGTCCATATTTAAAATCCGATCTCTTCAGTTAGGAATTTAAAGTTTCAAGTTTGAAGTTTCAAGTTATTATGTGATTAACCCTACAACGACACTTACATATAAAACACAATGAATTAAACCACTTATAATTTCAGACAGTTAATTTCTAAGTGTCGTTGTAGGGTTGATTGAAATTAAAAAAGACAGCCTTTATGAGATTTGCCGGTTTGACGGGCTGTATTTATATATACTCAAGAAGGTCATAATTGGTGATTTTGCAGATTATGTAATCAAGCTCTTAAAGTCGCTATTGAAAAGCTTTTGATGCAAACATTTAAAAATTAAAAAATCCTGAATTATGACCTCGCTAAGTATAGATATTCTGTCCCTAATGGAGCAAAGTGTAAACTGACAAATAAAAGATACCTAAAATTGTTCAGTTTTTCAGTGCCTGTCCGCAACTCTTTGAAACTTCAAACACTATATCATAATTTTAAGCAGGTTTGTAAAGTTTATTTTAATTTTAGGCCGATAATTAACACATTTATAAGATTTTCCACTAACCTATTAAATTAAAAAGATTAAAAGACTATTCCATCTGAACATTATTTTTGCCGAAAATCTTTAAACCCGCAATATGTATGGATCAGAGCTGAGTCACAGCTTTTCAGGCATTGCGCGACTGCCGATCAACCGACATTTGAAAAATATGTGATCGTAATCATATTATCATTAAAAATAAATTTAAGATTGCGCTAATCATTTGATCAGATTAACAAGGAAAACAGTCTTTCCCAATTATCAATGGATATAAATACTTTTGACAAAAAACAATGATTAAGGAGCGCCTGCAAAGTGAGACTGGAAGAAATAAGTCTGAGTTTCCAACAGCAATTGCGTGTTTGCAGCAATACGAAAAAATATCACGGTCAATTCACGCGCGAGGATGAAGAACTTGCCCTGAATGCCTTTGAGTCTGTTTTTGAAGACAGCGCACTGTCTCCGTATATGATATTTGAGGCACTGACAGGCGATCAGGAAGCATGAAAATCAAATCGTTGATCCTCAGAGATTTCGGTATTTTTAAGGGACGCACCGATTTTGACCTTGATAATGACCTGGTTGTTATTTCAGGAGGCAATTACACCGGCAAAACCACGCTTGCACGGGCGCTCTATTTTGTTTTATGCGGCAAGGTGCTGACAGCCGGTTTGAAATTAAAGGATTTAAAAACCGCTGGTGCCGCGAGCGCCACGGCCGGGCTTGTTTACACCCATTCAGACCAGATTTTTCGCACCTATCGTTCTACTGACAAGAGGGTGCAAAACGAAATTTATCAGCATCAGAACTGGAAAATAATCCCCGCGAATGCGCCTGCTTACCCCCTGTTAAACCCTGAACAATGGCGTATCGGATGTTTTCTGAAAGAGGATGAATTGGGCGAGTTGCTTGTCAAAACACCGGCTGGTCGCCGTGATATGTTAAATCAAATTCTGGGCGTCGATCAATTGCTGCGCCTTCAAAAAACGTTTATCGAGGTTCGCCGCATCTCTAAACGCAAAGTGCGCCCGTTGCTTGCGCAACAGGAAAGCCTGTATTTTGGGGTTATGCCGAATGGTGAAGCCGAATTGCAGGCAGCTAAAACAAAAGTCGCGGCTTTGGAAGCTGAAGTGCGTTTGCCGGATGACCGCGATGCCAAGCGACAACTCGGACGTGAGTGGACACATCAAAAAAAGATGCTTGATGAACGCTTGAAAAAATTGTTCGCTGAACGTGAGCATTTGTTGACCGGTTTTCAGAATGCCGCTGAATTGCCGGCCGCCCTTGAAGAAACCGGCATCCGTCTGGCCGGGCGTGAAAAACAGGAACTGGTGTTTGAGAAAATCAAAGAGAAACGGATTACGTTGTCTGCGGAACTGAAACGCACAGAGGCGTTGCTTGCCGATACCGCCCAATTGCAAGACAAACAAAAATGTCCGACCTGTCATCAGGAGATTGCTGAAACGCATCTTGCCACATTGGAAAGCCGGTGGCGGCGGCAGTATGATAAGATTGAAATTGAGATAGCGCAAATAAAGGATAAGGAGCGCGAAGCCGAAGCTGCCCTGCAATCATTGGTGTTGCTGGCTCAGAGGGAAACTGATCTCAATGCCCGGGCGGAGCGGCTGAAAATTGTAAAAAAAGAGATAAACGATCTGCACCTGCAAATCGATGCGTTAAAATTCAAGATAGCTTCAGCCGGGGAACTGCATGATGATAAGACTGATCGTTCCGAAATTAACCGCCAGCTTGAACAGGCGCGCGAAAATTTAAGCAAATTTGAAAAACAGCATATTCTTTACATAGAAAACCAAAAACTAATTAAGCGCGTGAACACGCAGGCTCACCTGGCGCGCCGCAATCAGCTCTTATGTGAATGGATTGCGGACGCGCTAAATCTCACTTTGCAGTCTGCAATCGGCTCATCTGCCGCCAGCATTGCCGCAAGCGTGGAAGCATCTCTTCAGGATTTCAACTTATTTCACTCCCAAAACATAGCCACCGACCTTCAAAAATCCGGCCTGACGCCCGAAGTTGACAATCGTCCGTTTCACACCCTTTCCGGCAGTGAAAAAGCGATTCTTTATCTGTCCATGAAAATCGCGCTGGCACGGCTTACACCCGGCGCGGATTTTATTGTGACAGACAACCCCACAGCCCATCTTGACACAGCTAACCGTGATTTGATGGCAAAATATCTGGCCCGCCTTGCATTGGAAAAACAAGTGATTGTTTTGACTAATGACAGTGATTTTGCCGCACAGTTAGACGATCAGTCAGGCGATAACAAAAAGATCGTGCTTTGAAGGCCGGGATTGAAAGCATTCAAACTGGCAAAATTAATTTTATGTTTTCAGTGTTAATGATTTCAGTAACTTACAATAAATTACGCCTGATTCATAAAGCGGGAATTGCAGTGATGGATGAAGTGTCAAATCGCCCTGATGCGGTTTTTGATTTTTACTGTTCGCTCGTAATACACGCATAAGCGCTATGATTATGAATTGACTCAAAATTTTCAGCACTCACCGAAAACCATGTAATGTTATTATCATTTTTAATTTTTTGGGCGATGTCACGAACGATGTCTTCAACAAATTTCGGATTGGCGAACCCTTTTTCAGTAACATGCTTTTCGTCCACCCGTTTTAAAACCGAATAGACTTCGCAGGATGCCGATTCTTCCACCAGTTCGATCATATCTTCGATCCAGATAAAGCGTTTAAAGCGCGTGCTGAGATGCACTTCGCCGCGCTGATTATGAGCGCCGCCATCGCTAATCTCTTTTGAACAGGGGCAGACCGATGATATGGGGACGATCACTTCGGAAACAAGATCAAGACGGCCCTCTTTGTTATTATTGCCTAAAAAACGGCAGGTGTAGTCCATAAGGGCAGGCGAATGGCTGACAGGTGCCTGTTTTTCGATAAAATAGGGGAACGTAACTTCAATATGGGCTGAGGCTGCATTCAGATGCGTTTTCATTTTATCTAAGACAACCGCTATTTTTTTCAGAGAAATTTCAGGGCGAAACAGATGTAAAATTTCTACGAAACGGCTCATGTGCGTCCCCTTGTTCTTATGTGGCAGATCGACATACATATTGATTGATGCGACTGTATGCTGGCGACTGTTACGCCGGTCCAGAACGGTGATCGGATAGCGCAGATTTTTGATGCCTACATTATCAATGGGAATGTTGCGGTAATCCCGCTCATTTTGAATATCTTTCATAGTCATAACAAATAGGCGGGGTTTACGTTTTGCATGGCTCTGAAAATATTGCCTTTTACCTTACGATTCCCCCGATAAAGCTGTTGTAAGAATGCTTTTATCTCGCGACGTTTTGAAGTTTCCGATGTCGGACATGGGTTGATGAATACAGGAAATTCACGCTCACGCGCAAATTTCCGGATAAGGTTTTCATCCGTAAAAGCCAATGGTCGAATCACCGTGAATTTGCCTCCGAAAAAGGGCTGGCAAGGGTGCATCGTACTTATCGCACCCGCATAACACATATTTAAAAATAACGTTTCGATAATGTCATCTTTATGATGGCCTAAAGCCAATTTGGTGCAGTCAAGTTCGTCGGCGATTTCAAACAAACGCTGGCGACGACGCCGTGAACACAAAAAACATGGGTTTTCACGGTTTTCAGGGCTATGCGCCAGGATTCCGAAATCGGTATGTTCAATCCTAATCTCAAAGCCCTGCCGAGCGCAAAAATTATGCAACTCCCGGCTAAAACCATTGTCAAATCCGGGATCAATATACACGGCAAAAAGCGTATAGTTAATCGGAATACGGGCCAGGCGTTCTGTTAAAATCCACATCAGCGTGAGACTGTCTTTACCACCTGAAAGCCCTACAATAATACGATCTCCATCGGAAATCATATCATACTTGTGCAACGCTTTGCCTACACTACGATTTAACAATCTGTATTTATTGCTATATCTCGGCACAAAAAATAATTTCGTTTAAAATTCGTCCTCTTCGTCCTCATCCGCTCTTTTTTCAACAATCTTGCCGGCCGCGATTTCTCTGAGAGCGACAACGATATCTTCATTTTTCGGTGAACTCACCAGAAATTCGGAACCTTCTCGAATCTGACGCACTCGGTGGGATACCATATTGACCAATTTAAAGCGGTTCGGTACTTGTTCTAAGCAATCTTCAATCGTAATACGCGCCACAATCAAATCTCCTTTTTTAATTGCAAACATGCGAGTGTCTGCGTGATTATACGGAAAACCTATAAGATTTCCATCAATTCAAAAATTTTTTTACCGGAAGGCGCCTGCAAAAGAATTTCATCACCAGGCTCTTTACCAATAATCGCACGGCCTAGCGGAGAGGTAACCGATATGCGGCCGTTATCAACATCAGACTCTTCCGGACCGACGAGCTGGTATTGGATATTTTCACCGGATTCAATATTTTCGAGTAAAACGGTGGTGGCAAAAACGACCCGATCGGTTGGCAGCGTATCCGTGTCGATAATATCAGCGATGCCGAGTTTATATGACAATTCACCGATACGGCCATCCAAAAAAGCCTTACGTTCTTTGGCCGCGTCATACTCTGCATTTTCAGAAAGATCGCCATGCGCGCGTGCAACTTCAATCGCTTTGATATTTTCAGGTCTTTCAACTTTTTTAAGGTGTTCCAACTCTTTTTTGAAGGTTTCGTAGCCTCCCCTGGTAAACGGTATTCGTTCCAAGCTATACTCCTTTTGGCTACCAACATAAGGTTGGGCAGCTTAATAAAAATCGGGTTTCTTGTACCGTGTAACTCCGGTGGTCTTGCTTCGCTTCAGAAACCCGATTGTTGCCCCGCGCTAAGTTGGCGGCCATCCTTTTAATCTGAATTTAATTTTACTAAAGATAATCTTTCGCCAGTATTTCAGCAATTTGCACCGCATTGGTGGCGGCACCCTTACGAATATTATCGGCGGTCACCCATAAATTGATGCCGTTGGGAATGGATTCATCATCGCGAATACGGCCAACCAAAATGTCATCCTGACCGGCCGCATCGGTTGCCAAAGGATAAATATCAGCAGACGGATTGTCAACGACTTGAACTCCGCTGGTTTCTCGTAAAAGCGCTTTGATTTCTTCAGCGCTGACATGTTCCTGAGTTTCGAGATTGATCGACTCCGAATGACTATAAAAAACCGGCACACGCACCGTAGTGGCTGTCACTTGAATAGTGTCATCTTCCATAATTTTGCGTGTTTCATTCACCATTTTCATCTCTTCTTTAGTGTATCCGTTTTCCAGAAAGACATCAATATGCGGCAGACAATTAAAGGCGATTTGATGCGGATAAACTTTGCTTGCATATTTTTCATCAGCGAGAATCGCCCGTGTTTGATTGTCAAGTTCTTCAATCGCTTTTTGTCCGGTTCCGGATACAGCCTGATATGTGGAAACAACAATACGTTTGATTTTATACTTCCGGTGAATGGCGTATAAAGGCACAACCATTTGAATCGTTGAACAATTGGGATTGGCAATAATTCCTTTTTGGGTGTATCGCGCGATTGCTCCGGGGTTGACTTCGGGAACCACAAGAGGAACCTCTGCATCCATGCGCCATGCACTTGAATTGTCAACAACGACACATCCGTCAGCAGCCGCACAAGGCGCGAATTTTTTACTGGTGCCGCCGCCGGCTGAAAAAATGGCAATATCAACGCCTTTAAAAGAATTTTCACGTAGTTCTTCCACGACAATCTGCTGGTCATTAAATTTCAGCTCACGGCCTGCTGAACGATGCGATGCAAGAAATTTGATTTGATTGACCGGAAAACTACGTTCTTCAAGACAGGCAATCATCTGATTGCCAACAGCGCCGGTTGCGCCGGCCACTGCAATGTTAAGTTTTTTAGTGGGCATAATTGGGATCCTTTTTCATTGCAAAACTAAAAAAATATTCATAAAAATTATAAATTATAAACCGGGTGATACCACCCGGTTTATAATAACTGCCAGTGTATATATTTCAATATGAAATTGATTGTAAGAAGATTGAACTGTGTCAGTTTGAAGCAAGCCTCATTTACACCTTGAGAAAAGATGCAAATGAGGATGAAAAATAAAATTCAGCACATACGGTTATGATTTGTCAACCGGAGCGGAAGACTCCTGACCGAGTCCCTCGATGCTTTCTTCTTCTTTGGATGATACGCGGAAGTGGCGATACAAAACGGCAAAAGGCCCTGAAGCCAGATAAACCGTTCCAATCATAAACAGAGCGATGCTCGGTTGGGCGGCGATGAAAATTAGTATTAAAACAACCGTTACAAGGGAGTTGAAATTTTTCTTCTTGAACAGTTTCATCTTTTTGAAACTATAGTATTTAATCGTGCTTACCATCAAAAAAGCGAGTGTATAAAGCATAATCAACAGTAACACAGGTGTTGTATTGCCAGCCAATCCGATTTTGTGGAAAAATAGCACAGTTGTTGCGGCCACACCTGCGGCGGCCGGAATCGGCAACCCGACAAAATATTTGCTGCTGACCGAATCGACTTGCGTATTAAAACGCGCTAAACGCAAAGCTCCGCACACCATAAATAAAAATCCGGCTAGCCAGCCGATTCGCCCCATAGGTTGCAGCGCCCATAGATAAATCATAAAGCCCGGTGCCATGCCAAATGAAATCAGGTCTGCCAAAGAATCATATTCCACGCCAAATCGGCTGGTGGTCTTGGTCGCCCGTGCGATCTTACCATCTAACATGTCAAATATGCCAGCTAGTACAATTGCAATGGCGGCGGCCTTGAAATTCCCATTGGAAGAAGCGATTACCGCATAAAAACCGCAAAAAATATTCAATGTTGTTGAAAGATTGGGGAGGATATAAATACCTTTGCGTAATCTTTCTCTCTCAAACCGTTTTTTTGTTTTCATATCAATTTCCCTAAAATAGAAGCTCCGGCCAGCACCTTGTCGCCCGCAGAGACTTCAGGTTTAAAATCAGCAGGCAGATAAACATCTAAGCGCGAACCGAAACAAATCAGGCCAAAACGCTGGCCGCGTAAAAGAACATCACCTTTCTGCACTTTACATATAATTCGCCGGGCAATCAGACCGGCGACCTGAACAAAGCAAACCTGGAAACCCTCCTGAGTTTCCAGAAAAACCGCATTATGTTCGTTTTCCAGTGAGGCTTTATCCAGATTCGCGGAAACAAATTTGCCTGGGAAATAGCGGATTTTTTTAATTTCACCCTCATGCGGAACACGATTCACATGCACATTAAATACGGACATAAAAATACTGATTTTAATGCAGGGGCCTTCATAAAAGTGCTGGCTATCCGTTTTGCTGACATAAAGAATTTTGCCGTCAGCCGGAGACACGACAACGCCTGCACCGTTTGGGATAATTCTGTCCGGGTCTCTGAAAAAGAAGCAAATCGAGAGTGTAACGATAATACCGATTATCGCCGGATATGTCAGTTCTAACAACGCAAACACAGCGGTAATAAATGCGCAAGCCAGAATCACCGGATAACCGGCTTTTTCAACCGGAAAGGCAAATTGACCGGGCGGGTCAGACCAAGAATATTGTTTCATTTAATTTAAATCCTAAAAACGGCAGCCTCTATCGGCCTGCTAAACAGGCTCTGCCATCCGTAAAAAAGTACATTATTATAATATAAGCTGAAATTTAGCACCTGCAACTTTAACTGATAACAAAAATATTATTCGTTGTCAATAGTAAGCCCCAGCGATTTCAGGGCAGTTGCATGAAGGAACCGCCAGATCGCAATCGCCCTGAAAACTGACCAAATGTCGTGTCAAAGTAAATATAAGGAGTGCCGATTAGCACAGGGCCGAAACATGAAATTCCATGTAAAACAATGCTAAACTGTAAGTTCAGCACTCCTTTTTCGATCTACTGAAGCTGGAAAACTTATGGCCAAATACTTATCAACTAATTTGCTTGACCTATATCAAATAACTTACTATATTAAATCTAATAATCGTCTCGCCAGATAAAACAACAATCTGACTTATCAATTAAGGAAGCTACTTTTATGCTAAAAATTAAATTTCAAGCAACGTTATTGATTTTGATGCTGTTGTCGCTTTATTCTTGTGGCGGAGAGCCGCCGCCTACACTTGATGCGATTAAAGCATCCCTAAAAAATGTAAAGAATTGTTCCATTATCCTGGATGATATGGATGTGAAGGGTAATATCTTTAAAGATTATTTTCATAAATATCGAATAATCCAGGGCGAAGACTCTCACAAAACCGATTTGCTTAAAGTTTCAAAAACTACCTTTAATCATTATCAACCCCACTTAAATATGACGATTTGGTCTAAAAAAGACGGCATTGTGTCTGATGCGGTCGGGCCGCCCGGATATAACTATGTGGGCAATCGCAATTACGGTGAGTGGCGCACTGGTTCATCCGGGCAATCTTTTTGGGTCTTTTATGGCCAATATCGTCTTTTTTCGGACCTCTTGGGCGGCCCGGTCTATCGCCATGATTATGATTCTTACAGTCGTTATCGTTCAAAATATAAGCATAAACCATATTACGGGTCGAAGAACCAGTACGGCACCAGAGGCTCTTTTACCAAAAAAAAGAAACCTAACTTTTACAAACGTAAAGTGGCGAAAAGCAAAAGCTCTTTTGCAAGCAAAGTCAGCAAGCGCATCGGCCGGACACGAACCAAATCTCGCAGCCGCAGCAAGGGAATAGGAAAATAACTTATGAATCCAGATATTATTATTTCGGGCCTGATATTAATTATCGCCTTTTTTATTATTTTTTTCATCGGCAAACTTGTCAATGACGTATTGCACCGGGATTATAAAATAACTTATGAATTGGTGGAAAAAGACAACGCCGCCCTGGCGCTGTCTATGGTGGGCTATTATAGCGGCTTAGTCATTGCTCTTAGCGGAATATTGGTCGGCGATAGCGTCAGCCTGATCGACGATCTGTTAGACTTGGCCATCTACGGCTTTGAAAGTATTCTGCTCTTAAATGTCTCGTGGTTTATTTGCGATAAAATTATTTTATCCAAGTTCTGCGTAACCGATGAACTGATTCGTGATCATAATCAAGGCACCGGTGCAGTATTGGCAAGTGTTTGCATCGCTTCGGGATTTGTCATTTTTGGTGCTGTTCAGGGTGAAGGCGGTTCTATATGGACAGTAGCTGTTTTTTGGCTGATCGGTCAAATTATTCTGATTGTCGCCGGATGGGTTTACAATGCGATTTTGCCTTATGATCTTCATGCTGAGATTGAGAAAGATAATGTCGCAGCAGGTGTCAGTTTCGCCGGCGCTTTGATTTCAATCGGCGTTATCATCGGCTTGGCGGCTGAAGGTGAATTTGAATCCTGGACAGAAAATTTGCCGTCTTTTATCGGTTACACCATAATTGGGCTTCTTTTGCTTCCGCTGATCCGCTTAATGACCGATAAAGTGCTTTTGCCTACGGTCAAACTTACGGATGAAATCGCCAACCAGGAAGTACCGAATGTCGGTGCCGCTTATATTGAAGCGTTCGCTTATATCGCAGCCGCTTTTATCATTTACTGGTGCATCTGAAACATCCCGGCGTAAAGCCGATTCTAAAAATTTCCGTATTCGCCACCGGATGCGCCGGTATTGTGGCGGAATTTGTGCTTTCCACCCTGGCCACTTACCTGATCGGCAATGCGGTTTTGCAATGGACGCTGGTCATGTCATTGATGCTGTTCGCAATGGGCGTGGGCAGCCGTGTCAGCAAGCATTTTAAAAATCATCTTCTTGACGTCTTTATTTTCATCGAATTCACCCTTTCCCTCCTTTGCGCCGGTTCGGCAGTTTTGGTTTACGCCGCCGCCGCTTATAGCTCTTACACAAATTTATTAATCTATTTTTGGGCGATGTGTATTGGTTGTCTGATTGGATGTGAAATTCCCCTTGTCACCCGGCTGAACCAAAATTATGAGTCTCTGCGTTTTAACATCGCCGGTATCATGGAAAAAGATTACTACGGCTCTCTTCTGGGCGGTCTTTTTTTCGCTTTTGTAGCCCTGCCCTATCTGGGGATGACCTATACACCAATTATATTGGGAGTGATTAATTTCAGCATCGCTTCCCTGTTTGTTTTCTTTTTCCTTGATCTGGTTTATCGACCGAAAACAGTGCTGGCTGTTTTCAGTGTATGCACACTTTTGCTGATTGCATTGGCGGTGACGGCCAAACCGATTATTTTGTTCAGTGAACAACGCCAGTACAAAGATAAAATAATCTATGCGCATCAAAGCCGGTATCAAAAAATTATTATCACCCAGTGGAAAGATGATTTTTGGCTTTTTATCAACGGGCAGGAGCAATTTTCCACTTTTGATGAAGAAAAGTACCACGAGCCGCTGGTTCATCCGGCCATGGCTTTAACCGCCAATCGCGCATCTGTTTTGATTTTGGGCGGTGGTGACGGATTGGGTTTGCGCGAAATTTGGAAATATGATGATGTCAAAAAGGTGACCATGGTTGATCTCGACCCTGCCATGACGGCCTTAGCACAAGAACATCCAATCTTAGCCGCTATTAACCGCGGTTCCATGCGAGATCCACGGCTGACAGTGATTAATCGGGATGCCAATGCGTTTCTCAAAGATGACAATCGGTTATACGGTGTGATTATTATCGATCTTCCGGACCCGGATACAATTGATTTGATGCACCTGTATTCCGAACGTTTTTACAAACTGGTGCGTCGCCATTTGATTGCCGGCGGGGTCATGGTGACACAAGCGGCCAGTCCCCATTTCGCACCTACGGCCTTTCGATGTATTATTAAAACCATAAATGCAGCCGGTTTCAGCGTGTTGCCGTATCACAACCAGATTCCCACTATGGGCGAATGGGGCTGGGTGCTGGCCGTCCGAGATAACGATATGGATGCAATCACACTGAAAAAGAAAATTCAAAAAATTTCTTTTGATCATCTCAACACCCGTTTTATAAACTCAGATGCGATTATGGCGATGATTCATTTTGGCAAAGGGGTGTTGGATGAAGATTTGATGAAACGCATCAATATAAACACCGAAATCAATCCGGTGCTTCATCGCTATTATCATACCGGAGCATGGGATATGTACTAAAAATAAGGAGTGAATAATGAATCGTGATGTTAAAAAAGCCATCTTTGAGGCTGTCGAAAAAGAACCTTTTGCCCAGGCGCTGGGTATGAAATTGGTTGATTTAAATGACGGTTTTTCCGTAATAGAAATGACTTACAATCCTGAATTGATGGATAATATTTATCAACGCGCCCACGGCGGCGCCATTTATGCGCTGATTGACGAAGCGTTTGAAACCGCCGGCCAGACTGATGGAACTATCGCAGTTGCGTTAAATATCAATGTTACTTACATCGCCAGCCCGGAACCGGGCATTCGTTTGCAAGCTCAGGCGCGCAGGGTAAGCCAAACCCGTAAAACCGCCGGATACAGTATCAACGTAACTTCCCAAAATGGAAAACTGATTGCCACTTGCCAGGCATTGGCTTACAATACAGGAAAGCCGATTCCGTTTTTATAGAATTGATGTTTACAAAAGGTTTAAATCAAGCTCGGAAGATCAGTTGAGTAGGAGAGAACTTTCGGATTTTGGATATGAAAGCAATGGACGAAAAAGCCGCTGCGTTTAAAAAACGTTGGCGGCTTTTTTATTCTTCTTGTTGAATGCGACAAAAATATAACTACAAAGATTTTCGGTAAGAAAGGATTTTTTAATCCCTTCTTATTCAAAATCCCTTTAGTTGACAGCTAGGAGGCTGTCCGAGAATTCAGCTTTCAAAAACAGCAGGCTGCTCAAAATCAGAGCTAAAAAGTAGGCTGGATGAATTTTTTGGACAAATAAAGGCTGACTATCTCTAACACACCCCTCTTTTA
>JAUCGF010000035.1 GCA_030378005.1 Desulfococcaceae bacterium HSG9 | reverse complement strand
TAAATGGCGATGTTTCTGAAGAGCCGCAATCAGGACAGATTAAGCGATTATGTGATTTCATGCCTGTCTTTTAACCATAAAATTTCAGAAAAGGAAAGAAAACTCTCAACAGTATGAGCCCAGTACCCTAAACCCTATCTTACTTGGAATTATTGGCTCTGGAATATTTATAGGTATATTGTCAAGAGTATCTGTTACTAATGATAGTAAATCTGATGAGGTTACCGAAGTTACTTCACAATTAATTACTATACGCGATTATATTTATGAATATCTTGAAGAAGCTATTGAAAGAGAAAATATGCAAAATGTAGAGTCGGAACTTAACGAATTAGTGAAAAACATTGACCCGGATATAATACTTGAAGTAGCAAGTCGTTTAATAGGGGGCAACCCAAAATTAAAATCTGGCGATAAAAAAAAGGCTATAATTCAATTTGACAAAGATGCCGATTTGAAAGAATATATGGAAATTCTAAGAAAATTAATCTATGATTATAACTTAGATATTAGTTATGTAACCAGAGAAATGAAAAAAGCAGAGCAACTGACAAATCGGCAAAAATAAATACTTGCGATGTAATAGAAATTACTATAATTACCAAGCAGTTCATTTAATTTGTTTGACAGCGTTAGCTCAATGAAGGATGCCAAGTCGGGCTACCAACATAAGGCGGGACAACTTAAAAATCGGGTTTCTTGGCATCGTAACTCCCGTGGTTTTTCTTCACTTCAGAAACCCGATTTTTGTCCCACGTTAAGTTGGTAGCCCCAAGTCGGACGTTTTCAAGTCCGCATCGACCGGTTAATCAGTCCGCTGCACACCTGACAATGCTTCAAATTCGCTTCTGATATTCTCTGGCGCACTCATATCCGCCTTATAGGTGATCTTTTGGTAAAAATCTTTATAATCCGCCGGATTCAGATAAAATATTTCCATTAACGATTTAAAAGCGTGGTTGCGCACAAGAAACTCTTTGTCGGTAATGGCATTAACCAACGCTCTGACCGCATCCCTATTGTTGTATTTGCGTAACTCTCTTGCGGCTTCCACTTTAGAGAAATGGGGGTCAGGATTTGCAAGTATTTGAATCGCCTTTCGGGCGGTTTCATCTAAGGCCGCATTCGGGGGACGTTCAAAATCAATCATCTCCTTATCCTGATCGGCAATGATCCAGGTGATTTTTTTGGGATCAAACCTATATTGGGTGTAACTGTCGCCTTTTTTCCACTGTTCGACAACTTTCAGTTCCGGTGCTTTATAATTCGCCATGGAAAAAAAATGTTGCATTGTGAGCAAAAGAAATCTGTTTCCACCCGTAGCCGTAAGTATTGTGGGGAAAAAATCCCTGTCACGCTCTTCAGCATTGCTTAACGCATATCTGGCATCTTGGGATAACGCATGTTCAGAATGATCGATTTCTTCAATATCATCCGCCAGATAAATTGCGTGCGCATCAACAAATTCATAGCCGACAGGTGCAAAACTCTGAAAGCTGATAATGCAGAAATCAAGCCAGTCCGCGCCTTTGATTTTGCATCTGCATGGATACGTCAGTCCATCCGGTCGATCTGCGAATGGAATAAAAACCCCGCCAATTTTTTTGAAAATGTTTTTATGTTCCGCAGGCAGATGTAACTCTTTGTTTCCCCAACCTGAGAGGGCGTTGTAATGTTTGTGAGGCATTGTAATCATCGAATCATTTACAACGCCTCTGCGTTGATGAAACATGGTATCGCATTTTTCACATAACCAGACGTTACTTTTATCCTTGTTCAGTTGGGCAATTTTTTTAAAACTGCTGTCCGGTTCATCATCGACGAACCAGGTAAAACTCTGCACATTACTTCCAGGATTTGAACAGGATGCGCATGTATTCATAAAATCTCCGTATAATGAGTTCAGCCATAATTATTTTTAATCGTTTTCTGAAAAAGTTCGCCGGTTTTTTTAAGTGACGTCTCAATATCAAGTAGCCGGCAACCGCAACCAAAACGTACTCCCCTTGTCTACCTGGCTTTCCACGCCGATACTTCCGCCGAGCGCTTCTGTCGCCATTTTGCAGAAGGCCAACCCCAGGCCGGTTGAGTGCCGGTGCCGGGCCGCATCTTTTTTTCCTTGGGTGAATTTTTCAAATATAGCTTCATGATATTCTGATGGGATTCCGGGACCCTGATCGGTTATTTCTATAAGGATATCCTGATCTTGTCGTACCGCGCTGAGGGTGACAGCGGTATCTTGCGGCGCATAATGAATTGCGTTTCCGATAATATTGGCTAAAATTCGGCGTAACAATTTGCGGTCCGCTCGCAGCTCGGCAATATTTTCAGGTAAACAGCGTTTCAAAACCACCGACGCTTCTTTTAAAAGCGGGCGCATATTGTCAGCGGCTTCATTAACGATCTCCGCAACCGCGATGTTTTCGATCTTCAAGTTCATCTGTCCTGATTCGAGCCGGGCGATATCAAGCATTTGCATCACCATTTCAAGCATGGTGCGTCCGCTTTTAATGACTGACGTGATATATTTGGACGCTTGGGGGTCTGCTGACACGGCTTCATTGATTTGCAGAAGATCCGCATACCCCAAAATAATATTCAGAGGATTTTTCATGTCATGCACGATCATTTGCGTCATGGTCTCTTTCACCGCCTCCAACTCTTTAATCTCCAGGTAACGCCGCTTCAATTCATCGTTCAGAGATTTCATCTTGAGCCGCGAACGCACTCGCGCCAACAATTCCTGACTGATAAACGGTTTGGTCACATAATCAAATGCGCCCAAGTCAAAGCCCTTGACAATGCTGTCCATATCAGCCTTGGCCGTTAAAAATATGACCGGTATATCTTTGGTCCGCTCCTCTTTTTTAAGTGCTTCGCAAACTTCAAATCCGTCCATTCCCGGCATCATAATGTCAAGCAAAATGAGATCATAATTATCGGCTTTAATCATCTCCAAGGCCTGTTTGCCGTTAAACGCGAAAGCGGTTGGGTGTCCTTCTAAGCGCAACAAATTTCCGACCACCTGGATATTTTTCGGATTGTCATCAACAATCAGTATTTTAAATTCTGTACGTTCTTCAGGTTCCATTATAAATCTCCTCATTCGATCAAATCCCGCAGGCTGCTTACCATGTTCGGGTAATCATCCAGCGTGACAATGATCTTCTCAATGTCATAACTGTCAATATGGAAAAGCAAATTTTCAGCATATTCCATCAGATTGCGAATATCATGTTCGGTTCCGATCTTCTTGATATCTTCCCCGAAACGTTGGATATCAGGAATAAACTGTTTCTGTCGAACCGTTTGCCAGATTTCCGTCAGATTTTCAAGCGCTTCGATTGCAGCGGGAAGCCTTTTTAAAGTTTCAGCGGAAACAGACAGATGCGCCTGCCGGGCCGCATCATCTTGCGTCTCAGTATCGGTTTTATATGGTTGCGCCTGGTCTAAAAAGCGGCTCAAGGATTGAAACAGATGCGCTCTTTCCACGGGTTTAAACAAATAATCATCAAATTTATTGCGAATTATCTTTTTTTTCTCCGTGCTCATGGCGGACGCTGTCAAAGCGATGAGAGGAATATGCTTGATTGCCGGGTCTTTGCGGATTTCCAGCAGCGCTTCATAGCCGTCCATGATGGGCATCTTTATATCCATCAGAATAACATCCGGGCGATAGCGCCGCGCGCATGCCACTCCTTTTTTACCGTTTTCAGCTTCATACACTTTAAGTTGTTTGGACTCCAAAACAGCTTTGATCAACTGGCGATTGAGGCTGCGATCATCGACCACCAAAACAGCGGCTTTTTCAAACCTTATATTCGTGACATTGATGACCGCTCTTTTTGTTTGCGGATAGGAATCTGTTCCGAAAGGCACATCACTCAGCCGGATAATAAATTTTGTGCCTTGATTTAACTCGCTTTCAATAGATATGGAACCGCCCATGATATTGACCAGATTTTTAGTTATCGCCAACCCCAGGCCGGTTCCGCCATACGCTTGAGTCTCTTGGCCGGATTCCTGGTTGAATGCCTCAAAAATTTTTTTATAATAGTTCGGCGCAATTCCCACGCCGGTGTCCGCGACCGTGATCAGGAGATTGATGCCATCCTGATTTGCCGACACATCTGTTTTTTGCACAGAAATGCTGATCTGGCCTTTATGAGTGAATTTAACGGAGTTTCCGACCAGGTTGACCAATATCTGGCGCAAACGAACTTCATCAAGCATCAGATTATCAGGAATATCGGGATCTGCCTCCAAAATTAAATTCAGCTTCTTGGCGGCCGCTTCCAATTCAAAAATCTGTTTGATCTCGTTAAAAAGCACTGAAATATCAACCGGCGTCATATTCAATTCGAGTTTTCCCGCTTCTATTTTGGAAAGGTCGAGAATATCGTTAATCAGGCGAAGAAGATTTTTACCGCTAATCATAACAGCTTCAAGATACTTTTTCTGTTTAGGGTCTTTGATTTCTGAACTCAGCAGATCGGTAAACCCAAGCACAGCATTCATGGGTGTCCGAATCTCGTGACTCATATTGGCTAAAAATTCGCTTTTCGATTGAGATGCGGCTTCGGCCCCCTCCTTGGCGATTCGCAGTTCCACAATTTCATGCAGTTGCCGAGTGACTTTCTTGACAAGCCACAGCAGCGCCGAAATCGCCACAGCGGAAATGGCCAACAATATACAGATATTAAGAAACATCAGGCGCTTGGCGGGCCTTAAAAATTCTTCTTTTTCAGCAGTGACTCCCACCGTCCAACCCGTTTTGGCAGATGTCCTGAAAGCGATCATCGTTTTAACCCTCCAAAATTTACAGTCAACCAATCCGCCCATGGCTAGGTTCGGCGCGTTATCGGGCCGGTTTGGAGGAGTAAACAATACAAACAATTGGGACGGATCCGGATGCGCGATGATTTTTCGATCTGTTCCAAAAACATAGGCAAAGCCTTTTTCACCCACTTTTACGGGTTTGATATAGTTTTCATAAAAATAGGACATCTTCACAATACCGGCGAAGGCGCCCACAACAGCATCATCCATGTAGAGCGGCCCGGCAACCGTAAACACAGGCTGGCCGGTATTATATGATGGATAAACATCAGACAAGTAAAATTTGCCTTGCAAGGCCATTTGAAAAAAAGCCTGATGTTGAATATCGGTTCCGATATCGCTTTTATCAGAACCGGAAATAACCGCACCTTTCAGATCAGCGGCCATCAATTTCTCAAAACAGCCGTAGTCTTGCTTAATTTTTATGAGAAGGTGATCAGCGGTTTCCCTGACCATATCGCCCAGATATTCCTGAACAACGGTCGTCAACGTGGCGTCACCGCTCCAGTAAACAAAATTCAAACGCATATTTTCAATGGCTTCATCCATGAGCTTTACCGTGGTTTCAGCCTGATTGGACAACTGCTCGGAAAGGGCTTGGAGCAGGGTGTCTCTGGTTTTGAAATAGTGAAAGGTGTTGGATGAGCTGATCCCTAAGATAAATAATATGACAGTGGGAATGATGAATCGGTTTCTGAGGTTCATGGTAAAAATTTTAAGTTTTAAGTTTCAAGTTATTCCATTTTTTGATGTTTTGTAGGGTGGGTGGAGTTAAACGGAACCCACCCTACACTTACCGGTGAATTATAGACAATTTTAATAACGTTGGATTCCAAGTGATTTTTTCAGCTTTACACGATGATATATTTAGCAGGATTATCGGTTTATTATCAGACAGGCCGACGCCGAGAGTAACGCCGCGCTTCACTAATCGGGGAATTCCGGTGATACTTAGCACGCCGTTTTGGCGGCAATAACGGACCAGTTTATCCGTATCGGTGTCAGCGCCGATATAAAGAATTGTCGGCGGTTCGGCCGGTATGCTGTCACTTGCGTTGACAGCGGCCAAAACGGACTTGCCGATCTTGCGGCCCACGGCTTTACGCAATTGGGTTGCCACGGCAGATGCGTTTATAACATGGATAGACACATTTTCTGTAGAACTGATCTCTTTACTCATGGCCAGTATTTTAACAAAAAGGGCGGCTTGCAATTTTTCTGGGGCCGGGCCATAGTTTCCGGCATACGCCTGAGGTGCTGGCATGATCAGCAAGGCTGTCAGCAAAAATACCCGGTATTGTCGCAAGATCGCAGATCGCATTAAAATTTCCACCCTATTGTCGCCATACAAACCCGGCCCTTGTCGATCAGTCCATATTTGAATTGAGCATTGTCGGTTGCCGGATAGCGAACTTCTTCATCAAAAATATTGGATATGTTCAGGGCCGCATACAATCCGGTGGACTTGTGATCATAACGCAGATTGCAAGAGGTGATGAAATAAGCATCCGAAGCGTTGAATATTTCCTTGATTTCGTCATCTTCATCAGGCGTAAACGGCTCCATCGCATCCGTATAAATCCCGCTGATCCCAAACGTAAGCGGCCCCCAGCCGTAATTCATCTTGGCGCCTAACAGCAGATTCGGCGAATGGCTCATATTGCGCCCTTTTTCCCCGCGATCATCAAATTCCTGGTAAGTAGCACTCAGTTCAAGCCCCAGATTTTTAAACGGTTCAGCCGAAAAAATCAACTCACTGCCGTAGTTGACCATGACACCGGAATTATCCATTACCTTTATTAATTCATCTTCGTCGTTCTTCACCAGGCGAATTGTACGTAAATTTTCAATATTGTTTAAAAATAAATTTAACTTAAAACAAAACTCAGAATAGGATAACAGATAGTTAAATTCAAGGGTTTCGATCTCTTCGGGTTCAAGTTGGATGACAACATCGCTCTCAATTTCAAGATTAGCAATATTTTCCAAAGAATAGGGTTTATTGGCTTCTCCATACATCAATTTGAAAATATGTTGATCCGCCGGAGACCAGATAACGCCAAAACGAGGGATAAACCAAACGTTTTCATCCGTGTTAAATTTATTCAAAGAACCAAACTGTTCATTTTGTCCTGGAAGCCGCATCATCCCCTGTGAGTCAAATTTAAGGAACTGCTCCAAACGCGCGCCGGCCACCAATTTCCATTGATCGGCAGGTTTGTAATTCAATTGGGCGAACACGGAACGGGTGTTACGGTCCGAAGATTCATAGCGTGCATACAAACTGCTGCCGCCGTATTCAAGCGGAAGCGGAATGCGGGTATGATAAGATGTATTAAAAAAAGTTTTATAATTCAACCCTGTTATCATGCTAAAGGTCGCCATCGGTTTCCATGTCAGATCAAATTCCGCTTCAAAACGATCTTCCCTGCCGGTGTTGGTTTGAATGGAATCAGGACTGTAAATATCAGGCGGATACGTGTCGAGAGTCTCTTCAACACTCGCATAACTGTAAGTTATTTTTCCGGCCATCTGCATTGTGTATGTAACATCATGCTGATAATAAATTTGAGCGGCGATGTTTTGGACTTTTTCATCACTTCCGTTGTAAAAAGAAAAACCTTCAAATATACCGGATTCACCCTGGTTGTATTGAAAATCAATATGAAGATCATTATAGGCGGCTGCAATATTAAACGCCTTGCTTTGGCGTTCCAGATTACCATCCGATTTTGTATGGACTTGGGGATAGCGCTCCGCCTCTGAAGCATACAGTGACATATCCGCCATTCGAGTATAATCTTCCTGTACGCCATCCGTGCCATAGACCGAGGCGTTCAATGTATAGTTAAATGCCGCTTTCTCCCCGGATACTCTGGCAAAACCTTGATAAGTGTTTAAG
Source organism: Desulfococcaceae bacterium HSG9 (assembly GCA_030378005.1). Taxonomy (GTDB): domain Bacteria; phylum Desulfobacterota; class Desulfobacteria; order Desulfobacterales; family JAUCGF01; genus JAUCGF01. The sequence continues at coordinate 8,226 of JAUCGF010000035.1, read as the reverse complement.
CTGCCATAAGAAACGGATGCCATACTCAAAGGCGCTCCGTAAGGAATGTGATTCGTTACGATATTAATCGACCCCAAAAAAGCCCCGCTGCCGTAAATAACCGACATAGGCCCTTTGACGATTTCGATGCGATCAATCGCTTCGGGCGGCAGCAGAAACATATTGATTTCGCTCTCATGCTGAACCACACCGTTCACCATGATAATCATATCGTTATCATTTAACAGGCCACGAAGGCCGATGTTGTCCTCAGAGTAGTCATAGATAGTAAAAAAACCCGGAATATGACGAAAAATTTCGGCCACTGTCTGATAGCCGTATTTTTTAATATCCTCGCGTGTGACAATATAAACACTGGCCGGAATTTCGCTGATTTTTTCCGCCATTTTGCCGGCGCTGGTGATTTCAATATCAAGAAGTTCTTCAAGCGGCAGATCAAAAAGCGCCTCGGTATCCATTTTCAGCAACTCTTCGGTCTTTTTGGCTGAAAGCGGCGACGCGGGCCATAACAAAAGCAGTAACAGTATGCAGCAAATTTTATTCAATCGGTTATCTCCTTTGATGGTGATGAACATCACAAAGTAATCAGAGTTTTATCTTTATCAAATAATTATAGTAACTGTGACTATATAACTTACCTGTCCTGCTGTGAAGCGTGAAACGTGAATTCACGTTTCACGCTTCAGAAATTTTTTGATATGCGCAACCTTTTCCCAATCAAAAGATTCATCACTTTCAGGTATCAAATCCGACAGTTGGTTAAATATAGGACCATCCGGGCAAAAAAGTTGGTGGTTTTCAAAATGTTCGTCAAATACAGTCGGGTTGGCAGTAACACGCGCCGGCTCGGCATAACCGGGAATCAGCAATGAATATGAATCAGCGTCCAGTTTTTTACATTCCACACCGGGCGGGAGCAAATCTTCACGCTGCAAGACAGTTTCCAAATCTGACGGCAGAAAGGGCGGGTCGGGAAATTGGGGGAGTTCCAAATCGGAAGCGCTGACTTCGTCAATATCAAAGCCGCCGGCCTCGGTTTCATCGGCCAATTGACGCACTTTGGAGACCGCTTCGTATCGGGCGCGTTCGCGCTGTTCGCAAGTTTGAAGCGCCGCGGACTCGAACTCTTTGGGAATCTGAGCCAAAATCGGTTGCAGTTTGCCGACCACGCCATTAAACAGGCCGATGCGTTTGCTCAATGCGAAATAGACATCCGCTTCCACAGTATCGGCATAGGCCATGTTGATGATTCGGATTTCCTCAAATTTCTGTCCGATCCGGTCGATACGCCCGATGCGCTGCTCTACCTTCATGGGATTCCAAGGCAAATCATAATTGATCAGCACGCCGCAATATTGCAAATTCAAGCCTTCGCCGGCGGCGTCCGTGCAGATCAGGATGCGAATCCGCCCCTGACGCAGCAAGCGTTTGATCTGCTCTTTGGTGCAGCGCGACCATGCGCCTGAAAGTTCCTGGCGTAAGCCGCCGTCGCCTGAAAAGCATCCGATTGATCCGTTTGCAAGGGTGCCTGATCCCAAGGCACGGTCGGCCAGAAACTCTCTTAGAAAATCCATAGTGGCGGTGTACTGCGTGAAAATGATGGCCGAGTCATATCCTGAAGTGAAAGCCGTTTTTAATTCTTCAATGAGCCGTAACGCCTTTGAATCGGTGCCAAGTCTGGCAACAGCTTTCAAAAGCGTGCGGATACCGTCTTGTTCTTCCGCTGCCAAAGCTTGCTGCTCCAGCAACTCAATGTCATCGACCGCCAAAATTTCATCGGCGCGCTCATCCTGGGGCAAATCTTCTTCTGAATGCGCCGTACTTTTCGGCACGCTATCCGGGTTATCCAATTTCAAAAGCCGTTTGGCAAGGGTGTTACGCAGGGCCTGAAAACTGCTGGCCAAACGGCGGCGATAGATGGTCATCACAAAACCGACCGCGTTTTTATTTCTCGGATCGGCCTGCTGATAGGTGTTGCTGATGTAGTCTTCCACATCTTCGTAAAGGGCGCGTTCGGCATCCGTGAGCGTGATAGCCACATCTTTGACGATACGTTGCGCAATGGGCGTGCTTAACAGCCCTTTTTGATGATAGGCACGCAACAAATTTCGGGTGTGGCGTGACATCCGGTGTAAACTCGGACTGGCCGCCCTGAGAATTGCCAACGCGGCGCGGCGTTGTTTGACGGTCAGCCTTTTTACCGGAATCAGGCTTTTAGGCTCTCGCAAAGCTTTGAGTACGTTTTTCTTTTGCAGCTTGCCCAGCCCGTATTTTTCGGATGCTTTGAATATTTCGGCCTCTGGCGTCTGACCGTAAACCCGTTCCACCGCCTGAAAAAGACGGGCTAACCGGTGAAGTTCAGATGCATCCGGATTTTGGCCGATGCTTTCAAAATAATCTACGAAAACAGGTGCGTCCCATTCCGGCGGAAGGCCCAGAAGTTGCAGCAAATCCCATATTTCCACAGGATGAACCTGCATGGGCGTGGCTGTGAGCAGCAACAACGCTTGGGTTTTGGCCTCGATGCGCTGCATCAGGTCCAGCAAGCGGTTCGGGCCTTTTTCCTGATTGGTGCCCGCGCCGCGCCGCCGCGCATGGTGGGCCTCATCTAACACTAACAAATCCCAATCGTCAGCGTCGAGCATCTCCTGCTGCCGGTCGGCGCGTCGCACCAAATGGCTGGAAACGATCACAAACGGCTGCTGTGTCCATTTATCACGGTCAATTTTTTGCTCGGACGCTATTTTCTGAAAATGGTGATCAGGCCATAACAGCGCCTTGCCCGTATAGATCGGCACGGGCAGATTGAATTTTTCATATAATTCGGCCTGCCATTGACGGGTGAGGGAACCCGGCGCCATAATGCAGATACGCCGTGCCTGTCCGCTGATCCGAACATGACGGATAATCATGCCGGCTTCGATAGTTTTGCCCAGCCCGACTTCATCCGCAATGAGCAGACGAAACGGCCAGGCATCTAACATGCGTTTATATACGCGCATCTGATGCGGCCAGGGTTCCATTGTACTGGTTTTGACCGCAATCATCGCGCCGTCCGCGCGGCGGGGCGCTTTTCGGATAAAGTCCCACACACGCCGCAGGCGCTCATCTGCGGAAAGTTTTTCATCCAGTTTTTCTTTGGTGGCCGGAGTTTCTTCCTGATGCGGATCGGGAGCAGTTTTTTCAGTCTGCCCGGCAGGTTTGGATTTATGATCGCTATACGGCAGATATTGGAGCAATTGCAGGCGCAGGGCTTCGGGGAAGTCAGTCACTCGTGCGGATTTTGTCGTGTCAGACCATAACATGGCAAATTCAAGCGCGGTTTTTTCCACGCGCCAGAGGTCCCACTCGCCCCGCCATGAACAACTGACGCTGAAAGATTCCCAATTGTGCATCCAACCGGCCACAGTTTCATTCAGCGATCCTGTAAAAACCAAACGGTCGCCGGATTCATCCGTGAGAATGCCTGATTTGGCATGGTACAGCCCCAAACCGGGATGAAATTTGCCGTTCGAGTTTACCGGCACGGCCAGTTTGATGTCCAGATAGCCGTTGGCAACCATCCAAGCCAGTCGGCCCAAGCGCGCCTTGATTTCCAGGGAGTCGGTTTGCAATCCGAGACGCTCGGCTAGCGTGCCGGCCAGCAGTTCGCGCAGTTGGTAGCCTTCTTGAATCTGCCTGATTTCCTTTTCTCCAAGTGTACACCCGACAATCAATTGCATAGTGCCGCCGCGAGCGATCAGCGCATCCAACCCTTTGGCGGCCAGCGCCAAAACATCGGCTGAAAAATAGCCGGTGATGCGCTGATACAAGCACGATCTCGCCAGCGCGGGCGCATAAAACAGTTTGACCAGATTGCCGTCTTCATGGCTGTAACCGGGTTGCCAGTTGACGTTGCGCAAGGAGGGGGTGGACGTGTCAGGGGATTGGTGGGTAGTATCATTCATAGTTAATCTCAAATAAATCACAAATTACAAAATTCAAATCTCAAATAAATTACAAATCTCAATATCCAAATATCTGATTAATTGTAACCGTTCACTCTCCTTTATTTGGGGTAACGACGCCGGACGGCTTCCCGCGCTACAATCTTGCGCACGGCGAATCCATGTAGAGCGGAAAGCCGTTCCGCTCATGGGGAGTGAACGGTTACTTGGCATCCTTTATTCATCTGTTGAAAACTTGTCCCGTTAGGGACGTAATATCTATAGAAAAAGGCATATTAGAATAACAAGCCCCGTAGGGACGAAAGATAAAAACTGTAAATTTCTTTCAGCCTATTTTGAAGGGTGTCTTACATTTTAATATTTCGTCCCTACGGGACTTGCCATGTCAGCAGCTTCTTTCTATAGATATTATGTCCCTAACGGGACAATGAAAGAGGCATATCAGCACGACATTATATAGAATATCAGCTATAGACAGTCACCTGAATAATTTCAAAAATGCTTGGGTAAAGCTCAAAGATTATGAACAATCTTTCTGAAATTTAATATGTGACTGTCTATACAACACCCTGTCCCGTTAGGGACGTAATATCTATAGAAAAAAGGCATATCAGCACAACAAGTCCCGTAGGGACGAAATATAAAAACTGTAAATTTCTTTCAGCCTATTTTGAAGGTACCTTACATTTTAATATTTCGTCCCTACGGGACTTGCCATGTCAGCAGCTTCTTTCTATAGATATTATGTCCCTAACGGGACAAAGTAGAAACTGACGAATGCCTTTAAAAATATATATTTTAGAAATCGGATTTTTTAGAAAAATCCGATTTCCAGCACAATTTGTAACCTGAAAATATATGTCCAAGTACTTATCTCAAAACTCCTTCCCAAGCCGAAGCTGCCGCGGTTGCGGAATATCCTTGGCAAAAGCGAGCCGCCGGAGATTCTCTAATGCGTCGCAATCCGCGGCCGCTCCGTGCAACGCGCCGGGTTTGGCGGTTGCGGCGGACTGCGGGGGAGGCAATACATTCAGCACGGTTTCCAATGCCAGCATGAAAACAGGGTCTTTGAGCAGTCCGGCGCGCTCCAGCATATCTTTGGCAACGCCGGAGTTTTGCTCTCTGACCGTTTGCGCGGTTTTGTGCAGGATGTCGATCATATTGTCTTTGGCAGCGGTGCCGAGCGCGCCTTTTTGAGCGCGTGTGTCACTGTCCCAGAGCGTCACATTGGCGCCTTTTACTTCCAGAATGCGGCCGCGCAACTGCTGATCAAAGGAAACGCCCACGACACGGGCCAGTTTCAAGGCTTCGTCCGCCGGGAACTGAGGCGCTTGAAAGGCATCCCACGCCATGACAAAAAATTCGGTGACCGGGTCTAAATCAGCCTGCCGCCGCACGGATGCAAGTTGCGCCAAACGCCACTGTTTGACAGCCGTGCGCGCCGCCATTAACGCATCTTCGGGACTGACTGAATAAGGATCCCAGGCTTGATCTTCAATCAATTTGAATTGAGCGCCTTTTGCCGGTTCCGGTTTTTGCACGGCGCGACCGCGCTGCATGGGCCAGTTTTCAGAAAAGACTTCCAGAGCCGGCCCGAAACAGGCCAGATACAGATCAACGCCGCGCACACCGCTTTCTTGAAATGTGCGTACGCGTTCATTGACCACCTGCCGGACTTTAGGTTCGACATCCTCCCAATAGATCGTTTCCGTGTTCGTATCATCAGACGCACGGGGGCGGCACACCAGAAAAATCGTGCTTTTGGCCGCGTTTTTATCCTTGATATGCAAACTGCCCTCGGCTTCGGTGTTGATCGGCCAACTCGCTGTAATCACAAAACCGGCTTCCACCAGACCTTTGGCCAGCGCATCCCAAGCCCCGCTGGCTTTGTGCGTGAACATCAGCACCATGACACCTTCAGGTTTCAACACCCGGCGGCATTCATGAAATATGGCTTGCATACGTTCCTGATAATCCCGCGTCGCCATCTTTTTGGCGCTACCCCGTGCTTGGGTTTGGGAAAATGTTTTGAATTTGGCGGTGTTGGCAACCGCTTCACGCTCTTTGTCAGTGAGATAAGCGGCAAATTGTTCAGGATACAACAAACCGGCCGTGCGCTTGAGCCAGACGTAGAAAAAATCAGATAGCTCGGCATACATGACGTTATCGTAATAGGGCGGGTCCATGACCACGGCATCAACAGAGCGATCTTCAATATGAGGCAACATGTCGCCGGATTCGCAGGAAATCGTCACAGCTCCCTTTTTCACAGGCGTATCCGTGTTTCCAAATAACTTATCAGGCGATTCTTCATTTCCGACCAGAGCGATCAACTCTTTCAGGGATTTTCCGGTTTGCTTGAAAGCCCAGTCATAGCCAAGGCCTGTGATAGTAGGAGCCATTTCTGAATAACTCCAGCAAAATGCAAAATCATGACGATTGAACGTGTTGGCAACTACTTCTCTTGTCGGCATCCATATTGACATTACTGAATTATAATTCAATATCTTATCCAAAGCTAAAGCAATATAAGTCAATGCGGCCTTGTCTATTTCGCTGATATTTCCCAATCCTCCACATTCCTCAATCAACTCGTGAAACACTTCCACGCTTGTGCAATGTCCATAAAGTTGGCGGGGAGAAAATAGTTCCTGCATATTTAAAATGCCATAATTTGCAGACCTATCTGAAGGACCGATGTAACGCTCTTCATCCGGCACAATTCCTCTTGCCACCCATTCAGGCATTTTCTCGTCTAATGCCATCGCGATCTGTTGACGCACATCATCTTCCGGCCTCGGCGCTCTGAAACCGCGAATTTTTTTAATTTTTTCTTTTCCGGCTTTGGTGTATCCCGTAACCGTGTGTTCTTTGTAAACAATCGCATACAACTGCTCCCCCATTTTTCCGGCCTGGGCCTGCGATTTTACCTCGGTCCCTTCAATCACACGACCGCAATCGGGAAAAGGGCATCTTGCATTTCCGCGGCTTACGGTGCCGGCAGACTGCTCTTTGGCATGGGAAACAATTTCAAAGCGGATGCGGCGATTCGCCGGGTCTTCTGTCAGAGGTGTCAGTTTGACGCCGGTTCCTTTATTATTCAGTCGCCAATTAGGGCTTAACGGAACGATTCCGTTGCAATAGGGGCATTTTATTGTGCGGGCCCAGAGATATGTTGTATCTTCTCTGTTTTCAATATCACTTTCCGGGAAAAGAGATTGAACGCCTTTTTTTATTTTTTTCACAAATGATTCTGATAATTCGTCAAAACGTTTCAGGACTTCTGAACCATATTTCAAAGGAAATTCCACTGACGCTTTTATAATCATCCATGCCACCGGGTTCAAATCATTTGCTAAAGTGCTGCAACCCAAACGCACAGATTCAAAAGGGATGCTTCCCCCTCCGGCGGTAACGTCTAAGACAGAAGAAGCCTCATTATCTTTTGCAGCGCATTCTTCCCGAAACCATGAAAGTTTATTATCTGATGGAGTATAGCTGAAAGATCGCGGATAGCTATAAGGATTTTTTATCCGTTCACCCGATTTACGTGCTTTTTCGATTTCAATTTTGGCAGCCACCGGATCGCCATGAATCCCCAACGCATGCATAAATTTTTCCCGATCCGCATGATCCGGCAACAAAGCCCCTAAAATCGCCGCACGGCAGGCCACAAGGGGACGGCGCGCCCACCAGACATGGAGACGGTTCGGGGCTGGAAATGGTGTCATGGGTGTGCGTTCTCTCAATGATTCAATGCCAATTTCCGCAATCGGCAACCATTCCTCAATCAACGCCCGTTTTTTATCAGAAGATTTTTCGATATTTTGGGATGCTTGTTGTTTGTCTGTTGTCATGGTAAGTTGGGGTTCCTTGTTTGATAGTTGCTTGATTACGGTTGAATTTAAAACGATTATACAGTATAATGCACTCTGGGATAAAATTCAATCTTAACAAGCGAAACAACGAATATTCGCATCCGTCCATTTTAGATAATCATATATTCAGCAGATCGAAAAGTTTCATAAAATACGGTTAAAGGAGTGAGCCGCTTCGAATGTTAAAAAACAATGACCATATTTGAAACATTTCAAAAAGGAGAAAGCATTATGCCCACAACAGAAATTAACAGAGTCATTGATGGATTTAATTTACTGACACTGGAAGAAAAGGAATATGTTTCTGGCATGATATACAAACAGTTTATCGAATATCGCAGGGAACAAATCCTTCAGCGAGCCAATGAGGCCAGAAATGATCTGAAACATGGAAATGTAAA
>JAUCGF010000034.1 GCA_030378005.1 Desulfococcaceae bacterium HSG9 | reverse complement strand
CATTAAGAAACTTACAATATCAAATAAAAACTGACAAAGTTGCTCTCGTAAGAAAAAACATGGAACTTAAAATGGCCAAAGTCGAGACTGATTTGTCTTATCGATAACTTTTTAGCACCGCAAATTACTTGAGTGTGATCTTTTTGAGTTTAAAATAACCTACTAAAAACCAGTGATGTCCGGTTAGGTTTTTGCATATAAAATTTTTTCTTTCCTTTCGTTAGATATTCAGGTGGATTCTATCTGTGACTTCTGATTGCCATGGAAAGGAAAAAAATGTTTTCTCCCTTATCAATTCCTGAAAAAACAATCAATTCAGAAACTTTTAATAATTTTATGAAACCCGTCTGCCAGATACCGCCCGATACCCCGGCACTCCGATCACGAGGTGACAGACCGTTGAAACAGCTCTTTGAAAATCAGCCGGACAGTCTGATATACTATCATCTTTTCGAGCATGAGTCCGGTCGGGACCTTTTACAGACTCTTCGGGAGGATGACTTTGCAAAAGTGCACATCGCCCCCGCAGGGGGTATCGGTCGGAGCGCCTTTTTCGAGGCTGTGAACAACCGGGGAACAGAGCGGTTACAATATGTGTTTCAGGTGCTCTGTCTCCTTTCCCGCGGAGTCATTCCCCGCTGATATGCCGATTTCGGAGAACTCAGACTCATTGACGGCAGTCCGATCGACGCCGTTCTTTCCATGTGTCAGGCGGACTGCCGTAAAAACTCACGGAAAGCCGAAGGACATTTCGGGTCGGATCTCAGTTACGGGATTCCCTCCGCGATATTCCTGACCGCCGGGAAAGGGGCCGAACGTCCGTTTGTCAGCCGGATTCTTTCCCCGGGACAGACCGGCGTTATGGATCGCAGCTGTCAGTGCCATGATCTTTTTGACTGTCTTCAGAATGAGGGGAAAAGTTTCGTATGCCGGATTAAGAATAATACCACCCCGGAATGTATAAAAGAATATACCGTCAATCCCGGCAGTCATATCTTTTATGACACTCTTGTCCGTCCGGGTGCCCCCGCGGTGTGAATCAGAGCGTAAAGCCTGTCCGCGCAGTCGGATACCGCATAGGTGATACAAAATATCTCATTGTGACGGATCGCCGCGATCTGACAGCGGAACAGGTCGCTTTTATATACTGACTCCGACAGGATATCGAGAAGTTTTTCCAATGGTGGAAAAAGCATCTCAAGGTCTGTCACCTTATCACCCGAAGTGAATACGGAGTCATGGTTCAGCTGCCGGCGGGGCTGATCACATATCCGCTTATGGCAATATACCACCGGTGACATTATAGTGAACCGATTTCTGCCTGGCGGTTAAGACATATCCGCATCGCAATCCGGAATGAACTGCGGAATCCCCACCCGGCCCCGCTAATCATTCTGATTCTGATATTATCAAAAAACGTGGAAAAAGTGTATGCAAAAAACTAACCGGACATTACTGATTCCAGGTAGATATTTCTCTTTTCTATTCTTTTTTTTTTGCCTATGTGTACTGCTTTTAGGAATTTTCGTAATTCTACTGATTTGTCTTATCGATAACTTTTTAGCACCGCAAATTACTTCATAGATTTTTCTGCAACATTCTTTCATAGATATTCTCCTTATTTTCAATAAAAATAAAGAAAAGAAAATCATAGTTGCAAAACTTTGTCAAATATTTTACCTGCTAGCCTCTTACATTTTTGTAATAAAGTGTCCCGCTTTGTTTTGGTAGCCCTATTTTCAATTCCCTGATGACGCCTCACAGCCACACCAAATATCTTTGCATCATTTCCCATACTTGAGATATAAAACCTTCGGTCGACTATAACTTTTTCACCTATATGCGTCTCCGATTCCGCCATACAAATAATATTAATACCTTTCCGGTTCTCCTTACCTGCAAGCCAATATATCATACACCGTATAGTAACGCCGTATTTCGACACGACCATGATCTCCATCTATCGTTTTATAATAGTCTGAGGTCACATTCCGGAAGCCTTTCTTTATGGCGTCCTTGATAAAAAGCTCGACATCTTCATACAAATTCGCCTGACAGCCTTTGAGTGCCGGCACATAATCAGCATTTTTATTGATAATTGTTTCAGCAATAGCCTTCTGACACCCCATAGCGTCAATTATCACAATACATTCTTTTATCACCAGAAGATTTAACAAACCTGGAATCGCCGTGATTTCGTCAGATTTCTCCTCTGTTTTGACCTGCCCCGAAGTAATCCGGTTCTCCGAAGCCCCGGCGCTTACGACATGAATCGGCGATTTGCCGGAAGCTCTGTCGCGAGTGCTCCGATTCGTTTTCCTGTCAATAGCGATGACCTGGCCTTTCGTGACAGTTTCGACGGCAGTTATCCAATTGATAAAACATTTTTCAAACCGGTCTTTATCAATCAGCATAAATACACGACGAAAGGTGTCTGCTGATGGAATCCCATTTGGCAACCGCAAGAATGTTCCCAGCCTGATTTGTTCAGCCATCCCGTACTCGTAAATTTCGGGCCATGTATTAGATCCGGAAATGACAGCGCATAAGGCTATTATTAAAATATCCAGCAGCATATGTTCTATTTTGATATGTTCTATTTTGCCTCTTTGCCGCGGGTCGATCAGTGCTTTAAAATGGTGCCGGATTGAGGCCTCGGCTATTTTATTCATCATTGTCTCCTTTGTGATAATAATTTAATTGTTGCTTTGATTTCAAAATAAAGTCTATTATAAATTATCATAAAGGTGATTGGTAACTACTTTTTCGTGCAATTGCCCTGTCCTGCAAAACTCTGGATTTGACAGAACAGTAATTTTCAGATATTCATAATGTGATTATTTTCACGAATTATCAGAATAAAAGAGAGGTCTGTCATGCTTACATTCGAAAAACTGTCCCGTCGTCCCGTCACATTCCGTCGCCTGACAGGCGTCGATATCGCTTTTTTTTCGGAAATATGCGAAAAAATCCGGCTTTTGTGGGAAAAATAGAGGCGGACATCACAGCCTATGCGGTCTTGTGAATCATCTGTTCGCGATGCCGCTTTATTATGGATGTTACGTAACATACGAATTTCAGAGCTGTCTTTTTGATTGTCTTATGACGACCGTGATGCGTTCCGTGAGACGGATTGTGAAATCAGCCGTTCGGGTCGTCTGTATTGAGAAAAACAGGATGATTCCGGTACGGATGTCGAGTAGCTTATATCGGATACGACCGAACAGCCTGTGCGGCGTCCTAAAGCAGGAGGTCTATTGACGGCGGCGGTAAAAAATGTTTCACAGGCTTTCGCATATTCTACCAAAAGAGAGTAATTAGAACCTATTGAAATTATTAGATTTTTAATTTTTTACCGAAATATTGATTGAAAAGGTGTGGAAAGATAAATATTTTGTAAAAAGATGGTCAGAGGTCGCCTGCGCCACGATTGTCAGGAAGAGAAAAAAGTTGATAATTTGATAATATTTAGAAAACTAAGGAGAACAGAGAAAATTGAGCAGCCTAAACGCAACTTTCGTGCCGGCATTTAATTTTCAAAGAACTTTAACCCGATAAATTTTCATGTAAACATTTGATTACACACAAAATATATATGTTTAAAATTAAAATCCGAAAACTTAAGAATATTAAGATGAAAATATCTGATTAAACCCTGCGGAGGTCTTAGCGATGAAGTTTTCAAATAAACTTTCATTGGTTAGTTTGATAACCGGTATGTTCGTTTTGATTCTATTGTCCTTTACGATATATCAATTTAACTATCGCTCAATTATAAAATCACAATTCATGTACACTAAATCCATTGCCGATGAAGTGTCAGGCGACATCGATCAGCTTCTTTATGAAAAAGTGAAAACGGCTCTGACCCTGGCCAATACGCCTATCATAATAAATGAGTTGGAAACGGGCAATTTTTCATATACTGCTCTACCGGATGAAAAAAGAAAAGAAGCCATAAAACTTTTAGATGAAAAATGGAAATTGACAAAAGACCCGGCCGACAATTTTATCCTGCAATTCACTGATAATAAAGTGTCACGCTTTCTAAAGAGCCAGCAGGCAGTCCTCAAAGGCGAGTATGGTGAAATTTTTCTTACCGATAAATCAGGCGCTTTGGTCGCATCAACTTCCAAGCTGTCAACTTTTGCGCATGGGCATAAATACTGGTGGCTGGGCGCTTATAATAATGGAGAGGGGGCCGTGTTTTTCGATGACCGCGGGTATGATGACAGCGTTGGCGGATATGTCTTGGGTCTGGTTGTTCCTATCAGAAAAGGCACGGAAATAATCGGCGTACTGAAATGTAACCTTAATATCCTCGGCAGTATCAGTAAATTGGTAGTCGATACGAAAGATAGCTTAATCGGAAAATTGAAACTGATTCGATCTGGTGGAATGGTAGTTTTTGAAGAAGGCTTTGAGCCTTTGAGTACCCAGATTCATGCTGCTGTTTTTAAAAGATTAAAAAACAAAAATTATGATTCTTTCGTTATCAACGATTCGGGTGAAAAGTACCTTGTGGGACTTTCAGAAATCAAACTGACCAAAGGGGAAAAAGGCTATGGTTTTGGAGGAACCTTTGAATCGATTGATCATAAAAAGGGCAACACAGGCGAGTCATGGTATGTCATCTGTTGTCGTCAAATGAGCGTCGCCTTGGCACCGGCCACTGAATTGATTAAAGCGATTGTTTTAATAGGCACGGTCATAATTGTAATTTTAGTGGCAGTATCTCAACTGTCAGTTCGAAAAATCGCCACACCACTTGCAAGACTTGATAAGGCTACTGAAAAGATTGGAAAAGGCGATTTCAAATACAGAATTGATATGATACGAAAAGATGAATTTGGCAATTTGGCCAGATCATTCAACAACATGGCTGTCAAGCTTCAGAATACCACCACATCTTTAAAGTTGCTTGAAAATGAAGTTAAGCGTAGAAAGCAAACAGAGAAAGCTTTAAGGAAGAGTGAGGAGAAATACCGGTTTCTCATCGAAAACCAGACAGACATGGTTGTGAAATTTGATATTGAAGGTCGGCTCCTTTTTGTAAGCCCATCATATTGTACAACATTTGATAAAACCAAAGATGAATTGATTGGAAAGAAATTTATTCCTATGATTCATGAAGATGATCGTGAAACTGTAGCTAAAGCCATAGCTGATGTCTATAAACCGCCTTATACAGGTTATGTTGAGGAACGCGCTATGACCAAAGACGGGTGGCGCTGGATGGCGTGGCTTAATACAGCCGTATTGAATGAACAGGGTGAAGTTGATTCGATTGTCGCTGTGGGCAGGGATATCAACGACCATAAACTGGCCGAAGAGGAGCGGGCCAAGCTCGAAGCCCAACTTCGCCAGCAGCAGAAACTGAAATCTATCGGCACTCTGGCCGGCGGTGTGGCTCACGAGATCAACAATCCCATCAACGGCGTCATGAACTACGCTCAATTGATCGTTGACCAGATGGACAAAGACAACCCATTGGCTGAGTATGCCTCTGAAATCATCCATGAAACCGAACGAGTGGCCGTCATTGTTCGTAATCTGCTAAAATTTGCAAGGCAGGAAAAGCAGTCCCACAGTCCGGCGCGGATTTCAGATATTGTGGAGGCGACCCTGACATTGATTAAAACGGTGATACGTCATGATCAGATTACGCTTGAAACAGACATTCCTGATGGCTTGCCTGAAATCAAATGCCGCAGCCAGCAGATTCAGCAAGTGCTGATGAATTTACTCACCAACGCCCGTGATGCGCTCAACGAACGCTACCCGGAGTATGACTCCGATAAGCTCATGACGGTGACAGTACGGCCATTTGAGAAGGCCGGCCGGCACTGGCTTCGCACAACAGTTGAAGATCGCGGCGCAGGCATTCCCGAAGAAATTAGAGAACGACTATTCGACCCTTTCTACACCACGAAAGACAGGGCTAACGGCACAGGCTTAGGCCTCTCAATAAGTCAGGGAATCATTCATGACCACTGCGGAGAGCTGTTTTTCGAGTGCGAACGGGGCGAATATACACGCTTTCATCTCGATCTTCCGGTTGACAACGGCTGGTCCCTGGGCGAAGTATCTGAAACTTAGGGTGAGTGAAGAGAAGCATATAACCCACCACCATTCGGGAACAATGCGGTCATGGTGGGTTGTGCTTCGTTTCACCCGCTTATAGACACCGGCTCAACGGTTATCGGTTATGATCAACAAAAAGGACATGGTGATCAATTATCTGTTGAAGCACCGGGGAATTGATTTTTCCGGGTGCTGTCATTCAATGGTCGAGCATCAGCTTGAACAACGGATGAACACAACCGGCACAAGAACAGCGCCGGAATATTATGAGTATCTTCAGTCCCATCCCGAAGAACTTGATAGTCTGATTGACTCTCTGACAATCAATGCCAGCGGTTTTTTTCGGGATCCCCTTGTTTTCAGTTATCTTTCATCTAAAATATTTCCAAAATTGATTTCCGAAAAAGCAATGTCTGGAAACCCGCTTCGGATATGGTCGGCCGGATGTGCCGCCGGTGAAGAGCCATATTCAGTTGCAATTGAAATCAGCAAACTTATGAAAAATGTGGCGGCCGGATTCACCGTCAATATTATCGCAACCGATATCAATGCCGGAACTGTTGATAAGGCGCGTGCGGGAAGATACACACCGGAACGTCTGAGTAACATCCGATTCGAATATTTAAAGCATTTTACCCAAAGAGGAAATACATTTTCCCTCAAACGTAACATCAAACAACAGGTGAATTTCTCAAGATATGACCTGTTAGACGAAAAAAGTTATTGCCCGCCGGAAAGTGTGTATGGCGGTTTTGATGTGGTATTATGTCGAAATGTTTTAATTTACTACAATACCCGGTATCGAAATAGAATATTTATCAAACTGCACCGGTCACTCAATGAAAACGGATATTTAGTGATGGGTGAAACCGAAACACCCACAAAGCGATTTCAAAACTGTTTCAAAAAAGTAAACGAGTGTTGTCATATATTTAAAAAAATAACTCCATAGAGGCACAATAATGAAACCAATACATTGGAAGATTATCATTATCGGATGTGTAGTAATTTTGGGAACCCTGCTTGTCCTTTATGAAAAACAGGATAAAAAAACGCCGCCTATATCGACTCCAAATCCACGGGAACATCCTGTTTATTCAAAATATAAGTTTAACAAGAATGGTGTTATCCGTATCGGGGTTCAGCCTCTATATCTGCCAGCCAGCCTGATAACAGAGGCATTTAAAAGAGATACCATATTGAAAGATGCGCTTTCCAAAATGGGTTTGGAAATTCGATTTTATGATTTTCTCAAAGGGGATGATGTGAACTTTTTTCTCCGTAGAGGTGATCTTGATGCCGGAATCGGAGGGGATATGCCGGCCCTCACTGCGGCAGCGACCCTTGATATTGTGGTCCCGGTGATGATTCAGAGGGGTTTTGTTTCCATTGTCGCCAACCGCCAAATGCTGATTGATGATCTTCGGGGAGAGCGTATCGGGTACGCCTTCGGTTCTAACGCCCATTATGCCCTGCTGAAAACACTTGCATCCGCAGGGCTTGACGAAAATCATGTCGATCTGATACATATTGAAGTCAATCAAATGCCTGATGCTCTGCACGCCGGCAAAATCAGCGCATTTTCCGCATGGGAGCCGACCCCTACGGTGGCATTGAAAAAATATACAAACTGCACCGTTATCCACAAACGTCTTTCATTTGGATTTTTCTATTTTTTAAAAACAGTTTATCGCAAACATCCGGAAGCTGTCACTCACATTTTGGCTGCCGAGATACGCGCGCTTCGGTGGATGCAAGACAAAAGAGAAAATTTGCTTCGTGCCTGTGATTGGAGCATTACAGCGGCTCATCAGGCGTTTGGAACAAAAATCAATCTTTCGGTGGATGAAATTGCAGCTATTGCCCTGAACGATATCTTAGGGCAAACTTCAAATCCCGGCATTGCCGAAGATGATCTGAAAGACCATGGGCCATTGCATCAGGAGTTGAAGTTTTTAATCTATATTGCCAAAGTCCCGTCTTCGGCCTTATGGACTGAGATACGCAAAAAATTTGATCTGGAAATTTTAAATAACTTATGGTTAAATCAGGACAAATTTAAGCTTGATGAATTCAAATACAAAAACAACGGCAGCATTGATTAATGATTTTTTAAAAAGGAGAATTCGCAATGGGAAGAATAATGCAATTTAAAAAAATTAAGCCGAGAATGATTTTCTGGTTTTACATGGCGGCGTTGCTTCCGATGATTATTGTTTGCGGCATTATTTATCAACAGCGCGTCATTTCTATAAAGACGGAAGCTTTTCATAAACTCACCGCGATTCGCGATCTCAAGGTGTCACAACTGAATAACTGGCTTGAAGAAAGAAAAAGCGATCTTACCACTATTTCTAAAGATTTTGAAATCCGCGAGCTTGCAAGCGTGTTTAACCATCTCGAAACCACCAAAAATGATCAGGCTGTTATATCCGCCAAAAATGTCATCGTTTCATTTGTGGAAACCTATAGTGCTTATCATGAAATTTTTATCATCAACGCTTCCACAGGCATCGTTGAAATTTCTACTAAAAAAATATCTGAAGGCCTGGATATGTCTAAAGAACCGTTTTTTATTGAGCCTTTAAAAACAGGAAATTTATATGTCCAGGATATACATTATTCCCGTCAAACAAAAAGACCGGCTATGTATTTTTCTCATCCGGTTCGCAGTCGCAGTTCAAACGGTCGGAAACCATTTGCGGTTATAGTGTCCCAAGTTGATCTGGAACGCTCGTTGTACTCTCTGCTTCTGGAACGAACCGGTATGGGAAAAACAGGTGAAACCCTTATTGTGAACACAGATGTAATGGCTCTAAATGAATTGAGATGGTTTGACCGGGCACCCCTGAAATTAAAAATTGCAGCGAAGCCCGCTGTACTGGCTTCCCAGGGAAATGCAGGCATTATCGAAACAACTGACTACCGGGATGTGGAAGTTTTGGCGTCATATACGTACCTTCCTAAGACACGATGGGGGTTTGTCGCCAAACAGGACCTTTCAGAAATTTATGCACCTATTCGTAATATGTTAGTCAACACAGCGATTATTTTGCTGGTTGCCGGATTGTTTGCCTATATACTGGCGCATATACTGGCACTTAATTTTTCGCAACCGGTTTTGGAAGTCGCCAAAGTCGCAAGTCAAATCCAGGCCGGAAACCTCTCCGCTCGATGCAAGATAGAAAAAGATGATGAATACGGTGTTTTGGCCAGATCATTTAATAAAATGGCCGAATCCATGGAGACCTATAAAATGACACAAAAGGGCTTGCGGAGTCTGGACGAAATATTAGTAACATCAACAACAGTGGATGATTTTGGCGCGCAATTCATCGAAAAACTGCTTGATGCCACGGGTTCCGCGTTCGGCGTTTTTTATCTGTTCAACCCGGACAAAAAAAGATGCGAGCATATTTATTCCATGGGTTTTGATACTGAGAGCCTGAAATCGCTTGATCAAAGCGTCGTTCATGGGGCTTTCGACAGAACCTGCACGACCCAAAAAACCACGTATATCCATGAAATTTCAAAAGACACGGTTTTTACAATAAATACAATTGCAGGCAAAGCCCTTCCCCGATGCATCGTCACTATTCCCATTTTAATCAAAGAACAGGTTTCCGCTATTATCGCTTTAGGGAGTATCAACGACTATTCAGAAGCGGCGTCTGGAATAATAGAGCAGATTCGGTCTGGTGTCGGCACGGCTCTTTCCAATATTATATCAAGCGAAAAGACAGCGATCCAGGCGCGGGAACTGGAAGAGAAAAATTTAGAGCTTCAAGTAAATACCCATGAATTACAAGTTATGACTGATGATCTGAAACGGCAGAATATCGAGTTGGATTATCAGAGCAAAGAGATTGAAAAAGCTGACAAATTAAAAAGCGTATTTCTTTCTAACATGAGCCATGAATTGCGCACCCCCCTTAATTCCGTTATGGCTCTTTCCAGTGTGTTGAAAATGAACGCCGCTGAAAAACTTTCCTCCGAAGAGATAGAATATCTGGATGTAATCGAGCGCAATGGCAAGCGTCTTCTTGACCTTATCAACGATATCCTCGACCTGTCCAAAATAGAAGCCGGCCACATGGATGTCGCATTGTCATTTTTTTCGTTAGAAACCGCTATCGAAAATATCATGGACAGCCTCCGGCCCCTTGCCAAGGACAAAGCTCTCGCTTTACACACGGAAATCGCCTCTGACCTGCCCAAGATTCAAAGTGATGAAAAAAGAATTCACCAAATTCTTCTGAATCTTATGGGCAATGGCATTAAATTTACGGAAAAAGGAGAAATGGCAGTTCTGGCCAGCAGATCTGATAACAATATTTGCGTTAAAGTGAGCGACACCGGAATCGGTATCGCCGAACAAGACCTTTCCTCTATTTTTGAAGAATTCAAGCAGGTTGACGGTTCCACATCCAGACGGCATGAAGGCACTGGTCTCGGCCTTGCCATCGCGTATAAGGCAACGCTGAATCTGGGGGGCGACCTGTCGGTTGAAAGTCAGCTCGGACAAGGCACGACCTTCACCTTGACCCTGCCTGTCACATGGCAGGGCCATAACAACCGGGCGCAAACCCTGTATTCACAACAACCATCTGAAATGATTAAAGAACGAAAAACCGTTCTTGTGGTGGATGATGAACCGGGGGCACTCGATCTGATCGCCGGCTATCTTTTCCGAGAGGGTTACAATACCATGACAGCGACTTCCGGAGCCGAAGCGCTTCGGCTTGCCGAAGAGCACCAGCCATTTGCCATCACCCTGGACCTGATTATGCCGGAGATGGACGGATTTGAGGTACTCCAGCGACTGAAAAAGAACCCCAAAATCTCGGCTATTCCCGTCATCATCGTGTCTGTTGCCGAAGACCATAAAACCGGCCTGGCCTTGGGCGCGGTAGGGCATGTGACCAAGCCGGTGATTCGTGATGATCTGATAAATGAGATAAACAAAGCATGTGTGCGGCCTTCCCTGGTTATGGTAACGGATGACAATGATATTGATCGCCAAAACATCATGCAAATGATTACACGGGAGAACATAGCGGCTATCGGAACGGAAAATGGAAAAGTATGCATCGAAAAAATCAGGGAAGCAATACCCGATGTGCTTGTGCTTGATCTGATGATGCCGGAATTGGATGGGTTTGGGGTGTTGGAAATATTACGAAGCGAGCCTTTGACCATGACCCTGCCAGTGATTATTGTAACAGCCAAGGATTTAACACTAAAAGATAAAAAAACCTTGAATCAACATGTTGTCTCTGTCCTTTGCAAAAGCGGCTTGACGTCGGACATCCTGTTAGAGGAAATTGGGAACAGCCTTAGTCAAATCGAAATGCAGACAAAATCCGAAATTATCCAGCCGCAACGACCGGGAAAAAGAATTCTGGTGGTTGAAGACAATGAGGCAGCCATGATTCAGATCAAAATGATTCTTGAGCGGGAAGGCTACCTCGTGGATATGGCGCACGGCGGACAGGAAGCTCAAGAGTTTGTGGGGCATACAATCCCCGACGGTATTATCTTGGATTTGATGATGCCTGATATTAATGGTTTTGATGTTCTGGAAAAGGTTCGCAGCACAGAAGAAACAGCCAATATCCCGGTTTTGATTCTGACAGCCAAAGATTTGACGCCTGATGATTTTAAAAGGCTGTCTCACAACAATATCCAGCAACTGGTTCAAAAAGGCGATGTGGAACGCGAAGGACTTTTGCTGAAAGTCAAAATCATGCTTGGCGAACAACCTCAAAACACGAGTGCCTGCCAACCTGAAATCATTGAAAAACCGATGATCAAACACCGGGAAAAAGCTTTCGATCCCAAAACCGGAATATCCGGCGAAACTTTGCCAAAAATTCTGGTGATTGAGGACAATCCCGACAACATGTTTACCATAAAAGCCGTACTGAAAGACCGATACGCCATTATAGAGGCGGATGACGGAGAAAAGGGTCTCAAAGCCGCGTTCCAAGAGATGCCGGATTTGATCCTTCTCGACATATCTCTGCCCGGCATGGACGGATACGCGGTCGTAAAAGAGATCAAGGCCGATGAAAAAGCAAGCCGCATACCGGTCATTGCCTTGACCGCCCATGCTATGAAAGGCGACCGTGATAAAATTATTGCAGCCGGATGTAATGATTATTTATCCAAACCCATTGATCCCGTCAAAATAGTGGAAACGATCCGAATTTGGCTGGAACAAAATTAGAAATCGGGTTTTTTCGAAAAACCCGATTTCTTGATAAATAAAGTGGATGGAACTGACTTAAGTGCATGAACAAAATTAGAAATCGGATTTTTTCAAAAAACCCGATTTCCAGCAGGCACTTAAACGCGAAAGGACTGAATCCTATGCCGACCATATTAGCTATTGATGACAGACAGGATAACCTTTTTAGTTTGTTAGCATTGCTTAAAAGCATGATTCCCGGGTGTACAGTTGTCACAGCCTCATCTGGCAAACAGGGAATCGAAAAGGCAAAAACCGAAAACCCGGACACAATCCTCCTTGACATTTACATGCCCATAATGGATGGGTTTGAAGCCTGCCGGATTCTTAAATCTGATCCCGCGACAAAACATATACCGGTGATTATGCTCACCGCCGTCAACACAGATTCAACCAGTCGTGTGAAGGGTCTGGAAATCGGCGCGGATGCTTTTCTTACCAAACCCATTGACAGATTTGAACTGACCGCCCAGGTAAATGCCATGCTGCGTATCAAAAAGGCGGAGGATATTCTGCGCAAGGAAAGCGAAATATTGGAGCAGCGGGTGGAAGAGCGCACCGCCGAATTAGTCAAACAAACTGAGCAGTTGAAAGCTGAAATTCAAGAACGTCACCAGGTCGAAAAAGCATTGAAGGAGAGCGAGCAGCGTTACAGCCTGCTTTTCAATATCAGCCACGATGCGATCTTCGTCCATGGAATAACCAATGGAGTGCCCGGAAAATTCACGGAAGTCAATGATAGCACTTGCAAACGGTTAGGCTACAGCAGAGAAGAATTGATGCGGATGTCTCCCATTGACATCGACGCAGGGGGGATGGATGAGGACAGGCGCCTGGCCTTGGAGATGATGGAAAAAAACGGCCACTGCATTTTCGAAATGGTCCATGTCAGCAAAGCAGGGCATAAAATTCCCGTGGAGATATCCAGCAGGGTGTTCGAGAGCGCGGGAGAGCGCTATGTGCTATCTATCGCCAGAGATATCACCGAACGCAAGCTCGCCGAGCAGGAAAAACAACGCCTTGAAATGCAGTTGCGCCAGCAGCAAAAGCTTGAATCCATCGGCACCCTGGCCAGCGGCGTAGCCCATGAAATCAACAATCCGATAAACGGCGTTATGAACTACGCTCAGTTGATCGTCGATCAACTGAACAAAGACAACCCACTAACAGAATACGCTACTGAAATCATCCATGAGACCAAACGTGTGTCTGCCATTGTTCGTAATTTGCTACAATTCTCAAGGTGTGAAAAAAGGTCTCACAGTCCGGCGCGAATCACCGATATTGCGGATGGTACCCTGTCATTGATTAAGACAGTGATACGTCATGACCAAATTATGCTTGAAATAGACATTCCTGATGATCTGCCTGAAATCAAATGCCACAGTCAGCAAATCCAGCAAGTGCTGATGAATTTGCTCACCAACGCCCGCGACGCGATCAACGAACGCTACCCGGATTACGACCCCGACAAGATTATTACGATGACGGTGCGACCTTTTGAAAAGGCCGGCCGGCACTGGCTTCGTATAACAGTTGAAGACCGCGGCGCAGGCATTCCCGATAAAATCAGAGAACGACTGTTCGACCCTTTCTTCACCACGAAAGACAGGGCCAAAGGCACGGGTCTGGGACTTTCGATCAGCCAAGGCATCGTTCATGACCACTGCGGAGAGCTGTCTTTCGAGTGTGAACGGGGCGAATATACACGCTTTCATCTCGATCTTCCGGTTGACAACGGCTGGTACCTGGGCGAGGTATCTGAAACGTAAGGTCATGAAATTATAACCGCTTGAATATAAAACCATGAAAGGAGCCTCATGCAAAACAGTGACGATACGCTCAATATTTTGTTTCTTGACGATTCCGATGCCGATCGTGAATTGAATATGTTAGCGTTAAAAGACTCTGGCTTGCAATTTTCCGCAACCGAGGCCGTTGATGAAAAAGAGTATCTAAACGCGCTTGACGAGGTGAATGTCGAAAGTTTTGATATTGTCCTGTCTGACTTCGCATTGCCCGGTTATGATGGTCTGGCGGCTTTAAAGGCATTGCAAAAGAGATGCCCCGATATTCCTTTTATTATCATTTCGGGCAAAATCGAAGAAGAACTGGCCGTGGAGGTTCTTAAACAAGGCGCCACGGATTATGTATTTAAAAATAGATTGGACCGGCTTCCTCGCGCCGTGGAACGTGCGATTAAAGAAAAGAAGGCCGAAATCGAACTGAAACAGTTCAAAAAGACTCTGGACGCCGCTTTGGACTGCATTTTCATATTTGATACAACGGGTTTCAACTTTTCTTATGTGAATCAGGGTGCTGTCAATCATGTCGGCTATACACGCGATGAATTATTGAACATGACGCCTGCGGACATCCAACCCGAATATGATGTCGAAGACTTCCGTAAATTGGTCAAACCGCTAATGGACGGAGACCGGCACGCCCTCACCTTCGAAACTGTTCATTGTCATAAAAACGGCAAACGGATTCCCGTGGAAATCCTGTTGCAATTGATCGCGCCGCGTGGCGAAAAAGCCCGTTTCGTCAGCGTTGTGCGCGATATTACCGAACGCCGGCGGGCGGAAAAGGAACGCATCCAACTGCAAAAACAACTCCATGACGCTCAACGCATGGAAGCTATCGGCACACTCGCCGGAGGGATTGCCCATGATTTCAACAACATTCTTGCCATTATCAAAGGCTTTTCTGAAATCGCCTTGAACCATGAACTTGCCGAAGATCACCCGGCACGCTACAGCATCGAACAGGTGAAAATAGCCTCGGAACGCGCTATTGAACTGGTACGCCAAATTCTTACTTCCAGTCGCAAAAAAAAGCATGTGATGACACAGATTAAAATTACGCCCATTATTAAAGAAACTGTCAAACTGCTGCGGGCGTCTTTACCGGCAACTATTAAGATTCAATTTGAACAGATGGCCCCATCCGATGATATACTGGGAGACTCCGGCAAGTTCCATCAAGTGCTGATGAATCTTTGCACCAATGCCGCCCATGCCATGCAAACGCGAGACGGCGTTCTGAAAATAGCTCTTAAAGAAACCGATGCGGCCTCCGTGGCGTTTAATTCTCAATTTGACCTTGCATCCGACTCTTGCCTTATGTTAAGTGTCAGTGATACAGGGCATGGCATGGCCCCTTCCGTCATGGAACATATTTTCGAACCCTATTTTTCGACTAAATCAAAAGAAGAAGGCACCGGTTTAGGGCTGTCTGTAACACATGGCATCGTCAAAGCGTTTGGCGGTGACATCCGGGTGACAAGCAAACTTGACCAGGGAACCGTTTTTAAACTTTATTTTCCGTTAATCAAGGGCGATACGTCATTGACCGGCAAACATTCCGAACGGATTCCAAAAGGTAATGAGCATATTCTTTTTGTTGATGATGAAGAAGCTGTCGCTGTGGCGGGGCGGCGGATGCTGGTACATTTAGGGTACACTGTGACTATCAAAACAAACAGCTCCGAGGCATTAGAAACTTTTCGTAGCAACCCGGATGACTTTGACTTGGTTATCACAGATATGACTATGCCACACCTCACCGGCGACCGACTGGCGCGGAAGCTCATGTACATCCGGCCTGAAATTCCGATTATTCTATGCACTGGATATGATAAACGGCTTACCTTGGAAAAGGCGAAATCTCTGGGGGTGCGCGATCTTTTACAAAAACCTGTAGGTTGGCGAGACCTGGCTATGGCTATTCGGCGGGCGTTGGACAGCAATTAAGGAGCAAAAATTTAATAAAGTAAACAATATTATTTATTTTCATGGACAACCCACTGAATACTTTGACGAAATGTCAACCTGTTTTATAATTATGTTACATTTATTTAATTTCTATTCCTAACGATATAGAGGAGTGCTGACTTCAG
>JAUCGF010000001.1:38772-82335 GCA_030378005.1 Desulfococcaceae bacterium HSG9 | reverse complement strand
TTGTGATGGTATCGGTTGCAATGGTTCAACTAACGGGGCTCTGAAATTATCTAAATTAGGATTCAACGTAAAAGAACTGCTGGGCGGTATAGATTGGTGGAAGCGTGATGGGTATGCAACAGACGGACATAACAGTATATCAGGAAAAAGAATTACTGATTGATAAAATGCATAACAAGGCTAATTCAGCCGACGCAAAAAGCCGCGCGGATGATTAGCAGCGTTATGGCAGTATAAAAATATGAAAAAAGGTCATAAAATTGGATTAATAGTTGACTGTGTTTTTGTTATAGCTTTAGCTGTAGGTTTTCTTATTCATATTAACTTAGGATTAATTTTATTAATTGTAGGTCTTTTTATAACTCTTGGTGGTAATGCCGCTCCTGGTGATATGTTCCGCGAATCAGATATTGAAGATGAAACAGACAATTCAAAAAAGGAATCACCATATATTAATCTAATTGGAAGTACGGGCACAGCTATATCGGATATGAGACCGCAAGGCACAGTCGAAGTGGATGGGCAAAGGATTAATGGAAAATCATCGTTCGGATATATTAAGGTAAATTCTCAAGTAACAGTGCTTGAGGCAACTCTTGACGCGGTAGTTGTAGAAAAAAACTCAAAAGACATAAATAGCTAATAAACAGACCGTAAGTAGCTGGAGTATCAACTAATAATGCCCCTGATACCAAGTCAATTTAAATCAGGCGTAGCGACGATTGCAATAAATAAACATCTTCAACTGTATCAGCATTATTCCGTTGCACTGCAGAAAACGACAAAAAGAGCCATAACAAATCGTTCAGTGACGGAAATATGGAAATAAAACCTACATTACCTCTATTAGCTGCAATAGAAGCAGAATATATTAAATCTACCCAGTGGATACCTTGGGCTGATTTTATCATTCAAACCATGGATGAGCCGCCAATGTGGGTAATTGATCTTTCATTATCATCAGATTATGAAAAGGCTTACGCTGCAATCGCCCCAGATACAAAGAGTGATCATGACTTCAAATCGAATGATTTGCCAGAATTGGCCTTAGGGTTTATTTATCTCAGATTTCTTGAAGGTGATGTACCTCTAAAAAAATTTTTATTTTTGGCCGGTGATTACACTGACCCAAGCGATTGTTCTATTGACTGTGAATATTTTTATGATCATTTAAACAATTTAGAATCCTCAAATAATTCTAAAACTGGGTTAAAAATAATTGCCGATATAGAAAACCAACTGAAAAAGAAAATCGACTTAGCTAAAAGAGGTCGATTATTATTCAAAGAGATCACCGAACAACGCCATGCACCAGACGGGCAGGGTCGTGGCGTTTAGAGCATTTGCAAAATTTTGTGTCTAATTGCCTTTTACAAGGCACGTTCACCCTGCCCACTGGTGATGGTGGGCGTTAGCACTTAATCGACAAAATGGCAAGAATCCGCTACAATGGAAAAATTGTAATTCACCCGTTAAACTACGGAGGTTTGGTTTAATAACCGTTTGTAATTTTTACTAAATTAAATTCGTGTGGTTTTTATAGAATCGCAACATTCAAAATTTTCCATCCACTCGCGACAAAGGAACGTTTTCGCCCTATTATGCTAACCACCGCAACCACCATCTGCGGCCTTATCCCGTTGTGGCTGGGCGGCGGCATCATGTTTGAACCCCTCGCCGGCCCAAAATATTGATCAAAGGCATTGGTTCAGACCGGCTGAAAAATTCTTCCGAGCAGTGCTTATGAATGGCAGCCGGTATTTCGTCACTTATTTTTAAAAAAGGCGCCGAAGTGGAAGCAGTAAAAATCGAAGAGACGTTTTGCCTTTTGAAGTCAGAAGCTTATATTACAAACAAAGCTGTTTTCATCAGGCAAAGAATAGAAGAAAGCGAATTATCGATTATCGGCAGATGGAAAGTGCGCCTGACATTCAGTGATATTTTCAGACTGTACAACGGATGGATACCGCGTATCGCTTCGATAATGCGCCTTCCTCCGCTATTTAAACTGGATATGTACATTATTGAGGGCCGTGACGCCATCAATCGCATGTATCGTCTGAAACATGCGATTCGTTATGAAATTTGGGGATGGGAATACAAGAAGGGCGGGTTTCTGCATACCCCTGACAGCATTGATGAAGCTCATATACACAAATCGATAATTGCGAACCGGATACTTGAGGTGTTGCCGCCGCGACTGCCATGATGATTCCGCTTTTTCAGGATAACTTTTTTGGCGTCCTTCATTAAGCTGTTTACACTTTAAGGCCGGAGTGCTAAACTTCAGTTTGGCAGTCAGACCATGCCAAACTAAAGTCAGGCACTCCATTGAAATTTGTGCCGGTGCTTTATGCGGTGTTTTTTCAGGTGGCAACGCCAAAACGCGCACGTCAAGAATAATCAAATGAGGACTATCTTATGGCACATTCCAATGAAATCGACAGCTTATGGCCCAAAGCGCCCATCGACACTTTAATTGATCCGTTTAAGCGGTTTCTGCACATTGAATCCGCAGGCGGGATCGCTCTATTGATCGCCACCGTGGTAGCGCTTGTGCTGGCAAATTCGTCCGTGGCGGACTGGTACCTTGCCTTATGGAAAACAAAGGTCGGTTTCACTTTGGGTTCCTTTCAGATGATACATTCGCTACAACACTGGATCAACGACGGGTTGATGGCTGTCTTTTTTTTCGTTGTGGGTCTTGAAGTAAAACGCGAAATAGTTATGGGCGAGCTTCAGGATATACGCCAGGCGGCGCTTCCTCTGGCGGCAGCCGTCGGTGGTATGGCCGTGCCGGCCGGTATCTATCTGTTGCTCCAGTATGACAGCCCGGGAGTATTGGGATGGGGAATCCCTATGGCCACAGACATCGCCTTTGTGGTTGGCATCCTTGCAGTGCTTGGGTCTCGTATTTCCAACAGTCTGAGGGTGATGTTGCTGTCCCTGGCCATTGCCGACGACATCGGCGCTATTCTGGTGATCGCCGTCGGTTATTCGGCAGGCCTGAATTACGGTGCGCTTGCTTTTGCGATTGCCGGTATTCTGGTCATGCTGGTGTTCATGAAAGTGGGGGTGCGCAATGTGGGAATTTATATTTTCCTGATGATTATGGTATGGTTCGGCTTTCACGAATCCGGAATACATGCCACCATTGCGGGAGTGATTTGCGGTCTGATGACGCCGGCAAGGTCTTGGCTCAATGAGGGTGTTCTGAGTGATATTGTGAACCGCACCCGTATTTTTGTTCAGGGCGGAGGATGGCAAAACACTGACGCTAAAAACGCCGCGCTACGAATGATGGAGGTCGCCTCCCGTAAATCCATCTCCCCGCTGGAACGCTTTGAAACCGGTTTGCATCCCTGGGTGGGATTTGTCATCATGCCGGTATTCGCGCTTGCCAATGCAGGGGTGCCGATCAATGCGGCGGATTTTACCGACCCGGTGGCCACGGCGGTGGCGGCGAGCCTCATTATCGGCAAGCCGGCCGGTATCATCCTTTTCAGTTGGCTGATCATCAAAACAGGAATCGCCAGAATGCCTGCCGGAATCAGTTGGGGCGCAATCGCCGGCGGCGGGACTTTAGCCGGTGTCGGCTTCACTATGGCCATATTTATTGCCAGCCTGGCCTTGGAATGCCCTCAGCTGGACGCGGCCAAAGTGGGAGTTCTTGCCGGTTCAGCTCTGTGCGCGTCAGCCGGTGCTGTCATCTTGATAATTACGTTGCCTAAACCGACTCATGAGTGAAAATATGAATGAGTTAAAAATAAGAAATTGGTTAGGTCAGATTTCATATTATTGAAAAATTCTCCCACACTGACGGTACCGGCTAATTTTAAAAAGGAAAAAATGCCCCCGATTACCTATAACATACCGGCCTCCATGATTGAAATGTATAGAGGCCGTAATCTGATTGTACGCACTGACAATCTTTCAGAATTAGACAAATCATTGACTCCGGAAGCTCTGAAAAATATTGTTTATATTGAACTGCTCACCTTAAAAGACTCGGCACTTCAGAATTCACAGATATATAACACTCCTTTGGATCTGGTCGTTTCCGATCCGGTGCGAGACCTTCCACGGCTTTACAATTATACTCAATGGGCTGATAAGCATCCGGTGCGTGTTTCCGTGCCTGTGGTACCCGGATTTGTCAAAACAGTCAAGTTGGCGACGGCTTTAAATTTTGCTGTCAAGCTGATTCCGGGACAACCTGATTCGCAACGGGTCGAAGAGATGGCGGATGTTTTAAATTTTTATCTTCGCCAATCGACAGTTTCGCAGCCTGTGGAATTTTTTCACACCATGCTTTTCGCTTTTTACAATGACAACCCGCTGAATCTGTGGACCGTTTGCGAAGAAAATCCGTTTCAATACCGTTATATCACCGATCAGGGGCGTGAGACGATTTCCGCACGCTTCACTGATACCGAATTGCCCGATGATCTCAACACGTTTGACAAAACATTTATCAAGCGTCTTTGTGATGAAGCCTCGGAATGTCTCAATTGTGAGTTTTTTGCAAACTGTGAAGCATATTTCAAATGGCCGAACCGGGATTTTTCTTGTGCCGATGTGAAAATGCTTTTAAGAACACTTCAAGAAGCCGCCGCCGAATTAAAGCGAGATTATGCTGCTTCGACGAATGCGACGGAGAAAAAACCGCTATGATCGGAGAGCATTTTTCACTGATTTTACTTCCCACATTGCGTTGTGATGCGGCCTGTGATTATTGTTTTGAAAAGAAAGCCGGCGCAGATATGAGCATTGATCAGTTGAAATCGCTGATTTCCAAAGTGCTTGATTACATGGAACAAAATGAGGCTAAGGCGCTGTCAATTCACTGGCAGGGCGGTGAAGTGATGATGATGTCTCCGCAATGGTTTGCGCGCGCCGGGGATGTCATTGATCGCGCCGCTGACAGCCGCAATGTCAACGTGCGCAACTACATCCAGTCCAATATGATTGGTTATAGCAAAGAATGGAACCCGATTATTGCGGAGATGTTTGATAACAGTGTGGGGTCCTCGATGGATTATCCCAATCGGCATCGCAAACTGCCCGGTGGAAGCGCCGCTGATTTCAATGCTGTTTGGATTCGGAATGTTCGCCAGGCGCAGGATGCCGGAATCCATATCGGTGTTATCGCCCTTCCTGATGCCGAAACCCTGCAACGCGGGGCTGAAAATTTATATTCCTATTTCACCGAAGAACTTAATATCACCGACTTTCAAATCAACACGCCCTTTGCCGGCGGACCTGCGGATGCATCCAAAACAGGCTATCCGCTGGATACGGAACGGTTGACTCAGTTTCTTACAGAGTTGGCCGATATTTGGGCAGAGCGCGGCTATCACCAGGGTGTCCGCGTCGGCCCTTTTGACGAACTGATCGAATATTTTCGTGGAGAAGACGCAGTACTGCCCTGTATTTGGAAGGCGAACTGCGCTGATGAATTCGTATGCATCGATCCGCAAGGTAATATTGCGCAGTGTGATTGTTGGGTCGCCAGTTATCCGCAATTTCACTTTGGCAATATTTTTAAAAACGACAGTCTGGCCGAGCTGCTTCGGGACAACCCTGTCCGCCACAAATTTCTTGGACGGCCTGGAGTGCTGATTCAGAAGGAAGAGTGCCCGGAGTGCGATTATCTCGCTATCTGCCACGGCGGATGCCCGGTCAGAGCTTATACGACGTATGGTGATTTGCACACCAAAGACCCCTACTGCGAAACTTACAAGACTGTTTTCAATCAGGCGGAACTGATATCCGCCTGTCTTGCCCGGGAAAACTGTTCGTAATTTTCATTAAGGAATTAAAAAAAGCGAACATGTAACACCGTCATATTCTTCAATGTCATTCCGCTTTTATATTGTTTCAAAGGAAATATACGACAATGATGAGTGCTTGGACAAAAGTTTTCCGGTATTTTAAAAATCGGATTTTTTAGAAAAATCCGATTTCCAGCAGAATTTGTAACCTGAAAATATATGTCCAAGTACTTACTTTGACAAAAGTTTTCCGTTTTCAGTATTTTGTGTGGCCACTCAAAAGGAGGTAAAAAAATGGTAAAATCAAAATTGACCGGTAAGATGCAAACACTGGCCGGAGTTATATGTGTGCTTGGACTTATTATAACCGGATGCGCCGGCATGCCGGAACGCTATCCGGTGCCTTTGGAACTGACTGACCATGCTGTGATTCGCGGAATTCGGGGAGCGCGCTTCTGGGGGGACGGGCCGGAATATTCAATGAAAAAATTTCATAAGTTTACGGATACCGAATTCCGAAAAAACTTCTCCGGTGTTTATGAAACACCGCATAATTATATGGCGATTTCCGGAGGGGGAGCTAACGGCGCTTTCAGCGCAGGGCTGTTAAACGGTTGGACAGCATCAGGAACACGCCCGGAATTCACCATGGTCACCGGAATCAGCACCGGCGCTTTGGCCGCTCCGTTCGCTTTTCTCGGAGCGGATTATGATGATATGCTCAAGGCCGTTTTCACCACGACCTCTACTGAAGATATCGTTGAGAAGCGTAGCATCCTTTCGGCGGTGTTCGGTGATTCAATGACTGACACAGCCCCCCTGCGAATGTTGCTCAAAAAGTACATCACTCCTGAACTCATCGATAAAATCGCTGAAGAACATCAACGCGGCCGCCGACTGTTTATCGGCACGATGAATCTTGATGCCGGCCGCGCTGTAATCTGGAGTATCGGCGCAATCGCCTCAAGTGACAGTCCTCACAAAACAGCGTTGATTCATGATGTCATGCAAGCATCCTCGGCGATACCGGTGGCCTTTCCGCCGATTTTTGTCTCCGTGGATGTCAATGGGAAAGTCTATGACGAAATGCACGTTGACGGCGGCACCGCATCTCAGGTTTTTGTCTATCCGGCTTCCATGGATTGGCGTAAAATCACCGAAAAACTCAAGGTGACAGGGAAACCGAATGTTTATGTAATCAGGAATGCTTTTCTGAACCCGGACTATAACGGCGTGAAACGCAATGTGATTCCCATCGCGATGCGATCAATCGATTCCATGATTCGGATGCAGGGCATCGG
Organism: Desulfococcaceae bacterium HSG9; assembly: GCA_030378005.1. Taxonomy (GTDB): domain Bacteria; phylum Desulfobacterota; class Desulfobacteria; order Desulfobacterales; family JAUCGF01; genus JAUCGF01. The sequence continues at coordinate 75,260 of JAUCGF010000001.1, read as the reverse complement.
TGATCTGTATCAGATTTTTGCGCTTTGCAAAAGGGACGGCAATAATTTCCACCTTGCCTATATTCCGTCTGATTTCAAAGAGGTTCCGACTGAGGAGTTTGATCCGATATATATGAAGAAGTTATACGATCTGGGTTATGAAACAGCTCTGAAAGGGTATCCATGGAAAGAAAGTCCGCCGAATTTTATCAGATGATAAATTGATGCATTTGAAAATCACTGATTATGGCCTCGGTAAGTATATTTTCGCGGAGGAGATGCGGTGCCGCCTGTATCAGGCAGGCGACTTGCGCCAGGGAACTTTTTCTAACACTCAAGTGTCATCGAATAATGAAAATTCAAAAAAATACTTTTGTTTTGATAATTCTGTTTTTGACCATAACGATTTTGCCGGTTGCTGACAATCTCGTATTTGGAGAATCTTCAAGTCCGCAGACAGACAATAAGGCGGACCCGTCTGCGGAAGTTCCTGAGAAAAAGGCCGCGGAAGCCAAACCGACCATTACCACCCTTGCTACCATCATCCATTACACAAAAGATTTAAAGGGGCAAATTGAGGATATGACGAAGAAACTTGATGCCGCTGAGACCAAAGAACAAAAAATTGAAATCCAAGGCCGAATCAATGAGTTGAACGTGAAATTACACTCTTTTGAGAAGAATTTTGAACTGATCTCCACCGGCGTATATCTGGAAGCATTTGAAAAAAAAACTCAGAAGGAGTTTGATTGGAACAAGGAACTTCGGAGAATTTTAAGTCCTATCTTCCAAGAGCTGAAAAAAATTACGGAAAGATCCCGGCAAATCGAGAAACTCAGCATGGAACTTGCCCGCTATGAGAGTTTGCTCGGGACGGCGAAAGGAGCGATAAAAAACATTGAAAACCTTGTTGCGCAGGCTAAAGACGAAGATTTAAAAAAACAATTGAAAGAAAAACTTTATAATAAAACGGCCGAATCCCTCACAAAACAATTGGAAGACAAATACAGAAAAGAGGAGGAACTGAAGTTTCGTAAAGAGTCAGAGGCGGCTTATAAAAAAAAGATTGATGTGACGCTTAAAGAGGAACCGAATGATGCCAAAAGAAAAGAACTGGAAAAAAAGCTGAAAAAAGAAGCTGCGGAAAAGATCAGTATGAAATCAGCCCAAAGGCTGAATTCGGATGATTTTAAAAAAGAATTGCACCGCAAGCTGAAAAAGGGGCTGGAAATAAAATTCAATGACCAAAAGCTGAAAAAAGAGTTGGCTGAACAACTTCGCCAGGAATTGGACATCTTGGAAAAAGAACTGAAATCATTAGCGATAAATTGGAAACACAAAGAGCATGAAATTAACAGCCAACATATTGTGACCACATACCGATTGAAGGAAGAACTGAGCAAAAAGAAATCGATCTTGCAATCAATTCAAAATATTTTGCAGGTTTTCTTTAAAAGTCGCGGCAGAAACTTTTTTTTCGCATCACTGGCGTTTTTTTCCTTTTGGCTGCTGTTTCATTTGTTTTACCTTATGGTGTGTCGGTTCAGCCCGATTCGTAAGGCAAAACAGAGATCATTTGCTGTTCGGTTGGCGGGTGTGATCTATATGTTTATGACAGTGATCAGCGCTGTTAACGCTTTTTTAATCACCCTTTATCTTTTCGGAGACTGGGTCTTGCTCATTCTAAGCCTTATCTTTTTATTGGGTGTTGCCTGGACCGCCAAACAGGGTTTGCCTGTTTTCTGGGAGCAGCTGAATCTCCTTTTGAATCTTGGCACAGTCAGGGAAAATGAACGGGTGGTCTATAACGGTGTTCCATGGAAGGTGGTTTCGCTCAACATTTATACCCATCTGGAAAATCCGGCTTTAAAAAGCGGCAAGATCAGGCTTCCCATACGGGATATGATAGAACTGAGATCGCGTCCCTTTCAAAAGGACGAGCCCTGGTTTCCCTGTCAGGAAAACGATTGGGTTCTCTTAAAGGACGGAAGCTTGCGCAAGGTCGTATCACAGAGTTCCGAGATGGTTGATTTGGTTTCCCTGGGCGGCGACCACACCATCTGTCTAACACAAAATTTCCTGAACTCGAATCCAAAAAATCTTTCACGAAATTTCAGACTGAAAACCGTTTTTGGAATCGATTACAAACACCAGGCTGTCTGTACGCAGGAAATTCCCGACAAACTGCGTGAAATGCTCATCAATAGAATTAACGAGGAAGGATTCGATGACAAACTGATCAAACTCAAGGTCGAGTTCAAACAAGCCGCGGCCTCCTCTTTGGACTTTGAAATTATAGCGGATTTTTCGGGCAAAGCGAGCCGATATCATAACATGCTCTCACGAACAATACAAAAAATCTGTGTCGAGGCCTGTAATAAATACGGATGGGACATACCTTTCACCCAAGTCACCGTCCATACCGCTGATTCCCCGCCGACCGGGCCGTAGATACGGGTAGGTGTCACCGTGCAGGAATTAAAGGGACCTGTCAATCGGCTTTGACAACGGTCTCCCGACCGGCTTCCACCGATTCGGCCATGACCGACGGGGAATCATGGGAGAGATGCCGCGCCTGCGGATTTTATTTCGCACATCCCGGCTTGTCATACCCCTTGTCACTCTGCTGGGCTTTCGGTCGTTTTTTCGGTCTGCCGACTTGGCCGGTTCATCTGCCCATACTCCTTCCTCCCGCCATTTTCCAAGCGGGTCGTGAGCCGTGGATTTCGGACTCCATTGCTCTGTTTTTGATGAGGCACTTAACCTGAATTGTATTCTTTTCTTGTCCGGGGCTTATTTCGGATGGCTCGCCCTTCCTGAACTTCGCTGAAATTTCGGTGATTATAAATATTTCTTTGTCACTATCTCGTGTCTCGGTTTTCAAATATACACGAATCCGCCTGAATATGTGTTTTTTCCCAGACGCATCTGTTACGGCGATAGGCGTTTCAAAAATCGCGGTTATAAATCCACATGTACTGAAATTGCGATTAGCTGTCCATACATCATTCACTTCGACTGTCGCCAATACATCACCGAACAAAGAGCATTCCAAGGCATGCCCGTTTTCGCACGGAAACACATCAATAGGGATTCTTAAAACCGGGTCATAAACCACCGGAGATTTACCCGGAAGAGATCCGGCTACAAGCTCTCTCAGTATGTTTTTTCTTTTAGCCTTCACATTGGGAAATCTGTTTGTCTCTGAAAGGCTTGAGTCTGTATCATCAGTAGATGGAAAATGTCTTAAAATACGGCATGGAGCGCAAAAACTTAGTGCAGCGGTTTTTTGCCGGCCCTGAAGCGCGCTGACCTCCGGGTGGAATCAGATGCAAAAAATCGCTGCGCTAAATTTTTGCGCTCCTAAACTTTCCATCTACTGATCATGTCAAAAAGACAATTTCGTCGTTTATGACGCATCAGGCTGCCGAGCAGGTTCGGCCGGTGGGCAAAATTATATGGGATGGTGTTGTTTCAGATAATTGGGTTGCAATTGTATTCAATTGCTGGTAAAAGAGGGTCGTATTCAAGCGAAAACAATGCCGAACATAAACTTTTTACGATAATAGCCAATTTTTTATGAATTTTCATACAGTTAACCAAAATCAAAATGAAAGATGGGGATGCGGTTCACTCGAAAACAATTTTTTAATCTTAAAAGAATAAAATTAGAATTGACCTTGGTGCAATTTTCAAGTAGAATTATATAGTGATCTTATCGTTAAAATTTAAACATTCTGTTCAGGAGGTAAAAATTATGTGGGGGAAAAAACATTTCAGCGCGATTATGTCTGTGTTAGGTTTGATTACATTCATCACATTGTCGTTCAACGGATGCATCAACAGACAGCAGACAGTTGGCGGAACAGGATCAAATATTCCAAAGGGGAATACGCCCCTATATTATGATTTTGGCGATATTTTATTACCTAGCGAACTTAAAATTGATAAAAAAGAAACCTACATTATTGAGGGGCCTGGTTTTTTAACCGGAATTCTGAAATTAAAAGGCAAGGTGGAGCGTACATCTTTGATCATATTTTTCAGAAACAATATGGCGAAAGATAATTGGAAATCCATCAGTTCGTTTAAAACACCCAACAAGGCAATTTTGTTGTTTCAAAAGAAAATGCGCTGGTGTATTATTAACATTACTGAAACGCAATATAGTACGTATGTCGAAGTCGGGGTGGCGCCTTCCATTGTTGAAAAAAGTGAATCCGATTTAATGTGATGCGCCAATTCGGGCATATTCAATGTTGATAGCAGGTTGTTAAAAAGAATTTATGAAAACGACATTAAACGGAAAAAATATAGTAATCGGGGTTTGCGGCGGCATTGCCGCTTACAAAAGTGTAACGCTTTTAAGGTTGTTAAAAAAACAAGACGCCCATGTCAGAGTGATTATGACTCTGAATGCAGGTGCCTTTGTGGGACCTTTAACGTTTGAAGCGTTATCAGGTATGAAAGTTTGCACGTCACTTTTTGCTGAAAACGGCGAAGATGCTTCGATTAAACATATTGAATGGGCGCAATCTGCCGATGCTGTCATTATTGCACCGACCACTGCGAACATGATTGCCAAACTCGCCGCTGGAATAGCGGATGACGCTTTAAGCACCTTCTTGCTTGCGGTAACCGCACCGGTTATGCTTTGCCCGTCTATGAACACACACATGTTTGAACATCAGACGGTTAAGCGAAACTTAAAAACACTTAAACAGGACGGATATCATATTTTGGCTCCGGATGCGGGCGAATTGGCCTGCGGAGTCACCGGACCGGGACGTCTTCCTGAACCTGAAATAATTCTGGATCGTTTTCTTGCCTGCCTTACCCCCAAAGACTTGTCAGGCCGGAAAATTCTTGTAACTTCCGGGCCGACGCAAGAAGCGATTGATCCGGTGCGCTTCATCAGCAATCCGTCTTCAGGCAAAATGGGGCAGGCCATCGCCCGTGCGGCTGAAATGCGCGGTGCCGATGTTACTTTGATATCCGGCCCGACATCTCTTACGGAACCCCTGAATATCAAAATGATAAAAGTTAATACGGCTCTGGAAATGCATCAAGCCGTATGGCATCATTTTGAACACACCGATATAATTATTAAAGCGGCGGCTGTTTCCGATTACCGACCAGTCAATCCTAAGCACCGTAAAATTAAAAAAGTGCAGGATGAAACAGTTTTAGAACTTCAGAAAAATCCGGATATTTTAAAGGAATTGGGTAAAAATAAAGGTGGGCGTATTTTAGTGGGATTTGCTGCGGAAACGGAAGACCTTCAAAAAAACGCTGCGATGAAACTGGCTCAGAAAAACCTTGATCTGATTGTCGGAAATCTTATCGGTCCGGATGATTCCGGCTTTAACGCCGACACCAACAGAGTCCAATTTCTATATAAAGACGGTACTATTGAAACACTGCATAAGATGTCAAAAGACGCTGTCGCCCATTTACTGTTAGATCGAATTTTACAACTTACGATTTCAAGTTAAAAAAGTAAAACCATGCGACACAGCCGGCAATCCCTTTTATGAATAATCACCGTGCTTTCATTCAGATTACCGATGAGATTGCCAATTATTTCAATTTTATCGCCCAGGCAGGTTTCAAAGAATTTGACTGTTCTGAAAAAACCATTGAAATGATTGATAAATGGGGTAAGCCAGATGTCGTACCGGTTGAAACGTTAGCGGCATTACACGCCGAATCAAATAACTGTCAGCGTTGTAATCTTTGGCAAAATCGTCAAACAATTGTCTTTGGTGACGGCAACCCTCATGCCCGCCTGGTCTTTATCGGTGAAGCTCCCGGAATGGATGAAGACCGGCAGGGTCTTCCATTTGTCGGTGCGGCCGGTCAGCTTTTAACACGTATCATCCAGGCAATGAAACTAAAGCGTGAAGATGTTTATATATGCAATATTATTAAATGCCATCCGCCGCAAAATCGCAATCCCCTACCTGAAGAGATAAACGCTTGTGCGCCTTTTCTGAAACGCCAGATCAAAGCGATTCAGCCTGATTATATTTGCACCCTTGGCGCTTTTGCAACTCAAACAATTTTACAAACCGACCGACAGATATCACATCTTCGTGGCCGTTTTCATAGTTACGAAGGCATTCAGGTGATGCCAACCTTTCATCCCGCTTTTCTGTTGAGGAATCCGGGAAAAAAAAGAGATGTTTGGGAAGATATGCAAAAATTGATGCGAATGCTTGCAATAGAAACATAAAAATCAAAACATCAGATAAAACGATATTGACAGATGCTCAAAGAAAAGTTTAAAAGCTTTCTTTTAAATTTAAGAATCATTAATAAGGAGTAAATTTAATTATGGGTGGCAAAAAAAAAGAAGTCAAAGAGAAGCCGCTGGAAAAAATGACCGCCAAAGAATTGCGGGAAACAGCGCTTACAATTCCGGAAATTACCGGTGTCCACGGAATGAACAAAGCCGAACTGATTCGTGGTATCAAAAAAGCGCGAGGAATTGAAGAAAAAGATAATAAAAAGGGCAGTTCCTCTGTTCGGGACATTAAGAAAAAAATAAAAGCACTTAAAGGTAAACGCGCCGTTGCACTCGAACAACATGACGATAAAATGGCCGTTATTTACAGACGTCGTATCTCCCGTTTGAAGAAAAAAACACGCCGCGCGGCCTGAATTGGCAAAATGTAGGGTGGGTGAAGCGTAGCGCAACCCACCTTTATCTACATAACTTAAAAACAAATTTTTGCATTTAGACAGTTACAATGATGATTAATCCGGCGTCACTTGCGTTTGATATTGATGGTGTCGTAGCTGATACAATGGGGTTGTTTTTGCGTATCGCTAGGGATGATTACAATATCATGAACGTGGATTATGAAAATATCACCTCCTATTTGTTGGAGGACTGCCTCGGATCGAAAATAGATAAAAAAATTATTGATATAATTATCACGCAATTGATTGACGGCAACTATGTTCAGTCGCTTCAAGCCATTGACGGTGCGCCGGAAGCGTTAAATAAGATTGCCGATGCCCACACACCTCTGCTTTTTGTGACCGCCAGACCTTATCCAGGCCCAATCCGTGATTGGCTGACAGAAACTGTGGGTCTTAGCCACAGCGGTATCCATATTATTTCGACGGGATCATTTGACAAAAAAACAGATGTTCTTTTAAAACACAATGTAACTCATTTTGTGGAAGACCGCCTTGAAACTTGCTTTGATATTTCTAAAGCAGGCCTTCACCCGATCCTTTTTAAACAACCTTGGAATCGGGAGCGCCATCCATTCAAAGAAGTTGAAAGCTGGAATGAACTGACTGCTCTTATTAACTTTTAAACATGGTGCTGAAGTAACCGTTCTCTCCCCCTGAGCGGAACGGCTTTCCGCTCTACATGGATTCACCGTGCGCCAGGTTGTAGCGCGGGAAGCCGTCCCGCGTCGTTATCCCAAACATAGGGGAGTGAACGGTTACGTATTGAAAGTAACATATTAAATTTATTATCCATCAACATTCATGCCTGATTTTCATACAATTAACTTGGATTTTTAGCGGTTTTGTCTTGACATTAAAAGAGTTAATTATTACAATGATATGTTTTAATCAGGTAGATGGATTTCATTTGATAATCATTGATATAGATTGATTGAACAGCATTTACCAACAATTTTATTAACTCCAAATAAATAGGAACGAAACTGAAGCTTAAACTTAATTATGAATACTGATACAAAAATTGCTCTCGAAGCAAAATTACGACTTATGCTAAAATCGAACGATGAACCATCCAAAAAAGCACAACATCAAGCGGGAACTGGAAATATTATTCGCCGCCGCAAAGGAGAGCGAGACAAACGCTTTTCGATTATTAACGACAACATCCCTAACGTTCAGCTAGTCTAATCAGATTTTTTGATCTGTATAGATAGTTGTAACCAACAAAAATAACATATACCGTACATAGAATTACAAACAACAAGTACGGGATATCTTTTATTATACTGTAAAAGTAGTTTACACTTTTCGAGGGAGTGTTGAATTTACAGTTCAGTGCTCCTTTGGATTGATCCGTTCTTATATCGGGCAGATAATGAAAGATGTTAGTAGCTTATAGTGCGCGAGTCGTATGTAGAACAGAGCTTTCCGCTCCCCTCATCTGAATTAGGCGCGTGAACGGTTGCTTTGTAATGGGCTCTAAATCCATTGCAATCAGCATATTTTATAGTTCGGCACCCTAAAAACAAGATAAATACAATGGATAAAGAGGAAGTAAAATCACAAAACACTATCGACCATAGTGATATTGATTGGGAAAATCGTATTCTCTGCCGTGACGGCAATTGCATTGGCGTGGTTGGCACGAACGGACGATGTGGAGAATGCGGTTTGATTTACGACGCTAATCAGGAAAGTGATGCTGATTTTGAAACGGACACTATTGCCGCAGTTGAAACCGATGACGCAGCTTATGACGATGATATTGCAGATGAAAGGGATGAATGCGAGAGCATTGACGATGCGTTTATTCCGGACAGTGATTGGGAAAATCGTACGTTATGCAGTGACGGTAATTGTATCGGCACCATCGGCTCAGATGGTCGCTGTCGGGAGTGCGGCATGGAGCAGGACTCCGTAAATAATATGTCCGGCACCGCCTGAACCAGAAGAGATCATTTTTCAGATAGCTTCTATTTTTAATGCCAACCCTTTTGCATCATATTGAAATCGCAGTCGCCCTGCCCATTGATGCAACATTCACCTACGCCCTTCCAGAGACTCTTGTTCCTTTTGCACGCATAGGCATGCGCGTACTCGTTCCTTTTCAAAAACGTCAGGTAACCGGATATATTCTGGGAGCTGCCCCACCTATAACGGGAGTTGCGACTCAATGGCAAATTAAAAATATCCTGGATATTCCCGATGAAACAGTGCTTTTTCCTGAAGCGATGATCCCTTTTTTCAAATGGATTGCCGATTACTATTGTTATCCGCTTGGTGAAGTCATTCATACGGCGCTACCTGGCGGACTAAACACCCATTCGACAACAGTGATTGCGCTGACTAATGAAGGCGTTGCCGCGTTAAAGCAAAATATTTTAACGCCTGTTCAAAAAAAAATGGCGCTTGTATTGGAAAACCGTGCTTGCCCGTTAAAAAAATTGAAGCATAAACTGAATCAGGATATTTCCCACAGCCTGATCCATACGATGCTTAAAAAGGGTTGGTTAGAAAAACGACAGGAGTGCCGTGGAAGGACGCTACGCTTAAAGACCGAACCATGGGTTAGGCTGATATGCTCCGATATCCCCTCAGATCAATATTTCTCCGCCAGACAAAAAATAATCCGCATTTTAGAAACTCACCGGGAAATATCACTGAAACAGCTAAAAACGCTTACATCAGTAAAAATCGGTTTAGCGCATTTTCTTAATAAAAACGGATATATTGAGATTTTTAACAAGCAGGTTTACCGGGACCCGTTTGGTGAAACTGTAACACCGGATAAACCCCGGAAACTTACATGTAGTGGGAATTGTAGTCAAAAGCAGGTGGTTGACACTATCAGCCGCGCTTTAGGCAAGGGCTTTGCCAGTTTCCTTTTAGCAGGTGTTACCGGAAGCGGTAAAACCGAAGTCTATATGCACCTCACGGCCAAGGCGCTGAAACGCGGTGAAAGCGTTTTGGTGTTGGTTCCTGAAATTGCTCTGATTGCCCAAGCTTCACAAAGATTTCGTGCTCGTTTTGGCAAGCGAATTGCGGTTCTACACAGCGCGCTTTCCCAAGGGGAGCGTTATGATCAATGGATACGTATCTTAAAAGGGCAGGTAGTCATCGTTATTGGCGCTCGTTCTGCTATTTTTGCGCCTTTTGAAAAAATCGGGCTGATTATTGTTGATGAAGAGCATGATACCTCTTATAAACAAGACAGTGGACTGCATTACAACAGTCGAGACATGGCCATGGTGCGAGCCAAACGGCATGGCGCTGTGGTTCTTTTAGGTTCCGCAACTCCATCGATTCAATCGTGTTATAATGCGGCAACGAATAAATACACCCTGACAGTTTTAACTGAGCGGATTGAAAAACGACCGCTGCCTGAGATCGCAATCGTGGATTTGCGTAAGGCGCGTGATATGCGCGGCATCAACCGGTTTATCACCGCCGAACTGCGCCAGGCCATGGCCGCAACCCTGGCGCAAGATGAACAGGTGCTTTTATTTTTGAATCGTCGCGGGTTTGCGAATTACCCGGTTTGTTCCGCGTGCGGCGAGGCGTTGCAATGCCAAAATTGTGCTATCACGCTAACAATGCACAAACGTATCAGGGCCTACAAATGTCATTATTGCGGTTTTACGCGCCCGGCCCTTCCGCAATGCCCCACATGTGGTTCATCCGCACTCAAATTATTGGGATACGGAACCGAACTGGTGGAAGAGGCGGTCAAAGCGATTTTCCCGGATGCTCGCGTGGCTCGAATGGACCGCGACACCACGCAACGCAAAGGTTCAATTCTGAAGCTATTGAAAGGACTGCATGATCGCACAACCGATATTTTGATTGGTACCCAAATGGTGGCTAAAGGGCATGATTTTCCCTATATCACACTGGTTGGGATTATTTGTGCCGACCTTTCACTTAATGTTCCGGATTTTCGTGCTGGCGAGCAAACGTTTCAAATTTTAGCTCAAGTAGCTGGCCGCGCAGGCCGCGGAGCATCTCCCGGAAAAGTGATCCTGCAAACTTATAATCCCGATCATTTTAGCGTTATAGCCGCTAAAAAACAGGATTATCAAGCGTTTTACGATGAAGAAATCAATTGCCGTAAAAGCGTCGGTTTCCCTCCTTTTACACGTTTGATTCAGTTGAAAATCACAGGTGTCAATCCGCGCAAAGTCAGCCTGCATGCTCAAGCCGTGGGTGAGGCATGTTACCTCGTACAAAGCACCGATGATTCTTTGGGGAAGCACATTGCAATTTTAGGTCCGGCAGAAGCGCCGATAGCCAGAATTGATAAGCGTTATCGTTGGCAAATTTTATTAAAAGGGGCTGATTCTATAATTTTACATGACTTCATACGGCGCCTTCTTGGCACAAACAAACCGCTGTTTACCAATAAAGCGGTTAAAGTTGTTATTGATGTGGACCCGGTCTTTATGATGTGATTTGAAAACAGCTATGGCCTGCCATTCTTACTCAGCCGAAGACCATAGCACATCACCATACATATTGGGATCAATAGGTTTGGCTAAAAAAACTTCGGATGCCCTTTTTTCGCGCCCTATATCAGTGCTGTCACCGTGGCCGGGAAACACCAGAGTATCGTCGGGCAGCGCAAAAAGCGTATCTGTAAGGGATTGAATGATCTGCTGAAAAGCGTCTGCTGACCATGTCTTTCCCGGTCCATTGGGAAAAAGAGTATCACCAGCCAGTAAGAAGGCGTCGGTATGGAAACAGACACTTCCTTCCGTATGCCCCGGCGTGTGCAGAACCGTCAGGCGCACATTGCCAAATTCAATCACATCATTATTCTGTAGGAGCCATTCAGGGGACAGATTCAGGTTATTTGCATCTGAAACGTGGACGCCAACCGGAATCTTTAACGCCGCTTTCAACGCATCCAAAGCACCAATATGATCGGAATGATTGTGGGTGATCAGAATATATTTGGGATTGGTGCCTTCAAGCCGTTCCAGAATCCGTTCAGCCTCACCCGGTGCATCAATCACAACACTGTCACCGGTGCGTTGACAAATTAAAATATAAGCATTTGTACCAAAAGCCCCTAAGCGGAGCCTCTCAATTCGGATATTATCATTTTCAGCGACAATTGCCATGTCCAACCTCCCTTTTGGGGGTTTCAGGTTTCAGGAAGTTTTTGCTGAACACTGAAACCCGAACATCAAGCCTTGAAATTTTAAATCTCAAGTCCTTCCTGTAGCCGGTTCAAAACAACAATTTCACGACGATCCATATCTTTTTGATAGCCTTCGATATTTTTATCAGCATGTGCCAGTTTTGTAGCTGTGCTAAGAGCTGATTTGCGTTGTTCCACACTTAGTTTTTCGTTAGCACACTTGATAATCCAGTCAATTTCAAAATTTTGAAAGGCGGCCAGTTCAGATGGGTTTTTACCAAATGCCTTGAACATTTTGGTTTCAAGCGCTTTGAAATCCTTATCCTTGAAAATATCCATTGTTTCGATTTCATACCAAATCATGCGCATTTCATCCACACCGTAGTTTTCATCCGCAGCGATGACAGCAATCTGGACAGCGATAAACACCTCAGCCGGGTCTTCCAATGGCGGCAGTGCGAAGGCTTCGGGGTCAGTTTCCCAGATTCCGAATACGTTGTTTTCCGTATCCTGGCATACAGCAAAATATCCAACGCCGGTCACTGGCGATTTCGGAACAATGATCACACCATTCAGGCTCTCTACTTTGGCGGCATATTCATCCACAGAATCGACTTCAACATAATTTGTTATCGGATGTTGCGGATCCTGCCGCTGCATTATCCCCCCTTCAAGACCTTTTTCACCTTTGGCATCCGTTGTGTTGATCATCCAATAATCCATAGGACCGTCATGCTTTTCGATTTTCCAATCAAAAAGCTGAGTGTAAAACTCTTTGGCTCTTTCAATATTATCCGCTGGAATTTCAAAATGTACGATTGTTGCCATTTTACCCTCCTTTTTCAAGTTTAACCAGTAACACCCTGTTACATTATAAATTTTCCTTTAGCATTAATTTGGTAATCGGTAAATAAAAATTCAGAAGTGCATTGTAAAAACATTCTAATAAAACCGGTTTTTCTTGAAAATTAAAGTAATACACGTTAAAGAAAAATTGAAATGAAATCAATCAATGTTTTAGCGCGGTAATATTTTATAAACTTTAAATTTAAAGAAAGAGGATAATTATGGCTGTCATTGATTATTGGGCTGACGGGTATGTGGAAAAAAGAAGCACCGCGCGTGAGGCGTTGCAATTGATTAAACCGGGGCAACGGGTGTTTATCGGTTCGGCCTGCGGAGAACCTCAACATCTTGTGCGCGAGCTTGCAAATTTGGCGATACGTTTCAGTGATATAGAAATTGTACGTCTGTTGAGCCTTGAAACCACACCGCTCACATTGATCGCCAATAAAAGCAAAGAACAAAACATGACGATTCGTTCATTTTATCTCGGTTCCGCAAGTGCTGAACGAATCGCCCGTAACCAACGTTTTATTACGCCAATGAACCTTTCGGCTGTGCCCCGGTTGTTTAAAAGCCGCCAATTACCTATCCATGTCGCTCTGATTCAAGTGTCTCCGCCGGATGATTTTGGCTGGTTAAGTCTCGGTGTCTCCGTTGATATCACACTGGCGGCCGCAATGTCTGCTGATTTGGTGATCGCCCAGGTCAACCCCCAAATGCCTAAAGTGCATGGCCGCAGTTTTATCCACGTCAATGATGTGGACGTAATTGTGGAATATGACGAAGAAATTCTTACCGTTATGGGACCTCCGGAATTTGAGGCCGCTAATACCATCGGCAAACTCATCGCCCGCTTGATTGATGATGGTTCAACCATTCATATCAGTCCCGGTGCAACGCCCCAGGCTACGCTTTTGGCACTTAGCGATAAAAAAGATTTGGGGATTCACACCGAATACCTGACCAATGGCATTATGAGGCTGGTTTCCATGGGCGTAATCAACAACCGTAAAAAAGGCTGCAATGAAGGACGTTTGGTAGCTAGCAACGCTATGGGAACACAAAACCTCTACGAATTTATTAATGACAACCCGGCCATTAATTTTCAACCGTCCGAATATGTAAATGATCCGGCTATTATCGCCAGTCACAACAAAATGGTTGCTCTAAGTGTGCCTCTGGCAATGGATTTAACCGGCCAGGTTGCGGCCGATGCTTTACCCTATAACCATTTTGCTGGCGTTACCGGTATGGCCGATTTTGCCAGAGGAGCGGTCATGTCCGAAGGCGGCAAGTCGATTCTGATGCTCTGTTCCACCTCGCGTGATGGTAAAAAAAGCCGTGTTTTACCCCGCTTGGAAAATACAGCCGTGGTTTTGCCCCGCGGTGACGTCCATTATGCGGTAACAGAATATGGTGCGTTTAATCTGTTTGGCAAAAGTTTGCAGGAACGCGCCATGGGGATGATCAGTATCGCGCATCCTGATTTCCGTGATCAGTTGTTTAATGATGCCAAAGAAATGGGATTGTTAGCTGCAACCGTGACGTTAAAAGAATCGATCCACGGCGTTTATCCGCTTGCTCTTGAGGAATCCCGTATCATTGATGGTGAAAAGGTTTCCATTCGTCCGGCCAAACCGGTGGATGTCAGAAGAATTCAGGAACATCTTTACAATCTTGATACGAATGATGTTATTTCCCGCTTTTTCCATGAAAGAACCAGCTTTATGCAGGAAGAAGCCAAAGAAGTCTCTCAAATTGATTATGTGAACAATTTGACCATCATCGCACTTGTGGGTGAGTTCGGATTCGGACAGGTGGTCGCAGTAGGCGAATATCTGCTTGAACCTTCAATAAACATGGCGGAAGTGGCCTTTTCCGTCAGTAAAAGTTATCAGGGCAAGAAACTGGGTAAAATTTTGATGCAAAAACTGGCTTCGGCAGCGCGTGAAAACGGAATTTCAGGGTTGATCGCCTATACATCACCATCAAACAGAGGCATGATCAACCTGTTCAAAACGCTGCCATATAAAACCAAAACAATTTATGACAGCGATATGTTGGAAATGAAATGTCGCTTTGATGGACCCATATAATTCACCAAGTCTGAGTGTTCAATGATTTTATCTTATCATCCCTGCTATGAGGCGGATATGAATCGGCTTTGCGCCGGACGCCAGCCGGATCGTTATGATCTGAAAGCCATTCAGATGGCATATACCGTTATTTTGCCCCAAGGTTGTAGTGATGCTTTATATAATATGGTGCGCTCCAATTGCAAATTTGTTTTTCCCAATTGGGACACCCGGTTTGATTACCCCGGCAAAACAGGACAGATTCGTCTTTTTCGTAAAATCGGGCGTAAAATCAGCATCGCCCATCCACAATCTTATCTGTTTAAAGATATGCGCTCTTATAATCTTCGTAAGAGTAAATTGACATTTCAGGAGATCGAACCTTATCCTTTTGTTTTTAAATTAAATTATGGCGGGGAAGGCCAAGCGGTTTTTCTGATTCAATCAGATACTGATTTTAAAGAAAAAATTCGGTTGGCCATAAAACAGGAAAAAAACGGATGGCCGGGATTTTTAGTTCAAAGATATATTCCTTCACGCAACCGTTCATTACGAGTTTGTGTCATTGGCAGGCGTTACGTTGCTTACTGGCGCATTCAGAAAAACAAAAAACAATTCGGCACCAGTCTGGCTCAAGGCGCGACCATTGACGCAGTTGCCGATCCTCAACTCAGGGATGCTGGCATCAAAGCAGCCCAGGCGTTTTGCCGCCTGACCGGGATTAATCTGGCCGGGTTTGATTTTATTTTTGCAGATCAAGAAGAAAAACCGCCACCGCTTTTTTTGGAAATCAACTATTTTTTTGGCCGCAAAGGGCTGGGAGGCTCGCAAGCGTTTTACGATATTCTGGAAGAGGAAATTCAAGCTTGGATTACGGAGCTGCCATCAGTTTGCGATGCTCTGATGACGCAAACTGAAGTTTGCACTCCTATTTGAGATTTGGTATTTATTTGATATTTGTATTTTGTGATTTGTAATTTATTTACTTTAGGGGGCTGATATGACGCCGGATTTGTTTGCATGGGATAATTTTGATGAAAAGAGGGAGCGCAGTAAAGCGCGTGAACTTCGATCTTCACAGTGGTGGAAGCGTCGTTTGGCTAAAGGTGTTTGTTACTATTGCAGGCGTCGTATGCACCCACGGGGGCTTACCATGGATCATGTTGTTCCCATTGCGCGTGGCGGAAGAACTACCAAAGGAAACGTGGTCACTTGCTGTAAGGCTTGCAATTCAGCTAAAAAAAACCTGCTACCCATGGAGTGGGATCAGTATCTGAAAGGTTTTAAGAACTTATGATAGCTGGCTTGTTTGGAAAAATGTTGTCATTAATATTTCACATAAACCTCAGATATACTCATAGAAATATTAACCTTTAATTGGCATTTTTCGTAGTGCTAATCAGGCTATGAAATGGTTCCGTTTATTTTTTTCTTAATCCATCGCGGATCACGACCACCGTAAAGAACTCCCAATACAATAACTTTTAAATCCTCGACACGATAGACTATGATATAGGGAAATCGCTTGATAATATGACGTCGTGTTCCTTTGTATCTTTCGCGGAAAGCCAGGGGGTTGTTCTCAATTAAACGAAGACCGGCATCAATTTGTAGAAGAAAATCATATCCTAATCCTTTTCTTTTTTCTTCGTACCATTCAAATGTTTCTGACAGATCTTCTTCAGCTTCCGGTTTGATGACCAATTCATATCTCATATTTCTTTGCTATCCTTCTATAAACATTTTCCCATGAAGAGCCTGCCTCTGGATTTTGACGATGCGCTTCTAATCTTTCATCAATCAATTTTTTTTCTGCGACGGTTAGTTCTGGAGTTACTGCCTGGGCAGCAATTGTATCCCAGATTTCTTCAACTAATTGGATACGTTCGGGTATTGACAATGCCAGAGTATCGGTAACTGTGATACTTTTCATTTTTTATCCTTTTTTTTTATTCAATTTGTTAACCTTCTTTATTGATATTTGGAAAGTAGTGGCTCTAATTTTGCCGCAAAAAAAGGCCCGGTCTTGCGACCGGGCCTTCTTTATTTACAAGCGTTAAATACTTAACAGTGAATTAGAACAGGCCGCTGACCTTACCTGTTTCCGTATCAACATCAACACGTCTGAAGGCCGGATTGGAGCCGGTTCCAGGCATCAGGCTGATTGTGCCAGCACAGGGGCAGAGGAACTTGGCACCAGAGTAAATCAGTACGTCTCTGATTGGCAAAGACCATCCTTTAGGCGCACCCTTGAGTGTCGGATCGGCGCTCAGGCTGAGGTGGGTTTTAACCATCATGGTTGCAAAGTCATCGTACTTGGGATCATTTTCCAGCATCTTGGCCTTGGCCTCGGCTTCAGCAGTCCAGGTCACACCATCGGCACCGTAAACTTCCCTGGCGATAATGTCAACGCGGTCGCGCAGTTTCATTTCCAGCGGATACAGGAATTTGAAATCATTTTCTTCTTCACAAGCATCGACAACGGCATCGGCAAATTCCAAGGCGCCTTCGCCGCCTTTTTCCCAATGTTTGGACTCGGCGCAACGTGCCCCGGCAGCTTCGGCAGCAGCGCGGACGGCTCTACACTCTTCATCCGTATCTGTGTAGAATCGGTTGATGCAGACGACCGGGTTAATTCCGGCTTTGCGGATGGTGTTGATATGATGCACCATGTTGACGCATCCTTTTTCAACCATGCCCACATTCTCTTGCGTATAGGCATCAGGCATTGCGATACCCGGTGTCACCTTGGGACCGCCACCGTGGCTTTTCAGTGCGCGGATGGTGGTGGTAAGCACTGATACGTTGGGTTTCAGGCCACTGAAGCGGGATTTGACGTTCCAGAATTTTTCAAACCCGATATCGGCACCGAAACCGGATTCCGTAACATGGTAATCGAACAATTTCAATCCAACGCGGTCAGCAATAATTGAGGATTGACCCACGGCGATATTGGCAAACGGTCCGGCATGAACCATGCAGGGGTTATACTCGGCGGTACACATCATGGTGGGGTTGATTGTGTTGCGCATAAAAGCGGTCATGGCGTTACCCACTTCCAAATCACCGGTAGTAACCGGTTTGCCGCTCTTATCAAAGGCTACGGTAATGTTGTTCAGGCGGTCTTTCAGATCCGCCAAATCTCGGATAACCGACAGAATCGCCATACATTCGGAACCAACAGCAATTCCGAATTTAGACTGCATGGTAAAACCGTCAAAGCGGCCGCCGATGCCAATGATAATATTGCGGAGGGCCTGGGCGCAATAATCAATGATCCAGCCCAACTCAACGCGGGTGGGATCGATGTCCAACCGTGCCATACCGGTCAGTCGGTCGAGTTGCTCATCATTGTAGTTGCGCTCATGCTGCATCCGTGAGGTCAAAGCCACCATAGCCAAGTTGTGGGCATTCATGATGTCATTGATATCGCCGGTCAGTCCCAATGAAAATTCGGTCATCGGAATCAGCAGTGAGTTACCACCACCGGCAGCGGTTCCCTTGACGTTCATGGTAGGGCCGCCGGAAGGCTGTCGCAGAGCGCCACCGACGTTCTTGCCACGCAAACCAAGACCTTCCATCAGGCCGCATGAAGTGGTGCTTTTGCCTTCGCCCAACGGTGTGGGTGTGATTGCCGTAACTTCAATGTATTTACCATCCGGTTTATCCTGCAATCGGTTGATAATGTTGAGGAAATCAAGTTTTGCCAATCGCCCCATGGGAAGAATCTCGTTTTTTTCCAAACCGAGTTTATCCCGCCATTCATCCGGTGTGGGCATGTTTTTTTCAGCCGCTTCGGAGATCTGCCAGTCAGCCATTTCTACTGCATTGTAAGCCATAAGTTACTTTCTCCTTATTTTTTAAAGTTATGGGGCTTATCGCCCCTATCGTATATATTAATTATTCTTCATCAATCAGCACAGTTGAATTATTATTCACTTACCAAAATGCGGGTTCCTTACACACCCCGTCAAAAGAAAAACGCTTTTTATAACATGCGATAAAATATTTTGCAAGACATTAATTAAAAAATCAGCAATTCTAATTATAAGAATACTATTCTATGATTACTGGCTGAATTTCTACTAAAATTGACCGCACAGGTTGAAAAATTTTATTAAATCAGGGTAATCGAAAAATCATGCAAATCAAGGTTCAGACAATGGATGATAACGAAAAAACCCGCTTTTTCATAAACGTCTATTTACCCACCGCTTCCAGAAATTTATCACACGCCTTTTCAAGCTGTTCTTCCGCATGTTTCATGTTCCATGTTTCTTGCAGGCTTGCGGGGCTTGATCATCTTTGTAAAAATTGTTATGTTGCGAATAATTAAGGAATGCGAATTAAATAACTTACCCATCAGGAGTGCAAACTTCAGTTTGCCTTGTCCGTGCCGCAAACTGAAGTTTGCACTCCTCTTTGTTAATATGTAAAAATTATTTGATTTCGAATCCTAAATGTTCTACGATTCATAATCATTAAGGAGGAAATACGACGATGGATTTATTAGCAACTTGGGAGGTGACAATGGCGGCAGGTTTTATTTATGACACCATTCTTAAAGATTTGGTAAAAAACACCGCCAAGGCTTGGGCTAAGGATTATTTAAAAGGATGTATCAAAAATGTGATCAAACTGCCGAAAAAGGAACAACAAAAAACCGTGGCAAAAGCCATTGCGGCTTTCTTACATTTGGTGCAAGAAGAGCTGGAAAATGCGGAGCTTTCTAAAGACGAAATCAGAACCTACACCGATTCGCTTAAAAAATATTTAAAGGATATAACGGTTGCCGAAACATTGGGAAGCGCATTCAAACCGGATTGCAAACGTCTGGATACAAAAACCTTGCTGATGAGATGGAATGAGCTTGATTTAAAGGCACTCCCCGAAGATTTTGATTGGGATTTTATCATAAAGGCTTATCTCAGGAAAATTAAGGAAATTCGTAGCGAATCGGATAAGTTATTAAAATTGATGGCGGCTGAACAGCAGGAGGAAATAGCGGCAAGCGCCAAAGCATTGGCAGGGATTCCCAAAGATTTTGGCCTTCGGAAATACCGGCAGGGATTAACAGAGCGGTACGGCAATCTTAATCTGGAAAGCTTAGACACATCCGCTTATGGGTATGACGGCTTGAAACTCTGGCGCATGTTTATTCCCCAAAATGCACGGGCGTGCCAAGAGTACATGCCACAAGTGTATGAAATCCCCAAAGAATTTCAGAAGCAACTTGCCGCAAAAGGGGAAATTGAGGCGGAGCTGTCCGAACGAGAGGCCGAGCGTTTGCGAAAAGCCTATCAGGAACAACCGGTTCGTCCGATTTCAGAAATTGTTAATAGGGAACGTTTTCGCAATATTGTGATTCTGGGTGATCCGGGTTCGGGCAAATCAACGCTTCTGCAATTTTTAGCTCTGGAATGGGCGCGCAAACCGTTGCGCGACCTGTCGTTGCACCCTATCCCCCTTTTGATTGAACTGCGCAACTATGTCAGCGACTGTGTCAATGGCGTGTGCAAAGATTTTATCAGTTATTGCCATAATGGTAATGTCTTTTGCCAATTGGAACAGCATCTTCTCGATGATCAGTTAAAAAAAGGAAACGTCCTGGCTTTATTTGACGGTTTGGACGAAGTGTTTGACCCGGTACGGCGGGAAAATGTGATTTTATCAATCATGCGATTTACCAACGACTATCCGCAAACCCGTGTCATTGTCACATCCCGCATTATCGGATACAAACCTCAAAAACTGAGAGATGCCGAATTTCATCATTTCATGCTCCAGGATTTGGAAGATGATCAGATAGAGGATTTTATTCAACGCTGGCATAATCTGACTTACCGTGACGAGATGGAAAAAACACGCAAAAGGGAGCGGTTGAAACAGGCTGTCACCGGTTCGACGGCAATCCGGGAACTGGCCGGCAATCCGCTCTTATTGACCATGATGGCGATTCTGAACCGGCATCAGGAACTTCCCAGGGACAGGGCCGAGTTGTATAATCAGGCATCAAGAGTTCTGCTGCACCAGTGGGACATTGAGCGGACGTTGACGGATAAGGAGTTAGACCCCAAAACCATTGATTATAAAGACAAACAAGGGATGCTCCGTCAGATTGCTTTTTTTATGCAGGCCAATGCAAAAGGGTTGACCGGCAATATGATTCATGGAGATGAGTTGAAGCGCATTCTTACAGATTACCTGAAAATGATAGAGGTGAAAGATGCCAGGAGGGCTGCCGGATATATGATTGACCGTCTTCGAACCCGCAATTTTATTTTATGTCACTTGGGTGCGGATTATTATGCCTTTGTTCACAGAACATTTCTGGAATATTTCTGTGCGTGGGAATTTGCAGAGCGTTTCGGAAAGCGCGGTACAGATGAAGGGTTGAGTATTGACAATTTAAAGAAAGATGTTTTTGGCGGGCATTGGAAAGATGAAGCCTGGCATGAAGTTCTTCGGTTGATTGCGGGAATGATTGATTCAACATTTGTTGGTGAGATTGTGGAATACTTGATGGGATTAGATGGTGAAGATGAAAAATTTATGAACCTTTTTTTTGCATCGGATTGTTTTGCAGAAGTGAGAAATCGCACCGTAATATCCGCAATCGGAAAACGATTGTTCCACCACTTAAAAAGATTAATCCGTTATAAGAGGGGTCGAGAAAGTTGCACTAAAGCCGTTTCAAGCATCGCCTCAACTTGGAAAGAAAACTACGATACTTTAACATGGCTCAAAGCACGCGCTCAGGATGATTATGACGAGGATGTGCGTAAAGCTGCGGTGCAGGAGTTGGCGCGAGGCTGGAAAGATGACTCCGATACTTTAACTATTATCAAAACACGCGCTCAGGATGATGATAATTGGTCTGTGCGTTACACCGCGGTGCAGGAGTTGGCGCGAGGCTGGCAAGATGACCCCGATACTTTAACCATTATCAAAACACGTGCTCAGGGTGATGAAAATTGGATTATGCGTTACGGCGCGGTGCAGGAGTTGGCGCGAGGCTGGAAAGATGACCCTGATACTTTAACCATTATCAAAACACGCGCTCAGGATGATGGTCACCAGGATGTGCGTATGGCCGCGGTGAAGGAGTTAGCGCGAGGCTGGAAAGATGACCCCGAAGTGTTTGATATATTGTTCGACCGTGCCGTGAATGATCCTTATGAAACTGAAAATCAATGGCAGGCTTCCGTCCGCCAAATCGCACTTAAAGCACTGGTCAAATTTTATCCTGATCATCCCCGAACCCTGGACCTGTTGAAAGACCGGGCAGCGAATGATTCAGATGAAAATGTTCGGAAATATGCCGAAAAAAACTTAAAGAGGAAAGTCCGGCAAAATCAGTAACAAACGCCGTGATTCTTGCTTTTATATTTATTTACATATTTTAATACTATTTTGTCAGATTACTGCAACTGTCAAACCTTATTTTATAATTTTAAACCTTAGTGGCAAAAAACTGACCTATCCTTTTACCTTATTACCTTATTTTTCTGTAAAACATCCTGTTTCAAAAGGAAATCGCGGTAGCTGGTAAAGTAATAAGGTATCAGTCTATTGTATTCTCTTATGCTACTGAGGTTTTAAAAACTGAAATAAGGTTCTTATCCTTTGTCTGATTGCCGCTAACAGTAAGTATTTATCAGGTTACGAAATATTTCGGCGAATCAGGCCGTATGATTACTTCAATCGGTTATGCTTAATCTGACAAAGCAGCATTAAGCACAACCGCTTTGCTAAACCGAATCTTAGGCCGGGCGTGTTCTTCCAAGCCGACCTGGCCGGCGATTTCAAGCATCTCATCAAATTTTTTGTCCGAAACATGGAATTTCGGCTCTGCAACTAAGAATTTAGCTTTCGGGTGCAAATAGGAGCGCACCTCGTTAAGGAAATGCTGTGTATCCGGAACTTCATGCACCATCCAAAAGGCATTTATAAAGTCGAACTTTTTTTCCACGCCAATCGCATCCGCAGTGCATTGATGGAATTGAATGCGTTCGGCGACGCCTTGTTTTTCGGCGCGTTTTTTTACTATTTCCAGCATTTCGGGCTGTAAATCGGCCGAGACAACAGTCCCTTGAGCGCCAACCAATTTAGCCAGACCGATGGATGCAAACCCCGCCCCACAGCCGATATCCAGAACCGTCATACCTGATTTTACATAAGCCCCGAACAGTTTTTCCGGATTATGGAACCAAAGCCGGAAAAAATTATCAAATGTTCGGACAAAACGCCATGAGCATACATGTGCCATCATAACTCCTCTAATTTCGGTATTTTTTAAATCTTCAAATGTAGGGTGGGTTTCGTTTCTCTGCACCCACCCTCAGTAGATGGAAAGTTTAAGGTGATAGGTGAAAATCAGGAGTGCAAACTTCAGTTTGCCGCTTTTGGAACGTTTTGGCAAACTGAAGTCAGCACTCCTACCCATCAGTTAAATGTTGACACAACAGTAGCAGGGAAGTAACAGATACTCATCGTGATGTAACATTCTTTGATAAACGCAGTCGGATCGTCTCACGCTGCGCTTACCCGGTTTCAGAATTGTCGTGATCAGTTTTCCACCAAGCCCCTCATAATCTATGGAGCGGCATATATGACAGTGACTCCCATAGTAACCGTTGAAAAGATTAAGAAATTGTCAGTAGATGGAAAATGCCTGAAAATACGACATGGAGCGCAAAAATTAAGCGAAGCGGTTTTTTGCATGCCCCTGAATCCGCAAGCCTCCAGGTGGAATCAGATGCTGAAAATCGCTGCGCTAAATTTTTGCGCTCCTAAACTTTCCATCTACTGATTGTGAATGATCAGCTTAAAAATATATCTTAGATTGAACACGCCAGGCATCAAAGCGTTATCGATAAGAAAGGTAAAACAAAAAACTCGTTACGAGGCAAAAGTCCTCGTAACGAGCGGCGTTCATAATTTGTCACACACATTTTATATTTTTACTCACTTCACCAAGTGTGTGTCGCTTCACCAGCAGCTTCATCATCACCTTCACCATCAGCAGCTTCACC
Organism: Desulfococcaceae bacterium HSG9; assembly: GCA_030378005.1. Lineage (GTDB taxonomy): Bacteria > Desulfobacterota > Desulfobacteria > Desulfobacterales > JAUCGF01 > JAUCGF01. The sequence goes on along the minus strand of JAUCGF010000001.1, from coordinate 51,477 downwards.
GGCTAACCGGCCGGCTTCTTCGACCGGGTCTTCAGCCTGTTCCGCGCTCTCTTGTTTTTCAGGAATAATGGGATTGCCTTCGTTATCAATCATCACCTCAAGAGTGAGGCCGACTTTATAATTTAGTTTAACAACAACGTCATCATTATATACAACGGTGTCGCCATCTTTGAAACTGATTTCATCGGCATCAGTAAAAGAATATTGTTGATTAAAAACTTCACGAAGCTGATCAAGGTCAATCGAAGCTCTGATCATACCGATCATTTCACGTTTGGCGTTTTCCATGACATCCGAATCAATTGTTAATCTGCTCATTTTCTTTCTCCTTTTTATTGATAAAACATTGTATTTAAGCTAAAATTTGCAAACCGCTTTTCCGTTATGATAATTTTACGGCTAACATTTTCAGCGCGTGAATTCAACCTTTTTTCTTGGCCAATATTTCTTTCGCCAATTGAATATAACTTTGTGCGCCGGATGATCCGGCATTTTGGACAACTAACGGTCGTCCGAAGCTCGCTGATTCCCGTAGTTGAACGCTTCGCGGAATAACCGTCTTAAAAAGGCGATGCCTGATATGTTTGCGCGCGCTTTGGACGATGCGTTCGGAAACATCTTCGCCTTTGTCATACATGGTCAGCAAAACGCCCTCCAATTTGAGCTTCAGACGATGTTTATTTTTGATATATATTAATGTTCGAAGGGTGTTGCGTAACGCTTGAAAAGCCAGCAGCTCACATTGAAGCGGAATTAAAACCGAATCGGATGTAATAATGGCATTGATGGCCATAAAACTGGCGGGTGCCGCTGCGGTGTCGATAATGATGTAATCAAAGTCAGCTCTGAAGCGCGCTAAAAGCGTGTGCAAAAATTTTTCATTGCCTGGCATTGAGATAGGCGTAGCGTCATTTTGTAAGATTTCAGACGGAGCCGGAATCACTTTCAGTAACTCAAGGCAACTGTGGGTGATAATTTCAGCCGTAAAATTGATTTCCTGTAACGCGCGTTGAAATGCCTGGCCGGATTTTTTATCATTAATTCCGACGCTTGCGGTGGCACTGCCTTGAGGGTCGCAATCAATTAACAAAGTACGTTTACCGAAAATGGCCAAGGCGGCGGCAAGATTTACCGCTGTGATCGTTTTGCCTACGCCGCCTTTCTGGCTGACTATACAGATTGTGTGTCCCATAATATACTCAACAATGATTTGGTGTTCAGATTTTATCAGCTGCCAACATAACGGGGACAGCCATAAAAATCAGATTTATCGGAGATTGTAACTCCTGTTTATCTGTCCTTTAATGCAATTTTTAACACATCTGTCATATCATCAACAAAATGAAATTTTATTTCGTTTTTCACTTTTTCAGGAATATCTTCCAAATCCTTTTCATTCCATTGAGGCATGATCACTGTTTTGATTCCGGCCCGGTGCGCGGCCAGCATTTTTTCCTTTATTCCCCCAACAGGCAGAACATTGCCGCGTAATGTGATTTCACCTGTCATAGCAAGGTCTTGAGCCACGATTTTGGAGGTTAAAAGGGATGCCAAAGCGGTCATCATGGTAACGCCGGCCGAAGGCCCGTCTTTAGGCGTCGCACCGGCCGGAACATGGATATGGATGTCGTGGGTGTCAAAAAAATCCTCATCAATTCCCATCGTATCGGCGTTGGTGCGGATAAAGCTTAACGCCGCAGTTGCGGACTCTTTCATCACACCGCCCAATTGACCGGTAAGAGTCAGCCCCTTTTTGCCTTTCATGGCCGTGGCTTCAATAAAAAGCAATGCGCCGCCGGTCGGTGTCCACGCCAGCCCCATTACAACGCCGGGCGTCAGGGTTCTTTCGCTGATCTGGCGTGTAAAACGCAACTGCCCAAGATATGGACGAATATCTTTGACTTTGATTCGGACGCTTTTGACTTCATTTTCGGCAATCTTGGTGGCGACACCGCGGCAAACAGCGGCAATTTCACGCTCTAAATTTCGTAAACCGGCTTCACGCGTGTATCCTGAAATAATATGATTAAGCGCCCCTTGGTTAAATTGGATTTGGGCGGCTTTAAGGCCATGAGCGTTACGCTGGCGCGGAATAAGATAGCGTGTGGCTATCTTGATTTTTTCATCCTCAGTGTAGCCTGATAATTCAAGAACCTCCATGCGGTCTCGCAATGCCGGCGGAACTGTGTCCAACATATTGGCCGTGGTGATGAACATGACTTTGGAAAGGTCAAAGGCCACATCAAGGTAATGATCCGAAAAAGAAAAGTTTTGTTCAGGATCAAGCACTTCCAAAAGCGCGGCTGACGGGTCGCCTCGAAAATCACTGCCCACCTTGTCAATTTCATCTAACATAAACACCGGATTATTAGAACCGGCGCGCCTGATGCCCTGAATGATACGGCCCGGAAGGGCGCCTACATAAGTGCGACGATGCCCCCGGATTTCGGCTTCATCACGCACGCCTCCCAAAGAGATACGGATAAATTTACGTCCCAAGGCGTTGGCGATAGAGCGTCCCAAAGAAGTTTTACCCGTGCCGGGAGGGCCGACAAAACAGAGAATCGGGCCTTTGGAATCCGGTTTCAGTTTGCGTACCGCCAGATATTCGATAATGCGCTTTTTCGCTTTTTCCAAGCCGTAATGATCATGATTCAAGGCTTTACGCGCTTTTTTAATGTCAAGATTATCTTCTGTGCCATGATTCCAGGGTAAAGCGGTCAACCAATCTAAGTAAGTGGAAGACACCGTATATTCAGAAGAAGATGGGTGCATACGCGACAGGCGTTTCAGTTCCCGCTCGGCTTCTTTAAGCGCTTCTTCAGGAAGCTCGCTTTTATCTATTTTAGCCCGATATTCATCCGTTTCAAGACTGTCTTCATCGTGTTCGCCAAGCTCCTCTTTGATCGCTTTGAGCTGCTCGCGCAAGTAATATTCCCGCTGCCGTTTATCCATATCACCTTGCACCTGGCTTTGAATTTTATTGCCCAGTTCAAGGATTTCCAATTGATGATAGAGCAGGCGGGTAACTTCGTTTAAGCGTTTTTTAATATTTGTCGTTTCCAGCACCCGTTGTTTTTCTTCGATCCTGATATTGAGCGTTGATGCAACCATGTCCGCCAAAATATCAGGTTCACGTATGGAGTTGAGCATCGCCTCCATTTCCTGGGGCAGCCCGGGTGAAAGCGCGATAACCTTGGTGAATTGTCCGACAATATTGGCCATCAGCGCTTCAATCCGTTTATCGTGTCGTTTAATCCCCTTTTCCTTGATATGCTTGACCTTGGCTTTGAGGTAGGGTTGCCCCTTGACAAATTTTTTCACCTGAAAACGGGATAATCCCTGCACAAGCAGTTGGGCTTTGTTTTCATCCGTTTTGGCCATTTTAAGTATAAGAGCGCTGGAGCCGACGTTATAAAGTTCATCAGGCGCTTCCGTCTCATCCTCATAAGATGTTTTGGACACTAAAATCCCAATGATGCGATCTTTGGCCATAGCTTCATCAATCAATTGAATCGAATCTTGCGCCATGACAATGAGCGGTAAAACCATCTTGGGAAAGAGGGCTGTGTCAAAAAGTGGCAAAATGGGAAGAAGCGTCGGGATATTTTTAGGAATCAAATCCTGGGGGTGTTTCATAAGGTCACCTCCGAAATATTAGGTGTTCCATATTTATATTAAGTTTTATGGCATCTTTCATTCGTCGGTTTACACTTTGTCCCGTCAGGGACATAATATCTATAGAAAAAAGCCTGCCTGATATGGCAAGTCCCGTAGGGACGAAATAGAAAAGTGTAAACTACTTTTAGCCTTATATGAAGGATGCCAAATTTTATATTTATTTTTTCGCGGCAGGTTTACTGAAATTATCGTCAAAGCGGAATTTGATATATCCATTTAACAAAAAGGAATGCAAGCTTCAGCTCGCACCACAGGCAAAGCTGACTGAAGTTTGCATTCCTGATGGGCAAGTTATTTAATTCGTATTCCTTATCAGTTTGGCTGACATGCCAATTGATTCTTCTGAAGTTAATACATTTAGCCTTGCTTTACAAGAAAAAAGACCGTATTAAATTATGATTTAGGAATGAGGATGAAATAAATTGTGAAACGTGATTTTTGAAACGTGAATTCACAAATCACAAAATGAAATCTGACCTTAATAAAGTTGGGAAAGGGCTGAAATGTTGAAAAAATTCGCGTTACTCATATTTATCTTAGGATTCAGCACAGGATTCGCAAGCGCCGAAAGCATCATAATATGCACAGATAGGGCCAACTGGTATCCGTTTACCTTCAGGGACAAAGGACATTCAGCCGGAATACATGTGGATATCGTAACCAAAGCACTGGTGACGATTGGTTACCAACCTGTTTTTACTCCGTTGGCCTGGAAAAAATGCTTAGAAAAAACCGGTACAGGATCATATAATGCTCTCGTTTCAGGCTCATACAAAGCGAAACGCGCAAAATCGCTGATTTATCCGCCCGATGCCACAACCGCGCTAAAATCGAAATGGCGTATTATGCAGGTGGAATATGTTTTGATAACCCCGGCGGCGAATTCATACAAATATAATGGAGATGTTAAAACGCTGCCCATACCTGTAAGAGCGCCTTTGGGTTATTCGATAGTGGATGATTTAAGAGCCAAAGGGCTGAAAGTGATCACCAATAATACCAAGAGAAACCTGAAAAGTATCGACCGAATGCAAAAAGGATGCGTGATAACACCGCCTGAAAATGCCGCCCGCCTGATAAAAGCGCTGGGACTTGGAGACAGATTGAAAATTCATCCCAAGCCGGTTAAATCAAAATCCTATTTTATGCTGTTTTCTAAAAAAGCTACAAAATTTGACCCACCGGAAATTCAAAAAATTTGGGATGAAATTGCCAAATTACGAGACGATGAACAATTCATGCAACAATTGTTTGAAAAGTACGATTAAATACCGTCGCAGTTTGTTGTAACCGTTCATTCCCCCCAAACCTCCGCAGCCAAAGGCAACGCATTCAATTCCGCACGCGCCTCGCGCCATGCGGGCAAGTGTTCGCTCAAAATAGCGATAAACCGATCACCGTGCGTCGGCTCGATCAGGTGCGCCATCTCATGCACTGTCACATACTCGATCAAATCTTTGGGTTTTTTCACCAGTTCGGTATTCAGGCGGATATGTCCGGCCTGGTAATTGCAACTGCCCCATTTGGTTTTCATGCGCCGAAGGAAATAAGCCGCCACTTTTACGCCCAGCTTAGGCTCCCATTTGCCGATCAGCGGCGGTAAAAATTCATGCAGGAGGGCTTTGTGCCATTGGTGAATCACAGCGGCGCGTTTGGCGAGATCTGCACCCGGTCGCACGCTCAGGGTGATGCGTTTATGGTCAATGGTCACACAAGGCTTGGCGTTACGTTCTGCCACGCTCAACAGGTAGCGGCGGCCCCAAAGGTAATGGCTTTCCCGTTCCACAAACGCGCGCGGAGTTTCACGCGCCTGGCTTCTGAATTCAGTTTGCTGGTTACGAATCCAAGTGAGCTTGGAAACAGCATAAGCGCGGGCGACTTCAAGGCGTGTGAGCGCAGGCGCGGACATCGTCACACGGCCATCCGGCGGATGCACGGACAGATGCACATGCTTGATTTTTTTGCGCGTCACCGCAATCGCAATATCACCCACCTGAATCGTCTCGGTCATGCGTAACCATCTATATTTTTGATGATTTCAAACAATGCCTGCGTAGCTTCGCGATCCCGTTTCAAAAGTGGAAAAAGCGCATTAAGCACCTGCTTCTCTCTAATTTCATCGCCCCTCCACCCGGCCGGGGCCTTTTCACGCATGGCGCGGTCAATTTTCAGGGCCAGATTAAGTCTGGGATTGCCGTATTCAGGCCGATGCGATTTCACCGCTTGGTTGATGAAAGTTGAATCATCCATGATATCGGGCAGGTTGTTGTAAATCACGGTGGCTTCGCGTTTGCCGAGCAGTTTGGGCGGGATACCCTTATCAGCCTGCCCTTTGGCCATCTTTTTGACCAGCGCTTCGGCCTTTTTTAGAAATTCCTCGTAAGAGCGCGTGTCATCGTGTTTTTGCCGGATCAGATCATCTAAGAGTTTGGACATCTCGGCGTAAAATTTGGGATCGGTCAATTGATCGCGAATGATGGTCTTGCGCACGTTGTTGATAATGCCCTCGGCCACGGCGGTGTTGGATAGCTTGCCCTTGGCGTTGAGTTTTTGGGCGATGGCGTCGTGGATGCCGGTTTCGATAATCAATTCCGACAGCGAACGTTTGTCCGCCGCACCCAGCGGATCGGCCGGGTCGGCTTGGATGTACGTGTTGATCAGGTGGCGCATGTCCGCTTCATAGGGCTTGATGTCCAGCTCTTCGCCGGCGTGCTTTTTGATAGCCGTGCGCGTATCGCTGATAAATTCAACTTCGTTATTCAGCGCGGCGATTTCAGCATCGGCATAGCCCGCTTCAGCAAGGTCCTGGGCGATAGCGGCAAAAGCGCGCACAAACGCGGCGACAGCTTTGTAAAACGCAATCCGCAACGCCTCGGTTTCGTCAAGAGCGTCCGGATTATGGGCATCACCGCAAAAATAACGGATGTAATGCTCCATTTTGCGCGGTTGCGGCACCGGCTCGCACAGATATTTTAATGTCTCGCGCGCGGCGTCAAGCTGTTTGCGCCCCTCTTGCAGCCATTCCTTCAGAGTAACGTTATTGTCTTGGCCGTCGCCCTGGTCGATATCCAGCTCATCAGAGCTGTAAACCGCGATAGCCTGCTGCACATCGCCGAACAGCTCCTTGAAATCCACAATATACCCGAAATCCTTGTCATCGCCATCCAAGCGATTGGTGCGGCAGATCGCTTGAAAAAGATTGTGGTCGCGCAGCTCGTTATCCAAATAAATGTAGGTGCAGGTCGGGGCGTCAAAACCGGTGAGCAGCTTGCTGACCACGATGAGCAGTTTGCATTTGGCCGGCTCTTTGATAAAACGGCGCTTGATTTTTTCTTCGTAACTTTGGGTGGTTTGGCCATCCTTCAACACATACCGGGTGTAAGTGTCGAATTTGTAACGCTCGTCGCTGTCCGAAGGTTCGCGCGAGATGGCGTTGTGGTTGGGTTCGTAAGAGGTGATGATGCCGCAGAATTTGCCGAAATCAATCTTCTGGAACCGCCGCAAATAGTGGCAGGCGTCATAGATGGAGGCCGCCACCAAAATCGCCGTGCCGCGATCATTGCTCAAGCGCGGTTTCAAGCTGAAATCATTGATGATGCTGGCGATGATGCGCTGCTTGCGGTCTTCCGCGCTCATCAACTTTTTCATGGTGGCCCAGTGTTTGCGCAGAATCGATTTTTGAAAGTTGTTCAGGTTTTTGGTTTTCTCATCGAACCAGGCATCAACAGCTTTCCGCGAAATGAGGCGCTGAGGCACATCGCGGGCTTCGTACTTGAGGTCTAAAACCACTTTGTCGGCCACGGCCTGACAGAACTTGTAGGTGTGGATATAAGTGCCGAATACCTGGCGCGTGGTTTTGCGGTCTTTGCGCAAAAGCGGCGTGCCGGTGAAGCCGATAAAGACAGCATCCTGCATCCAGCGCTTCATCTGTTTGTTCATGTCCCCGCCCTGGGTGCGGTGGCATTCATCCACAAAAATATAAAAGCGCCCGCTGATGACCGGCGGCTCGGTTGTGAGGTCGGGGTCGAATTTGTGAATCAGGGCGCACAGCAAGCGCGGCGTTGCAGCACTTAGTTTTTCCACAAACTGCGCCCGTGTTGTAATGCGCGGTGACGGCGCATCTTCGCCGACCACGCCCGCATTGCGCATCACGCCCACAATCTGCCTGTCCAGTTCATCGCGGTCGGTGATCACCAAAATGCGCGCATCCGAATCATGCTCCATGAGCCACTTGGCCAGCAGCACCATGAGGATGCTCTTGCCGCTGCCCTGGGTATGCCAGATCACGCCGCCCTCGTACCTGCGCACCCGCTCCTGGGCGGCTTTGAGACCGAAATATTGGTGAGGGCGCGGCACCTTTTTGCGGCCGGCGTCGAAAATGATGAAATTGCGCATCAGGTCCAGCAAACGTGTTTTGGCGCACATTTGCGACAAGGGTTTGTCCAGCAAAGCGCCCTCGACAATATCGCCGCCGCCGCCCGTTTCGTCTTTCCACTGAACAAATAACTTTTCCGGCGTGCCGGTAGTGCCGTAACGCAGCCCTTGGGAATCGTTGCCCGCGAAAACAAACTGCACCGTGCTGAAAAAGTCCTTGTTGAAGATTTCCTCCTGGTTGGTGATAAGTTGGCGCACTCCATCGGCGACTTCTACGGTGATGCTCTTGAGTTCGATAACGCTGATGGCAATGCCGTTGAGATACAGCACCAGATCGGGCCGTCGCTCATGGCCGCCTTTCAGGGTGACTTCTTCGGCCAGGGCAAAATCGTTTTGTTTGGGATTGTCCCAGTCAATCAGATGCACCGTTTCATGCGCCCGGCCCGCGGCGATTTGCACCGGCACGCCGTAGCGCAAAAGGCTGTATGTGCGCATATTGGCCTGATAGAGCGTCACCCCCGTGGCATCAGCCGCAGTTTCCAACTTGTGAAGCGCGGCCGCAATATGAGCATCGGAATAGCCGCGTTTTTTGAGGTTGGCCCGCAAATAGCGCGGCTCGATGGGGCGATTGTCAGATCGCTTGCGCCAATCGCCCAGATAAATGTAGCCCAGGCCGTCTGCACGGTTTTTGTCGGTGAACAGGGCGATGACACGATTCTGGGTGATGCGTTCTGAGCGGCGTTTTTCAGACATCATAACCTCCGGGTGTTACAAGACGGGTCTTGCCGGTCAGCAATTCCTGCATCATGGCTTGTTTCAGGTGTTGGGTTTTTTGGTGACGTTTTTCTAAGGCTGTTATTTCGGCGTCCATGTCTGAAAGGATTGTGGCGATGGCGGTTTGTTCTTTAAATTTTGAGGGTATAGGGATAATGAACTCAGCCATATCCTTATTTGTTATTTGATTGATTGTGGCCCCCATTCTCTCCCGGATCTGTCGCTGAATTACAACTGATTGAAATTGAAAAAAAACAAAACCGTTACTTTTTGACCTAAAAACAGACATAAAAGCACCAAAGGCCGTGCCTTCTGCTGACTGACTGATCAATGCACACTTTCCGATTAATTGTCGACTGCCATTCCTGACGCAGATCAAAATATCACCGGCCTTCGTTATTACACGATTTGGAACATTCATCTTGACGTAAACATTATCATCAAAAGCCAATTTACCATTTTGGATATTGGACGATCTCAACACAAGAAGGCCATGTTCTGCAACATCTTTCGGGCTGTACGTTAAGCCCGCAAGAGTCTCGCCAATTTCAGATAAATTAATTATTTTCCAATCTTTCGGAATCACGCCTAATTCAGTTTTTTTGTATCCTTGCTTTTTTTCAAACCCCGGCAACCGCGTTTCACCGGTGAGGAGCTGCTGCATGGCGGCTTTTTTGATGTCGCGCTTTTTGGCGATGAGGCGGTCGAGGCTGTTCAGCAGGGCGTCAACGTCGCTTAGGGCGGTGGCTATGGCGTGTTGTTCTTTTTTATTGGGAGGGAGTAGTATCAGAAATTTTTGTGTTGCCAAGTTACCGAAGAAATTCATCGCACTGCCGCTGTCTTGATTATGAATTTGCTTCTGAACTGTATCAGATTTCATTTGCTGCAATAGATAATGTGGAATGGTGAAATCAGGATCTGAACGAAGAAGCGTCAGTTGAGGCCCGATATTCCCACCTTCAATTCGCTCATCAACAAAACCAATTGCCCCGACCGATGCTCCCCGGTTGGTAAAAAGCACGTCGTTAAGTTTGATATGCGCTTTGTTCAATAAATCGTGTTTTTCTTGGGAGATGTAATTTATTAGATTAGTCTTCAGTAATCCATCTTTGCCAATCGCCTTTGATGTTAGGAATGGAATCCCATAATTAAGAAACTCGTGCGGCTTTGGATAAGCTTCACCGTAGTTCCCATCCTGAACTTTTGAACAAATATGCCCAAGATTTAAAACTTCCCAATCCTCTGGAATAATCCCCACCTCGGTCTGCTTATACCCCGGCTTTAATTCCATACCGCCCCCATCCGTTTAAGATGCTCACCCACACGCGCGGACAGCACCTCAACCTCATCTGCAAGCTGTGGCAGCGGCGCATCATACCGTTCCGCCAGTTCCCGGATGCGGCCTGTGAGGGTCTGGGAAACGCGATTCAATTCGCCCTGCACGGCGCGCTCCAGGGCGTCCAGCCATTTTTCATCCGTAATCAAGGACTTGATTTCTTCCAAGTCAAGCAGCGGGTATCTTTCATAAACCGCTTGATCCAGGGCCGCATCGGCCGTTTTGATGCGGCTTCTGAGCGTGGTTTGCTGTTGAGCCAGTTTGATCCACTGTTTCAAAATCTTGGCTTCATCCGCATAAACGGGATCGCCTTTGATCGCTTTCAGGCGTTTATTGATTTCCCCCTTGTTGATCTTCTCCAGTTCGGCAAAAGCGCCCTCTTCGCCGGCGTGTTCCTCGATTAGCTCGGCAAGGCTCGCGCCGGCGGTATCCAATTCGGCCTGAAGAGCGTCCACTTTGGCCAGTTCTCTGTCGAAATAGCGGGCTGCGATGTAGGGCTTGGGAATCAGATCGCAGGCCCAGCCTTTGTCTTTCATCGCGCCCTTGTTTTTGCCGCTCTTGATCTCTTCGAGGATGCGATGGGGTTTGGCTGTCCATCCGTCGGACGCGATCAGGTAGCAATCATCCTGCATGGTTTCTGTCCAAAAGTCCATGAGGTGTTGATAGATGTCATAAGCGTCTAACAGACTGGCCCGGCGAAACGCGGCCAGCAGGTCATCAGCGATAGTGGAGATCAATTCCCTGGGAAGCCCCTCTTTGTCGAACTCCAGAAGGCGGGGGCGATTGGCGGCGCGCCATTGGTCAAAGACTTGGGTGATGTCGGCTTTGAAAGCGGCGAATTCGGCATGGCCTAAAATAGCGGCCTTGACCTCGGTGATGGGCAGGCGCAATTGAAAATAACCGGGCCGGCCGGCATCTTTGAACAGCATATCACGCACTCCGGGAATCACCTGCCAAAAAGCGTCTAAGGCGTTGATATCGCGTTCGGGAATGCCGCCGCGCAAGTGGCCGTCAATGTCATGAATGTCTTCCGGCGCGGTGCTGTCGATGTAACGCGGCAGATTGAGGTTGTAAGCGTTCTTGGAGTCCGCGATTTCACCTACGGAAACCATGCGGGCAAAACGCGGCGTATCGACCTGGCGGTTGAAAATATCCACGATTTTGTGAATATCGCGTTCGCGCAGGCGGTTCTTGTTGCCATCCTTGATAAAGCCCTTGGAAGCGTCGATCATAAAGACCCCTTTGCGGGCTGTGGCGTTTTCTTTGTCCAGCACCAGGATGCAAGCCGGGATGCCGGTGCCGTAAAACAAGTTGGCGGGCAGTCCGATGATCCCCTTGAGGTAGCCGGAACGCACTAAGCGCTTGCGGATAACGGCCTCGGCATTGCCGCGGAAAAGCACGCCGTGGGGAAGGATACACGCGGCCTTGCCTGTGCTTTTCATGGAGCGAATGATATGCAGCAGGTAAGCGTAATCGCCTTGTTTGCCCGGCGGCGCGCCCCATGCGAAACGCTGAAAGAGATCGTCGGCCGGTGTCAGGCCGGTGCTCCAGGTTTTGTCTGAAAACGGCGGATTGGCCACCACGAAGTCATAGGTGCGCAACTGCTCGCCATCCTTGAATTTAGGTGAGGCCAGAGTGTTGCCGTTAAGGATGTTGGCCGTGGGGAAATCGTGCAAAATCATGTTCATGCGAGCCAGACCGGCCGTGGTCACATCCTTTTCCTGTCCTTCCAGCGTGATATGCGTGCCAGCCTGGGCCGCCACTTTCAAAAGCAGCGACCCCGATCCGCATGTGGGATCGTAAGCGGTGGTGGCGGCCACGGCATTTTGGGGCGAAATACCGATTACTTTGGCAATCACGCGGCTGACTTCGGACGGCGTGTAAAACTGGCCTTTGCTCTTGCCGCTGTCCTGGGCGAAATGGCGCATCAGATATTCATAAGCATCCCCCAGAATATCGTCATGATCGGCGCGATTTTTGGAAAAATCCAATTCGGGTTTTTGAAAAATGCTCACCAAATTGGTCAGGCGATCCACCATGGCTTTGCCTTCGCCAAGCTTGTTGGGATCGTTGAAATCCGGGAAATCGCTGCGTGCCAGGCGTGAATTGGTATTGATCAACGGCTGGATAATCTGGGTGTTGATTTTGTCGCCGATATCGCTCTTGCCCTTGAGCCTGACCATATCCTTGAAACTCGCGCCTTCAGGAATGGTGACGGGCGGGGCAAAGTCATCGGAATCCGCGTATTTGTCAGAGATGTACTTGATAAACAGCATGAACAGCACATAATCCTTGTACTGACTGGCGTCCATGCCGCCGCGCAGTTCATCGCAGCTTTGCCACAATGAGCTGTATAGATGTGATTTTTTTAGGGCCATGGGTTTTTTAAGTTTTAAGTTTTAAGTTTTAAGTGATTTTGTATAAAGTTATGATATAGTCAGTAGATGGAAACTTCCTTAAAAGTTCCGTAGGAACGGCATGTTTGTAGCAGATGTCATATCCGTCCCCCTTGAGTCCCGTAGGGACGGCATGTCCGTATC
>JAUCGF010000001.1:0-38673 GCA_030378005.1 Desulfococcaceae bacterium HSG9 | reverse complement strand
CGGAATATGCCGTCCCTACGGGACTCAGCGGACACGGGGGATTCGGATTCTACAAATATGCCGCTCCTACGGAGCTGAAAACAGACGCGCGTTCGTCACCTTTCAAAACTTTTCGATCTACTGATAGTCAGTAGATCGAAAAGTTCCTTAAAAGTTCCGTAGGAACGGCATGTTTGTAGCAGATGTCATATCCGTCCCCCTTGAGTCCCATAGGGACGGCATGTCCGTATCGGAATATGCCGTCCCTACGGGACTCAGCGGACACGGGGGATTCGGATTCTACAAATATGCCGCTCCTACGGAGCTGAAAACAGACGCGCGTTCGTCACCTTTCAAAACTTTTCGATCTACTGATAGTAGTAAAAAGAGGTGCTTGTCAAGGTTAAATGCGACCGTGCCGCGCGGTGTGGTTATGCGGTAGAAGCCGGCACTCCTCTAATATCGATTTAATTCTGAAAATAGGTTGCAAGGCGTAATTCCATCATCACTTTTTCGGTTTTCTGGGATTGGTTAATCAGCGTTAAACTTTCGATACAAAAAAGATTAGGGGATTTTTGAATATCCGCCAGCAAAGATTTCAACCGTTTATACGGGCCTGCGATTTTTAATGCGCCAGTGTATTTCCAGAGCGCCGGCAGTTCTGCTTGTTCAGGGCGCAACACTATTTTAGTGGCTGATAAGCGATTGCGGTTAAGCATATCTTTCAGTTCCCTGACACGGTCAATAATCGCGCCCATAACAGGCAATCCGTGTTTAAATGTCTGGATGTCTGATTGCACTTTAATCCACGGATGCGTGGGAGCGGAAGATTTGACCTGACGAGCCTTGCCGGATTTCAAATAGGCGGAATGCCGTTTTTCGATTTCATTTTGACGATAGTCCGTAATTATCACATAGCTGATTATATTGAACAGCATTAAAATGACAAACAGGAGCGATAGCTTTTTATGTCGTTGCAAAATGGGAAGTAATCTAAATGTATTCATTTTTTCAGGCCGTCATCTACGAAAGCGAGCATTCTATCGGTATGCAGGGCAATAACAATTTCATAGCCGATAGCCGTTTGCGTTGGGCTGTTATCAGCCTGTTTTTGATCACTGATTGCAACACTGATAGCAGATAGGATGTTGTTATTAAATAAATCAGCAGCGTTTATCTTTTTCAAAAAAAGGCTGAGTTCATGGGTTGAGGCCACACGGCCTTTTAAAGTAAGTTTGCTTAAATTATCCGAAACGGCGATAAGGCTTACAATCATTGTCGGAGGCATCGTCGTTTCCAACAAATCAAGCAGTTCTGTCCAAACAAAAACATCTTCAAGAATAATCCGATTAACAAATTCGCTTTTATCTTTAAGGCTTTTGATTTCAGTTGCGGATAACGTCAGGCCGTGTGTTTTTTGGCTCCGCTGTTTGGCATCCTGCCGATTCATAAGTTGACGAGCCAATGTTGCATCATATTTTCGGATTTCTTTTAGCGTGTTGATGTAGCGATAGCCGTTTACGCCGGCAAATGCTGATAATATACCGATCATCACGATTATCACAGCGTAATCAGTTCGTTTATTTACTTTGGGTTTGGCGAGATTTACTTTTATGGGATTCATCGCGTTCCGGCACCTTTCAATTTGGCGGCCCACATTTTCAAGAAATCAAATGGATTTGTTTCAGCAGGTGCAAGGCTTTGAGCGGCACCTATGGCTGTGCTGAAAGTGTTTAATCCCTGTTTGATTTCTGATTTCTGACAATCCGTATTCAGGCTAATCAGTTCGTGTTCATCCGGCATGACAGTTTTAATATTTGCAAGACTCTTAAATAGCGGCTCCAATTTTATACGGTCGCCGATTTGACTGCCGATATATAGCGTTTCAACAGGCTTATCCCAGTTTTCTTGGGAATAAAACTGTAAAACTCTGTCAATATCGTTGCGATAATAATTTCTAACAGGCCTTTTTTTGATTCCTTGATAAAATTTGATTTGCCCATTTTCGATAATAAACAGGGTAAAAAAATTTTCAAACAATCCACCAAAGGCAATGATGCCGGATGTAGGCAATACCGGACTGTAAAAATTAAGTTGGCATAAGGCTGCCGGTGCAATTGTCCGGATTTCAAGTTTAAGTTCGGAACATAATGATTCATATTCATTCAGCACGGCATCAACGCCGATGGCCGCCAGCAGTCTTGCAGAGGCTTTTTTGGGGGGGAGTTCCGTCCGGTAGTAATCGGTGCGTAAGCTTGCAGGAGATAATTGAAGCGCTTTTTCCATTTCCCATGCGATCATTTTTGTTATCAGAGCATCTGTTTCCGGCAGATTTTTATAATTTTTTATGGAAAGTTTAATTACTTCGCAAGGAAGCGCAAGACCGATTGCGGACTTTTTTATATCCATCGGTTGGATAACTTTAGAAATCGCTGTGGCCAATTTCATAAAATCGGGAGCATTCGTGTTTTGAAAAGAATAGCGCTGTTCACCCTGTGAAAAAGGATGATGCGCCCATCGTAACAGTTCCCATCCGGTTTTATTTTTTTGTACTTGCACCGCATTTACACATGATGAACTGATAGAAAGCCCCGTGTAAATTTTATTCAATCCGATATTCATGCTTTTTTGACCTTTGGCTTCAATTTTTTAGCAAATGTAACCCGATTGACTTCCGTTAAAGTGGTTACGCCTCTCAGAACTTCATTTAAAGCGGCTTCCCTTAGAAAAACTGCACCAGTCCTGGCAGCATACGTTTTAATTTTAGTCATTGGAGCTTTACCGATGAACAATTGCTTCATATCATCATCCAACTCAATCAGTTCGATAAAAGCCTTGCGGCCTTTAAATCCCGTTCCGTTGCACAGGGCGCATCCATTGGCTTTATAAAGCTTTTTTTTATGACGCCGAGAAGGGTTCAGACCATACGCTATCATCGCTTCGGAGGATAAAGATATCGGAATCTTACACGCTTTGCAAAGGGTGCGGATAAGCCTTTGCGCAACGATACAATTTAAAGCGGACATCAGGTTATACGGTTCAACCCCCATGTGGATAAAGCGGTTAATCACTTCAAAAGAACTGTTGGCATGTACGGTCGTAAAAACCAAGTGTCCGGTCAAAGCGGCTTGAATGGCGATTTGAGCGGTTTCCTGATCGCGGATTTCACCCACCAAAACTTTATCCGGATCATGTCGCAGCACAGACCGCAAGCCCTTGGCAAAAGTCAATCCTTTTTTTTCATTGACTTGAATTTGGGTGATGCCTTTTAATTGATATTCGACCGGGTCTTCAATGGTAATAATCTTAACATCATTGCTGTTCACTTCCGAAAGCGCTCGATACAGGGTTGTGGTTTTGCCGGAACCTGTGGGGCCTGTCATCAGGAATAAACCATAGGGCGCATGTGTCATTCTTCGTATGCGGGTTAATTCATTGGTTGGCAGTTGCATCTCCTCAAGTAGAAGTTCACCATCACCTGAATTCATACTTTCACTGTCAAGAATACGGATGACCGCATTTTCACCAAAAATCGTCGGAAGAATCGATATCCGAAAATCAATGGTGCGATCACGCATTCTGAGCTTAAAACGCCCATCCTGAGGTACCCGTTTTTCAGCGATATCCAATTCGGACATCACCTTGATTCGGCTTATAACCGGGCTTTGATATTTAACCTCAAGCGGGTCAATGGCTTGATAGAGGATGCCGTCAATGCGGTAACGGATAATCATTCCCTGATCCGAAGATTCAATATGAATATCACTGGCTTTTTTGTTTATCGCATCAATAATGGTGGAATTCACCAGTTTGACAATAGGGTTCTCTTCGGCATCAATTTTATCAATACTCAACACCGTCTCCCCAGTTTCTGATGTCTGAACAACCGGTAATCGCATATCATCCGATACGATTGCCAGCGTATCCTGAGAGGATTCAAATTTATCCAGCAACGCCATAATTCGTTTTGCACTGGCAATCGCTATGGATATATCCATATTGAGCAGCATATCCAGTTCGTTAGCGATTTTAAAAAAATCAGTCGGTTCGGCAATTGCAATTTGCAGGCGATCTTTTTTTTGACTGACCGGAATGAACTGATATTGCGTCATCAAATGTAGAGGAATCAGTTTGAAAAGATCGGTATTATTCATTTTTGCAAGACTAATATAATCGTATTCATACTGACGCGCTAAAATTTGGGCAAGCTGTTGATCATCCAAAAAATCGGCATCTTTACAAATTTGTCCGATTTTACGTTTACTGGAAATCGTTTTTTGATCGAGGATGTGGTTCACTTGCGCTTCAGTCATAAAACCGAGTTCAATTGCCCAATCGCCGAATTTTTTGGGAGTCGCCATATCTATTATCCGATGTTACAAAGCGGTGCTTCAAGGAGCGGTCTGATTGACATAAATATAAAACATTACGAACAGTATCACAATTTAAAGATGCTTGCTATTATGAATGCCAATTAAAAGTTTAAATTTTAAGATATAATCAGTAGATGGAAAGTTCAGGAACGCAAAAATCAAGCGCAGCGATTTTCAGCATCGCCACCCGGAAAGGCTGCGGATTCAGGGGCTTGCAAAAAACCGCTTCGCTTAATTTTTGCGCTCCACGTCGTATTTTCAGGTATTTTCCATCTACTGACATAAAGCGAGGCACTTATGTAGCGCGGGAAGCCGTCCCGCGTTATTAACAGTCACACCGGTATGAAGAAGCGGAACAGCTTTCCGCTCTACATCTGTCCCGTCTTATGTGAGTAGCCGAAATTTACACCCTTTTTTCAGGCATTTTCCATCTACTGACATAAAGCGAGGCACTTATGTAGCGCGGGAAGCCGTCCCGCGTTATCAACAGTCGCACCGGTATGAAAAAGCGGAACAGCTTTCCGCTCTACATCTGTCCCGTCTTATGTGAATAGCCGAAATTTACACCCTTCTCAGGCTTTTGCAGCCAATTTAAGACTTTTCAAATTGGCTCTAAGTATAACAGATTATCGGAATTATTATTTTTGCTATCTACGACTTGACAACCAATAAAAATATGTGCTACAAAAAACGTTTTTGAAGAAATGCGTCGTAACTTTCAGTGAATCTAAAACATTTTTCTTAAATACTATATAAACGGCTATTGGTAGTCTTTCAGATAAAATTGTTCTGACGTAGCGGCCAAATTATCCGAATGGCTATATATAATGGTGTTATAAGGCTTTACATTACTTCAGTGCTTGCGTCCGTTTCTTTTTAATCATGTAAGCGCTTTTACTTAATTATGGGTCTGGGCAGCATTTGTTAATTAATTATAATGAACGATGGGAATTATGAAAAAAAATATTTCTTTACTTTTACTAAGTCACAGCGGGGCACCGGTCAGGCAAATGACCTTGTCCAAAACTTTTATCGGATTTATCTGTTTCTGTCTTTTAGGAGGAGGCATTGGTGTGGGAGTAATCGTTTATGATTACACTTTTCTGAGAACACAAGCAGTTGATAATCAGTCCCTTAAATCGAAAGTGAATGACCAGTTCGATCAAATTACCGGTCAGCGTAAAGAGATTCAAACATTTGCTCAGGCGATTAATAAATTAAAATTACAATTGGTCCAATTGGATGATTTTGAAAACGAAGTTCGGAGAATGGCTAAAATTGATAAGAGCGACTCTATAACTGAACCCAATGATCTGTTTGGCGTCGGTGGTGCGATGCCCGATGATCTGAATCCACAAATTCCGTTGACTGAAAAACATGATGATTTGATCGAAGAGATGTACGAGCAGGTCGTCTGTATTGATAATGCCTTAAGCGGCCAAAAGAAACAATTCAGTTCACTTATCAACGGATTGGACGATAAATTAGAAATTTTAGCATCCACCCCTTCAATTCATCCCTGCCGCGGCCGTATAACATCCGGGTTTGGCTATCGCAAATCTCCGTTTAAAAGTAAAAAACTAGCCTTTCATAAAGGTTACGATATTGCTACGAAATCGGGAACGCCGATAAGGGCCACTGCCAACGGCGTTGTAATTTTTTCTGGCTATAAAGGGCCTTTGGGCCGCTTGATAACAATTGATCACGGAAATCGTATCACTACAAGTTACGGACATGCCAGAAAACTTTTAAAGAAAAAAGGGGATGTTGTAAAAAGAGGGGATATTATCGCTAAAGTTGGCACGTCAGGAAGAACCACAGGGGCTCATGTTCATTATGAAGTTCGTATAAAGGACATCCCGGTTAATCCTGAAAAGTTTTTTCTTGATTGATTTGGAGTTGGTATAAGAGGCGGAATTGAAGATAAGTAAGTACCTGGACAAAAGTTTTCCGGTATTTTAGAAATCGGATTTTTTAGAAAAATCCGATTTCCAGCAGAATTTGTAACCTAAAATATATGTCCAAGTACTTAAAAGTTTCTGTTCCTAACCATCTATACTGATCAAATTTTGGTTTTTCCAGAACTGAGAAGTTCGAAAGCTTCTCAGCTTGTGGGTGTTTTCTGGAAAAATCAGAATACTATTCTTACTTCAATTCCTGATCATTGATCCACATTTTTTCCCTACTTACATAGCTCTCATCAGACAGATTTCCTATAGACTCTGTTGACATTTCATAAAATCATTCTAATTATTCAAATAATTAGCTACCATAGCAGTTTCAAATTGTTTTCGCCGCAAACCCTTGTGAATACCAGCATCTGGCGAAGGTTGAATTTGAAATGTCAATAGAGCCTGATAAACTCTATAATTTACTTTTCACCAATCACAAGTGCCAACTCGCGCTTTAAAGGACGCATATATCTATGATTGCAAGTTTTTTAACCAAAATATTCGGAAGTAAAAATCAACGGGAATTAAAAAAACTGGACCCGCTTGTTCAGGAAATTAATGCGCTTGAACCCACCATTCAGGCAATGGACGACACTGCCTTGAAAGCTCAGACCCTTCGTTTCAAAGAACGTCTTGAAAACGGGGAGGAGTTGGATGCCATCCTGCCGGAAGCCTTTGCCACTGTTCGGGAAGCCTCAGTGCGCACGCTGAAAATGCGTCATTTTGATTCCCAACTCGTAGGCGGCATTGTCCTTCACCAGGGTAAAATCGCCGAAATGAAAACAGGTGAAGGCAAAACGTTGGTCGCAACGCTGCCGGCTTACCTCAATGCGCTCACCGGCAAGGGGGTTCATATTGTCACGGTCAATGATTATCTGGCATTACGTGATACCGAATGGATGGGGCAGATTTATAATTTTTTAGGTCTATCCGTCGGCACAGTGGTTCACGGGATAAACGACAAAGAACGTAAAGAAGCCTATAACGCAGATATCACTTTTGGCACGAACAATGAATTCGGCTTTGACTATTTAAGAGATAATATGAAGTTTGACGGCGATTCATTGGTTCAGCGGAAGTTACATTATGCCATTGTGGACGAGGTTGACAGTATCCTCGTTGATGAAGCCCGTACACCGCTGATTATTTCCGGTCCTGCGGAAATGTCCACAGACCTGTATTATCAGGTCAATACGATCATTCCAAGCTTTAAAAAAGAAACTCATTACACAATTGACGAAAAAGTACGCTCCGTTGTGCTTACGGAAGAAGGCGTCGCTCATGTAGAAAAATTGCTGAAAGTCGATAATATTTATGACCCCAAAAATATCGAACTGCTTCATCATGTAAACCAGGCGCTCAAGGCGCACACGCTTTTTAAACGGGATGTCGATTATATCGTTAAAGATGGAGAGGTTATTATTGTCGATGAGTTCACCGGACGGATTATGCCCGGACGGCGTTACAGTGAAGGGCTACATCAGGCGTTAGAAGCCAAGGAAAAGGTTAAAATTGAAAACGAAAACCAGACGCTGGCAACCATCACCTTTCAAAATTATTTCCGTATGTTTGATAAACTGGCCGGAATGACAGGTACCGCAGATACGGAAGCAGCCGAATTTAAAAAAATATATGACCTTGATGTTACGGTTATTCCCACCAACCAACCCATGGTGCGCACGGATTATCCGGATGCCATCTATAAAACGAGAAATGAAAAATATAATGCCGCTCTGGACGAAATCATCAGATGTAACGAAAAAGGGCAACCCGTGCTTGTGGGTACGATTTCAATTGATGTTTCAGAAAGTTTTGCCAAAAAATTAAAACAGCGCGGTATTAAGCATCATGTTCTGAACGCTAAAAATCATGAAAAAGAAGCCGAAATTATCGCTCAGGCCGGCCAAAAAAGTTCGGTGACGATTTCCACCAGCATGGCCGGACGCGGCACTGACATCGTTTTGGGTGAAGGCGTCATCGAATTGGGCGGACTGCATATCATCGGCACTGAAAGGCATGAAAGCCGTCGAATTGATAACCAACTGCGCGGACGTTCCGGACGACAAGGCGACCCCGGATCATCGCGTTTTTTTCTGGCACTGGAAGACGACCTTTTACGCATTTTCGGGGGTGATAAAATCACCGGTATTATGGAAAAACTGGGTATGGAAGAAGGCGAACCTATTGAACATAACCTCATCAGCCGCGCTATTGAAAACGCCCAGTCCAAAGTGGAAGGGCAAAATTTCGATATTCGTAAACATTTGCTTGAATATGATGATGTTATGAATCAGCAGCGTGAGGTTATCTATGAGCAGCGTCGGGAAGCGCTTACCGGCAAAAACCTGAAAACCGCTTTTGTACACATGATTAACGACAAAGCCAAGGATATCGCCTATATCTTTTCTGATGAAAAAACACATCCGGAGGAGTGGGACTGGAATGGTATCGACAACGCCGTATTTAAACAGTTTAATTGCCGTCTTGATTCGCTGGGTTCAAGAGAAATTGAACGATTGGATATGGAGGCCCTGGCCGAACTGATATCTGACAAAGCACTCAAAGATTACGGTGCCAAAGAAGTGGAAATCGGGCCTGAAAATATCAGACTGCTGGAACGCGAAGTCATGCTGCAAAAGGTTGATAACCTTTGGAAAGACCACCTTCTCAGCATGGACCATCTTAAAGAGGGTATCGGCCTGAGAGGATACGCGCAGCAACATCCGCTGGTAATCTATAAAAAGGAAGGTTTTGATCTGTTTCAGGATATGATCAACCGAATCCAGGAAGAAACGGTGTCATTTTTATTTCACGTTCAGATTGCCCGTCCCGAAAGGATTCATGATTTCGGCAGGCCGAAGGAACAAAACCTCACTTTTTCCGGTGGCGGAGATCAACCGGCTCGAAGCAAACCTGTCAAACGCGCCAAAAAAAAAGTCGGGCGTAATGCTCCCTGCCCTTGCGGCAGCGGCAAAAAATATAAAAAATGCTGTGGTAAGTAATGGTTGAATGCTTATTTTAAGGTGTCAGGTATCAATGCGTTAGGATCAGGGACAAAATAACTCACCCATTTTTTTTCAACTCTTGCTCGTTTCATTCGATTAAGAGCAAGAGTAAGGATTTAGTTCTTACTCAATGGGTAAGTTATTTAATCACAAAACCTTAAACCTGAACACTGAAATCTATTGCCAACGAGTTACGGAGGTAGGATTTATGGGTGATAGCGGAACAAATATTGAAGATGATGTGATAACCAAATCGCGTGATAAAACGCGTGAACCTTCGATGTATAAAGTCTTGCTTCACAATGATGATTACACAACCATGGAATTTGTTGTTGAAATTTTAAAATTCGTGTTTCATAAAAATGAAGATCGGGCGATGACGATTATGCTCAACGTGCATAAAAAGGGAGTGGGCGTTTGCGGAGTTTACACGTATGACATCGCCTCAACCAAAATCAATAGTGTACATACACTCGCAAGGGAGCGTGGTTATCCGTTGCGATGCTCCATGGAAGAAGAATAAGAAGCGGCGACTAAATAACTTACCAATTTTCTTACTCTTGCTCTTAATCCTAATCGGGCAATCCTCAATACTGTGTCCCGTTAGGGACATAATATCTATAGAAAAATAGCTTGCTGATACAACACGAAATCGCTATCAAAAAGTGATTAAGAGCTGAAACCAACGCGGTATAAACGTTTAAGAGGGTGAAATCATGATAAGCAGAAAGTTAAGTGCAACACTCGGAAATGCGGTCAAATTGGCTAAAAAACAGCGTCATGAATACGTTTGTGTCGAACACGTTTTATATGCGATTCTTAAAGAGCGTCGCGGAACTGAAATTATCGAAGCGTGTGGCGGTGATATTGATTCACTCATGCAGGCACTCGGCTTTTTTTTCGATCAGAAAATTGAACATATTCCCTTAGAGGATGATAATTATGTGCTGCAACAAACCATCGGATTCCAACGAGTGATTCAACGCGCCGTGAATCATGTGCGCAGTGCCGAAAAAGAACAGGCCGAAATTGAGGATATTCTGGCATCGATTTTTTTAGAAAAGGATTCGCACGCCGCTTATTTCCTCAATGAAGCCGGTGTCACACGTCTTGATGTTTTAAGTTATGTTTCGCATGACATACCTGACATCAATTTAAAAGAGGGCCTGCCCAAGACGTCTGCCAAAACTAAAAAAACCAGAAAAAAACGTGTCAATCCGCTAAAAATATTTACTGTTGATTTGGTTCAAAGGGCATCTCAAGGGAAATTAGACCCGCTAATAGGCAGGATACCGGAATTGGACCGCACTATCCAGGTGTTATGTCGCCGGCGTAAAAACAATCCTGTGTTTGTCGGTGATCCGGGGGTTGGCAAAACAGCCATGGCCGAAGGTCTGGCCATTAAAATTTATAACGGCAACATCCCCGATCTACTTGAAGGCATTCATATTTTTTCGCTCGATCTCGGCGCTTTACTGGCCGGAACAAAATTTCGGGGCGATTTTGAGCAACGCCTTAAAAGTGTTTTAGCGGCGTTAAAAAAGGTGCCTAAGTCGATCTTGTTTATTGATGAAATCCATACAATTGTCGGTGCCGGCGCAACCAGCAGCGGTACGATGGACGCCTCCAACATATTAAAACCCGCTCTGGCCACAGGTGAGTTGCGATGTATCGGTTCAACCACGTATGAAGAGTACAAAGGCCATTTTGAAAAAGACCGCGCCCTGTCCCGACGGTTTGAAAAAATAGAGATTGCAGAACCGTCTGTCGCCGAAACCGTTAAAATATTAAAAGGGTTGAAATCGGCTTATGAAGAACATCATGGACTGGTTTACACGGATAAGGCCTTAAAAGCGGCCGCCGAACTGTCCGCCAAACATATTAATGACCGCTATCTGCCGGACAAAGCCATTGATGTCATCGACGAAACCGGAGCCTATTTAAGGCTGAAAGGCTCTTCCCGCCGCAAAAAAATTCATGCCTCCGATATCGAAACAATCGTATCCCGCATGGCCAAAATTCCGGCGGTGAGCGTATCCGTATCTGATCGCGACCAGTTGGAACATCTCGAAGCGCGCCTTAAAGAAGTGGTCTTTGGGCAGGATTCCGCAATTGCGTCACTGGCAACCGCAATCAAACGCGGCCGCGCCGGTTTGGGAATACCGGAACGACCCGTAGGCTCCTTTTTGTTCGCCGGCCCCACGGGCGTTGGCAAAACCGAAGTCACACGACAATTGGCCGCTGTTCTGGGCGTGCAATTTTTACGTTTTGATATGAGCGAATATATGGAAAAACATGCGGTCGCACGCCTTATCGGCGCGCCTCCCGGATATATCGGGTTTGAACAGGGCGGACTTTTAACCGATGACATCCGCAAACATCCGTATAGCGTTCTGCTGTTGGATGAAATTGAAAAAGCACATCCCGATATTTTTAACATCCTTCTGCAAGTTTTTGATCATGCCACTTTAACGGATAATAGCGGGAAAAAGGCCGATTTCCGTCATACCATCATCATTATGACTTCGAATGCCGGAACGCGTGAGATGGGCGTGCAGACCATCGGATTTGGTGATGTTTTGAATGATGCTGAGGACAAGGGTAAAAAAGCGATTGAGAGATTCTTCAACCCTGAATTCAGGAACCGATTAGATGGGATTATTACGTTTCAAGCCCTGAACGTTGAAATAATGGAAAAGGTCGTTGATAAATTTATCATTGAACTCAATACTCAGCTATCCGTGAAAAAAGTGTCCCTGTCTATCACACCGGCCGCGCGTTCATGGCTGGCTGACAAAGGCCACGACCCGCGTTACGGTGCGCGTCCATTGGCGCGTGTGCTGCAAACGGAAGTTAAAGATAAACTCGCTGATGAAATTTTGTTCGGCAAGTTAGCCAAAGGCGGCGTTGTTATTGTTGATCTTGAAGATGAAACATTGCAATTTGAATATGAATTGTCACGTCTTAAATAAATAATAAGTACCTGGACAAAAGTTTTCCGGTATTTTAGAAATCGGATTTTTTAGAAAAATCCGATTTCCAGCAGAATTTGTAACCTGAAAATATATGTCCAAGTACTTATCTCGTGATTTGTAAATTTTTAGCGACCGTTCACACCCTCCCCTGGTTCCCATGCTTTGCGTGGGAACCCTTTCAAATTTTCAATCCATATTTTCGTTCGAAAGAGAACTGATATTTTCAGTGAGCAACAATATCAGGACTGAATTTTCATAGAAAATCTCAATCATATACACAACGGTTTTAAGCCCCTTCCATACAAAATCGCCAACTCGATTCAACACGCTTTTCACCGTATCAAGAACATATCCGTTCCACAATTTTTTCGACCCCGCCTGATAGCATCCAATTGAATTATACTTGTATCGTTCAAACATAAGACCTGCATCTGGAAGGTTTCACAATCCCCTCTAATTCAGATAACAGATTATGCCACAAAGAAATCGGGTTTTTTAGAAAAACCCGATTTCTAAGCCGCCAATCCCTTTTAAATCAGGTCAATGATTTCCACATGCCAGCACTATTTAAAGATGTTAATGGCGTTATGTCGCAATCCCTTTTAAATCAGGTCAATGATTTCCACCTTTTACCGTTGCAATACTACTCCTCCTCAGCAAGATGTCGCAATCCCTTTTAAATCAGGTCAATGATTTCTACTGTACCCTATTTTTTCCCAATTATTTCAGGCAGTTTAAACCCTGTTTGTGCGAACCTCCTTTTTTGGCTCTTTTTTTGCATTGTATTTTTTCCATTTTTAAAAATTAAAATCAATATTTCCAATAAAACCAATAATATAAATTTTGCGAGCGCCTCCCCCTTTTCAGGGGGCTGCGAGGCTCTCGCAAATTTTACCGGTTTTTATTTCACTTTAGCATAAAATATAATAATATCAAATGGTTATAAAAAAGTATCATCAGGCATGCAGGATAAATGGCGAATAGGGTTCGTTATTGATCACGGCCCTCTCCAATTGTTCGACCCTTTCCCGGATGACTTGTCGAAAATCGATATACTTTTCGGTTTTGGCATCAATGAATTTGGATGTCATAAAGTTTTCGTAGTTAGCCAGAAAATTTTTTCTAGCCATATTATCCATAATCAGTAGATGGAAAGTTCAGGAGCGCAAAAATTAAGCACAGCGATTTTTTGCATTCGGCACTGGAAAAAGCTTGCAGATTCAGGCTCATGCAAAAAACCGCTTCGCTTAATTTTTGCGCTCCATGCCGTATTTTCAAGCATTTTCCATCTACTGATAATAACACTTCTATCTTTTTTTGTAAACTGATTTGTTTTGATCACGCCCTTATTAATAAGGTATAACACGAGGCGTTCGGCTACCGGACTGCGTAATTCTTCAATCAGATCGCTGGCCAATGATTTGCGGCCATATTTGATTTCATGTAAAAACCCGATGTAAGAATCAAAGCCAAAGGCTTCAAGCATGTTGCTCAATTCGTTAAACACCATCATATAGGCAAAGCCTAACATGGCGTTGACCGGGTCCGGAGGCGGAACAACTACATGGACATCGGATAAGAATGGAAATGACTGTTTTCCTTTTCTTATCCGGTTTCCCTGTAGTTCCGTGCCAGATTCCGCATATTGAAATCTCTTCATTTGACAGCTTGCAGGATAACAAATAGCTGGGCTTTGTAGTTTTTCAGTTTTATCTTGTATTTCATTTCTGATTATCGTATAGTCTATATATTCAATTTATAGCCTTATTTATCTTTTATTTTTTTGGCGTCCCCCATATCAGGCTAAAAGTAGCTGATATTTTTTCATTTCCTTAATTTAGACATTCAAAATATTTTATAATATTCATAAGTTATAGAACTTCCTCAATCATTTTTTAACGATACAGGAGCTATCATGACCGAATATTTTTTCCGTGCCGAGGGAGTTAATCTCAGCCCCACAGTATATGACACATCTGATATCAGCACAATTCGCGGTGCCGGGTTTTATCTTTTAACACGGGTCGGAGCATTAGCCCGGAAATACAAACAACAGTTAATTACAGAAGGGGCGAGCAGTGCCGTATTCGCTATAACAACGGAAAACCCCGATGCTGTCCGTCAGGAAATGCTTTGTTTTTTGTATAAAGACAAAACTACGGGGTCTCCTATCCGGGAGATGATGTTCCTTGTCGAATTTATTGAAAACACGGGTGATATTCCGAAGCTGATGGCAAAGCTCCTGGGAAAAATACGCATGGCTCAGATGCAGACCGCCAGTTTTCGGCTTTTTCGGAAAACCCTGAAATCGGGATATTTTAATAATGGAAAAATAATGGGGTTCGATGCGCTCAACAGAGTTCTCCCTGCCCATCAGGATACGATAAAGGGCGGACTTTCAGATTTCACTCATTCTCGTCGGGAACAGGGCAAAGCTCTCCGAGACGAAATATACAAAGAATTGCTGGCTGATGTGAAAACATCGGTTCCCGATTATCCAGTGACAAATAGTCTTCAAGTGCTTGCAGAAGATGATAAACAGGGAAATCTGAGCGGCAAGATCGCCTATATTTATATTGATGGCAACAAATTCGGGGCATTGCAGCAGGATTTTTCTGTTAAACAGTTTCGAGAATATGACATAAAACTCCAAGGCTTCAAGAAAAAGTTTCTTGCCGGTATTCTGGAGCTTGTTATAGAGAATAAATCCTTTTTGACGACTGATCACCGTGTTCGTCTGGAAACCCTTCTTTGGGGCGGTGATGAACTCAAATTGATTGTACCCGCATGGATGGGATGGAAGGTGGCTTCACTCTTTTTTCGCCTTGCCGAATCTGACGAGATGAAAATGGAAACAAAGATAAATAATGAAAACATAACATGCGACCTGACTTATGCGATGGGACTGGTATTCGCGCACCGCAATAACCCTGTCCGCAATATCGGTCAAATTGCAGAAGAACTGGCAGAAACCGTTAAAAAAGAATTATCAGAATATAAAGAGTTCAAATATCCGGCATATACCCGTGCTTCCGGAAACCGGATGCATTATGCGGTGCTGGAATCACTAGAATCTTTTCCCTCGGATTATGCGGATTTCATTGATTCCTATTATAGCCAACAAGACAGCCGGAAATTATCCTTGTCTCCTTCAGAGATGGACCAATTAAAAGCGTTTGCCGAATTATGCGAGGAATATTTTTCCCACTCCTCAGTTCATAAAATTGCCCGCACATGCAGCGAAAAACCCGGCAATGAATACTATGAAGCCCTGCAAAGGGCATTGGATGTCTGTGAAGCGGATGGAAAAGGCCGAAAAAAACTAACGGCTGCAATTGAAGATGTGACCGGTACGGTTTTTGTCAATGAACAGATCAAAAAAGGAAGCGCCCGCAAAAATATTAAATGGCGTCAGATAGCAGAACTTTGGGATTATCTGAAATGGAAGGAGAGCTAAGATGAAAACCTGTGTTCTTGTTAAGCAAACCGTTATACTGACAGTTGCCGGACCCATTCTGACGGCCGGAAGCACATACAGCGGGTGGGGGTTGGATGCAGTATTTTACAAAGATTGGCAGAGAAATTATGCCCTTCCCGGAAGTCTGATTCGAGGGAAATTGCGGGAAGCAATGACGAATATTATGTCCGTCTCGCCTTCCGATTCTTTCAACGTAAAACAATGGTTCGGAGAAAAAAGCAGTGACAGAGAAGGCGCGGCAGAGTCGTATGCCCCTCACCGAGGCATATTAAAACTCTCTGATTTCATATATAAGGCGGAAGTGTCCGAATCCGCTGATCTAATCAGGACCCGCATCCGAATTGAACCGGAACGGCTTGTGGTTGAAAAAGGCGCATTGATTATCAGTGAATCACCTTTTGCCTCTGGCGGTGAATTTCTGTGGGAAGGTCAAGTAGAATTCTTTGTTAGTGAAGAAGACCAAGCTGAATACCTGAGCCAACTCAAAAAGGCTTTTCATTTTATTCCTTCCATCGGTGCCGATACAACCGTCGGATGTGGCAGACTACTATCCGTGCAATTCAAGAAGATGAAAAATTTCAGGATACCTGCCAGCAATAACGGGAAAAATGATCAGGATGCAATTGGCCTTGATGTATCGCTTGAACTCAGAGAACCGATGCTTATCGGCGGAGTAAAACGGACAGAGACAATTTTTGAAAGCGAAGAAATCGTTCCCGGAGCGGTGTTAAAAGGCGCAATGGCAACCGGACTGAATCGGCTTGCCGGTAATATGTCCCTGGGGCAGAGCATAGATGAACGGAACGAATTTGTATCCGCTGCTTTTCCTCATCTTGCAAAATTTTATACAGCACTGAGATTTCTTCATGCAATACCGGCTGAAGAGCCGTATATCAGAAAAGAAAGCATCCCGCTTTCAGTTGTATGTTATGGAAACGAATATGAAAATATTGCGTTTAAGGAATCAGAAGCGGAAATATGGGCAAAAGATACAAAACCGGTCAGCTTTAGAATTGACTGGAAAGGTAATCAGCCAAAGATTTATAAACGTCCGAAACTTAAATATCATCCTGTAATGCGTACTGCCATTGATGAAGATTTGCTTAAAGCGGATGACAGTAAGCTTTATTCTTTCCGCATGATCAAACCGGCAAAAGAAATTTGCTGGAATTTTCAGGTTCTTTTTCCGGAAAATATGCCCGAAGACGAAAAAACCGGTTTGGACGAAGAGATACACAAGGCACTGCCTCTGGCCCTCCGGTATATCGGAAAACGCCAATCCCGTGTCGATCTCTCATCAAAACATATCAAGCCCCGCAAATCTTTATCTCGGCTAAATGACGCTTTATCTTTTGCCATTACCCTCCGTTCATCCGCCATAATGGTCAATCCATACTACATCGCCGAAAAGTCAGAGGAGGTCTTTGATGATCATGAACTGATGAAATCCTTTTATGAAGGCTACTGGCACGACCTGTTCGGCAACGCGGTTATAATGAAACGATGGTTTGCCTCACAGGAATTGCAGGGCGGGTATATTGGTATGCGTTTCATGAAAGATCATTATCGGCCTTTCTATCTGACATCGGAAGGGAGCACATTTGTCTTTATAATTCAAAACCATAAATCCGCGGAGGAAAAACTTAAGAGTTTGTTCAGAGAAGGTTTACCCCTGCCTTCCTGGGCGCAAAAGGAATATGGCGGCTCGCTCCCATGGAAGAGATGCCCTTTTGTACCTCAGAACGGTTACGGTGAAATTCAGATCAGCCTGAAAATGAAAGGAGACGGCAATGGAACAATCCTTTAAAGGCGGTACATTTATCAATCGCTACAAAATTACCGGAACACTGAAAACGATAAGTCCGCTGCATATTGGCAACGGCGACATGATTGCAGATGAGAAAAGGCTTCCTCAGTCGGATGAGCGTAAAAAGGAGAAAGCTCATCTATTCACGACTGTAATCACAGGTTGCGACAAGCGGGCATATATTCCCGGAAGCACGCTTAAAGGAAACCTGAGAAGCTGGCTCACCCAAATATTCTGTGATTTGTCTCTGGCGTGTGTCAACACATCAAAACGCGCCCTTGATCTGAAAAAATTTGCCGAGGAATTGAAAGATAAAAAAACCAAAATCGGGGAACAGCTTAAAATGACCGAATATCTGTTCGGCAGTACTGTTAACGCGGGCAAGCTGGAATTTTGGGACGCTCCGATGGCGGCACCACCAAATATTCCTGCCGGGCATTCACCCCTGGCATATTCGAGATTTGATTCGGATCGAGGAACTCTTATTATGAAATCCGTCGCCATTGATCCGGTAACGGGAACGGCAGCAAAAAATAAATTGTTCAATTATGAGGTTGTCCCGCGCGGTGCGGCCTTCAGCCTGACTGTTTCCGGCCAAAACCTGACGAATGCTGAAATGGGAATGCTGCTTTTCGCCCTTGACGGCTTCAATTCCTTTATCTGGCCTGTAACACTCGGCGGGATGGGCAGTGTCGGGTTCGGGCGATTTACCTTCAATATGAAACAAATTTCCTATCTGAACGGAAGTAACTATTCCGCATGGATGGAAGGCGCTCTCAGAGAGGGCCATGCAGGCTATACCAAATTGCCGCTCCTTTCTGAAGAAGAACAGGAAGAATACATTGAGAAGTTTAAATCCCGGTTTATATCACGAATAAAAAAGGGAGAATGCAAATGAGCCGAACTTCCGATTTTTCAGAGATAAAAGGCGTTGCCAATATCAGATGGCATCTGAAAACAGAAACATCCCTGTGCATCAAATCCGGCACAACCTCAGCATGGAAACAGGCGACTTCAAATTCAAGGGATGGGAATACAGACAAAATGCGCCAGGTTGACGCCCGCTTTGATTTTTTTCAAAAAAATATCCAAGATGAAAATGATGCCCAAATATCTGATTTCTACTTTGACACCGGCATAAAGGGTAATAATCTTCAGATTCAGTATTGTATTCCTGCGTCAAGCGTCCGAGGCGCGTTACGAAATTACACCATCCGGCGGATTATCGAAAAACCGTTTTGGAATGCAACTGATATTTCCAAAAAAGAGGGCGATGAAGAAGACCCCAAAAATCAGGAAAATGAACGTCAGCTCATGAAAACCGCACTGAAGACACCCGGATGGCATCTGATTCAAAACCTGTTCGGACTCGCAACCGATAGCGGCGAAGACGAACTGGATGCCGAATCAGTTGCGGGCAGACTGCAAGTCAGCGTAGGCAAGTTGACGCAGCTTTCCGCAAACCAATTCAGGGCCAATCTTCTGCATGGAAATTTTAGTGAATTCCGGACCGGGTCCACACATGGCAAAATGGCAATCATCACCCGGAATCCTCTGGACCGAGTAACTCAAGGCGCAAAAAAAGGCGGCCTGCACAGCTTTATGGAACTGACGCCGGGGAATGAATTTGATGTATTCCTGAGAATAACCAATCCCACGCCGGAAGATCTGGGTTTTGTCGCCTTCTGGGAACAGGGCATCAATACCGGACTTTTACGGCTCGGAGGACTGACCACGATTGGCAAGGGCCGTTTGCGGATTCTGTCAACTCAAATTTCACTTTTTACCCGTACAGCAGATAGTTTTACCGGGCTGAATCCGGGATCGCATTTTTCAGGCGACCGCCTGAGCGATATTTTCCCTGAATACACCATTGAAAACTGGCAGGAAGCCCGGGAAACCTATATAGGGAAACTAAGATATTTCTATCAGAGCTTCGGGAAGGAGGCTTCAGATGACCGACCATAACCCCGTACCGTTTGATTTCGTTCCCTTTTCAAAGCAAAGCCCTGAACTTCGCACACCAGACGAATGGGAAAAAGAGGGGCGACTTCTTTCCGGAAAAATTGACTATACCCTTGAAACATTAACCCCTGTCCATATTGTCGGGCAACAGACGCGGCAAGGCAATAAAAATAACTATAGAATCACTGCTTCCAAATTTCATCGAAACGGTGCCATCCCTCAAATTCCGGGTTCCAGTATCAAAGGCATGATTCGAGCGTTTTTTGAAGCTTTGGCCAATTCATGGGTTAATCAAGCGACAGATGAATATCCTGCTGAATACAAAAAACGTCATATCGGTTTTGCCGCTTTAAGTAAGGCAAACGCCGATAAAAAGCTTGACTTCGGCCCTGTCATTCCAGAGCGTTTTCACCCGAAAGTCAAAGATGGAAAACTGGATCTGGCATCGTTTCTCTTCGGTCTTGTGCTGGAAGGTGACGGCGATGACAAGGCATATCAGTCCCGGCTGATATTTGAAGATGTCGTAGCAGATAGCAGTATGTTGGATCATGATTCCGTCAAAATCCCGGATATTCCGGGAAGCGCGTTTATGGGCGGCCCCAAACCGCGAATGAATAACTGGTGGTATTTTGTGCCGGATTCCATCAAAAAACGCCGTGTAACTGCCAGAGGAATGACAAGAACATCTACTGATTTTATTGGAAAAGAATACTGGGGGCGGAAATTCTATTACCATCAGTACCCGGAGAATGCTATCCGATGGTATGATAATAAAAGAAACTGGCCCCACAGCGTAAAAAAAAGGGGACAGTTTGTTTTAAATTACTATAAATATCCTGTCGAGACGGTTAGAAAAAAATCCCGAATGACCGGTCATATATTTTTTGAAAGGATTCCGGAACCTTTTCTGAAGCTTATTCTTTGTGCATTGCATCCCGGTGAAAATATCAGGCATAAGATCGGATATGGGAAAGCATACGGACTGGGATCGGTAAACATAATCATTGACAGGGTATTAGCCGGAACATCAGACGGCTTTTTGCCGGAATATCAGGAATACCCCCTTCAGACGGAGTTTATCAAAACATTAAGCCCCTACCTTCATGAAAATTCACTGACGTGGCTTGCGCTTATCCTTTCATTCGATGAATTTGCTACAAAATGCCAGTACACATATCCCCCATTTAATCCGCATAATTTTCAGAAAGTGATTGACTGGGACAAATATATACAGGCACCCTCGGATACTATTAAAGTAAATAAGGATATGGCTGAAAAAGTTGCTCTGAGCCTGTTCAATGTAAAAAGAACCATCCATTTCAGAATCTACCAGGAAACGACATCTGCCTGGGACAACATCCTTAAGCGCAAACCTTGAAGGAGACATTATGAACCATCTGCCTGAAATTCAATCTTACTCATTCAAGGGGCTTTGTATTTCCTTTCTTCCCCGGAAATATTGCAGGGATTTTTCAGAAAATTCTGAACAATTCACCAGCAAGGCTGTGGAATGGGGAACAAAGCATAAGCCTTGCCTCATTATTTATGAAGACGAGAATCATCAGAAAATATATGCAATCGAATCGTACGCTACGCTAACATGGCAAAGGCCGTTTGAAGAATTGACGGAATCTGACCGGCTGCGGGATGATTTTGAGATGAAAACTGAACGCAAGAAAGATATCTGCTATTTTAAAGCATCTTCCTTACACGAAGAGGCGGACTGGAACCGAATTCTTCATGCGTTTTTTGAATTCAGCCTTACAGATGGCCGGCCTGTTACCAGTTTTAAAACCGATTTCATTCTTCCGTTTACCCTCAGAAACAATGAAAGAAGCGGGGCTGAAAAGGCTGGTTGGATAGAAGATAATTTGACAGAAATCCGGCACACTGATGAAGATGCCGAAACCATCCTTTACTTTTTTCCCCATGTCCGGGATATTCTGTTTGCCCACACCAATACCGATTCCAAGATTAAGCCTGTACAGCAATATGAACTGAAAGCCGATGAATTCAAAATCCATTTGCGAAGAGAAGAGAACTTTACCCTGAATATGGAAAATATTCGCCTCTGCTTTTTCCCAAATGACAACATCTACTTTCTCTCTTTTTCCGTTACGATTCCAGAAATGGAAGAGATCGATTGGGAAATTATCAAGCAACCCCTTGATTTGCTCCGGTATATCAGGAAAGAAGATGCTTGGAAAACCATCCGAACTGTTCAGCTCAGTTCATGCCTTGCGGCCAACAACCTGATTCGGGTTATTTACCCGTCGTACCGAGAACAGAAAGATGAAGCAAAGATTGTCAAAACAGACCTGATTTCCCTTTCTAAAAGACAGCCGGTAGCTACATTCAAGGAAACAGAACCGGCCAGAATGTTAAGCCGTGATCTGAGAGCAAAATTGTCGCCAGTGGTGGAATATATGATTCGGGAAATGTTGGCCACCGGAGATTTGCGAATTTTTCCCCTGTTGGATGACAGGATGTTTGCGAACACTCATGTAGCGCTCTGGGGAGAAAAGCCGCAATCCGAAGCCGGAAAAAAAGCCCATGAAGCCTTGTTTTCTCTTATTCTTTATGTGGATCAGAGCGGCGATAAAAATATCGGCGGATATACCTATGATCCGAAATATGTGAGAGAGCGTATGAAAGGAGAAATTCTGAAAATGTGGTACGCTCCTTATGGTAATCTATACGGTTTCACGGATTTCTCAAATGTCTATGTTGGATTTGGCTGGTTTTTTGAGAATATTGTCTCCCGCCATGTTCATACAATGTATTTTTACATGACAATTCTCGCGCTTTATTATCGTACCGCCATGATTCAATATACGGAACGCCTGGCCAGTGAGACAAAAGATCTGGTGGAAGACAAAAACCACGATCAGAGCAAGGAACGTATCAGAAAATTACGGCAGTCATTTGCGCGATTTACCAATCAGTACTGGTATCGTGAAGTAACAAGTCAGATGCAGGGGATTGAAATCTTTAAACTTCAGTGCAAAGCTGTCCACATTCAGGATGCACACCAAGAATTAAAAGAGGAACTGGAACGGGCAGATGCGCTTGTTCAGATGAACTGGCAGGATAAACTCGCGCGAATGTCCGATAAAATTGCCAAGATCGGACTTGTCCTCTCTGTGATGTTCAGCATTATCGGTGTTGCTGAAAAGTATATCTGTTTCAAATTCATCGGGCTTTTCCTGCTTGTACTGTTGGTATTCTATACTTATTTTTCCAAACCATCCAATTCAACGTCGGAGCATTGACGCTGCCCAACCAGATTCAGTAGATCGAAGAGGAGTGCCGAACTTACAGTTTGGCGCTGTTTTTATGAAATTTCATGTTTCGACCATGTGCCTGACTGTAAATTCGGCACTCCTTTGGCTATATTTCATAAAACTTTTCGAGCTACTGAGATTTTTTTTCACGGCATTTCAAAGATTAATCAGTCAGTATTACTTAAAGAATAACTCCCCAAACCAAAACTGGTACCCTTACCAATATTAACCCAGCTTCCCAAAACCAGCAACGGCAAAAATTCAGCCAAATCGCCCCGGTAGGTTGCTTGGCCGACAATGCCGCCCATCAGCATGTGCTTTTTTTGGCGATTGGAATACCGTTTTTGATCCGCCCAGCGTATATCGCTGTGAATCATCTTGACCGTTTCGGCTTTACGGATAAGTGTTTTAAAATCAAAATCCGCATGTTGTCCGCAATGGAAATAGAGCAGGTTGGAAACACGGCGCAGCAGGTTGCGAATCATAATATGAAAATCGGGATTATCATGTAAACGTCCGCGGTATTTGACTCTCAAGGGCGTATTGAACCGCACGGTGATTTCATTGGATGCGTATTCCGTACTCCGTTGGCATGCATTCTCAAAGCTCAAAATCGTTTCAGGCGGCGTGACGTGGTCATGTTCGAAAACGATTTCGGCGTTCTCGCCTTTGTCATTGACAGCTACAATCTGTTCCACATCAAAACGTCCTCGCCCTTTGCCGATGCCGAGCTGTCCCATTTGAATAAAGCCGTAGGCAAAATAGGGCAGAAACTCAATCGCCCGGCCAACCAAGGTCATACCAAATTGAAGCGGACTTCCCGGTTTGCGATTTTCATTACTGTTCCCTGATATATTTAAAACAAACGGGTGAGGCGCAAAGGGATATAGCCGGAGTACTTCCGTATCGGCTGGTGGCGGCGTTTCAAACGTATAAGAATAAACGCATTTCGTTTTCAAAAGGCAAGCAGTGCATTCCTGCGTTTTAAATGTGCATACGGCCCGTTTCAGCGCATGGCCGAAAGCGCCTCGCAAGGCGCTGCCCTGGTAAGCGGGCAGGTTAATATTGTCTATTGCCCGGGACAGGATAGTTAGTCGGAGACAACTGAATGCCTTCATAAGGCGCTCCTGATTCAAGTTACAAGTATTTTAAGTTAAGCGTTTTCGTTAGGGCAACCACAAAGGATTGCCCCTACGAATCGTCATGTTATGCAGGGGTAATCTTTTGTGGCAGCCCTTAACTTAATAGCGATATAGCCAATCCCTTTTAAATCAGGTCAATGATTTCCACACTAAAACCAGCAACAATGGAAAAACTCAAAGAAGTTGTCGCAATCCCTTTTAAATCAGGTCAATGATTTCCACATGAAAGGAAACAGGATGGTGTATCCAAAGCCGATGTCGCAATCCCTTTTAAATCAGGTCAATGATTTCCACTTCAAAGAAACGGTGTTTCCTCTGTTGGAAAAACCAGAAATGTCGCAATCCCTTTTAAATCAGGTCAATGATTTCCACAACGTTGGCACTATGTATTACGAAGACGCTGCTTGGATATGTCGCAATCCCTTTTAAATCAGGTCAATGATTTCCACCCGTTGGAAGTGCTGAGGCACTTCAGTTTGAGTTGGTAGATGTCGCAATCCCTTTTAAATCAGGTCAATGATTTCCACTATTTTAACTGATAATGGAATACACTTTTATATTAAATGTCGCAATCCCTTTTAAATCAGGTCAATGATTTCCACAAAATGTTAGTCCATTGGGAAGAGTTCGCTAAGGCGTGTCGCAATCCCTTTTAAATCAGGTCAATGATTTCCACGAAAGAACGGGAGTTCGGAATAAAGTCAAAACCCGGCCCGCTGTACGGAGTGTCGCAATCCCTTTTAAATCAGGTCAATGATTTCCACATTTCTTTTATTAAAAACATTAAAAAGGAGGACGTTTCAATGTCGCAATCCCTTTTAAATCAGGTCAATGATTTCCACGTCAACAGTTCATTATTCGTTGTATGATGAACTTGGGAATGTCGCAATCCCTTTTAAATCAGGTCAATGATTTCCACTTTAGACCAACAAACACTCGAGGCTTTCAATCAAATGTCGCAATCCCTTTTAAATCAGGTCAATGATTTCCACTTTATAAACGTAGCAATTATTATTGTTGTACTTTTTGTCGCAATCCCTTTTAAATCAGGTCAATGATTTCCACTGTTATTATATTGTGTTGCTATGCTTTCAATGAGGAGTGTCGCAATCCCTTTTAAATCAGGTCAATGATTTCCACGGTAAAAATAAAGTAGGAGGATTGAAAATGATAGATGTCGCAATCCCTTTTAAATCAGGTCAATGATTTCCACTCGAGGAGACTGCAAAGAATGCATTGATGCAGATAGGGTGTCGCAATCCCTTTTAAATCAGGTCAATGATTTCCACGACTATAATGAAAACTCTGACAGTTACGATAGAGATGTCGCAATCCCTTTTAAATCAGGTCAATGATTTCCACCTGTTTGAAGGTGATGTAATTCTTCTCTTAGGAACAGTGTCGCAATCCCTTTTAAATCAGGTCAATGATTTCCACTTCAACTGGCAATTATAACGCAGACTATGAAAGTCAATTATGTCGCAATCCCTTTTAAATCAGGTCAATGATTTCCACTCATCAGCACCACCTTACTGACTATCGCCCTGTTCTGTCGCAATCCCTTTTAAATCAGGTCAATGATTTCCACTATGGTTGTGGGTGAACGTGTTTTCGCGCACTTTGAACATGTCGCAATCCCTTTTAAATCAGGTCAATGATTTCCACAAGATATCTTGACAGTGATCCCTGCGGGGATGATGGTGTCGCAATCCCTTTTAAATCAGGTCAATGATTTCCACCAGGGAAGAGAATAATAGTGGTTGAAGAGGCCGTGTCGCAATCCCTTTTAAATCAGGTCAATGATTTCCACCGTATCAAGAAAGCATTGGTGATGGGCTAATCGCTGTGTCGCAATCCCTTTTAAATCAGGTCAATGATTTCCACCTGTAATTTTTTGAGAAGCAATAATATTTCGTTCAATGTCGCAATCCCTTTTAAATCAGGTCAATGATTTCCACCTGGGGCTGGGCCCAAGACCTGCGAACTGGGGAATATTGTCGCAATCCCTTTTAAATCAGGTCAATGATTTCCACCATGTGGAAATCACTATTTTCAATGGGTTTAAAAGTAAATGTCGCAATCCCTTTTAAATCAGGTCAATGATTTCCACATACAACCAGTAACTCGTCCACTGACCTTAACAGAGTCGCAATCCCTTTTAAATCAGGTCAATGATTTCCACCAGCCGAGAAAGATTTACTGGACGGTCTCATTAAATAGCATGTCGCAATCCCTTTTAAATCAGGTCAATGATTTCCACTTGATACGGCCGTCAACCAGCGAGTAGCCCAGATGTCGCAATCCCTTTTAAATCAGGTCAATGATTTCCACGACAAGCTAAAATTCAAAAAAGATCTAATGATTTGGGATGTCGCAATCCCTTTTAAATCAGGTCAATGATTTCCACTGAACGATACTCCTATGTTCGAAACGTCGACTGATGAGTGTCGCAATCCCTTTTAAATCAGGTCAATGATTTCCACCCTGCTCATGTTGCTCTGATTCCAGTTACAAGCGCAGTGTCGCAATCCCTTTTAAATCAGGTCAATGATTTCCACCTTGAAAGAGAGGCTTCTGGTCAGCCGTAAGTGAGTGTCGCAATCCCTTTTAAATCAGGTCAATGATTTCCACAGTTGCGGCATACCAACTTGGGAAAAGATGGCGGGTGTCGCAATCCCTTTTAAATCAGGTCAATGATTTCCACGCGGTGGTGAACAACCCGTAGTTGTCACCCATGCGTGTCGCAATCCCTTTTAAATCAGGTCAATGATTTCCACAGTACCCTATTTTTTTCTAATTATTTCAGGTAGTTTAAACCCTGTTTGCGAGGACCTCCTTTTTTGGCTCTTTTTTTGCATTGTATTTTTTCCATTTTTAAAAATTAAAATCAATATTTCCAATAAAATCAATAAGATAAATTTTGCGAGGATCTCCCCCCTTTTCAGGGGGTTTCGAGGTTCTCGCAAATTTTATCGGTTTTCATTTCGCTTTAGCATAAAACATAATAATATCAAATGGTTACAAAAAGCATCATCAGGCATGCGGGATAAATGGCGAATAGGGTTCGTTATTGATCACGGCCATCTCCAATTGTTGGATTCTTTCCCGGATGACTTGTCGAAAATCAATATACTTTTCGGTTTTGGTATCAATGAATTTGGATGTCATAAAGTTTTCGTAGTCAGCCAGAAATTTTTTCCAGCTATATTATCCATATATAACACCTCTATCTTTTTTTGTAAACTGATTTTTGATCACGTCCTTATTAATAAGGCATAGCACGATGCGTTCAGCCACAGGGCTTCGTAATTTTTACCTATTCATCAGCGAAAGCAAGCCGGAATCCGCCTTTTATCATAATCATCAGATGAAAAATTCACACACATTGTACTTAGATGGTGCCGGATGCTGAAAATCGCTTCGCTTAATTTTTGCGCTCCTGAATTTTCCATCTACTGATAATATGTTGCTCCCCGACTTATGTTATGGTATATTATCATCATATTTGAAATCAATTCCGACCGCACCCGCCGAATTACCCTACATTCTTTGCTTTTAGCGGTTATCAATGATTGAGACGGTCAAGCGGTAACAGCTTAAAAAAATATAAAGGAGCGAAAAATATGAATAACAAAGATATAGCCAAAGCCATGACCATAAAACTTGATGATGTCTTTCCAAATCTGCCTCAAATACCGATATTTGAACAGGGGATTCGGAGGGCGCCTAAAAGAAAACTGACACTCAACCGGTCGGAAATTGAAATCGCCCTTAAAAATGCCCTGAGATATATACCGGAAAAATGGCATGATCAGCTTGCTCCTGAATTCCTTGACGAGCTTCTGACCCGTGGACGGATATACGGATACAGATTTCGGCCACGGGGAAGAATTTTTGGAAAACCTGTTGATAATTATAAGGGTAAATGTCTTGAAGGCAGGGCTTTTCAGGTTATGATAGATAATAATCTGGATTTTGAGATTGCGCTTTATCCTTATGAACTTGTGACGTATGGGGAGACAGGCCAGGTATGCCAGAACTGGATGCAATATCATATCATTAAAAAATATCTGGAAAATCTTACTCAGGATCAAACCCTTGTTATGGAATCAGGCCATCCTCTGGGGCTTTTCAAATCATCGCCGCAAGCACCCCGGACAATTATCACCAATGCGATGATGGTGGGTTTGTTTGATGATCAGGACAACTGGAATCGCGCTGTCGCTCTCGGTGTCGCCAATTACGGGCAGATGACCGCCGGCGGCTGGATGTATATCGGCCCCCAGGGAATAGTCCACGGCACTTATGGCACGCTTTTAAATGCCGCCCGCATGGAACTCGGTGTGGCGGAAGATGGTGACATGCGCGGAAAGCTCTTTGTAACTTCGGGACTTGGCGGAATGAGCGGCGCACAGGGCAAGGCGGTTGAAATCGCCAATGGTGTCGGTATCATTGCCGAGGTTGATTATTCAAGAATTAAAACCAGATTTGACCAGGGTTGGGTCAGCGGGATCGAGGATGATCCCGGAAAAACCTTTGAAACTGCCGAAAAATCAATGGCTGAAAAAAAACCTGCGGCCATTGCATTCCATGGCAATATTGTGGACCTGATTGAATATGCCGTTGACAATAATATCGACATTGATCTGCTTTCCGATCAGACATCATGCCATGCGGCTTATGACGGCGGATATTGCCCCCAGGGTATTTCCTTTGAAGAACGCACCCGAATGCTTGCCGATGAGCCTGATAAATTCTGTGAAATGGTTGATACTTCACTTAAACGCCACTATAATCTTATCAAAACGCTTGTTGATCGCGGCACATATTTTTTTGATTATGGCAATGCCTTTATGCAGGCTGTTTTTGATGCCGGTATCCCGGAAATATGCAAAAACGGGGAAAACACTTTGGACGGTTTTATTTTCCCGTCTTATGTTGAAGACATCATGGGGCCGTTGATGTTTGATTATGGATACGGCCCTTTCCGCTGGGTATGTCTTTCCGGGAGAGAAAAAGACCTCTTAATGACTGACAAGGCCGCCATGTCATGTATTGATCCGGACAGAAGGTCCCAGGATAGGGACAATTATATCTGGATCAGGGATGCTGAAAAAAATAAACTTGTTGTGGGAACTCAGGCCAGAATTCTTTATCAGGATGCCGCCGGCCGAAAAAAGATTGCCCTGAAATTCAATGATATGGTCAGAAAAGGAGAAATCGGGCCGGTGATGCTTGGCAGAGACCATCATGATTGCGGAGGCACTGATTCGCCTTTACGGGAAACAGCCAATATCAAAGATGGCAGCAATATTATGGCAGATATGGCGACCCAGTGTTTTGCGGGAAACTGCGCCAGAGGCATGAGTCTTGTCGCCCTGCACAATGGCGGCGGAGTGGGTATCGGCAAAGCTGTCAATGGCGGTTTTGGCCTGGTATTGGATGGAAGTTCCAGAATAGACGGAATCATTGAACGAGCCATGCTGTGGGATGTCATGGGCGGTGTTGCAAGGCGCGCCTGGGCAAGAAATCAAAACGCCGTTGAAACAAGTATCGAGTATAATGAGATGCGCAAAGGGGAAGACCATATCACCATTCCTTATCTCACCGATGAAAAAATGATTGCGACACTTGTGGAAAATACTCTCAAAAAATAATTAAAAAGCATCGGGGAGAAAAAATGCAAGGAAATTTAATCATCAAAGATGCCAGCGAGGTGGTTACATGCAGCGGTTTTAAGGCCAAACGAGGAAAGGAAATGTCAGACCTTATGATCATTGAAAATGGCGGGGTGATCATTGAAGGGGGGCATATAAAAGCTGTGGGCGACTCCTGTGAGATATTAAAGGATTTCGACACTCATGGATTTGATATCATTGATGCCAAAGATAAGGCGGTCTTGCCGGGATTTGTGGATTCTCATACTCATTTTGTTTTCGGAGGCTACCGTCCCGATGAATTTGCCTGGCGGCTTCGGGGTGACAGCTACATGGACATTATGAAACAAGGTGGCGGAATCGCCAATTCCGTCAAGGCCACCCGGAGCGCTTCCAAAGAATCTCTTGCGGCTTCAGGGTTAAAAAGATTGGACTCTATGCTGGCCTTCGGTGTGACCACAGTTGAGGGCAAGAGCGGTTACGGTTTGGATTCGGATACGGAAATCAAGCAGCTTGAGGTGATGCAAGCGCTTAAAGAGATCCACCCCATGGACATTGCGGCAACCTTTCTCGGCGCCCATGCAATTCCCCCGGAATTCAAAGGTGATGAGGATGCGTTTATCGATCTTGTTATTGATATGCTTGCACAAGTCGCCCAAAAAGACCTGGCTGAATTTTGCGATGTTTTTTGTGAAAAAAGTGTTTTTTCAGTGGAACAATCCAGGAGATTGCTTTTACAGGCAAAGCGGCTGGGGTTCCGGGCCAAACTCCACGCTGATGAGATCGTGCAATTGGGGGGAGCTGAGTTGGCGGCCGAACTGGGAGCCGTATCCGCAGATCA
This sequence comes from Desulfococcaceae bacterium HSG9, assembly GCA_030378005.1. Taxonomy (GTDB): domain Bacteria; phylum Desulfobacterota; class Desulfobacteria; order Desulfobacterales; family JAUCGF01; genus JAUCGF01. Next base: position 8,215 of record JAUCGF010000001.1, on the reverse strand, counting down.
TCTTCTCCAGGCATCAGACCAAGGCATCAAAGATATGGCTCATGCCTGTGTGGTGGCGACCCTGTTACCGGGAACCGCCTTCAGCCTCAAGGAACCCTATGCCAGAGCAAGATACATGATTGATCAGGGCTGTGCGGTCGCTCTGGCAACGGATTTTAATCCCGGCTCCTGTTTTTCCAATTCCATTCCTCTCATGTTCGCCCTGGCTGTTTTGTATATGGATATGAGTTGCGAGGAAGCTGTCACCGCCATGACAATTAACGGAGCCGCCGCCATTGATCGCGCTCAAACCATAGGAAGCATCGACAAGGGAAAAAAAGGGGATATTATTATCCTTGAATACCCTTCCTACCGTTTTATCCCCTACCATGTCGGGGTGAACACCGTGGAAACGGTTGTTAAAAATGGCAGGGTTGTTTTCTCAAAAAACAAACTACCTGAGATGTAGAAATGTAGGGTGTGTTAGCGTAGCGTAACGCGCCATGTTAGTATTAAAAATCAGATTTCGGTACGTTACGGCTGAGTCCTAACGCACCCTACAATCTGTAATTATAAATACAAGGAAAAAAATGAAAAAGATAATCGAATGTGTGCCGAATTTTTCTGAAGGGCGTGATCAAAACGTGATCAACGCTATTGCGGATGCTGTCCGCGAAACCCCTGGATGTACGCTGTTGGATGTCGATCCGGGGCGGTCCACCCATCGAACTGTATATACCTTTGTGGGGGATCCTGAAACTGTTATCGAGGGCGCCCTTGCGGCGGCTCGGGTGGCGCGTGAGAAAATCGACATGAGAAATCACAAGGGGGAACATCCCCGTTTTGGCGCTATGGATGTCTGCCCTTTTATTCCTGTGGCTGATGTCACCATGGAAGAGTGTGTGCAAATTGCTAAGAAATTTGCCAAACGTGCCGCCGATGAACTGAAGGTGCCTTTTTTTCTCTATGAGGAAGCCGCAACCCAAGAGTATCGGCGCAAGCTGCCTGATGTGCGCAAGGGGGAATATGAGGCTTTGGAAGAGCGGCTGAAGGACCCTGAATGGCATCCTGATTTCGGTCCGTCGGAATTTGTGCCTTCCTGGGGTGCCAGCGCTACAGGCGCCCGCATGTTTCTGATTGCTTATAATGTCAATATTTTAGGAACTTCCAATCAGGCGCATCGCATCGCCTTGAATTTACGAGAGGCCGGCCGGGGTGAAAATCAACCCGGCAAACTCAAGGATGTCAAAGGGATGGGCTGGTTTGTGGATGAGTATAACATGGCACAGGTGACGGTGAATCTGAATGATTATCATGTCACTCCCATTCATCTTCTCTTTGAAGAAGTCAAAAGGGAAGCCGCAGAGCTGAACCTCGCTGTGGCGGGTTCTGAGATTGTGGGTATCGTGCCTTTGGAATCTCTTATCATGGCGGCTGATTATTATATTGAAAAGGAAGGTCTGTTCATCTATGAAGAAGAGCAGAAAATTCGCCTGGCCATAGAGCGTATGGGGCTTAACTCTGTGGCGCCCTTTATTCCCAAAGACAAAATCATCGAATATATTGTTGCCGAACCTCCCCAAGAACCGCTGGCCTCAATGAGTCTGCGCGGATTCATTGAGGAAATCGCCGCTCGTACATCCGCTCCCGGAGGCGGGTCTGCTTCGGCAGCCATAGCGGCTATGGGTACGGGACTTGGGGCTATGGTCGCCAAACTCACTCAGGGTGTGAGAAAATTTGAGGCTGTGGAATCTTATATGCAGCAAAGTATTCCTGTTTTGCATGAATTGACCCAAGAACTGATTCCTTTGATTGATGCGGATACATCAGCCTTTAATGAGTACATGGAAGGTTTGAGAATGCCAAAAGGCACGGATGCTGAAAAAACGGCCCGGATTACTAAAATGCAGGCAGGATTAAAAACCGCCATCCAGATTCCTCTGACTGCAATGCGACTGGGTGACAGGGCATGGGACTCCCTGTGCCAGGTGGCGACTTATGGCAATCCTGCGTCAAAATCCGATGTGCAGGTGGGAGCCAAGGCTCTGGAAGTCGGTATTTGGGGAGCTTTTCAGAATGTTCTGATCAATATGAAAGATATCAGGGATGAGTCATTCAGAACTGAGACAATGGTCGAAGCCGAGGCTATTGAAAAACGTTCCCGGCAAAAATGTGCTGAGGTTCTTGAAATATTAGAAACCGGTGAGCGTTAGGATCAATTATCTTTGTTTAACCGCTTTGTTTAAGCGATCAAAAAAAAGCCCTTTTTTATCAACTTTAAACTGAATAACCAGTTTCTGTAATTGTGATGCCACTTGCGCCAACTCGCCGGCGGAAGTGCTGACTTTCCGGGCATTGCGGCTTGAACTTTCAGACGCCTGGCTGACGGCCATAATATTCTTTGCCACATCAACCGCGGCGTCAGCGGCGTCCCCGGCATCTTTGCTCATCTCACTTACTTTGAACGCAATATCTGTAATAGAGGATGAAATGTCGCTTATCCCGGTATCAGCCTGAAGCACGTTTGCAGAGATTTCGCGGTTTGTCTGGCTTTGTTGCCGTACCGCGTTGCTGATATCGCCAATCCGGTGATTCACTGCACTGATGATCTCAAACAAGTCGGCAAACACTTTAACCGCATTGCCGGTTCTTTTTTGTACACTTTCAATGTGGTCGGTGACTTCTGAAGCCGCTTCCGCACTCTGGACGGCCAATGTTTTTATCTCGTCGGCCACCACAGCAAAGCCTCTGCCTGCGTCACCGGCCGACGCCGCTTCGATACGTGCGTTAAGTGCCAACAGGTTGGTGTGCGAGGCGATTGTGCCGATAACATCAATGATAGTGCTGATTTCATTCACCGCATCATTGAGTTCATTCATGGCGTCTGATGCGATTTGAGCATTTTTTTTTGCACTGTCAGTCATTCCGGCACCCTCTTGGGAGTTTTCGCTTATGGTGCTGACGACTGTGTTCATCTCTTCAACCGAAGAGGCTACCGAATTCATATTTTGAGACATTTGTTCCGTAGCCGAAGAAATGGTGTTAATATTTTCATCAATCTCTTCAGTGGCAACGGCCATAGTGCGAATTTTCGAACTCACCATTTCAGCCGCAGATGCTGATTGACCGGATTTGGAGGCCACCGCTTCAACCTCTTCAGACATCCGCTCGGAAACAGAGGTCAAATCAATGGCAAACCGGCTCAAGGTTACGGCATTTCCGCCTATTGCCCTGATCATTTTCCGCAGTTTAGCGATAAAGCGGTTAAACTGGCGCGCCAATATAGCCGTTTCATCCTTTGCGTCAACGGCCAAGCTGACAGTCAAATCACCTTGGCCTGAGGCAATTTCTTTAAAACGTTTGGCTGCTTTGTTTATTGAACGCGTGATCGTTTGGCCTATCCAAAAAACAAAGATGCTAATACCGACAAGCAGGCTGACAGCGACCGTAATTCCGATTGCAGCGCTTTTTTCAATCTTAGACATCATAGTTTGAGTCGTAGTTGTCATTGAATTTGCTATGTAAGCGTCAATTTCTTCCAATCGGGTCAGCAATGGATTTTCCATCTTTTTCAACTCCGCCTGCCGCATTTTGAAAGTACCGGCCACAGAATATAATTGCGTCACTGTTTCCCGATAAAGTCTGACCGTTTTTTTTAATCGTTCATAACAACCTGAAATTTCATCAAAAGGGGATGTCAGAGATTTCAAGAGCAATTCAAGATCATCTAATAAGAATAAAATAGGTTGCTGCTGTTTATCCATGTCAGCTTCAAAATGATCTAATCCCATATCAAAGAGCTGTAAATTAATTTCTAAAAACAGTTTGTGCAATTCAGGAATCATAATTGCCAGATGCTGTAAAGACGTTCCGGCTGTCTTTTTATCAAGATCGCTAATGGTCGCGTTAAAATCAGCATGTAAGGATGCAAGCTTCCGGTGAATCTGATTGATCCGTTCACCCTGCTCCCAAACTGTATTGATTGTCAGCTTAAAATCATTCAGTGATTTTCTCAAGTGCTCATCTTTAACCAGCTTTTGTAAGTCTTCAAGACGGATAGTGAGCTGAGTTTCCATCCTGTTTAACAATTCATCATTGCGATAAAAAGCGCTCACCAAATAGCCGGTATCGACCAACACCGCAGCCAGTTCTTTTCCGACATGGGCGTTTTGCGCCATTGTTTTCGTATGACTGTCGAACACCTCGGTTAGAGCGGTTTCGATATATCGGTATGAATAAAAAACACCGATAATAAGTACGCCTACCGTAATGTATGATATGGCATTGATCAGGAAAATTTTGAACATAATGCCATTTTTTGTTTTCACGAAGGCTTTTTTCATATACTGACGCACATTATTTTTGTGGAAAACCAGCGGGGTGTGAACGGTTGTGTTCAGCCCATTTCTTGCATAATAAAATATGAAAAATTTTTCGCATCATTAAACACACTCAGTAGATGGAAAGTTCAGGAGCGCAAAAATTAAGTGCGGCAATTTTCAGCATCCGGCCTTTTCGATCTACTGAGAACTTATGACTGACGAGAAACACATTCAAAAAGTATTAACTATTCAAAATCAAGTATTGCTTTTTTATGATTTAAAGTAAAGAAAAATTTTCAGTGCGGTGTACATTCAGTAGATGAAAAATGCCTGAGAATACGGCATGGAGCGCAAAAATTAAGCGAAGCGGTTTTTTGCTGTCTCCTGAATCCGCCAGCCTCCGGGGTGCCGGATGCTGAAAATCGCTTCACTTAATTTTTGCGATCCTGAAGTTTCCATCTACTGATAATAAAAGATGAACCATTTTTAATGGTAATATGAGATATTCAAAAATCAAATTTGTATTTGATTTTTGGGTTACAGTGTGGAATAAAGAGATGGATAATGATAAAATCAATCCGCCGCGATTTTATTATCGCGGCATCCATTTTGGAACTGGGAAAGGGAGATGTCATTGTTCTATAGTATTCCAATTTTGGTTTTTCCAGATGACGCCCGCAAGCTGAAGCTCGCACTCCGCTAATCTGGAAAAACCAAAATTGGATCAGTATATAGACGGCCTGACCAAATCCCGGAACAGCGACAAAAGAAAAGGAGGGCCGAATGGCTGAAGATAATTTTATTGTGATCGGAGATTATTTTGATCCGCAAGACTCCGAATTGTTCGATCTTTCGAGTACGCTGAGGCTGAGAGCCAAATCGATCGATCAGAAAAAACTCTGGGAATCCAAGGACCGTTCAGCGGAATTTATGGGAGATATATGGTCACTGTTTGTCGATTCAGAAAAAGAAAAACGGATAAGAACGGTTCTGCATTCTGTGTGCGTGGAACTGATTGAAAATTCAGTGAAATATGGCCGATTGGCTCACGATTACATTATCACTATCCATTTATGTCTGAAAAGCGATGAACTCCTGGTTTATATAATAAATAAAAGCGATCCGTCCTTGATAGAAGAACTTAAAACTTCCGCTCGCCTGGTTCTATGCACGGATAATATTATAAAACTTTTTAAGCGGAAAATGAAGGAAGCCAAGGCGGCCAAAAAACAGGGAAAGAGAAAATCACAACTCGGATTTATCCGAATTTTGATGCAAAATGTCAAGCTGTCTTGGCAGATTAAAATGGGACCGGAAGTCGCTGTTGTAACAACTTTGGCGAGAATTTCACTCACAGAAAAGGATGCGTGATATGAATATCCAAGGAAAAAATTATAAGGTGCATTTTGACGGTAAAGGGACTCTGTCGATGTCGGGAAAACTCGCTGCAATGCCTGATGAATACCAAAAAATCGATGATTTTTTTGAAAGCGTGATCGATGCGGTGTCGGAAGCGAATACTATGGAACTGGTTCTTGACTTGAGAGATCTGATATATCTCAACAGTTCGGGCATAAAAACGCTCTGTGTTTCTCTGGTGATGGAAGCCGATGACGCGGAGGGGCTTCATCTGAAAATATTATGCAACAATTCATTGACTTGGCAAGTTGAAACCCTTCCGACTTTTAAGGACCTGATGGATAATTTAGAAATTGTCTTCGAATAAGCCGTGCAAATCGCCTTCACAGAAAGCCGGATGCGAAAATAATTTTCAGTAGATGGAAAGTTTAGGAGTACAAAAATTAAGCGCAGCGATTTTCAGCATCCGATTCCCCGGAGGATTGCGGATTCAGTGGCTTGCAAAAAACCGTTTCGCTTAATTTTTGTGCTCCATGAGGAAATTGGGATAAGGGGTGGTGTTTTTTTAAATCAGTCAGATTATTTGCTCAGAAAATTGTTGTCAGTGGTTATGAATTTCCTGGATTGATGGTGTATCCTTTGCTGGTAAACGTCAATTCAAAACGCACACATTTGGAGGATTTTGTTATGTTAAAGAAAAGTTTGTTGACGGTACTCGCCGTGGTTATCTGTTGTTCGCCTATTACAGCAAGTGATAGTGTTGCCAAAAATGTGAATATTACGATTTGCGCTTTGCAAGATGTCAGTGCCCAAACCGCGTTAGCGCTTCTGCATGAATCGGACTTTGAAGAAAAAACCGGGATTACGGTTAAAGCCAATCTATTGGAGTTCGCTCCAATGGTTCAAGCCCATAAAATGGATTTCAAGTCTGGTGCCGGACGCTATGATCTCGTTGCGGTTGATCAGCCTTCTCTGGGCTTGTATGTGACTTCAAAATGGATCGAGCCGCTGGAATCTTTTGTCAAAGATGACTCGCTTCCAGGGATTGATCGGGATGATATTATGGAAGCCCTTTTAACGCCTGCGGGAACCTGGAAAGGTTCTCTCTATGCTATTCCAATGGGAAGTTATGGCGTCCTATTCGGCTACCGCACTGATGTGTTGAAAGCGGCCGGCATTGAAGCGCCGAAAACATTTCAGGAATATTACAAAGCCGCCAAAGCCGTGAATGCTCCTCCGAATATCTATGGCACAGCGCTTTTCGCCCATAAAGGGGAATATTTAGCCGCTGATATGGCTCCTTTTTTGTGGGCCTGGGGGGCCGGTTATATTAATGGCAGTGATATTGAACGGGATGACATTCCAAAATATCATGTGGCCTGGGATACACCGGAAGGGTTGGCCGCATTGAAATTCTATGCCCGTTTCTATCGTGAAGGACTGGTTCCGAAAGATACCTTGAAATATGACCACGCCCGATATACCGAGTCATTTCAGGTCGGAAAAGTGGCGATGGGCATCATGATCGGGGAAGCTGTCGGTGAACCGATGGAAAACCCTGATGAGTCAAGCATTCCCGGAAAAATGGCTTATAGTCCGATTCCTGGCAAAGCGCTGGCCGATGGAACCGTATCGCCGCCGACTCCGATGATTGGCGCGCACAGTCTGGCAATTAATAAGGATTCAAAACATAAGAAAGAAGCCTATATGGTGTTACAATTCCTCACGGGAAAAGGTATTTCCAAAGACTACATTCTCCGTGGCGGAAAACCGTTTCGTTTTTCTCATTTCTTTGATGAAGCGTATAAGAAATACCCTCACATGACCGCGACCCGGAATAATATGCCGACCGGGAAATGCCGCCCCAATATTCCAGAATACCCGGCAGTCAGTGATATTTTCACCACGGCGTTTCATGGTGCCCTCTCGCATGGCGGAGATGACAAAATTGTCGAAGTTGTTATGAAAGCAGCGGCCCAGAAAGCCAACAATAAAATTTTGAAACCATCCTATCCTGAGTACTATCAGTAGATGGAAAGCGGCTAATTTATTTGGACAACCGCAAGGGATTGCCCCTACAAAGGTAACTGTTACCGCCCAAATTGAACATGTATCCGCAAAACAAAAGAAAGGAGGGCAAATCGTATGTCTCCGACTGATCACGCAGTGACATTATTTACCTGAACGTTTATACAAGAAATGGGGCTGCCAACTTTACATGGGACAAAAATCGGGTTTCTGAAGCGAAGAACAACTGCGGGAGTTGCAATATCCAAGGCTTGATTTTATGTCTTGGCGATTTTTAAACTGTCCCGCCTTATGTCGGTAGCTGGAAATGGGTATGCTTTCACCAGAGTTATTGTGTAATTAGTCATCATCAGTAGATGGAAAATGCCTGAAAATACGACATGGAGCGCAAAAATTAACACTACTTTGTTAGATTAAATATAACTGATTGAAGCAATCAGACGGCCTGATTCGTTTAAATTCTTTAAAATCAAATAAATACATGCTGTTATCGTCAATCAGATAAAGAAGAAGAATAACCTTATTTC
>JAUCGF010000033.1 GCA_030378005.1 Desulfococcaceae bacterium HSG9 | reverse complement strand
TAGCTCCATTTTTTTCACCTCTTATTTGTTGTTTCATTTGTTAAGGTGATTATGGTATAAATTCGGGCATTTTTTCAAGATTAAAAAAAATTAAGTTGCTTGACCAGGAATTTGGGAATGCTCCCGGCTGGACACTACTGGGCCAAGATTATTTCGGTGATTCGCATAATGAAGCATGGGAAATAATTAATAAAAACGTGAAGGGAATTCAATCAAGGACTAATGAAAGTTGGGAGTCTTTGAATCCGTTTTCCAGAAACTGTAACTGGTATGAAACCATATACAGAGTGAACAGGGAAATCTTTAAAACAAGCGATTTTAAAAAACTAAGCTTTAGAAAAAGCATTGTTCAATGCAAAAGCTCCAAACACTCTTTACTTAGAGATATTGAAGAATCTTTTATTAAGAAGGCTGCATTGATGCAGTCCAAACAATTTACTAAGGAACAGAGGTCCAACGTGGATAAGCTATTAAATTCAGAGGACATGAAGGAAATTATAGACCAAATGAAAAAATCTGGCATTCAAAGCACAGAAGTTCTTAGATATGCAGTGGGCATTACCTATCAAGCTATAGAAATGGGAGCATTTAACACATATATTCTGACGGTTAAAGTTGCAGCCGCAATGAATAGAAATTTGGGAACTAGAATCGTAATGTCACAGGCAACAAGAAATGTCGCTCGATTTGCGGCTGCGCTAAATGTTATAAGTTGGTCTTGGCTGGCTCTGGATATTTGTAATGGGCTTTTTGGGCCGTCATATGCCAGGATGTTCCAGGCAGTGTTACAAATAACACAGCAACGTTTTATCTTAGCTATGGAGGGAATAAAAATTGAAGACTATTATAATCTGTGATTCCATTCTCTGATGTATTGATCGAACCTAATGTCCCTATTAATGGCAATTTTAATGTTCATATTTTTTTCTATGCACGATCTCAATTATATGCTCTCCGCTCCGGTCATAATCATGTTGCCTGCATGATCGCACCAACGCATCTAACGATCGTTCCTTTCTTTATAGACTCTTGTGTACAGCGTTACGCCAATGCCCATTTTTTAACAACTGAGGTCAACTTTTAGAATATAACCTCTGGCAATGAGTTCATACATGTGCAATTCATCTTTATAATAATCACAAATAATTAATTATTGATGGTCTCGTAAAAAATCAAAATTCCCAAAATCTATTCTCGTAACTCATTGAAATCATTAGATTAAAAATAAATGACGAATTTCTGATTTTTTACGAAACCATCAAGATTAATGAATTTTAATTGTGTAAATTATTTTTTGTCACAGTTGTAGGGTGGGTATCGTTGGAAACATATTTTGTATAGAGAGCCTATCGTCGGCGGCTATGCCCACCATTTTGCTTAAAACCGGTGGGCAAGTGTATTTTCATTTAACGAATTCTGTTGCTTTACTTTTTATCCAGATATAAATCAGATGAGTGGTAAAACGTTGCCCACCCTACATTTTATAGCAATGGAAGGGGTTTATCGGCAGTCTGAACCTTATGCGTGAAACGTGAATTGCAGTCCGATAGGTCGGGTTAGCAGAGCGTAACCCGACATGAAAACCGCTTATTGTCGGGTTACGCTTCACTAACCCGACCTACAACTTCAGGAGACTATATTAAAATGATTATTGATGCACATGCTCATTGCGGGATTCAAGACCTGTCTCCGCCACAGGATTTGGAAGATTACCTGTCTTATATTGAAGGCAGTGCGATTCGCGGAGTTGTGGTATTCGCTCCTGTAATGGAAATCTATGACAGATATGATGCTGATTTTGCGGATACCACCGAATGGCGCAGGCGAAGAAAAAGCGCCAATCAATATCTGCTGACTCTCAGTAAGCCGGATTTTGAAGTGATTCCCTATTTTTTTATCTGGAATGATTTTTTGGAATGCGTAACAGCTTTCCATTTTACATTCCGGAGCAAACAGCTTACAAAGCGCATGGAAATGTTCGTTGTTGTATTAACATGCGTAGTTGACCATTCGGCAAAAAAATAACTTCAAACTTTACACTTTCAACTTGAAACTCAAATTAACGGGGATTACAATCAATTGCAACAATGTGTTATCAATCTGATTTTTAATGCTGTTGACGCCATGCCCGATGGCGGTTTTGTCAGCCTGCAAGCGGGCCATGATATGCAAAAAGAGATCGTAACGATTGCGGTCAGGGATTCCGGTTCGAGAATTGATGAGAAAGACCTGCCCCATATCTTTGAACCTTTTTTTACCACCAAACAAGAGGGTTACGGCGTGGGTCTCGGCCTTTCAACGGTTTACGGCATTATCAAAAATCACAAGGGGGTTATAAACGCTTCAAGCCCTCCGGGTGAAGGGGCTGTATTTACGATTGAACTTCCGTTTTTTAGTAAGGGAATACCCAATAAATAAACTACCCATTTTAGCTGTGATGTAGCAATGTAGGGTGCGTTAGGCGTGAGCCGTAACGCACCGCAATCAATATTAACACGGTGCGTTACGCTCCGCTAACGCACCCTACATTTCAGGTAGTTTATTTTTTGCTAAATCCCTAAAATATCTGATCTATCAAACAACGTCACAAAAAGGAACAAAATCACGATTAATGCTCATTGTCGGGCAGCGCGCCGCTAAAGCGGTCTGTACCACTGTGGAACCGAGAAAGGCTTTTTCCGGGTCTTTGATTTTGGAATGATGCGCCATGATGATCAAGTCCGCATTGCGCCAGCGCGCGAATTTCAAAATTTCCCGATAAGGCATGCCCTCCCATGATTCCAGAGAATATTCAATGACACTTTCCAATTCGTTGCCATAGCGTTTTTTCATGCGGCTTAACGCATCATTGATATTTTTTTCAATCCCGCTTTGACTGACGCTGGCAAGATCATCGTCAGCTTCAATGTCAGCTTCAGTGTCAAGAGCATGGAAAATGTGCATTTTGGCACCGTAAAACTGGGCAATCCGTGAAGCAAAATCAAAAGCGCAATCCGCCGGTTTGGAAAAATCAGTGGCCATCACGATATTGGAAAAATCCACTTTGACAGCACGGGTATCCTCAAACTTGGTATAGATAGCGTTTACCTTATCAATCAGCGCATCCGGTTCGAACGGCTTGGTAAGATAATCGAATGAGCCGGTTTTCATTGAATCAACCGCGGTATCCACGGTAGCATAAGCGGTCATCATAATCACTTCAAGTTCGGAAAACGTTTTTTTGGCTCTTTTAAGCAGTTCGACGCCATCCATTTCCGCCATTTTTATATCAGTGATCATCAAATGAAACGGTTTTTGGGCTAGCTTTTGCAGCGCTTCGGCACCGGATGAAGCCATATCCGCACTGTAGCCTTCTTCATCCAACCACTCTTTAACGGAATCACGCAAACTCAGTTCATCATCGACCACCAAAACATTAAAATCTTTCCGGTCTTTCAAATTCAGAGTTGTCCAGACTCTAGGGACTTCCTCAGTAACAATCATCACGGGGCAGCGCGCTTTCTGACTGACTTTTTCAAGAGTGCTGCCAGCCATGCCCCATATTTTGGGACGTTTCAAATCATCTTTTTTGGCATGCGATCCTAATAATATAAGATCGGAATGCGATTTACGGGCGTATCTTAAAATTTCGCTATCCGGTAAGCCCGGTGTGACCTCAATCTTATAATTTTGAATATTATAGGTTTCCAGCAGCTTTTTATAAAAAGTATCTATTTCGTTTCTGATTTCATCTACTTTCCCAGATGGTAAAAGCTGTCTGACAGAGCCCCATCCATCTTCAAGTAATCCGCAGGAATGGAAAATAGTCAGTTCGGCATTGCCCTGCCGAGCGAGCGCGAATCCCATATCAGCGGCGCGCTGGCATGCTTCTGTCGGTGTAATGGCCAAAAGAATCTTTTTAAACATAATCACTCCTTTCAATGGCTTTTTTTTTATATTATTAACACCGCCAGATATAAAATGCAATAAAAACCGAGTATGAATTTTAAAATCATATTAATACTGCTTTGGTAAGTTTTCGTCAGCCATAAATTCTTCTAAACCATTGAAATCATTGAAAATAAAAATATGACACGAAATTTGTAAGTTTCAATGAATTCAGGGCGTTATGAAATCACTTGACACTTGACACTTCAAACTTTTAACTGACGAGGTAAGTTGAATCGGCATTGACCATAGTTTCGGCGTTTCGGCCATTATAGCGTAATCTTTCAAATTGCGCCTGACTGGATTTGCCAGAGTACGGACGACGCAATCTGAAAGATTGCGCTACATCATCGAACCTTCTTTAAGGCTTTCCGCGTTACATTATTCTATTGGCTTGACCTGTGAATAGCAATATGTCAAAAGGAAATTATTATCAGTAGCTGGAAAAAACCTTTGGCAGCCTCGTTCCCACGCTTTGCGTGGGAACGAGAATGTGTGTGAAATTTCCATCTACTGATTATTAATATAGAAACAGAGGTGGGAAATGTTAAAATATATTGAATCATTTCAACACAGCTTGGTTTATAAGCTTATCTTTGCCGTGGGTTTGACATTGTTTTTCAGCATATCCTTTCTGTCCTTTTTCATTATCAAATATGAAAAAAAAAAAGCGCTCAATGTCAAAGCGGCCGAAGTCTGCCGGTTAAGCGAAACCATTCAACAGGGCGCCCACTACGCTATGATGCTCAACTCGCAGGATGAGCTGAACCAGATCGTTCACAACATCGGCAAACAATCTGAAATCGAATATGTGCGTATCTTCAATAATGCCGGTGAGGTTCGCTTTTCCAACATTCGTGACGAAATCGGTGATAAAACTGACATAAAAGCCGAGGCCTGTAACGTCTGCCATCTCACAGACCCGCCTTTGCAAAGCGACGCTCCAGATCAAAAAAATCGTATCTTCACATCCCCAAACGGCTACCGTCTCATGGGCATCACGAGCCATATTTACAATGAAATGGGTTGTTCGGGCGATTGTCATGTTCACCCCTTGGATGAGAAAGTGCTAGGCACCATTGATGTGGTGGTTTCATTACAAAACACAGATAAACAAATTTTGTTTTATGAAAAAGGCTTGATCGCTTTTGCTATTCTGATCTTTCTGGTAATCGCAACCATTATCGGCCTTTTTGTCATGCGTTTTGTCAACCGACCTATTAAACAAGTGATTCAGGAAGCCCATCACATCCGTAAGGGCGATTGCAACGGTAAAGTTTCAGTGAATCAGAATGACGAAATCGGTCAACTGGTTTTTGCGATCAACCAAATGGGCGATGAAATCGGCCAGAAGCAGGAAGCGCTTGACAGTCAGCGTAAAGAGTATCGGATGCTCTTTGGCATGGTTCCTTGCCTGATAACGGTTCAGGATAAAAATTTCAAACTGCTGCGTTATAATCATGAATTTGCCGAATGCTTTGATCCCCAGGAAGGTGATTATTGTTTTGCGGCCTACAAAAATCGTACCGAACCGTGTGAAGCGTGTCCCGTGCTTAAAACTTTTGAAGATGGCAAATCGCATCACAGTGAACAAAGCGGCGTCAACCGTGATGGCACACCATCTTATTGGACATTGAAGACCGCCCCTATTCACAATCGTGGCGGTGATATTATCGCAGTAATGGAAATTTCCATGGATATTACCAAACGGCGGATGCTTGAGCAGGAGGTTTTTAAGTCAGAAACAAAATATCGCGCGATTTTCAACCATATCCCTAATCCGCTTTTTGTTTTGGACAAAGCGACACTTGAAATTTTGGATTGTAATGACAGCGTTAAGACCGTTTACGGTTTTGAAAAAGAGGGCATTCTCCATCATACCTACGGACGCTGCTTTGATCCGGACTATCGGGACTACTGGATTGAGGAGATTAAAACATGTAAAGCATTAAACAAAGTGCGCCAGATTGATAGTCAGGGCAACGTGATATATGCGGATATACGCGTTTCGCCTTCCGAATATTTGGGCAAAGAAGTGCTTCTGCTGACCGCGACCGATATTACATATCGTCTTAAAGCCGAACAACAACTTATTCAAGCCAGTAAAATGACGACATTAGGCGAAATGGCCACCGGTGTCGCTCATGAATTGAATCAACCGCTTTCCGTTATCAAAACCGCCAGTAATTTTCTATTAAAAAAAGTAAAACATCAGGAAACGATTGCTGACAATATTATGCTCACCATGACTGAAGAGATTGACGGACAAGTGGACCGGGCCGCCAAAATAATCAATCACATGCGCGAATTCGGCCATAAATCCGAAGTTACCAGCAAGCCGGTGCAAGTCAATATCCCGCTGGAAAAGGCGTTTGAACTATTCAGCCGCCAGCTTGAACTGCGTGAAATCAAAGTGATCAAAACATTGGAAAAAGAACTGCCGATGATCATGGCGGATTCCAATCGCTTGGAACAAATCTTTATCAATCTGTTAATCAACGCCAGGGACGCCATTGAGGGATGGATAGCAACAGACTCGGCCGACAGCTACCGAAATAAAAAAACAATATGGTTACGAACCTATTCTGATGACAATGGGGTTTGCATCGAAGTTGAAGATTCGGGCAGTGGCATTCCGGCACAGGTGTCAGACAAAATTTTTGAACCGTTTTTTACAACAAAAAAGGTGGGCAAAGGAACCGGATTGGGGCTTTCCATCAGCTACGGTATCGTCCAGGATTACGACGGAACCATTCGGGTTACGAATGGAGAACAGGGCGGCGCGCGTTTCATTATCCGATTTCCGCTTGCATAATAGCTATGAATATTAATACGCTTTTATTAGTTGATGATGAGGAAGGCATTCGTAAAATTTTAGGAATCACACTGGCCGATAAAGGGTATGACGTCAGTGTTGCGCCCAATGGTGAAGAAGCGCTGCGGATATTTAAAAAAGTTCGGCCCGGTATTGTTTTAACTGATATTAAAATGCCGGGCATGGATGGTATTGAACTTTTAAAACGCATCAAAGCATACAATGCGGAGGCCGAAGTGATTATGATTACAGGACACGGCGGTATTGAATTGGCAATTAAAAGCTTAAAATTCGAAGCCACCGATTTTGTCACCAAGCCCATCAATGATGATGTGCTGGATTTCGCACTCAAACGCGCACGGGAAAGAATCACGATGCGTGAACAGATGCGCGCCTACACTCAAAAACTGGAACAGATGGTGAGTGAACAAAATTCGGAATTCGGAGTTCGGAATAAGGAACGTATGGCCGCTTTTTGGCATTCTTTTGAAGAAATTGCAGAAAAGTTGAATCAAGGCGTAGGTATGACTGAACAAGGCTTGCTTCACAATAACAGAGACGATCTTGAAAAGGGTGTGCACCTTATGAAAGCGCATATTAACAAACTCAGGCAATTGAGACAAACAGAGTTTTAATATTTCGCAGTTTCAATGTGGTGATGAAAATCAGCCTCATAATGCAAATCCGGAGTGCAAAAGTTAAGCGAAGCGGTCTTTTGCTTTTGCAAAATCAATTGCGAAAGACCGTTTATGTGATTTTTGAAACGTGAAACGTGTTGCGTGAATTCACGAATCACGTTTCACGAATCACGTTTCACGGATGGCAGGGGCTTTGGGTTAGTAAAAGCGAAGCGTTACCCACCGTTTCTGCCAATCTGTTTTGTCAGCCTTAACATTGTTTCCAAACCGGATCGCGCTTGGCCAAGAAGGCATCCACGCCTTCATGCGCATCCTGGGTTGTACACAGACGTGCGAACGCTTCATTCATATATTGAAAGGCTCTCTCGTAATCCATGTCGGTAGCAGTGTAAAAGGCTTTTTTGGCGATTTGCAACGCTAGCGGACTTTTTTGCGCCAGACGAACCGCCCAACTGCGCGTCTCCCGCTCCAGATTTTCGGATGCCGTGACTTTGTTGATAAGCCCCATCTCAAGGGCCTCCGGCGCTTTGATCAAATCGCCGAAAAGCAATAATTCAAGCGCCCGTTTACGGCCGACCGAACGCGCCACCGGAACTACCGGGCCAACACAGTTCAGACCGACATTGATTGCGGTTAAGCCAAAGCGCGCACTTTTAGACGCAATCGCCAGATCGGCGGCCGCCACAAGGCCGGCACCATTGGCGGCGGCAACGCCATGCACCTGGGCGATGACAGGCTTGCTGATATGGCTGATTGTCACCAAAGGGCGCTCCATCCGCTCAATCCATTCACGATACTCGTTGGCGGTGCGATCTGAAAACTCGCTAATATCAATGCCTGCGCAAAACGCCCGGCCGGCACCTTTGACGATAATAACCCGCGTCAGGTCGTCTGATTCCATCTCTTCCAGGGCGCTATTCAATTCTTGCGCCAAAGGCGTATTAAACGTATTCATTTGGTTAGGTCGATTCAGCGTAATTTCAGTAACAAAATCTTGGCTGGTTTCAATGATCAGGTTTTCGTAATTCATGGGCTACCTCGTGTTTATATTTTTTAGGTTTTAATAAAGTTTGCCTGTTGCAAGCACCGTCAAGGCGGCCTTTAGCCGTTGGCGGAAAAGTCAGAATATGGGCAAACAACCGGTTGCGCAAGCATTTTTCCACTCGGCGCGATGTTCCTATCAGGCACAAGCCACCATACATAACGTAAATTTGTTTGGCAGATCAAGCGAAGCTTGCAATGAGAGTTCATAGTCGAATCGGAATATGAGTTTGACTGTGGATATTATTGCAAGTTCATTTTATCGTCAAGCATTAAGGCTGTTGCAATCAGAAATAAATTTTGATACTGAATGCCAGTTATTATTGGAAAACCAAAAAAATTAGAACACTATAAACACACAATTAAATAATGAACATAAAAATGATAGCCGGCACCGCTACACTCCCCAATTTCTACAAAAATTGGCTTCATATTCTGGATGAATTGAACATTGGCGCATTCACGGTTGACCTTAAACGCAACATCACAGCAATTAATCACTGCGCCCAGGGTCTGATGAATTTACGGGAAGCAGAGGTTTTAGGTCAGGATTGCCGGGAAATCTTCACCGGTGTGCCTTGTATGGTATCATGTCTGTTTCAAAAAAACAGACATGATAATGCGCATGAACCGGACATCTTGCTTAGAGATGAAGATGAAGCCGAACATTTGATCACACGTCTGGCAACGCCGATTTACGATAATACCCGAAAAGTGATCGGATGCTTAACGATTTTACAAGATCATTCCCCCATTATTGATCTGATTAACCGGATTCACTACGAAGAACGCAGTTCTAAAATGATCCTGGATAATTTGGATGTGGGTGTCTTTACTGTTAACCGGAGCGGATTGATCACTTTTTTTAACACCGCTGCTGAAAAAATTTCGGGTTATAACCGGAGTCAGGTTTTAGGAAAACCATGCGCGCTTCTATTTTCCGGAAAAACCCCATCAGAGGCCAAAATGTTGCAGGAATCCGTTGACACTGGGGAAGAGCGCAATAACCTGCGTGGCCGAATCATCACTAAGGTGGGCGTGACCATACCGATCAAAGCTCGCTATATGGCGCTCCGCAACGAAAAAGGCGCCGTTGTAGGCGGACTGGCCACATTTCATGACATGACGCTGGTACATCAATACCGTAAAACTGTTCGCGACCGCTATACATGTTATGACATGATAGGCAAGAGTCCGGCCTTACAAAAAATTTTTCAACTGGTGGATGTTATCTCAGAAAGTGATGCTACAGTTCTGATTGAAGGGGCTACCGGAACCGGTAAAGACCTTTTGGCCAAGGTGATCCATTCGGCCAGTCAGCGGTCGGGCAAACCCATGGTGAAAGTCAATTGCGCCGCCTTGCCGGACAATCTTCTTGAATCCGAAATTTTCGGGTATGTCAAAGGCGCTTTTACCGGCGCGGACCGGGACAAGCCAGGGCGCTTTCAAGAAGCCGAAGGCGGTACGATTTTTTTAGATGAAATCGGTGATTTGCCGTTAATGTTGCAAGCCAAATTGCTGCGCGTTATCGAAGAAAAAGAATTTTATCCTTTGGGCGCCCGCCATATACTGAAAGCGGATGTTCGTATTATATCGGCCACCAATCGCGGTTTAGAGCAATTGGTGGCCGAACGGCTTTTTCGTGAAGACCTCTTTTATCGCCTGAATGTAATGCGCCTCGAACTCCCACCGATAAAAGAGCGACGGGAAGATTTACCGCTTCTGATTCATCATATCTTCAGACAGTTATGTACGTCCAAAACTCGATCCTTACCTGTTATCTCTCCCAAAACAATGGAAATCCTGCTCAACTTTGATTATCCCGGCAATGTCAGAGAAATTGAAAATATCCTCGAACATGCGCTAATCGTATCTAAAAATGACGTCATCCATCCGCAGCACCTGCCCGAATATCTGCAAAAACGAATCGGGGTCTTAAAAGCGGCCAAACCGAATCGGTATCCTAATGAGAAACAAAGAATCCTCGAAATACTTCATAAGAATAACTGGCATAAGGGCAAAACAGCCCTGGCAATGGGAATAAACCGTTCTACTTTGTGGCGTAAAATGAAGCTGTATAAGCTCTCTTATGAAATTTCAGTAGATCCAAAAGTTCCTTAAAAGTTCCATCGGAACGGCATATTTGTAGCAGATGTCATCCCCATACCCCTTGAGTCCCATAGAAACGGCATGTCCGCATAGGAATATATCGTCCCTATGGGACTCAGCGGACACGGGGGATTCGGGTTCTACAAATATGCCGCTCCTACGGAGCTGAAAACAGCTATACAGCCGTCACTTTTATGGATGCCGCCAAAGAAGTGCTGAATTTATCTTGTTGCAAATTTGATTCATAATGTTGCAATGAATTGTGCAACATCTCTGTAATCTCACTCATTAGGCTTTTAGACATAAATTATTACTGCTAAATCTGTCTTCCAATATTGCAACACTTGATCTTTTTTAACCTTCTATATCTGCCGCATAAATATTTTTTCTTTTAAAAACAATAAGTTGAAAATAAAATTGTTCATTGGCACACAATTTGCATCTTATGATAACAACTTGTTACGCTTAGATGACTTTTTTAACTATGACCGATCTGAAGAAAAAAATCCTGATTGTGGATGAAGAACCCAATATGCGCATTTTTTTATCAAATTTGCTGCATTCGGACGGATTTGATTCCATTGAAGCCATAGACAGCGATGAGGGGTTACGCAAAGCGCGCAAATATTGTCCGGATGTGATTATCCTGGATGCTATGATACCGAGTGAAGCCGGTCTGCGCATTTACCGCTGCCTGAAATGTGATGCCAAGCTAAAGCTGATTCCGGTTCTCATGCTTGCAACCTTAAATGAAAAAACCTTCACCTGCTATCGCTTATCGCAAAATATTCAACGGGGCTGTGTTTTACCAAAACCGGAGGCGTATTTGGAAAAACCGCCGGAAACTGCAAAACTTCTTAATATTGTGCGCCGATTGTCGTGTTCCGATATTGAATCAGATAGATATAAAGTAGCGAATAAAATCTGAAAAAGGATCGTTTCAATGAATCTAATGCAAAAAACCAAAACCAAAACCAAAACCGAAAAAGATGATCAGTTGACAAACAAGCTTCTCACGTCCGTCAAGGAGATGGTTCAAACCTGTATGCAATGTGGCACTTGCACTGCTTCCTGCCCAAATGCCTTTGCCATGGATTACACACCGCGATATCTTTGGCGGCTGGTTTTAATGGAAAAAACAGATGAAATTTTCCATAGCAAGACATTTACTCTCTGTTCATCGTGTTATTATTGCACCCTTCGGTGTCCTCGCGGACTGGAGTTGACAGATGCAATGGCATTACTCAAGCAGATAGCCGCACGTCAGAAGCTGCCGCAATACAAGCAGAGTTCCCTATTTTATAAGAACTTTATGGAAAGCGTCCGGCGACATGGGAGAGTGCGGGAGATGGAATTTATGACGCTTTATTTTATCACTATGAAAAATCCCTTGGTTCCTCTGAGATTTATACCCCTTGGAATGAAACTGATGAGTAAAGGTAAGGTTTCATTGGGAAATCCTTTGAAAAGAAGCGGTGCGCTCAACGCCGTCTTTAAAAAAGTGGAAGAACTGGAGGCCGGTTCATGAAATACTTTTATTACCCGGGTTGTTCTTTAGAGGGGACGGCACAGGAATACAATCTTTCCACCGAGACATTTATGGCAGCGGTCGGGGCGGAATTAATTGAGATCGAAGACTGGGTTTGCTGCGGTGCCTCCGCGGCGGCACCGACAAGCCATCTCCTGTCATTAGCGCTGCCGGCAATAAATCTTGCAATTGCCGAAAAAGCAAATGCTGAAAACCAAAATGGTAATTTGGACATCTTGGTCCCCTGCAGTGCCTGTTATATAAATCTCAAACGAGTCGAGGAAGTGACTCGGAAAGATACAGCACTTCTGAATAAGATCAATCTGGTGTTGGAAGTCGAGGGGCATCAGCTTCAGGGGAATATTCATGTACGCCATCTCCTTGATGTAATCGTTCGGGATATGGGTATGGAAATGTTTCGCGAGCGCCTGAAGAAACCACTTGATGGCATATCCGTCGCTCCTTATTACGGTTGCCAGTGTCTTCGACCGTATCGCGTTTTTGATGACCCTGAAGACCCACGATCTATGGAACCGATATTGAAAGCTGTCGGTGCATCCGTTCATTCCTGGAACAAAGGGGGCCAATGTTGCGGCGCATCCCATACGACCACGAAACCGGAAGTGGGACTTGAGCTTGTTGCAGCCATTTTAAAAGAGGCAAAAGGGGCGGATGCCATTGTTACGGTATGCCCTATGTGCCAAATGAATCTGGAAGCCTACCAAAAAAAAATTGCACACAAATATCAAGAAGATATTAATATAACCATTCTCTATCTTCCACAATTACTATGCCTTGCTTTTGGCCTTTCAGAAAATAAGATCGGACTTGATTTGAACCTTTCGGTTACCGATCAATTCCGCGAAAAAATAGGTTTAAAGCAAAGAAAAAGTTCGGAGTAAAAGAAATGGGAAAAAAAGCTGAAGCCACTTTAAATGAACTCGGTAACAGGGATAAAATTAAAGTTCGGCAAGTAAATGAATTACTGTTACAGTCGGTTGATTTATCAGAAAAATCGCAAAAAACTGAAAATAACAATTTGAGTATTGATCAAGAGGTTTGTTATGCCTGAGAGAATCGGATTTTATATATGCCACTGTGGTATTAATATCGCCTACCGTGTTCGAGTGAAAGAGGTGGCCAAGTATGCCTCTGCTTTTCCGGGAGTGGCTATCGCGCGGGATTATCTGTTTATGTGTTCCGATCCCGGCCAGGAACTCATTGAAAGCGATATAAAAAAATATAATCTGACACGGGTGGTTGTGGCTTCATGTTCACCGCGGATGCATGAAAAAACATTCAGAGCGGCCTGCCAGCGGGCCGGTCTCAATCCCTTTTATGCCTTTCACATGGTGTGTGTCAGAGAACACGATTCATGGGTGACCGAAGATGAAGATGAAGCCACGCAAAAAGCGATCATTCTTTCAATGGCCGGGCTAAAAAGGGTATCATATCAGAATGCGCTCACACCAAGCCGTTTCAAAGTAAACACAAATACATTGGTTGTCGGCGGCGGAATCGCCGGAATGCAGGCATCTCTTGATATTGCCAGTGCCGGCTTTAAAGCCTTTCTAATTGAAAATCAGCCGACAGTCGGCGGACACATGCTTCAATATGATAAAACATTTCCCACCCTTGACTGCGCTGCATGTATCGGCACACCCAAAATGGTTGAAGTCGGTCAGAGTAAAAATGTTGAGCTGATGACCTATACCGAGGTTGAAAGTGTCGATGGTTTTATAGGCAATTTCAAGGTGACTGTTAATAAAAAAGCACGCTATATAAAAAGCAATTGCACAGGTTGCGACGAATGCGCGAAAGTATGTCCGGTTGAATTGCCCAATGAATGGGATGCCAATACAAAAATCAGAAAAGCTGTTTACATCGCTTTTCCGCAGGCCGTGCCGGTCAGGTATGCGATTGATAAAAAATCAACCGCACCCTGCCGAACATCATGTCCCGCCGGAACCAATGTGCAAGGCTACGTGCAGATGGTCAAAATCGGCAATTACCAGCAGGCGCTTAATATCATCATGGAACGCCTTCCGTTGCCCGGCGTGCTGGGAAGAGTATGCCCTCATCCGTGTGAAACCGACTGCCGAAGAGCGTTGGTGGATTCACCGGTTTCCATCAGGGATTTAAAAAGATTTGCCGCGGATAATGCAAAATTGGAGGATGTTCCCCGACCCGAAACAGAAGAAATCGATAAACAAATCGCTGTTATCGGCTCAGGTCCGGCAGGCCTTACCGTGGCCTATTATCTATGGTTGAAGGGATTTAAAGTAACCGTTTTTGAATCTATGGAAAAACCGGGCGGCATGTTGCGAACCGGTATCCCGGATTACAGGCTCCCTCCCGCAATACTTGATCAAGAGATTGATAATATCATTTCAACCGGGATTGCTCTGAAAACCGGCATGGCCTTGGGAAAAGACTTTACCCTGGCAAGCCTTAAAGAACAGGGTTTTGATGCCATATTTCTTGGCATCGGCGCCCATATCCCTGTAAAAATGAATATTGAAAATGAAGATGCTGACGGGGTTATAGATGCGGTTCCTTTTCTGCGTAAAGAAAATCTTGAGAGCGCAAAATCCGCTAAAAAACGTGTTGTTGTCATTGGCGGCGGCAATGTTGCAATGGATGCCGCCCGGGTTGCCATCAGGTCAGGTGCCGAAAGCGTGACAATTGTTTATCGCCGTACCGAAAAAGAGATGCCCGCCGACCATGAAGAAATTGAGGGCGCCAAGGAAGAAGGCATTGAATTTGTCAACCTTGGAGGACCTAAAAAAGCAGTTACTGAAAATGGCAAGGTTGTAGGCATTGAATGTATTAAAAATGAACTTGGCCCTGCTGATGACAGCGGAAGAAGACGGCCTGTTCCCATAGAGGGCAGCGAATATGTAATTGACTGTGACATGATTATTCCAGCCATTGGCCAGAAAGTTGAAACCGCGCCGATTATAAAGGAGGCCGACTTCAGTCTGACAGCCTGGGGAACATTCAATGTTGACCATAAGACCATGCAGACATCAGTACCGGGAATTTTTGCAGCGGGTGACTCGGTGACAGGGCCGGCCACGGTGGTTGAGGCCGTTGCCGGCGGTCACAAGGCTGTCAAAGCCATTGAAAGATATTTGAATGGCGCAATGGAATTGTTTGAAGCTGAAAAAGAAACGGAAGATGCAGAACCTGACAAAAAGGATTTCGTTCCTATTCCGGAAGATGTTGTAACTGTTGAACGTGCTGAACCGGTGTTTACTAAGCCGGCATCAAGGAAAAATTCTTTTGAAGAATTCGATAAGGGGCTTGATGAGGCGACGGCCATCAGGGATGCTGAAAAATGCCTTAACTGTGGCGGCTGCTGTGAATGCAAACTTTGTGTCGATCAATGTAAAGCTCAAGCCATTGACCATGAGATGCAAGATGAAAAAGAGGTCATTGATGTCGGCTCCATTATTGTCGCCACAGGCTTTGACCCGCTTGATCCGACCCCGATGACGCAATACGGCTATGGTAAATATCCCAATGTGTTTACCAATATTGAATTTGAACGGTTGTCAAATGCCACCGGCCCGACATCAGGCAAGCTTTTAAAGCGCGATCTGAAAAACCCTTTGCAGTTCACCGAGCCTCCCAAAAGCGTTGCCATCCTTCATTGTATCGGCAGCCGTGACATCAACTATCATGAATACTGCTCCCGCACCTGCTGTATGTATGCCTTGAAATATGCTCATCTGCTTAAAGACAAATGCGGACATGACACCGAGATTTACAATTTCTACATTGACATGCGCTGTTTTGGAAAAGGGTATGAAGAATTCTATCAGAAAGTTCAGGCTGAAGGCGTTCGTATGATCAGGGGCAAAGTCGGTTCCATAACTGAAGATGCAAACGGCCTGCTCACGGTCAGGGCCGAAGATACGCTTTCAGCCTGCATGGTGGAAATCGAAGTTGAAATGGCTATTCTTTGCACTGCAATGGAGCCGCGCTCTGATGCCAAAGAGGTCATGCGCACATTCGGCATCGGTGTCGGTTCTGACGGTTTCTTTCAGGAAGAACATCCCAAACTCGCACCGGTTTCCACACCATCAAGCGGTGTCTTCCTGGCGGGCGCATGCCAGGGGCCAAAAGATATTCCCGATACAGTAGCTCAGGCCAAGGGAGCCGCCGCGGAATGTCTGGCATTAAGCGCATCCGGAGAAGTTGAAGTTCCGCCAATGATTTCCGATATTGATCCGGATATATGTATCGGCTGCCAGATATGTATCGGACTTTGCCCCTATACAGCCATTGAATTTAATGAGTTGAAGGGTGTTGCAGAAGTCAACAGTGCGATATGCAAGGGGTGCGGAAGTTGTGCGGGCTACTGTCCAAGCGGTGCGGCAAAAGTCAGGCATTTTACAGATAAACAGATTTTTGCGGAAATTGATGGGCTGTTGGCGGCTTAACAACTGTGATTAAATAATTTACACAATTGAGATTTTTTAATCCTAAACTTTATAATATCAGTAGATCGAAAAGTTTTTGAAAGGTGATGAACGGCATGTCTGTTTTCAGTTCCGTAGGAGCGGCATATTTGTAGAATCCGAATCACAGTGTCCGCTGAGTCCCATAGGGACGGCATATTCCGATGCGGACATGCCGTCCCTACGGGACTCAAGGGGTAGGGGCTGACATCTGCTACAAACATGTCGTTCCTACGGAACTTTAAAGAAACTTT
>JAUCGF010000032.1 GCA_030378005.1 Desulfococcaceae bacterium HSG9 | reverse complement strand
TTAAAAAGACAGCCGGGTTGCCATAAGAAGACAGCCGGGTTGCCATAATTTAAAAAGGAGGTGATTTTGGCAACTGTATAAAAAATGTTCGTTTTAATATCCATGTAGTAGAAGCATTATTTTAATCTGTCTGAACATTAGATAATAAACAAATAAGAAAAGGGAGGTAATGAAAATGAAAAAATCAACATCAAGTATCACAAAAAAAGTCTCTTTGATCACAGCGTCAGTTTGTATCGCCATTTTCGGTTTGGCATCAATTTCAAGTGCGGCGTCATTAACCAACATCTATGATTTCACCTATCTTGATCCCACAGATATAGCATTTGAAGGGTTGGCTTTTACGGATGACGGGACATTGTGGATTACCAGCGCTCCAAATTTGGATTTGAAGCAGGCTGCCTTGGATACGTTAATGGGCATGGACGTGGAACTGAACCATAAATTGTTAGGCGTTGATCTCGAAACAGAAAGTGTTAAATCAGTGTCGGAACTTGACATGTGGAATCCGGTAGGATTAGCCAGTGATGGAACTGATCTTTACATCGCAAATAACCATAAAACTGGCGACTTGCAGAGCGTCCCTTTCATTGGTCCCACCCTTGCTTCCATCCTTGGGCCTGATGAAGTCTTTAAAGGGACGATTGATCCTGACACAAATCAGGTAACCACTTCTAATGATTTTTCTTTTCCTTCGGGAGCTATTGATGAACCGGAAGGTGCCGCCTATCTTAATGGCAATCTCTATTTCAGCGGTCAGGATAGCAACAATATAGTCGAAGTCGATTCGATCACCGGTGAGATTACCAATTATGACATCGGCGTAAGCCCGCTCGGTCTGGGAGCCACTGAGGATTCACTGATTATCGGTGATTATATAAATAATAATCTTCTTCTTTATGATGTGGTTTCAAGTACTGTTACCAAAACGATCAGTTTAGAGGACCTTTTTATGGGTGTTGATAGTGATTATCATGCCTTGACCGGAGAGGAGTACGCAGTTGAAATCATTGATGATAATGGGTACGGAGGTATCCGCTATATTCCCTCTCCTTCTGGAATTGCCTACAAAGACGGAAGTATTTATATGGCCTTTGAACATGACCTGCGTGTATTTGAAATTTCTCTCGACGATACGTCGTCGGTTCCTGAACCTAGCACCGCTATTCTGCTTATATTGGGACTTGTCGGTTTGGGGTTTATAAAGCGTAGGAAAAAATAAATTCCCACTCATTCAGGTTATTCGTAACAATGAGTTTTGAGCGAAAATCAAATTGTTGTATGAAAATCCCCGCCCTTGGGTGGGGATTTTTATTAGGTTACGAGTTTGGTTGTTTGGGATTTCGACTTTTTACGAGACCGAGACCATCATTATTTAACAGAAGGTACAAATTAAAGTTATTCACGTTATTTCCATTTCATTTATCCTTTTAACTCTTTTTGTTTGATCCTCTACTGTATCTTAATGGCAATCTCTATTTAGGTACTCCTTTGATCACCATAACATCATGCCTTTTACATGCCTTGGAATTGTCTTTTTTTCCTAACACATAAACATATCCGCTGTAATAGACCTCCTGCAAAACCGCCGATATTTACAGGTCGTGTGAAAAAAATTTTCTTTTTCAAAAATTTCCCGTTTCACACAGCCTTTTTCATATTCAGTAGATGGAAAATGCCTGAAAATACGGTATGGAGCGCAAAAATTAAGCGAAGCGGTTTTTTGCCGGCACCTGAATATAGAAGCCTTCAGGGGAACCGGATGCTGAAAATCGTTGCACTTAATTTTTGCACTCCATTGAAGGAGTTGCCTGGATTACATCTAGGGCAATCGCTTAGAAATTACAGAGTAAAATTGGGCATCAGCCATCAACCCTATACCCTATTAATCTTTCTTGACAGGCGGGTTATATAATGCTACGTCTCGTGCCATTAGATGTCAGGTAACTGGCCGTGATCGTCCTATAGACAGTCACTTATTACATTTGGAGGAAGCTGTATTGTAATACGCTGACGACCGATAACGCAGTGTGATTTAATATGTGACTGTCTATACATCAATACACTTTATCAGACATGAGAAGCGTAAGTAATCTAATTAATTATTAATTTCATGGTGAAATTAATAGGTGTTAATAATTTAATTTAAGTTAAAATTAAGGGGGAGGGTTATGAAACGGAAAAATTTGTCTATCAGCATTGTGTCGGTAATGGTTGGAACCTTTGTTTTAGCGTCGCTTTTATTTGGGTATGTGAGGGAAGCGGAAGCTAAAGTTAAGATCGGCTTTATTTTAAAGACCATGCAGGAAGAGCGGTATCAAATAGACAAGGCTACTTTCACTAAAAAAGCGGAATCTTTAGGTGCTAAGGTATATTTTGATTCTGCGAATAATGATGAACAGATGCAATTGGCGAAGTTCGAAAATATGCTTGCAAAGGGATGTAAGGTTATCGTGATGCAGCCGGTTAATACCGGAACTGCCGGAAACATGGTGAAAATGGCGAATGAAGAAGGCGTCAAGGTTGTCGGCTATGATTCAATGCTTGTCAACGGCCCGTTAGATGCCATGGTCATGCAGGATAGCTGGGCTGTTGGGAAATTACAGGGCGAGGCCATGGTAAATTGGTTCAAAGACAAAAAGGGAAAAGTTGAAGGCAAAGTCGCTTTGATTATGGGGCAGCCTGGAGACTCCAATGCCGCGGCTATGAGCAGTGGCGCACTTGAGATTATTAAGAACAATGCCGGATTGGAATTGGTTGCCAAACAAGCACATGAAGGCTGGTCTTCTGAAAAAGCGATGGCAACGGCCGAAAACGTGCTGACGAAACATAAAAATAAAGTCGATGCTTTTATATGCAACAACAGTGGAATGGCGCGTGGGGTTATCGCAGCCTTAGACGCTCAGGGGATGGCTGATACGGAAAAAGTGTTTGTTGCCGGTTCTGATGCCGACCTTGTAAATATAAAATATGTTGCCCAGGGTAAACAAACGGTTGAAATTTGGAAAAAAATCGCTCCGTTAGCAGAAACTGCGGCAGAAATCGCAGTAAAGCTTGCCAAAGGTGAAGATATAAAAGCTGATAAAAAGATCAATAACGGGTTTGCAGACGTTCCGACTGTTGTAACACCGGTTGTACCGATTACAAAAGCAAACCTTGACAGCACAATTATTGCGGAAGGGTTTTATACCAAGGAGCAGGTACACGGAAAATAAAATGAGATACAATGCCTGATAGGAATTATCGGCATATAGTTTAGTATCACCTTTTCAGAATAAAGGATAATCATGGAAAGCCCGCCTTTCGAAAGAAAAGGCGGGTTTTTTTATTATACAAACGTATTAAAAGGAAGGTGGTTCGTATGGGTGAAGTCATTTTAGAAATGAAAAACATCATTAAGGATTTCCCCGGAGTGCGCGCGCTGGACGAGGTCAATTTTGAAGCTCGTTCCGGTGAACTGCTCGCACTTGTCGGTGAAAACGGGGCCGGAAAATCAACCTTGATGAAAGTCCTAAGTGGGGTATGGCCATATCCTACTTATGAAGGGGACATTCATATCAGAGGGGACTTAAAACGCTTTCGCAACACCAAAGATGCTGAAGCGTCAAGGGTTGCAATTATCTATCAGGAATTAAATCTTATTCCTGAACTGACGGTCGCGGAAAACATCTTTTTAGATCGCCAATTCACCAATGCATTCGGCGTTGTGAACTGGAATAAATTGTATTCTGAGACCCAAAAATTATTAGATGAACTCAATATCACTGATTTTGAACCGACTGATAAAGTTAAAGAGCTGACGGTCGGCAAGCAGCAAATGGTCGAAATTGCCAAAGCACTTTCAAAAAATGCCGAGATTTTGGTGTTCGATGAACCGACATCGGCCTTAACTGATAAGGAAGTCGAAGCATTATTTGAAATCATCCGGAAATTAAAACGGCAAGGGGTGTGCATGTCGTATATCTCGCACAAAATGGAAGAGCTTCAGCAAATTGCCGATCGTATGATCGTGCTGCGCGATGGCAAAACCATCGGCGAGGTGACTCTGATGTCAGAGATCACGCTTGATCAGATTATCAGTCGTATGGTCGGACGAGATATTAAGGATATGTTCCCCAAGCAGGAATTTAAGCAGGGCGAAAAAGTCTTGGAAGTCAAGAATTTTGAAGTCGATAATCCGGTATTGGCCGGTGAGAAACAAGTCAAGGATGCCTCGTTCTACGCCGCTAAAGGTGAAATTCTAGGCATCGCCGGGTTGATGGGATCAGGCCGAACCGAATTGGTCACCGGAATTTTCGGAGCTTTTCCAAAGGATGCGCGCGGAGAAGTGTATCTGGATGGAGAAAAACTTGATTTTAAATCTCCCCAAGAAACGATTAATCAGGGGATTGGCTTGGTAACTGAGGATCGCAAAGCAATGGGACTGGTGTTAGGCCAAAGTATTCTCCAGAACATGACGATCAGCTCTTTAGAAACTGTGGCAAATCAATGGGGTATTATCAATAAAGCGCAGGAGAGAAAGCTTGCAAAAGGCTATGTTAAGCAATTAAACATAAAGACACCGGGTCTCAATGTCGTCATAGACACTCTCAGCGGCGGCAACCAGCAGAAGGTCATTGTCGCAAAGTGGCTCAATACGTATCCTAAAGTTCTGATTCTTGATGAACCGACGCGCGGGATTGATGTCGGCGCAAAAGTTGAAATTTATAACCTGTTGAACAAATTGGTCGAAGACGGTGTGACCGTGATTATGATTTCTTCCGAATTGCCAGAGGTGATGGGGATGAGCGACCGCATTCTGGTAATGTGCGAGGGGGAAATCGCCGCCGAATTAACTCGCGAAGAGGCCACTAAAGAATTGATCATGGAATATGCAACCGGCAGCAAAAAAAAGGGGGATTAGCACGATGAGCAACGAGGTACAAAATGCAACCACACCGGGTGTTTCTTCAAATGAAAACATCCAAATGGCTTTAAAATTTTTAAAAGATAACGGAACGTTAGTTGCGTTATTGGTGTTAGTTATTTTTTTCAGTTTTGCAGATGAAGCATTTTTCACACCGAGGAATCTCACGAACCTGGCCAGACAGACAACCATCGTTGGGATTATCGCCGTGGGGATGACCATGGTGATCCTTATCAATGGAATCGATTTGTCGGTGGGGTCGATTGTCGGGTTATCAGCAATTACCGTCACACTTTTAATGCAGGCCGGAGTCAATATTTGGCTGGCTGTACTCTTGACCTTGCTGCTTACCGGTGTCATTGTCGGTCTATGGAACGGTTTTTGGGTTGCCCATTATAATATCCCGCCGTTTATTATCACTCTGGGCATGATGACGATTGCCAGAGGACTGGCGCTCACGCTGTCAAAGGGCGGTTCGGTGCCTGTCACAAATCCGACGTTTTCCAAAATTGGAGGGAACTTCATTCCCGCATGGATTTCCGGAATCATCATTGTTGCCGCCTTGGCATTATTTTTCCTTGTACTGTTTAGAGGTATCCAGCAGAAAAAGAAATATAATATCCAAGTCAAGAAACAGGAGATTATCTCGTCATCTGTTATAGCTGTGCTGGGGTTGGGGATCAGTTTCTACGTTTTTACCGCGTATCGCGGCATCCCTTACCCGGTAGCAATTTTTATTGTTATCGCTTTCATCGGAATATTTGCCTTAGAAAATACAAAATTTGGAAGAAGAGTGTACGCCATGGGAGGCAACGAAGAAGCGGCGCGACTTTCAGGCATCAATATTTATCGTATGAAGCTCATTATCTATGCCATCATTACTGCGTTATCGGCGCTTTCCGGAATCCTGTTGGCCTCACGTTTAAACGGTGCGTCCCCAAATCTGGGAACAATGTTCGAACTTGATGCGATCTCGGCGGTTATTATCGGCGGCACCAGTTTTGCCGGGGGAATCGGGACCATCTCCGGAACCGTGATCGGAGCCTTTATTATCGGTATTCTAAATAACGGAATGAGTCTGCTAGGCGTGCCGACGTTCTATCAATTGATGATCAAAGGCTTTATCATCATTGCCGCCGTGTGGTTTGATGTCCTTAGCAAAAAGAAGAAAGCATAAATTTTTAGTTAATCAATGGCATCCTTCTTAGGGCGATCCATTGCAGTTGCCTGATACTGCAAATTATAAACTGGACAATGAAGGATGCCTGATAAATCACGCGGAGGTAGATTATGAAACGAAAAAAATTTTCTTTGGTTATGATAACAGCTTTTTTGACCATGTTTGCGTTCTCTCTTATGACCTTCCTTCCGTATGGCGGAGCGAGAAAAGCTGAAGCGCAGAATATGAAGATCGGCTTTATTTTAAAAACCATGCAGGAAGCACGGTATCAAATAGATAAATCGCTGTTCATTGCAAAAGCCGAAGCCTTAGGAGCGCAGGTTCTTTTTGATTCCAGCAGTAACAATGAACTTACGCAATTGCGACAAGTTGAAAAGATGCTTGAAGAAGGCATTCAGCTTCTTGTTCTGCAACCGGTTAATACAGGGACAGCAGGAAATCTGGTGAGGTTGGCTCACGAAAAAGGCATCAAAGTTGTTGGCTACGATTCCATGCTCCAAGATGGGCCATTAGATTTCATGGTTATGCAGGATAGCTGGGCTGTTGGGAAATTACAAGGTCAAGCCATGCTGGAGTGGTTTAAACGGAAAAAAGGAAAGGTTCAAGGCAAAGTCGCTTTGATCATGGGACAACCAGCGGATTCCAATGCCACCGCCATGAGCAGTGGAGCAATTGAGATTATTAAAAAGAATCCCGGATTGGAATTGGTCGCCCAACGTTCACATCTGGACTGGTCTCCTGATTTGGCAAGAGAAACGACCGAAACGCTTCTGGTAAAATTCGACAATAAGATTGACGCCTTTATTTGCAATAACAGCGGATTGGCCAGCGGAGTTATTTCCGCGCTGGCTTTAGAGGGGCTAGCTGACACGGAAAAAGTGTTTGTGGCCGGGTCTGATGCTGACCTGCGGAATATCGTATATATTGTTCAGGGAAAACAAACGGCTGATATTTGGAAAAAAATCAAACCGTTAGCTTATAAGGCCGCAGAAATCGCCATATCGCTGGCAAAGAAACCGGACAAAGCGGTAAAAGATGTGGTTAAAGGCTTTAAACTGATCAATAATGGATTTATGGATGTTCCGACGATTATCACGCCAGTCGTGCTTGTCACAAAGGACAATATTGACAGTACGGTTATTGAGGGAGGCTTTTTTACCAAAGAACAGGTATATGGCCAGTTGATATCTGAAAATTGAAAGATAGTTACATTGATACTTGCCGGTGATATTGGAGGAACCAAAACAGCATTAGGAATATATTCTCATGAAACAGGTATAGAATCTCCTCTGGCTCAAGCGATATTTCCAAGTGCTGATTATGCCGGCCTTGAAGCTATTGTAACTGAATTTTTATCAAAACGGGATTTTAAAGTCGAAAAAGCTGTTTTTGGAGTCGCCGGTCCCGTTTCCAAAGGCAAGGCAATTATTACCAATTTGCCTTGGGTCATTGATGAAGACCGGTTAAAAACAGCTTTAAAAATTCCATATATAAAGCTTTTAAATGATCTTGAAGCAACCGCATGGTCTGTGCCTTTTTTAAGCAAAAAAGATGTTTGCACTTTAAACAAGGGTGAAAAAAAACCAGGCGGAACAATTGCGGTTGTTGCGCCTGGAACAGGTCTTGGCGAGGCATTTCTGACATGGGATGGTTCTCGCTATCTTGCTTATTCATCAGAAGGCGGCCACGCTGATATAGCGCCAACCAGTGAACTGGAAATTGAGCTTGTACGCTATTTAATGGATAAATATGAGCATGTGAGTTATGAATGGGTCTGTTCTGGAATCGGCATTCCCAATATTTATCATTTTCTAAAAGACAGCGGCAAGGCGGAAGAACCCGATTGGCTTGCTGAAGAACTTGCAAAAGCCAAAGACCCGACGCCTGTAATTTTCAACGCCGCTATTGGCAAAGA
The DNA here is from genome assembly GCA_030378005.1 of Desulfococcaceae bacterium HSG9. Lineage (GTDB taxonomy): Bacteria > Desulfobacterota > Desulfobacteria > Desulfobacterales > JAUCGF01 > JAUCGF01. The sequence continues at coordinate 8,895 of JAUCGF010000032.1, read as the reverse complement.
CAGAACATGCCCTATTTGTGAAACTGCAATTGATATATTTATTTCTATTCTCGGTTCAGAAGCAGGCAATATGGCTTTAAAAGTAATGGCAACCGGTGGTGTTTATTTGGGCGGAGGGATTCCGCCCCGCATTCTTCCATCTCTTAAAAAAGGCCATTTTATAGAAAATTTTCTTCGCAAAGGCCGTATGTCCGGGCTGCTTTCAGATATGCCGGTTAATGTGATTCTCAGTGCTACAACCGCAATTACCGGGGCTGCCTATTACGGACTTGAAATGTTTTAAGGGATTTCCCTAAAAATAATATACCCGAATTGTAGTGTAGAGCAACGAAACCTGCCAATGCCGAATAATGGCAGGTTTCATTTTTCTATACTCACCCTGCGTTACGGTTATTATCAGTAGATGGAAAATACCTGAAAATACGGCAGGGAGCGCAAAAATTAAGCGAAGCGGTTTTTTGCCGGCATCTGAATCCGTAAGCCTTTCCGGGTGTCGGATGCAAAAAAACGCTGTGCTTAGTTTTTGCGCTCCTGAACTTTCCAACTACTGATTATTGGTAGTTTACTTATGGGAAAGTCCCTAACTAAAAAGTAAATAAATATGAAAATTGAACATTTTGCTATTTGGGCGGAAGATATTGAGAAACTTCGACGGTTTTATGTAAAATATTTTCATGCGAAATCAAACGACAAATATATCAATCCGGTGAAAAAGTTTTCGTCGTATTTTCTGAGTTTCGATTCTGATACAAGACTGGAAATCATGCAGATGGATTCTATAAAGCGATCTGTTTATGACCCAGAAAATAGTCATATAGGATTGGCTCATGTTGCATTCTCTGTCGGAAATAAGGAGCGTGTGGAGCAACTCACCGCAGAATTAAAAAAAGATGGCTACACAGTGCTTGACGGACCAAGGAAAACAGGTGATGGATATTATGAATCTACCGTATTGGATCCTGAGGGCAATCGTTTAGAAATTACGGTCTAAAATAGTCAGTAATAGCATGACGTTCAATACGCCGGGCGCATCCATTTTCATCCCAAAAAAATCACCTGGATCATTGCCGATCAGGATAAGGAACGGCCTCCATTTTTTCAATAAGCTGGGTTTTGTTCCTCAACCCAGCCTACTATGGCTGACATTATACCGCTCTCACAAATAATAAAAACCTTATTTCAGTTTTTAAAACCTTAGTAGAATATAAGAACCTGATAATAGGGTGGCCGCCGAACACAAGGTTTCCACCGGCCTTGAGATTGCATGTTCCCTCATTACCTGTGTTTTTTCACCGCATCCCGCATCCGCCGCGCCCGTAATAAGCGGCCTTTAAGAGTTCGGGTATAATAATCCGTTTCTAAGCGTTCATCTTCATCCTCGGCTTCGTCCATTGCTTGCACGTAAAATGCGGCAGCTTTCTCTAAATATTGCAATCCCGTGCGGGCATCGGGAAAAGGCGGTATCGGATCGGGAAATTTCACGTCATATTCGTCATCACGCACTTCCATGCCCAATACTTCCCGCGCGCGGCACAGCAGCTCATCGCCCAGGAAAAGCAGGCCATCAAAGCCTTCCTCTTCCAGCAGGTATTGTTCCTTTACCCGCTTGACTTCCAGATAGCGGTTGGCCAATATCAATACGCGCAGTGCGGAAACACGATATTCTTCATTCGTCCCGTCTATCATTTCCAGATGATCCAGCATGGAAATTGCTATGTCCGCTGCTGCTGAAAATTCTGAATCTTCCGATCGCCGAGCGCGAAAGAGAAGAAGGCGGGCTAACTGCGCAGTAATTTTATCTATTTCGTATGTTTTGGAACAAGATTCCAGCACCTCCGTCCATCTTTGCTGATTGGAAACATTCCTTCGCAGGAATGCGGTTATACACAACCATTTCAGGTGTGTGGATTCCGTATATCTCGTTCCATATTTTCCTTGGCACCACACATCGTATGCATGCACAAAGTATGAATACGCCGTATCAAATTCGCCCCGTTGGTATTCCAAGTCGCCCGCAAGCAAATCCAACTGATGCCGCCAATCTTCCTTGTGGTTGCTCTTCAGCCAACCCCGGGTTTGTTCGATTATTTTTCGGCAAAAGGATGTGGGGTTGCGATCAAGAGAAATCTCAATGGCATCTGTGGCGGCAGAGTAAATATCCGCGGGATTTGCTTCGGGACTTCGGCAGGCGGCGGCTTCCATCAGCAGTGGCAAGGCATCGTCTTTTTTATCCGCCAAATAGAAACAATGCCCTTCCCAAAACAGACAGGAAATTCGTTGGCGTTCATCCTGCTGCTCCTTTGCGAGTTCGCCAGCCTGGTGAAAGAGTTGGGTGGCTTTTAGATACAGGCCGCCTTTATAGGCATTATGCGCCATTTTCTCAAGATTATTTATGGTGGTTTCTGGTGTACTCATCTGTGACTATCCGTTCTTCAGGGGTGCCTCCTTTATTAACTTGTATCGTTGCAACTCTATTAAACTGCAATGAAACGGTTGCGTGGTCAAACACGCCGCAACCGTTTTATATTTGACATCAATATAAAAAGTTTGATATAGTTGTCAAATTTAGGTTTGTTCTGGCATAAAAATTGCCTTTGCATCAAATTAGACCGTTTTAGGGTAATATGGCACAATTTGTCAGTCAGAACGGCACAATATAGCCATATAAAATTATATGCAAAAATCATGCCGGCACAAACCAAAATCCGACGGCTATACAAAAGCAAGAAAATAAAAAAGGCGTCCTTTGCAAATTTTTAATAATGGTAGGAGTTACGCAGTTGGATTTTAACTATTTGAATTTATTAGATGTCGAAAAATACCACACTCAATAAAATCAGTTGGTTATATTTCAACTGCGTAATTCCTAAATGGATGCCTATAATAATTATTTAGAACGAGGTAAAAAATCAGATGAAACGTAATTTTCATGCAGGAAGGCTGCTGGGTTCCGGATTAAGTCTCAATATCCTGACAGATGACGAGTTGGATGAGATTCACTATGGAACCCTTGAAGTCCTTAATGAAACGGGTGTTTTTGTAGAAGATGAAGATGCTCTGGATCGTTTTGAAGAAGGACACGCCCATGTCTGCCGTGATACAAAAATTGTAAAAATTCCTCCGTATTTAGTGGAAGATGCGGTTCGGTCGGCACCGCCCAAGGTGGTGTTGTATGGCCGTGATCCCAAACATGATATTGTTTTGGAAAACACACGGGTTTATTTCACCAATTTCAGTGAAGGTGTGATGGTCAATGATCCATACACCGGCGAAAACAGAGTTCCGGTAAAACAGGACTTGATTGATTCCGCTAAAGTGATTGACTATCTAAATGAAATTGATTTTTGTGAAAAAGCGCTTGGCGCGCACGATGTGAATCAGGAAACCGTACCGCTTCACAATGCGGAAGCCTATTTGACCAATACTGCCAAACATTGCGCTTTTGGTCCGGGGAACGGTAAATTTCTAAAAAAAATTATTGAAATGGGTGAAGCTGTTGCAGGCGGTGTCAAAGAGTTTAAAAAACGCCCGCTTGTTTCTTTTACAACCTGCCCGGTCAGTCCGTTGAAATTGATTTCCGATTGTTGTGAAATTATCATGGAAGCGGCTGGAAACAACGTGGTCTGTAATATTTTATCAATGGCCCTGTCCGGAGGCACCGCTCCTGTAACTTTGGCCGGCACGCTTGTGAATCACAATGCTGAAATCCTTGCCGGAATCACACTGGCGCAGCTCACCCGCAAAGGCGCTCCTGTTATTTATGGCAGTTCCACCACGGCTATGGACCTGAAACTGGCGTCAGCCAGCGTTGGCACGCCCGAATGTGCTGTGATAAGCGGTGCTGTGGCCCGGCTTGCCCGCTATTATGCGTTACCGAGTTATGTTGCCGGTCAATAGGGCGACAGTAAAATATCTGACACCCAGACAGGCCATGAAAAGACACTGACCGGACTTATCCCCGCATTGGCAGGTGCCAATATGATTTACGGTTCGGGCATGTTGGAAAGCGGCATCACCTTTGATTATGGCCAACTGGTTTTAGACTGTGAGTTTGCGCGTATGATCAAGCATACGCTTCAGGGTGTTCCTGTAAATGACGAAACGCTCGCCATCGATCCTATCAAGGAGATAGGCCCGGGCGGAGATTATCTCATGCACGACCACACCTTCAAGTGGATGAAAAGCCAGTCGCAACCGGAATTGATTGATCGTAAAATGCGCGCATCCTGGGAAAATGCAGGAGCGCTCAACGCTTATGACAGAGCGATGAAAAAAGTCAGATATATTCTTGAAAATCATATTCCCGATCCGCTTTCGGACGATATTTTAGCCAAAATCAGATCCATTGTTGTAGAAACGGAAAAAGAAATGGGGATTGAACCCCAGGCCAAATAAATTGGAAACGTTCCAAATTGCTAAAGCACGGGTGCGATTAAATTAAAACCGGCTGTGGTTTCGGTTAAAAGATTGAAATGAAAACCTCGGTTTTTCCCTATCCGGACAAAACCTTTATAGCCGGTGAAATCGTCGATATAGGCTAAACCGAACTGCTTGCGTTTCTCAGCCGTTATTTCAAAGTAATAGGCGAGCGATTCCTTGTGGTATATTCAGTCTCTGATACATAAGAGACGCCGCCAATATCTCCCCGTTTGGCATATTTTTTTTAACCATTTTAACGACTTCCAAAAAGTTGGCAATTTGTTTGACATCGCCGTTAGCGCCACGAAAGACAAGATGAATAATTTTATTGTATGGCGTTTCTCTTTTAGCCATGTTTCCAATGATTTTCCCTTGAGCAGTTCCATGACGATGAAATAATCGTTTTTGGAGTGAATTACCTGATAAATCGTGACGATATTGGGGTGATTGAGACGGGCCGCTGTTTGAGCCTCCTGCTGAAAAAGAGCGATAATTGCTTGCTTATGTTCCATCCCAATCGCTGCTTCGAGGAATGACCAGCTTTTTAATCGCGACATTGCGATTCAAGCGATTATCATGAGCCAAATACACCTCGCCCATGCCGCCTTTACCGATTTTCTGTTTAATCGTATATTTTTTCATATCATTTAAGAGTTACGCAGTTGATCAAAATGCATACACCGGAACTGCCGGATAAGCTCTGACAGCATCCCGTATGATTCGCATTTCAGCTTCGAACCGGCTGTAGCCGCTTTTCAGACTGAAATTTTCAAATCTCAGAAAAGTTCTTACAGCCGGACCGATATGATTTCTCCAGGCTTTCGCCGCTCCGCACTGACAACGTTCTATACCGCAGAATTGTCAGAGGCCGCGATGACACTCCTCAATTGTCCGGGAAAAGTCTGAGAGCCGGATTCTTTCGAATTCATCCATATCCAGGTTATCGGCAGCCTGATATTCGGTGCGGCCTTTTTCACCTGCAATCCCGAATATTCTGACAAATCCGCAGCCTTTGAGATGAACCGCGCTTCCGGTTTCAGAAATATCCGCAGATGATAACGGAATATTTTCTGTATTATCGGGGTTTATCAGTCGATTCAGCTTTAAACGGGTCAGCCGGTGCCAGCCATAACTGTCAATAATTTTAAGATTTTTTAAGCCTGAATACCGACTGTCTGACAGAATGTATTCCGGGCTGAACCCTGCGACCTCAGCTTTGAAAAGCATGTCGGTGAAATGATCATTTTCAGATTTACCATCGCCCGCCCAGTGATAAATTCTGAAATCATGCGGAATATGAGCATCTCCGTCAGTCCGGAGCGAAGATACCGGATTGATTCCGCTTACAACCCGGTGATGCTTTCCTGACTGATGACGCGCGACCGGCTCGATTTTCAGAGCATACGGTCAGTCCGGAGTGGAATCGTCCGGTACCCGGGACACCTTCATTTTGTTTAATGAACAGCCGGGATTCCTCTCTCAGAGAAGCCGCATCGGCAGGCAGCCTGTGAAGGAGACGGTTAATAGAATCATGAGACGGACCTTTTTCATAATCCGGCTGTACTCGTTCCGCTTCTGTACAAGTGTATACTTTCGGGGTCGCGGTCTGAAAATTGATATAATCATATTCATTGCATTCAGGAGGATTCATAATGAAAAAAACATAGCAAAATCATATCATTTTGTTCAACTGCGTAACTCCTAGACTGGTAATTTTCGTTCTCGTTCGTCTTTCACGTTGAATTTCTCAAATACCGCGTACAGATCAGCCTCTGAAAGGGTGTCCTAAAACCGCTCATATTTCTTTGAAATGTGTATCGTTCCCATATCTTCCCTCCTGTGTTCATAAAATTTCTGTGGTCTCTTGACCATAGAACGACACAAGAGGGAAAAATGCCGGCAATTTTTCGAAAGATCGCTAAATTGACATGTGTAATCATGACAGATCTCTTGAAAGCACTTGAAAAAAGGCATTCCGGCTTAAGTTGACATCTATGGTATTTTCATATTTTCTGTAAATAATAGGCACAGGGCAATTGCATGAAAGCTATACAGCCGCTAAGACTTTAGCCTGATAGTCATCATCCTGACCAGCCCTCATTCTTTTAGTTCTCATTCCGTTTTTAACTGATGTTTCCTTTCTCAATAAATTCATAGCAATATGACGCAATACAGAGAAATTAAAAGCGGAATCACCTTTCCGTATCTTCAGACAAATTGCCTTGATTACCTTTGAGTGCCGGAACATAATCCGCTTTTTTATCTGTGATTTTTTCAGCGATATTCTTCTGACATCCCATCGCGTCAATCGTCACAATGCATCCTTTTATCACCAAAAGATTTAACAGCTCCGGAACAGCCGTGATTTCATTCGATTTCACCTCTGTTTTCACTTGGCCTGAAGTGATGCGATTTTCGGATGCCCGGGCACTTACAACATGAATCGGAGACTTGCCGGATGCCCGGTCTCGGGTGCCGCGGTCAGTTTTACCGTCAATAGCGACGACCCGGCCTTCCGTGACAGTTTCCACGGTGGTTATCCATCTGATAAAGCGGTTTTCTGACTCATCTTTATCAATCAGCATAAACACACGACGGAAAGTGTCTGCTGAAGGTATTCCATCAGGTAACTCTGAAATTGTTCGCAGCCAGACTTGTTCAGCCTGACCGTATTCATAAATGTCAGGCCATGTGTCAGCACCGGAAATAACGGCACAGATAGCTGAAATAATAACATCCAGCAACAAATGCAGGGCTGTTCAGTTCTAAAATTGCTTGACAAACATTTCTTTCTTTGGTAGGCTAAAAAAAATAATTACCAAAGGAGGATTCACTATGTTAACCGGTTTTTTGTTTAAGATGAAAGATCATCGTCGTAAACTGGGTCGGCGGTATGAGTCAGGGCATATCCTTTTTTTTTCTGTTTTAGCCATTTTAAGCGGAGCCGATTCTTATCGAAAAGTACAAAAATTTATCGTGAATCATTATAGTGTTTTTAATAAAATGTTTAAATTGAATTGGAAAAGGATGCCCGCTCTTACTGCTATTCGCTATATCATTCAAGGCACGTCAGCAGCGGTGCTTGAAAAGAGTTTCAGGTGGTATAGCGCCCTTCTCGCTGAAAGTGATAGCAAAAATCGTTTCATCAGCTGCGATGGAAAAGTGCTGCGCGGAAGCTTTGATCATTTTAATGATCGCAAAGCGGTTCTGGTTCTGAGCGCTTTTCTTGGCGACAGTCATATTATTCCAGCTCACGAGGAGATTGCCGCTGAAACTGATGAGATTCCGACGGCGCAAAGGCTGATCGAAGCGTCAGGTCTTACCGGTTACATATTCACCTTTGATGCCCTTCATTGTCAGGTGAAAACGCTTCGAACCGCTGAAAAGACCGGCAATGATGTAATTATTCAAGTGAAAGGGAACCTGAAAACATTGCTGAATGATTGCGAGGCGATTGCCGTGACATCCGCTCCTGATGATGTGTATAAGGAACCGATTACGAAAACCCGCAACCGGATAGAAAGTCGTAAAGCCGAGGTTTTCATATCACCTGTTTTTACTCACAATGAAAAACAGGATTTAGCCGAAGCGCTTATAAAAGTAGAACGAAATCGGCTGGTCTTTAACACTGAAAGTAAAACCTGGGAGAATAGTGATGAGACTTCCTTCTATATCTCTACGACTGTTTTAAACGCTGAAGAGTTCGGTCAGGCCATCCGAAACCATCAGGGAATTGAAAACAGAAATCATCATGTCCGTGACGTGACGATGAAAGAGGACAAATCCCGAATTCGCACAAACCCTCATATCTTTGCAAAGTTAAGAAGTTTTGCCCTCAATATTTTGAGAAAGAACAGTGTCAGAAATGTCAGCATGGAACTTTTCAGTAACTGTATGAATATTAAAAATGTCCTTAATTACGAGGGGATTAGGCAGAACTGAACAGCCCTGCTTTCTGAGTATCCGGACAGTACGGATATTGAATTATTTCGCAGTAATGAACGAACCGGACGTCTGTCGGTTCAGGAACATTTCATTGAAAAATCAGAAATGAATTGGTGTCACATCTTGAATAGTGAATAAATCCTATTGACTATCGTTTGAATTCATAATAGGCAAATCGCCATGGGAAGAGCATGGCGAATAGAATATAAAGGCGGGCTGTATCATCTGCTATCCCGTGGGAATGTGCGAAAGGACATTTTCAAGGATGATCAGGATCGATTTGCGTTTTCAGATGTGACCGGCGAAACAGCTGAAAACTATGTTGTCGATATTTTTGTTTATGTTCTTATGGGCAATCACTGTCACATCCTTTTACGGACGGAATCGGGCTGACCTTTCCAAATGGGTGCAGATTTTTTAATCCAAACATAAATTATTATTTATAAATAATATCAATCAATTAGAGATATGTTAATCTGATAAATATAATATTTATATTTTTAATGACAAAAAATTGTAGATTTTAAAAGT
>JAUCGF010000031.1 GCA_030378005.1 Desulfococcaceae bacterium HSG9 | reverse complement strand
TTTCAGGTATTAGAAAAAATTTTATCACTCTTTGCTCCTGATGCAGTGGTTGTTTCTCCACTGTGCGGTATCTGATAAGGTGATACGGCGGAGTGAAATAGCGGCAATTTGGGAGATTGATATCAACACTCTCAATGAGAACGATGCAAACAAGCTCTGAATTCGGAAAAACGATGAATGAAATGTTTTGCATGATGAATATCCGATTTTATTCATTTTTTACATTTGCGTTTACGCTTTTATGAGTATAGCGTCTTTTTTTATAAGCATAGTGTTTTTGTTGGATTGGTTTTTTTCGTAAGTCCAAAACCATGTAAGAAAGCACGGCAAGTGAATTTAGTCGTGTGCTTGGTATGAAAAAATTTTTACAAAATAATCTACTTATTATTCTTGGTTGGTTTTTTGTGATTTTAGGGGCTATTGGTGTGATACTACCGATACTTCCCACCACACCATTCTTGATTGTCGCTTTAGCATTCTTTTCAAAAAGTTCACCAAGGTTTCATCAAATGTTATTAAACAATGTTTGGTTCGGTCCGACTTTAAAACAATGGGAAGACAAAAAAACGTTATCACGAAAAATCAAATACAAAGCGTTTTTATTGATTATTATCACCTTTTCAATATCTGTGGCAATTTTAGATAGCAAGATTCAGCTTCAGCTTTTATTGGTCGGTATTGCTATAATTTTACTATTTTTTATCTGGCGAATCAAAGAAGACCCTTTAGTGATTAAACGTTCAGACCATGACTGATTCAATGGAGGCAAAACAATGGATTTCATCATCAATCCGGCAAATGCCCGGATTGTCGGAACACCCGGAGAATATGCTTGGGGCGGCATGGCCGGCACCGCTTTCCGGATCGATCCGGTTGAAGATATGACGGTTATTCAGACGTGAATTAGGCTAACAGCATAAGGCGAGACACTTATGTAGCGCGGGAAGCTGTCCCGCGTCGTTACCAGCCGCACTGCGAAAAAGCGGAACGGCTTTCCGCTCTACATCTGTCCCGTCTTATGTGGGTAGCCGGGAATTACGAATATTGACTTACCAGGCGCTTATATGTTAAAAGCCTGTTTGGAAAATCTTGAATCGGCTGCAAAAGTGTGATAACGATGCAAACAAGCTCTGAATTCGGAAAAATGATGAATGAAATGTTTTGCATGCCGATCCGATAATCGAGATTCAGAAATTAGCGGGAATATATGAAAATCAATTTATCAAAACTTGTTCGGGTCGTCGAGAAAATAGAAAACGCTAAAGTTCAAGCCACCGGCTTTATAGGCGAAGCGGTTTTTAATACAATAGCCAAAAAATATCTGAATGAAGATTATAAAGTTATGAGCGATGTCGTTTTAAGCATTAACAACGGAACGACTCAGATTGATCAGATCATTGTCTCAATCTTTGGTATTTTTGTGGTTGAAGTGAAAACTTATAAAGGGTGGATATTCGGGAACAAAGAGAATGCAAAATGGACGCAGGCACTTTATAATACGAAAAATACTTTCCAAAATCCTTTAAGACAAAATTATAAGCATATCAAAGCATTACAGGATGTTTTAGGATTTCCTGAAAATAAGTTCAAATCCTTGATAGTTTTTTCAGGTGAAGCTAAATTTAAAACCCCGATGCCTGACAATGTGGTCAGAGGCGCTCAAGATTATATCAATTATATTTTACAACATCGAGAAGCCTTTTTTCAGAAAAATGAAGTTGAAGAAGTTGTCAACAAAATATCGGTTGAACGTCTGAGCAGTGCCGAACATCAAGCTTATATGAAGATGACAAAAGAGCGATACGAAAAATCTGATAAAAACAACCCGCCTCTCTGTCCAAAATGTAACAAAAAGATGGTTCTGAGAACATCCAAAAAAGGACATTATAAAGGTCGTCAGTTTTGGGGATGCAGTGCTTATCCGCATTGCCGGGCTATTGTGAATATCAAGGACAAAAACAAGCAAAAAAAGGAACATCAAACAAAAATGATGAAAAAGACTTTCAATCTCTTTTTTGAATAGTCTTAGAGGAGGATTGCCGAGGCGGTGATCAAAGCTACATCAAGAGGTTTAACGTGACAACAAGATGGCGGCGATAATTCGTAACAACTTGAAGACTCGAAAGTATTACGACTTGACCATTAATTTTAATTATGAAAATAACAGTATATATAGAACAGTTGGCAGGGCGGGCAAAATGCCGTGTGCCTGATATTCATTGATTTTAGATGCTATCAGGGCAAAAGTACCTGATAATCATGGTTAGGTTTTCAAATTTTTACATTATGAAGTCATTTAATTATTTAACAGTATTGGTTGGAATAGGGTTAATATCTTTTTCAGTTTATTACCCATTTGCCAACTCCAAAAAAATGGGAGTAAATATAAGAAAAGAAAGTTCTCTCTCTTCCTTTGCGATTCCAAATCCATCGCTAATTGGAGGTGGTGGTACAAGAACTGGATTATTAATTGAGACTTATCATTTAAAACCTTTTTTTACATATCCAGAAGAGACAAACCCTGAAACGGGTATTCATGTCTCAGCTCATTTGGAGTTATACGATATAGTATGCACACGAATGTTAGTCTCTATATTCCATGATGGTAAAGTGTTTGTTTACGATCCAGTAACACGTAAAACATCTAAACATTTGTTGGATGAGGTTTACTTGAACGGTATTGAAGTATACGATGAAATAAAAAGAAAAAGTGAGCTTGTACCATTTTCTAAATTAATTGAAGAGGGTGCGAGCAACCCATTCATCCCAAAGCAAGTAAGGTATTCTAAGTTAACTAATGCTGAAAAGGATCATGTAACTAAATATGCTAAAAGAGTTCTGGAATATGAAGCGACACTTAATATTGCTGGGTTATCGGTAAAACCTACAGAATCTATCCCTTTAAATATAAACAACACGGTTTGGTGGTCAGTAAAACCTGAAAAAACCGGTAATTATGCGGCTGTTTTTGATTTCCGTAGAAAGAAGAGAAGCTACGAGAATGAAGAAGCAGAAATACTTGGTCAAAGAACTTTTAGCATAAAAGTAGTCTCTGCTTTCAATAGTAATGTAAAAACAATCATCTCAATACTTGGAGGAATTTTGGGCGCGCTGCTTGCTAGTTTACCTGCATGGATTACTTGGTATGAATCCCGAGTTAAAAAAATAAAACAACCTAACAAGGCTAATTCAGCCGACGCAAAAAGCCGCGCGGCTGATTAGCAGCGTTACATGAAAAATCAATAACAAGCTACATTTAATTTATTTACATAGGGGAAACTTCTGACGAACAAAAGGCGCGGGCGCGTATAGCGGTTAAAGAGAAGCAGATTCGGTTAAGGGTGGATAAGGAAGTTGGCGTTAAGGAAGCCCAGAAAGAGCTTTTCCCTGAGAAGGTGCAAGAAAATGGATAACGTGATTGGCTGGATTATTATTTTTTTGATATTTAATTCAGGACCCTTTTCATTAGCTAGAGCCATAGTAGCACACAACGAAAGTTATCTTGGTGTTTCAGTTTCCCTATTTATAACTGGATTGATGATAGCATTAATAGTTCCATCCTATTTCAGTGTTTCTAAAGTATGGACTTATTTTTTGATTGATGTTGGCGTGGGGTTACTTGTGTCAGGAATTGCTATTTTTGCACTTGTGTTCGATGAAAATAATTTTGTCTATCCAACTGCAATCTGGACATTAGGTAATGCCGTATTGTTAGAATTTCTAATGTTTTTCGTTGATGTTAATGTTTTCCCTGAACCTCATATTTACCATAAAATTTATATTACTGCTTCAAAATTTTTATTTATTATTTTGATAACAATTGCAACAATCTGTTTTGTATACGAAATAGTAAAAAGTAAATTAGAAACTCCCCATAGAGACATTAAAAGAATAACATCATTATTTTGTGCGTTTGTCGGTTTTATTGAAATTGGGCTTGAAATAATAAAGTTCCTGCGAAAAATTTTCTTATAAAAATTATCAGTGGTGGCATGGTCGGCAACTAATTTATATCCCTGAATTAGCTAAAGAAAAGCAGATCCGATTAAGGGCAGGAAAGAAAATCGGAGCTAAAGAAGCCCAGAGAGAGCTTATTTTAAACTTATCACCACTTATTTTTTTGCTGCTATAACAATGTATCATAAAAAACCTATTACAGATTTCGTAAATGACGCGGATATTTTACGCGTCATTCAAGAATTCAAGAAATGTCATAAATTGCAAAGACATCACCGCCCCTTGCGCCGGTGAGCTTAACGTTAACCTTATCTATTATCTAAGTTTCAGGTAAATGATGTCCAAAAAATTATGTAAGCAATATCTTGATGCTTTAAACGAAGGCAATTTAGAAAAAATTTTATCACTCTTTGCTCCTGATGCAGTGGTTGTTTCTCCACTGTATGGAGAAATACTTGCAACAACATTTTACACGGACCTTTTTGCTGATACGAATCGTTCTGAGACAAAACTTCTAAATATCTTCGATTCTGTTGGCGACAATTCTTCAGTGGCACTACATTTTCATTATTCATGGACACTTAAGAATGGGAAGGTTGTTAATTTTGAATGTGTAGATATTATTGAAATCACACCAGATACAAAAAAAATAAATAAGCTTGAAATTATCTACGACACAGCACCATTGCGTGCTGATTTCAATGAGAGCAAATTTTCAAGTTAAAAAGTTAACAAGACGCTTAAAACTTATCTGCATCAAACTATATCGACATTTTGCCTGCCATTCATTTCATTATTGAGGTCAATGACGTTCCTGATTTAAAGTCAGCAGGTATGGTTAGCGCAACGTAACCCGACAAAAAAGATTATTCTGGTATTATCAGTAGATCGAAAAGTTTTGAAAGGTGACAAACAACATGTCTGTTTTCAGCTCCGTAGGAGCGGCATATTTGTAGAATCCGAATCCCCTGTGTCTGCTGAGTCCCGTAGGGACGGTATATTCCGATGCGCGGACATGCCGTCCCTACGGGACTCAGAGGTACGGGGCTGACATCTGCTACAAACATGCCGTTCCTACGGAACTTTTCGATCTACTGATTATCAGTAGATGGAAAATGCTTGAAAATACGGCATGGAGCGCAAAAATTAAGCGCAGCGGTTTTTTGCAGAAGCCTGAATCTGCAAGCCTTTTCCAACGCTGGATGCAAAAAATCGCTATGCTTAATTTTTGCGCTCCTGAACTTTTCGATCTACTGATTATCAGACAAAAGCGCCTGATAAGTAGCTGTGCCTGATACTACTTTGTCAGATTACCGGTAAACATCTGACCTTATTTTAGAATTTTCAACCTTTTTAGTAACAAATCTTTGGAATAAGGCTGTAACAAACTGAAATCACATGGATTTTGCTTGTATTTCTGAATAACGTTTATAATTATCATTGTTACTCATAGGTTTGGTCTCGGTTTTGACCGAGGGGAACGCTTAGTAGCTGAAATACTGACCTATCCTTTACCTTATTTTTATACGAAGTATCCTGTTTCATACCGAAATGGCGGTATCTGATAAGGTGATACGGTGGAGTGAAATAGTGGTAATTCAGGAGGTTGATATCAACACTTTGTATGAGAACGGTGCAGACAAGCTCTAAGTACTTGGTCAAAAGTTTTCGGATATTTTACAGACCGCTCAAGGCGGGTTTGCAACCCGCCGCACACTGTCGCCGGGTTGCAAACCCGTCGAGAGCGATGCTGGAAAACTTATGGGCAAGTACTTATATTCGGAGAAACAATGAATGAAATGTTTTGCATGCCGATCCGATAATCGATATGGCGTCAAGTTTTGTGAAGAATACTGAACTGGGCGCAAAACCGAATATCGCCCTGGGGCGTCTTTTTCTGGGAGAACTGTACACCCAAAATAGCGAACATGAAGAGGCGGCCATTCATTTAAAAAGGGCTGAAGCGTTATTTAAAGAAATGAGCATGGATTACTGGCTCGAAGAGACAAAAAAAACATATCAGAATTCTAAATTATAAATGATTATGTCAGTTGGTAGGGTGGGCAAAATTGCCTGATATCCTACAATTTCAGAAGACTTTTAGGCGGCGTCCTCAATCTTGGCCGGATTTTTCAGTACATGGAAAGTTATAGTCATCGTATATGTCTCCGACTGATAACGCAGTGACATTGTTTATCTGAACGTCTATTGAAGTTCGAACTCAATAATCCGCATTGAAAAAACCCAATTGGCCGCGAAGTGCTGAAAACGGCAGTGGTTGCGGATTTTTAAGAATAAAACCATAAGGTCCGGAAAACCACGGACTGTCAGATTGATTCACGCAATCAACGATTGCAGCGACTCCTACAATACCCCCGAGGTCAAACATAGATACAGGTGGAAGGGAAATTTCGAATTGATTCAGGACGTCTGCATAACCCTGATAATCGAATTTCAAACCGGCTTGAACTAAAAACCGCCCTCGGAAAGCGGTTTTCCAAGTGCGGTTTTCGATGTCTTTATAGCCGTGGACGATTAGCCACGCCCACGGTTGTCTGACACTCAATGCTTTCATGCAGAATATGCGCTTTGCTGATTTATTTGAAAATAGGAAAGTTTAAAGTTTAAAGTTTAAAGTTTGAAGTGCCTAAAGTTTGAAGTTATTTTGCAATCGGTAAAGCCGTATTGGGTGATTTTTAATTTATCCTCAAAGCAATATTTATAATCATTGGGAGTTTAATTTTCACAAATGGTATTACTTCAGTAAACACCTAACCGCCGCATCAACCGTTTTAGCAATCGCCCCCTTGTTTTCCTGTAAGATATGATATGCGTTATGCCCCATTTTATGCCCATAAGATGGATCGGTTAATAGTTTTTTAAAGGCATTATGTAAGCTGTCAGCATCGCTTACCTGAAGAGCGGCTTGGGCATCTATCAGTTTGTCACGAATTAATGCGAAATCACTCATATCCGGCCCGAATAGAATCGGTTTGGCAAAAGCCGCCGCTTCCAGCGGATTATGGCCGCCGCAATTCACTAAACTGCCGCCGATAAACGCGATATGGGCGATGGCATAAAGCTTTTTTAATATGCCGATGGTATCAACAATCAAAATGTCGGGTATCTCATCTGAATCCGAATCTACATTTTTTTGCCATTGTTTCAAGGTCATTGCAAACAAACCGGCTTCCCGGCACAATTGCCGAACAGATACGGCCCGATGCGGATCGCGGGGTACGAGAATCAAGAGTGTGCCGGAATTGGGAATTCGGAATTGCGAATTCAGAATTGGGAAGCCGGATTCCACATTCCCAATTCCGCATTCCGCATTCTGGATTCCACATTCCCATTCGGCCAGTTTCAAGCGGTTCCAGGCATTGAGAATAATTGTTTCTTCACCTGGGTGAGTGCTGCCTGCGACGACAATTTTATCAAAAGCAGGGATTTTGAGCTGCTGTCTGAAGCGTTCGATATTAAGGTCGCTCATATTGATTGACTGGGTTTCAAACTTAATGTTTCCGCACAGTTCCAAGCGTTTACGCTCAACCCCCAGACGGATAAAACGGCTGACATCGGCCTGGGATTGAATGCAAACCGTGGTAAATGCGCCAAACATCAGTTTGGTAAAAAAACCGAAGCGTTGATAAGTACGCAGCGCATTTTCAGAAATTCGGGCGTTAACAAGCATCACCGGAACATTGCGTGTTTGCATGAAATGCAAAAAATTAGGCCATATATCGGTTTCAATAATAATCATCAGTGCCGGATCGATTCGATTACCGGTTTTTTTCACACAAAAGGGTAAATCATACGGGAAGTAAACGATTGCTGCAACTTTATCAGAAAAGTGCTGGACGGCAATACGGTAGCCGGTTTGGGTGGAAGCGGATAAAATCAGCGGGCGTTTGGGAAAACGGGTTTGTAAGGCCTGAACCAAAGGAAACGCCGCCAAAACCTCTCCGACTGAGAGGGCATGCACCCATACCGGTTTCCGGATCGGTTTGGAAGACCTCCCGGTCATTTCAGAAGGCGGTTTTATTCCGAGTCGATATAAAAAAGTCTGGCGGCGTTTGGAAGAGGTCAATATCAATGGAATCAGCAAGCATCCGCCCGCAATCAATCCTGACAAAAGCAGAAGATTATATAGGAAGAGGAAAATTTTAATCCGCATACAGCAGATTCAGAATTGCAAAGCAAAAGAAAATTAAATTAGCCGTCCATACTGAGAGCATTGGCGGAATCATACCACCGTATCCCAAAGAAACACAAAAACTGTAAAAAATCCAATACATAAAGGCAATTCCAATACCGATGGCAACACCTATGGGCAGAGCATCACGTATTTGGCGACGAATTCCGATGCTGATTCCGACCATACTCATAATAATACAAACAAACGGAAAGGCGATTTTGGCATAAAGATCAATCCGGTAGTTAGTGGCATCGTATCCTTCTTTTTCAACTTTGCGCATGTAATCAGCCAATTCGATAAAACTCATTTCTTCCGATTTTTTCACCACACGTTTTAAATCTTCCGGCAGAAAATCAAATTTGGCCGTCATTTTGTTACGCAGGACCGATTCATAATTCCCATATTCAGGATTGAGTTGCTGCACCAACGCCCCGTAAAACTGCCATTGATCGTCTCTAAAAAATCCTTTTTCAGCATCAATTCGTTCTATCAGTCTGAATTGTTTGTCAAATTTATGAATGGTAATGCCAAAAATCGCTTTTTCTATGGGATTAAAAAAGCGGATATGCGAGATGAGTCGGTCCCCTTTGATCCAAATATTTTCCGCTTTAGACGTTATCACCAATTCTTTACGCACTTCTCCCAACCAAATTTTATTGGCTTTCACAGTGGTAATAGGAACAAGCACTTCAGACAGCAAAAAAAGAAGCATTGTAGAAAGAATGCCTATTATAATTACGGGCCTTAAAAGATAAAAAGTGCTGACACCGCTGCTTGTCATTGCAATGATCTCATTGTTCTTGTTCATCAGGCCGAATACGATTAAAACAGACAAAAGAATGCCAACCGGTGCGATTTGAGCAATAATAAAAGGTGTTTTATATACGAAAAAAGTAAATGCTTTGGAAAAAGAGAGGCCCGCTTCCATGAAATCATCAATTTTTTCCAGAAAATCAACAATGATGTATATTCCAACGACCATTATCAGGATGATGCCAAATAATTTAATGATTTCTTTGGTCAGATATTTGTTAATAATTGACATTGATAAGTTTGAAGTTTGAAGTTTGAAGTTATTTCTTCCTCTTACGCAATAACTTGTAATTTCAAAAACTATCTTTCCTTTCGAATGATAAAAATATTGCCAGGGCTGATCACATCATCTGTGTTCAAATTATTCAGATTTCGCAAGTCAGCAACGCTTAATCCATAGCGGTGGCTGATACCATAAAGGGTTTCCCCCTGTTTTACCAGATGATAACGGGGTTTAAAGATTTCATGTGACAATCCCAGCGGGGATGTTGGCTGTATTCCCTGTCCAGTTGCCGGAGTGGTCTCTTTGATGATAAGCAGGCGTTCCAATTCTTGATCAAGATAACCCATTTTACGTTCAAGAAAAGATTCAAACCGTTCAAACCGGTCGATTGTTTGTTCAGTGTCAATTGCCAGCTTTTCATGCGCTTCCAACTGTTTTTGCACATTATTCAGCATGAATTTCTTTTTATCCGGATGTTGCGGCGTTTCAACGGGTTTATTTTGCTTCTGTTGCTGCTTCATTCGCATAATCTGAGTGTTCATTTTAGAATTGAAAAGAACCTGCCGGGGAAAATAGCTATCAACCAGAATATAAAGAATAATGATCAAACTGATTCCCGCCAGGATGACAATCAGTTTGCGCGATGGACTGTTTGGCGAGGAGACTGCCGAAAGCTCTGGAGGAACTTTTTTACGGCGTAAACGCCAATCGGTGCCTCCTGATGTCGGTTTAGCTGTGATCTGATTATTTTGTAATTGCGATTTTTTATTAGAACGCTGATCGCGCTGCAACCGTTCCTTGATACGCATCCCGATAGTTTTTTTCGTATCTGACGTTTCGGCAGCGTCAGAAGGTTTTCTACGTGACGCATCTTTGAATGAATGTTCCGCGCGTACATACGCCAGACGGCTGATTTGACGATCTCGTTCTTTTTTCCATGACAGATATTTGGTCTGCCATGAGATCAGTTGGGTGTTCAAACCCAATGAATAATCCAAACTATCAAAAGGGCGCTTCAATTTCCGAAAAAAAAGCGGTGAGCCGGGTTCGCGCCATGCGGAACGTTTTGATTCCATTTTTTCGTCCGTATCAGTGAATCGTTTTGCCAGACGACGCTTTAAAAACAGAAGCAAGCGCGTTACAAAATCAAAATCAATGCTCTTTTCATTGGCTGTACGCACCAGTAGAAACAGGCCTAGCGATCCCATCACGATATTAGGAACCCACATACCGAGCAAAGGTGGATAAGCACCGGCCTCACCAAACACCCAACCGGTTGACAGAAGCATATAGTACACTAAAAAACAAACCATCCCCAATCCGATACCAAAAGACTTTTTAGATGATTTGGATTGAATACCCAACGGAACAGCCAGCACCCCCAATGCGATACAGGAAAACGGAAGTGAAAATTTTTTGTGAAATTCCATCAACGTGATATAATACTGGGCGTCTTTTTTTGTGTCAGTTTTAATATATTGGCGCAACTCGGCCAAAGTCATCTCTTCTTCATCTTTCGGACCGCTTCGTACTGAAGACATCGCTTCCCTGAGATTAAGGCTCAGATCATACGTTTGAAACGAAGTTGGCGACGCCGACTTGGCTTTCAAATCAACCTGATTGATAACGCCATTATACAGCCTCAGATGGAGCGCACGTTTGTCGGTGACATTGAATAGTTTACCTTTAGGCGCAATCGTTGTGGTAACAATATTTTCAGTGCGGCGGTCTTCTATAAAAACATCAATAAGGGTTTTCGTTTTTATATCGATTTTATTGACATATAACATGACGTCCTTAAAACTGTCATTGAAAGTTCTTTCTTTCACCGCCACATCAAAATGCGACATGGCAATCTCGGCAGCCAGTTTTTTAGACGCCATCCTTCCATAAGGCAAACCGTATATCGCCATATACGCCGTTATCAAGCCTCCGATGATACAAAAAAATAAAACAGGGGGAATCAGCCTGTAAGTACTGACACCGCCAGCTTTCAACGCTATGATTTCATTATCGCCGGATAGTCGTAAAAAGGTTAATAAAATCGCCATCATCACCGACATCGGGATAACAAACTCAAGAAAAAAGGGCATTGAATAAATTAAAATTAAAAGAACATCCGCCAAATTCACCTTGTAATTTACAATCATATTTGTGATTTCAAGGATTTTAGTCATCAGGAAAATAAAAGTTAAAAACACAACACCGATGACAAAAGGAGGAATTATTTCGACAAACAGATAACGATTTATGATTGAATTGATTTTCATTATGTTTTAATGAACTTGATAGTGTAAAGTTTGAAGTTTGAAGTTTGAAGTTTGAAGAGTAAAGTTTGAAGTGTAAAGTTTATGGCAATGGCAGAATCCCTTCACTTTAGGCACTTCAAACTTCAAACTTCAAACTTCAAACTTCAAACTTACTGAATAAAACCCTATAATCTAATTCATCTTTAATGGCAATGTCAATATTTTGCTTGTATTATTTCGATACAAGGTATAAAAAATCGGATTTTAACGGAATTGGCGTTGACTTTTAAGCATCACTATCAATAGTTTCAGACTATGACAATCAATGATCGACACTATTATATTAAAATTGCATGGCTTTTGATTTTTGGAAGCGCTTTGTTCAGGCTTCTTTTTGCAGGTTTATTTCCTTTATCGCCGGATGAGACCAACTATTGGCAATGGAGCCGCCATCCAGCCTGGAGCTATCATGATCAAGCACCCATGATCGCTTGGTTGATCCGGCTGTCAACCCAATTTTTGAATCATTCGGAAATCACGGTTCGCCTGCCGTCGGTCATTGCTATGACAGTGGCGTCGGTTTATCTGTTTTTGATAGCCCGAAGGTGGCTGGGGGTTTTGATCGGATTTAAAACCGTGCTTTTGTCCCAATCAATTCTACTTTTTTACTTAGGTGGACTTCTGGCGACACCGGATGGATTACAGGCCGCCGCATGGGCAGGAGCTTGCTACCACATAGCGCGGGCTTATGACAGCGGAAAATCATACCAATGGCTCATGGGAGGTATCTGGTTCGGATTTGGTCTGCTGAGTAAATATACAATGGTCGTATTTTTACCCTGCGCGTTTTGCTACGGTCTTTATTCCCAGGTTCATCGTAAACGGTTATTGAGTATCTGGCCCTATATCGGCGTTATTTTCGGCTTATTAATGTTTTGGCCGGTTATCCGGTGGAATTTGAATAACGATTTGAATTCATTTCGCCATATTGCCTTCATCGGCGGTGCTAACGAGCGTTTTGCACTGCACTTTAAGTATTTTGCAGAATATCTCGGCGCTCAGGCCGCGCTTCTATCCCCCTTGGTGTTTGTGCTTGTCATAGTCGCATGGCCGTTAGCCTTGTTTCAACCACGCTCTAATTATAAATGGATCTATTCATATCTTTTTTTCACCTCTTTTCCCATGTTTTTGGGATTTGCGCTTCTTAGCATCCATACACGAGTTTACGGAAATTGGCCCGGAGCAGGTTATTTGACAGCTTCCGTACTGGTAGCGGCTTTTTTCAGTGTTCGTAAAAAACAGATTTTCAAACGTAAAAATTGGGGGAATAAATTATGGCCGTATGCGTTAATCACTTCTTTTGTGATTAGCGCGGTTGTATTACTCCAAACCGCCGCACCTTTTTTGCCGGTTCCGGTCAAACTGGATCGAACGGCTACTGAAATTACCGGGTGGCCGGAACTTGGAAAAAAGGCGCGCGTGTTTATGGACGCAATGCCTGATCCTCAAAGAACTTTTCTTTTTGGCCTGCGCTATCAAATCGCCAGTGAATTGGCTTTTTATACGCCCGGACAACCGGAAACCGTTTCAATTAACCGGTGGAACCGTCCCAATGTATATGATTACTGGTGCAAGGATGAAGAACTGCTCGGCTTTGATGCCGTAGGCGTATCCGGCAATGCCAATCTCCAACAATTGTTGGAACAGGTTTTTGAGCGCGTCGAACCTCCCCAGGAAATGAAGATTTATCGCCATTATATTACCCGCAACTGGAGTTATTTCCCCAATGATTTGGTTGAAAAGCCGGTGAAATTTTATTATTTGTACCGCGCTTACGGATTTAAAGGCGGTTTAAGATGGACGCCGCCTTCAAAATGGGATGTTCGTAATAGTGCCGGTGCGTTAGGGAATTCCCAATAAGAAACGCGAATTAAATAATTTACCCATCATCAGTAGATGGAAAGTTCGGGAGCGCAAAAATTTAGCGCAGCGATTTTTTGCATCTGATTCCACCCAGAGGCCAGCGTATTCAGGGGCCTGCAAAAAACCGCTTCGCTTAATTTTTGCGCTCCATGTCGTATTTTCAGGCATTTTTTCTCGTTCCCACGCTTTTCTCGTTTCTCGTTCCCACGCTTTGCGTGGGAATGCAAACCGGATGCTTTGCGTCCTGTTCCGTGCGCTGTCCGGGACGCGAAGCGCCCGAAGGCGTTCCTACGCAAAGCGTGGGAACGAGGTCTCCAAAGACTTTTTCTATCTACTGATCATCAGTAGGTCGAAAGTTCGGGAGCGCAAAAATTTAGCGCAGCGATTTTTTGCATCTGATTCCACCCAGAGGCCAGCGTATTCAGGGGCCTGCAAAAAACCGCTTCGCTTAATTTTTGCGCTCCATGTCGTATTTTCAGGCATTTTTTCTCATTCCCACGCTTTTCTCGTTTCTCGTTCCCACGCTTTGCGTGGGAATGCAAACCGGATGCTTTGCGTCCTGTTCCGTGCGCTGTCCAGGACGCGAAGCGCCCGAAGGCGTTCCTACGCAAAGCGTGGGAACGAGGTCTCCAAAGACTTTTTCTATCTACTGATCATCAGTAGATGGAAAGTTCGGGAGCGCAAAAATTAAGCGCAGCGATTTTTTGCGCTCCATGTCGTATTTTCAGGCATTTTCCTGATTATGTGTATGCAAGATAGAGGATTTTATACATGCAAACAGCCAAACTGAAAACCTTCGCCCAATATGCCCGTCGAGCATTGCGGAAAATCGTTGATGATAAAATAAAATTCGTGTCAGACCCGCAAAGCCCGGCCCGGCGTGATCACCCCAAAGCCGTGACCGAACTTGAAGACCGAATCAAGGCCCACGGCAAAGAAGCCGTGATCGAAAAAGCGGCTTATATCTGGTTCAACCGTTTTTGCGCCCTGCGTTTTATGGATATGAACCGTTATAACCGGGTCGGCGTACTTTCACCCCTTGAAAAACAATCCCAACCCGAAATTCTGGCCGAAGCCAAGATGGGCGTGATGGATGCCGCCATGATTCCGGCCGCCGCCCAAAATAGAATCGCCGCTCTGCTGAGTGACAAAATTCCTTCACCCGACCCGCAAAATGAAGCCTATCGCCTGCTGATCGTTGCGGTATGCAATTATTGGAACAAGGCCATGCCGTTTTTGTTCGAGCGCATCGCGGATTACACCGAATTGCTGATGCCCGATGATCTGCTTTCCGACAATTCCATCGCAATCCATATCCGCGAGGCCATGACGACGGATGCCTGCGCGGATGTCGAGGTGATCGGCTGGCTCTACCAGTTTTACATTTCAGAAAAAAAAGATGAGGTTTTCGCGGGCCTTAAAAAAAATCGGAAAGTCACACCGGAAAACATTCCGGCCGCCACCCAGCTTTTCACGCCGAACTGGATTGTGCGTTATCTTGTGGAAAATTCGCTTGGGCGTTTATGGATGCTCAACCGGCCCGGGTCCGCGCTCATTGAAAAGATGGCTTATTATATCAAGCCGGAACAGGAAGAGACCGATTTCCTTAAAATATCTTCACCGGAAGAGATCAAAATCTGCGACCCGGCCTGCGGTTCGGGGCATATCCTGGTGTATGCGTTTGAAATCCTTTACGCTGTTTATGAAGAGGAAGGCTATGATGCGCCGGAAATTCCGCATCTGATTCTGAAAAACAATCTGTACGGTGTTGAAATCGATGAACGCGCCGGGGTGCTGGCCGCCTTTGCCCTGTTTATGAAAGCCCGGGAAAAATACCGGCGTTTCTTTCGTAAATCGACCGCTCCTAATATTTGTGTGTTGGAGAAAATCAATCTTGGAACCACGAAAAACACGAAAGGGGGTTTATTTGAAACTGCGAATGAACACCGATGGACACAAATTGTTGACAGGTTGTGTCTGACCGGTGCGGACCGAGAGGCGCTGCTTCATGATCTGCGCTTGTTTGAGGAAGCCGATAATTTTGGCTCCCTGCTGAAACCGGAACTGTCGGCCGATGATATTGACAAGCTGATTCCGGCGGCACGGGATATGGAAGAAATGTATCTTGATGATGTTTTTCTTAATTCTGTTACAAAAGATGTCAGCAAAGCCCTTAAACAGGCCGATTATCTAAGCCCTGAATATCATGTCGTGATTGCCAATCCGCCTTATATGGGGGGCAAGGGGATGAATCCGCGCTTAAAAACATTTTTGCAAAAAAATTACAAGGATGTAAAATCGGATTTGTTTTCTGCGTTCATGGTGCGCAATACGGAGCTTGCTTTGCCAAAAGGACAGCTTGGCTTCATGTCGCCCTTTGTTTGGATGTTTATTTCATCTTACCAAAAACTGCGCACTTTTCTTATCAATCAGAAAACTGTCACATCATTGGTGCAACTCGAATACTCCGGTTTTGACGGTGCTACGGTTCCGATTTGCACCTTTACAATTGAGAATGCTCATCATCCTGATTTCAAAGGCGGATATGTGCGCTTGTCGGATTTTCGAGGCTCAGAAAATCAAGGCCCCAAAACACTTGAAGCTGTCAAGAATCCTGATTGCGGTTGGTTTTTCAGAGCATCTGCGGTTGATTTCAATAAAATACCTGGCAGTCCGATTGCGTATTGGGTGAGTGAAAAGGTTATCAATATTTTTGCTTCCTCGGTTCCTCTTGATGCACTGTCAAGGCCCAGGGTTGGAATGTCAACAAGTGACACTGCAAGATTTGTAAAAAGATGGTATGAAATTAATTTATTAAAAATTGGATTTGAGTATAATAGTTTATCAGAAGCCCGTGAGTCAAAAAGAAAGTGGTTTCCATTTAATAAAGGAGGCGAGTTTAGAAAATGGTATGGTAATAATGAGTTCGTTGTTAATTGGGAAAACGATGGAGAAGAATTAAAGCATTGGTTAGTTAATAACCCCAACGACCCAACTACAACAAGCTATTCGAGGTATATTCGTAGTCCAAACTTCTACTTTATGCCGTCAATTACATGGTCAAAAATTTCGTCTTCAAAATTTTCTGTACGATTATCAGAAAAAGGATTTATCTTTTCAGATGCAAGTAACGGCGCTTTTCCTGAGAAAAAGTATATTCTTTTTTTTACAGGTTATTTAAATTCAAAATTTGTTTCTATTTGTCTTGAGATATTATCACCTACATTAAACTTCAAATCAGGCGATATAGCTAAACTGCCTATACTTTATGAAGCAAATAAATTAATAAAAGAGGAAGCAGATAAAATTATTAAAAGGGTTGTAACGATTGCAAAAACCGACTGGAATTCCTACGAAACATCCTGGAACTTCACCAACCTCCCCCTTTTACAACCCGACTACCATCAGCCGACACTAAAGGAAACCTACACCCGACTCCGCACCTGCTGGCAAAAAACAACCCTCGAAATGCAGCGTCTCGAAGAGGAAAACAACCGCATTTTCATTGAAGCTTACGGACTGCAAGAGGAACTCACGCCTGACGTGCCTCTTTCTGAAATCACCCTCACCTGCAATCCTCATTACCGTTACGGCGGCAAAAAAA
>JAUCGF010000170.1 GCA_030378005.1 Desulfococcaceae bacterium HSG9 | reverse complement strand
TCTCCTTTATCAGCGGGGAAAATGATGCAATTTTTAAAAACTCTGTTTTTTGGATGAGCTTACCTAACTATTTGATATATCAAAAATTACGTAAAATTAAAAGAAGTTTATGAATAATTCAGGTTAGGGAGAGAATAAAAATGCATTGTCTGACATGTAATTCAGAAAATGTTAAAAAGAATGGAAGTATTCACAAGAAAAAAAAGATATTATCGATAAATTATTATCAGAAAAAATTCCACTGGCTGGTATTGCAAGAGTGATGGGTGTTTCTGAATGTCAGTTACAAAGTTATGTTAATAATAAATAGGAGTTACGCAGTTGGATTTTAACTATCTGAATTTATTAGGCGTAGCAAAATTCTACATTCAATAAAATCAATGGGTTAGATTCTAACTGCGTAACTCCTAAATAAATATGATTCTATTCCGAGAGATATTGATATTATTCCCAAAAAAAAGGTAAAATTATCATTCAGTGTGATGAAATGTGGTCTTTCGTAATGTCTGAAGATAATAAGGTGTGGATATGGATTGCTATTGATATCGGAACTGGAGAAATTGTCGGTCTATATGTTGGTGGTCGTGATGCGAAAGGCGCTCTGGGTTTATGGGATTCATTACCAGGTGTTTATCGACAATGTGCTGTTTCTTATACAGATTTTTGGAAAGCATATGATGTGATTTTTCCAAAGAAACGTCATAAATCTGTAGGAAAAGAAACAGGTCTTACAAATCGTATTGAACGTTTTAATTGCACGATGAGACAACGAATCTCTCGCTTGATTAGAAGTGCTCTTTCGTTTTCCAAAAAACTCGCAAATCATATTGGAGCCATCAGGTATTTTATTCATCATTATAATGCTAAGATAAATAATGCTAAAATGATTTGATTTTATGTAGCACTACTTTGTTTAGGGCTACCAGTATAAAGATATCATGAGATATTATAAATCTTAATCTAACAAAGTATAGTTGTCAGAATTAGGTTTGTTCTGGCACCAAAATTGCCTGTCCCATAAAAACTGCCTTTTTGATCGAATTTCGCAAATTTGGGAGTCAAAAAGGACAAATATCGCCATTTAGGAACGAGGGCAAAAATCATGCCAGAATAAACCAAAATCTGATGACTATAGTATTAAAACAAAACTTCTTTACGTATCATTTCTTCTTTTTGCTGAAATCCATACTATAGACAAGTGAGAAGGTGAAGTGGTGGTCATTGACATCAATATCTCTTGTGAGTGAATCTTCTTTAAAAGTAAGAAAATGCACATACCCCAGTTTTACCGCAAGCCCTTTCACTCCCGGCTTTATTGTCACTCCTCCCCAGAGGGCATTTCTCCAAAATGTTTCCTGACCGTCATCCGCGGTGTGAAGAAGGAATATTTCTTCAGAAAGATCGATATTGACCTTTTTATGAACCGGAATAGAAACACCAAAATTGTGCCGTGTTAAAAATTCATTATCTGTTTCTATCTCTTTGCCTCCCTGAGTGAAATCCGTTTCAAATCGGTTCCACAAAATCAATCGGTAAGAAAGAGTCATAAAATCAGTTTTATAAGAAAGAACGGTCGGCCAGTGAATGGTATGTTCGACATAGCTTTCGGGATCCGCATCTTTAGCCTCGTCCAAATAAAAAAACATCGGCCTGTACTGAGGGCTTGTAAAAAGTTTGAACCTCGGACTGAATTTTTTTACAAAAGAGGGGCCGATAAACAAATCATTAAGCCATGACCCTTGTGTCTCGTCATCTTTCGTAACACCATTCACTTCCTTATCAAAATCGGTATTGTACCGAGAAGCGTACCGGGTGAACACACCAAAACCGCTCTGAGTGATTTTTGCTTTGTAAATCAAGTTGCTCCACAACTGGGTTCTGTCAACGTTAATATCGGCTTGTCCTGCGTGAAGAGTTGTCACAGTAAAAAGAAATGCAATCATACTAAAAAATAATTTTCTCATTTTTTCCTTTCTTTGTTGAATCAACAGTAACCGTTCATTTTCTCCCAACCTCGTTCCCGTGCTTTACGTGAAAACACGAGTTGTTGCCCAAAAAAAGGTTCCCACGCAAACGCATGGGAACCAGAGGGGCGAGAACGGCTACAATCAACCGTTAACTATTCATTTGGTTTGATTTTGTAGGAACCGTCTTTTTTAAAGGTGATTTCAGCTTCCACATAAAAAACGTTTTTCATCTCAGGGCGTGAATCTTGAACCATGTAAAAGGCTTCACCACTGCGCGCGCCGGTTGAGCAAACAAACACAACCGGTTTGTCGGAAGGCAAGGTGGCGATCTTTTTTTCAAGATCATCGGTGGGGATATTGACTGCGGTCTTAAAATGGCCGGTCGCATATTCATCCGCATCGCGCACATCGATCAACATGATGCTCTGGGGATTGTCTTTGAGGATTTTTTCAAATGAGGCAATCGCGATACTGCCTTCCTCTTTACCGCCTTTGACGTTCGCCGCCTTTGCAGCCGGTTTGCCTGCTTTTGCGCCGGAGACCTTTTTCCATTTGGGATAACCGGCGGAAAACACTTTCACATTGGTATAGCCCAGTTTAAGCGCTTTTTTAGCGGATTTATGACTCAATTTGCACTTATAGCCGCCGCAGTAAAAGACGATCAGCGCTTTTTTATCCTGGGGAAGCTTGTTACTGAGTTTATTAAATTTGCTGTCCGGCAAACTGATAGCCGTGGGAATATGGCCTTTGTCATATTTGGCACGTTTGGGGCGTGAGTCTATAAGCGTTATGGGTGCTTTCTTATCCAACTTTTTTTTGACCCAATCACCGGTTACGCAAGCATAGTTGCCTGGTATTTTCAACCACGCGGGCATGCCGTCTTCAAATACTTTTACATTGGTGTAACCCATTTTTTCCGCCTTCCAGGCGGATTTGTGGCTCTTCTTTCACGTAGGGCCCTGGCAGTAAAAGATAAGCAGCGCATCTTTCTTTTGCGGCAGTTTATCTGTCATTTTAGCGAACTTGGTGTCAGGAATATTGATGGCCGTGGGAAGATAGCCTTTATCATATTTGGCCCGTTTCGGTCGGGAATCGATGATTAACACATCTTCCGGTTTGGGTATTTTGACATATTGCTGAACATAAGCAACATCAACAATGTCGTGAAAACGCCAGGCCTTTTCCGGGGCTTTGGCTTTTACCTCCTTTTTTGCCGTTTTGTCCGTTGCCGCGCATCCCAGCCCTAACGCCAATGTCAGCGCTAATGCCAGAATATACGGCAGCCATCTTGCTCTTCTCAACTCCTTCATTACTTACCTCCTCTGATTAATATAACTATTATGGCCAAATTACGGCTACCAAAATAAAGCGGGACAGTTTAAAAATCGGGTTTCTTGAACCTGTGACTTCCGTCATTTTTATTGGCTTCAGAAACCCGATTTTTGCCTCAAGTTAAGTTGGCAGCCCAAATCACTTTTTCATTCGGAACGCAAGCTAAAGCTTGCACTCCTGTCGATTTACACTTTGCGGTTTTCTTAAAATGCAAAGTAAACAAAAAAGCGCCTTATCAAAAAGGCGCTTTACATTGACAATTACTTATTTACATTTTGCCGGTGATGGCGAGTCGGCCGCGTATTTATGCAGATAGGTATAAATATCATTCACATCCGCTTCTTTCAGTTTAGCGAATTCCTCTTTGCATTTATACGTGTCGATTTTCTCTTTTTTAAATGCGGTTACCCATTGGTCCATGGTTTTGGTGGAAGGGCTTAACTCTTTGCCCTCGGCCCCTTCTTTATGACAGGCGCGGCAATTTTTACGGAAAAGGAATTTCCCTTTACGAGGATTACCTTTCTCTTCCGCAAATACCATACCAAAAGTGGTGAACAGAAAAACGGCTGCCAATAACACTAAAACTAATTTCTTACCCATAACAACTCCTTATTTGTATAAAAGTTAATAAAAAAAAGAAACGCTGATTAAAGCGTTTAAAAAACAACATAACGGTCAACACTGCCAATCATTTCCGCATTACGTGCCTGAGTTGCGAAGTCTTTGAAACCCACTCCGGGGACATCGCCTTGTAAACCGTTGGCGCGGAAGCTCTCATCACACACGGAAAGCTTGGCTTTGCCAACCAATTTTTCAAAATCAGCGGATTGAGTGAGCATCACGCCCTGGCCGCTGAAAAAAATTTCCACCTCTTTACCTTTGGTTTGGGCAGCTTCAGTCAAATTAATGACATGATCAAGGTGTTTATCCGTGCCTACCAAAATTCCTAATGTTTCAGCCATCATATTCCCTCTGTTAACACACCTGCTTGCTATAACCATCTACAGACTATTCTTATCATCTGCATATTTCAGAATCAACAAAAAAACTGCTTCCGGAAGAATACCTGTCTCATCCTTTTCAGATAATAAGATAAAGTTTGCGCTCGCCAAGTGCGAATCCGAATGTCAGTTCCTTTCCTACCACCAGCATATCACTTTATCGTGGGAAAAAATATCATCCACAAGACGTAACCAGTTTACATCTCCCTGATAAAGCGGTGCGACGGTTGATTCATTACCTTCAGACACAACATCAATGAATTTTTCAACATTCGGGTCTGCCTCGCTTCTTAAAATATGCAATATCTTCATAATCACTTTTCTCTAAGCCGTACACTAAAAAGGGATGATCAGGTCAATATCTTTCAATTTGGCGCCCATCTCCCCAACAGTTGCACGTTGAAATCCATATTTTTCCACATTCGCGTCATTATTGGAAAAACGTTCCCCTTTTATTTCATCCAGGAACTCCATGTTATCGAAATAGGCTTCATCCATATTACCGATTTTATGATCAATAACAAACATTTTAATGTCCATCTGATCCAAAAGCGCTCCAAGGCTGAGTCGCAGTCCTTCGTATTGTTGTTCCACATCTTTGATTAATACCGCCACTTTTTTCATTTTATCAGACCTTTAGCATATCCTTCCCTTTCGTTGCGTATGTAATTTGAGGCCGTCCAGCGCGCTCGTGAATTACACAGATTAGCTGCTCATAATGTGGCAGACAATTATTCACCACTAATATCGTAATGTAAAAGACAAATAGGCGTTCCAGACTTCATCAACCACCGGAAATACCGCATCCATAGCGGTCAGTTCAGATATTTCAACAGGCGCTCCCAGCGGATTGCCGCTGCCCGTATATTTATAATCATAGTACTGACCACCGAGAGTGACGAAAAAATTCTGGCCGTAAATGGGTTGAATATAGTAGCCTTCAAACACTTGGCCGCGTGTGGCCAGTTTACTTCCGATCAAAGAGTCTTCGGCACCGGTCATATTAAACCAGTATTCCGAGCCCCAGTTGTATTCCAGCCCCAGTTTGGCATCCAGCGGCATGGGAAAACGCGCGCCGGCGTAAATCATATAGCCATCATGGCTTTCCAGTTTTCCGGTGGCATCCGCATTGCTTAACAAGCCCTGGCCCATCAACTTATAAAAGGGCTGTTGGGAAACTCCGGATGGATCGGTGTGGCTCCAGGAAGGCGCGAAAAACAGGTCGATATCAGCCAGATAATCATACAAATTGGTGCGCACCAGCACGGTCAACATGTCCAAATCGCCGATATTGGTCATGGGTTCCATACGACTGACATAACCGCCGGTGTTGGGCTGAAAATTCAACGTACCATCCGAATTTTGGGTGGCGTTGAACGGCATGACCAGCGTACCGGCGAATCCGTCACTCAGATTCCAAGCGTGGGCATAGTTCATAATAACACTGGTCAAATCATCATCAAAAAGGGTGGCGATAAAACCGCCGAAACTGACGTCATCAAGAGATGCCGAGGTGTTGGCCACATAATTCCCATAATCCGCTTCAAAGCCGACGCCATAGCAAAGTTTAAAAGCCGCGCCCGGAATATTCGTAACGTCTTCAAGCCCGAAATTCAAAGAAGCACCGTCAAATTGCCAGTTGATAACAGTGGCAATCGGAGAACCGCCCACCAAACTGTAATTGCGGTATTCTAAGGGTGCGCCTTCGGTGGCGGGTCGCCTTCCCAAAGAAAAACTGATCGGCACATCACCGGCATTTTGGCGATAGTTGAAGTACGCGCGTTCAACATGCAACGTGTCGCCATGGGGAACACTGGTTGTGTTGCCGTCAAGGGCGACGGTTCCCATATTGCCGTTATAGTTAAGCACACCGGAACTATCACCAAATGTTTTATACATAGCCAGCCGGCCGCCAAAACTTAACCGATTGTTTACCTTGGCTTTCATATCCAGACGCAGGCGATTGGTAAAAATAAAATCATTATCATGATCATATTTTTCCGCCGGAGGAATCATGCCGTACATGGCCATCTGCTGCATCATCTGCTGCGCCTGGGGGATAGTCGCGCCGTTGAAACCTTGTCCTTGCGAATAATCGCCAAAAAAACTGCCCACCAGGGATTGGGGAGCTGCCTGCACGCCTTCATAATGGATTGAATCTCCACGGGTGCGCAACTCAACACCAAAAGAGAGCTTGTCAGTGGCTGTATGCAACTCGGCTTTGTTCAAGCGCTTATCCAGCTCCTTTACTTCGGCTTTGGTAACTTCACCGGCTTTGACTTTTTCCAGCTTTTCAATTTTTTGCTGAAGCTGTTGCATCATATCAGACATCTCTTTGAGTTGATTTTTCAAAGCGTCAATTTCGCTGTCAGCAAAAACATGCAGTGGCGATATGCTAAACATAAAGCTTAACAGTCCTGCCAACAAAACATACATTCTTACACTTTTACCCATTTTTTTCATCTCCCTCTTTTTTTTAAATTAAATGACATGCAGACTTGCAATGTTTGTGCCAAGTATGCTTACAAATTTATAAAAATTTGTTTTTTGTTTTACAGTGTAAACGAAATAAATTTATTGTCCTTTTTAGCCTGAACCATCGTTTCGGCCATTTTCAATAAATTTCGGAGGCAATGTACCGTAATTTTTCAAATAACGCCTTTCGTTCCAGCAGATACCTTCAAGCGCAATTTGAAAGATTAGGATACAATGATCAATGTCTCCGCTAACAACTGCTAACAACTGCTAACTTTACAAGTTTACATAAGGCTTTACATTTATAGATGACCGTTAATCTTTTTCCAGGGTTTCAGTACGGAAATAAAAATTTGCGTTACAAGAAGGGTCAGCTGAACCATCCCCAAAATAAAATTACGCGGTGAGTAGCATTGAAAAGCCGGATCA
Organism: Desulfococcaceae bacterium HSG9; assembly: GCA_030378005.1. GTDB lineage: Bacteria > Desulfobacterota > Desulfobacteria > Desulfobacterales > JAUCGF01 > JAUCGF01. The sequence continues at coordinate 9,843 of JAUCGF010000170.1, read as the reverse complement.
CTTAATATGCGCATCCCTTGAATCTGGGCGGCGGCGGCCAGTTCATTGACCCAGGGGCGTAAAATAAATAACCCGAAAATCACTGACCATATCGCAATCACCCATTTGATCGCCACCCAATAGTACTTAAAAAAACCCCAGCGAGTTAATAAAGAAAATAAAATGCCCGTGGAAACGCTGGCCAGCGCCGTTGGCACAATGATGACATCATCTAACAATTTAAGGCAAAGGGTCGCCATGCGAAACGTTTCATCAGAAGTTGCTTTTGTGGCTGCCAAACATGACACTGCCACCATGGAAAAAGCAGCTCCGGCCCAACACGCGCCGCACAACAGATGGATGCCTTTGAGCCATAATGTTCCTTTGGTTTTAAGCCATGTGCCGGATTTTTGTCTAAATTTCGCAACGGCCGGCAATGAATAATTTTCTTTAATAAAATACCATATAAAATAGGAAACAATTACAATGTAATATGAAAACAATGCCAGAAAAGACAGGATAATGCCGGCAATGATAATATAATAGAATACAGAAGTGATTGTCATGTTTATTAACCGATGTCGGGCTGTTATAGACAGTCACATATTAAATTTCACAAGGCTGGAGGGAGGAGGCTGTATTGTAATACGCCGACGACCGATAACGCAGTGTGATTTAATATATGTGACTATCTATTAGGTACCAGGTTTCATAGGACGTTGCCGCCAAATACTGAAACCTGAACACTCAAACCTATTCCACCTTTTCCTCAACTACACGATATTCAATAATTTTTTTGGTTTCCCATTTGCCCACATGTGTACCTTCAGGCACCTCTTCCCAGCCGCTGAACATTGCTCTGACATGTGAAGTCAGCGAATGCCCGGTGGTGGTCATATAGATATGGACTAAAACGAATGAAACCAGAACAAACGCGCAGATTATATGGATCATCGCCAAGATTTCAAGGTCGAGAAAACCGTTCAAGCCCCAGTCAGACCAGTCATTATAGCTCCAGTAAAGAAAACCGGTGGCCATCTGAAACGGAAGAAGCGTGGCGGCCAATCCCATGTAGGTCAATCGTTGGAGCGGGTTATGCTTGGCATCTTTGCTCTTATGTACCGGATGGTCTTCGCCTTTGAAAATTCCGGCCATATAGTATTTGGCCACGGCGATCAATTTTTGAGTTGTGGGAATGTATTGTTTCCATTCACCTGTGGTTAACAGCCAGAACCCGATAAAAATAATCAGAATAATCCAGCTGATACCGAATAAATTGTGAAGCTCGACCGCTTGTTGAAATCCGAACAATGTATAAGCGCCATGCGTTTCAAATCCGGTGATAATCAACATAAAAATCATGACAGCCTGGAGCCAGTGCCAAAGTCTTTCAAACCGTGTGTATAAATAAATTTTTACCATCTTCATGGTTTACACCTCCTTCTTCTTTCGTGAAATTATTCGTCCGACACCATGGAAAAAAACACCGACCAGCGAACCGATCACAAGCAGCAATCCTCCTTTGGCGAGCCAATCGTTACAATCACGACCGGGCATATAGAAACCGGTCAATTGGGCGAGGCGGCCATCTGAACGGGTATGGCATTCAGAACATTTGACCGTAGCTTCGCGAGGCGCGACCATGTGGGTGGTGGGGAATGCGTAGGTTGTTTCCACAAAGTCAAATTCACCGCTGAACGGAACGCCCGTTTCTTTCATTCCCAGGGAGAGCGCCTTATTCCAGTCCAATGTTGCCCAATAACCCTTTTTGCCAGATAAATGCGGTGTAAGCAATGTGTTATTGACTTTATCATAAGGTTGTTTGCCGCGATGGATTTTAAACGGAAAAATGCGCGAATCCGGATCATCCTTGGCACCTACCGGTTTGCCTACGGGAACGCTTTGGGTCGGGTCAATGATGTCTTTGGCCGTGAGCGTGATGATCGAACCGTTAAACCAGAAATACTCGGGCTTGACATGTTTGTCCCAGCGCATTTCACCTTTGATCGACAAGTAGTTGTGTTTGCCGAAATCACCCTTAACTTTATAGGGTTTGCCATCTTTCAGTTTGCCGGCTTTAGACCAGTCCCATGACATTTTGGTGGGATTGGCGCGTGCGAATTCGGGAATATGACAACTCTGGCAGGCCACTTTGTCTGTATGGTCATTGGGTTTTGAGCCGGATTTATGGGGTTTGTCACTATGGCATGATTCACACATAATTTTTGGCGTCAAATCATCCTCGATCAAACTTTTTCGATGCATCGAAGCCGGTGTGGCGTAGATACGTCCGGCGATATTGTGCAGTTTGGTGGTGTGGCAACGGGTGCATTGAAAATTCTGCCCGTCCAGCCCCATGTGAACATCCAACGATTTGCTCGGTTTGGTCATAGAAGAATCCAAATCGCCATGTTTGACCCCATCGCCGCCGCCGCCATAAAAATGGCACGAGCCGCAATTTTTACGCGTCGGACGGCCGATGTCAGTTACCGCCTGATGAATGGTCGTCTGAATTTCATCAGCCATCTCTTTAGCGTCGGGGTCCTCGGCGAAATCTTTATATGTGGCAAACGCCTCTTTGATATTGTCAAAATCGGCATTGGAATTGAAAAGTGTCGACAGTTTTTGACTGTGACAGACCAGACAGTTCACCCCTTCGTTTTTGCCGTTCCAACCGGTGTGGCAAGAGTTGCACCCTTTATCTTTCATCTTATTTGCGGAAATGCAGAAGTTATTAAGCGAATGGCCGGCTTTGCCCGTAATCGTGTCTTTAGCCGAATTAGGATCGATCCAAGTCCAATGAATCGTCATTTTAAATTGCTCTTCGGCCTCGGAATGACACGTCAGGCATGCACGCGTGACTTCATCACCCGATTTGAAATTCTGTCGCAACGCCTCGTGTTTTGTGTGATCCGTGGTGTTCCAAATCTTGCGATCCTTGATCGCCTGCCGCGCCAGTTTGCGCCCCGGTGCCTGCTCTTCCTCTTTTGCCCCTGATAAACCCGGCATTGCAAGCATCGCACCCAGCGCAAACAACATTAACAAATAAAAAAACCGCTTCAGCCTCATTTTCATAAACCCACCTCCGATAAAATGTTAATAATATGTTATGTACATCTGCCTTCATGCAAGGATTATGCCAAAAAGTAAAATTTTTATTGCAACCGCACACGTACAGGTTGCATGTGATTGATTATAAATTCAGGAGTTCATTCTCTAATTCATTTTATATTTTATGATTTTAACTGGTTAATATTACTAATTTTGGGAGTTTCGACTTTTCCCGTGACCATCAAGATTAAAATAAATAGTATCAAATCATAAGAAAAAGATTTGGAGAGCCTATTTAATTTAGTTCTTGAAAAAAAAATTAATCTGTTATAGATTGTATCTACTATAAATGGCGTATTTTTCAATATAAAATCTAAAAACAAAAAAGGAGGCATAAAAATGGGGTTTTGGGATAATCTTAAAGATAAAACATCACAGTTAAATGAAGACCTGAAAACACAATTAGGTCAGCTTGTTAATACTGATTTCGCTAATGCGTCAATGGCAATGTGCGCACTAATTGCTGCTGCCGATGGTACCATTGATGCATCCGAGCGAAAAAAAACCGCCAATTTTATTATGAACAATGACTTATTGAATGCTTTTGATTCCACTGAGCTCCAAACCAAGTTCAATTATTATTGCGATAAACTCCAAGCTGATTTCGACTTTGGCAAAATTGAAACCATTCAAATTATCAGTAAACTTAAAAAAAAGCCTGATCAGGCACGCGCTGTCATTCAAGTAGGAATAGTTATTGGTGCCACAGACGGTAATTTTGATGACGATGAGAAAGCTACGGTGCGTGAATCGTGTTTTGCAGTAGGAATTGATCCGGGAGAATTTGACCTTTAACCGGTATGCTTGAATTACTTAGGCTTGGCTCAATTAACGAGATAGATTTTTTAGGTGCAGATATCCTGATTTTATTGATTAATTTCGTTACGCCTTTCTATCTCCTCTTTAAGTGGATCGAGCCGTAAACATATAATTATTAAGATCAAATTCTTTATAAAATCAGTTTTTTTCAAAAAACCTGATTTCTAAAAATCTGGAAAATTTTGGCCAAACACTTATTATTTGGAGGTTTCATATTATGGAGTTTTTTTCTTTTGATAAGATTAATTTAAAGAAATATTTGCCGCGTATTAGCATCAAAAAAGGTGCTATGCTTTATACATTAATTGCCGTAGGAATGTTGTTTGTTTTTATTGTATTTGTGATGATAACAAATTACAAATTTCCTAAATATTTTCAATTAGAAACGGAAAATAAAAAACCAGGAGAAGTTTTTGCGCAGACACTTGTTAGTATTGCTGATGAGATGGCACATAGATGGCTGCCTAACGATTTTATACTCTATCCTACAACTTTACTAGACAATCCACAAAATTTTCAATTAGGTGAACTTGAAGCATTACGTTACGCTACCAGAGTTCTGCGTGATAAATTGAGTCGTCTTCGTACAACAGATAAATTAGATAAGGATTGTGAAGCTGTATTTGTACTTTTTTCTAATGATCCACTGAAATGGTGGCTGCCATCAGCCGAAGGAAAATATAAAAGTGGGTTAAGGCATCTTGAAAAGTATAGGAATCGGCTTGTCAACGATAATGCTAAATTTTATCCCAGAGCCGACAACTTAATTGAGTTACTTGACCAATTTTGCTCTCTTTTGGGTGGTGTTAATACGAGGCTTTCACATGCTCCGGTCGAAGATAAAGTAACTTTAAGTGAGGAAACAGCCGGTGATGAATTCACTGACGGTGAGGAATTTGTAGATATTCATATAGCCTGGTGGCAGATTGATAATAATTTTTATTACGCAAGAGGTGTGGCGTATGTTATTAAACAAGCTCTCGAAGCTGTGGAGCATGATTTTGATAACGTTCTTAAAATCAAGAAAGCGGATGAGTTGATGCGTAAAACCATTCATCTTTTGGAGAAAGCGCAATTGGAACCGTTAATTATAATGAATGGCGATAGAAATGGCATATTTGCCAATCATTCTCTTATTCTTCAATCTGTATTGGAAGATTCAAGACAAAAAATGAGAAGCATTCAAACTATGCTTCAGAATTAAAAATACGGCAACCCTTTGCTTCTGGCCGCTTTGGGTTGCCTTACAAGCCAATCCAAACCCTCGCCGTCTGCTTTTCTTCGGTTGCGTCCGACAAATTCGGCATCGTCATGCACACGCCAAGTGTAATACCAAAAAGACAGGCATCCTTCATTTACCAGTTTACACTTCAGGCTAAAAAGAGAACAATATGGATTTGTCAAAATACTGGAAAACCATCGTCGATACACTCAGAGACGGCCTGATGGTCATTGACGTTCAGGGTCGCATTGTCGCGGCTAACCCGGCTGCCGAACGTCTGACAGGCTATGCGGCGCATGAATTGATCGGCAAATCCTGCCGCATTTTAAATTGTAACGGTTGTAAAATTATCGGGCGCGGGCAGGGGCGTCAATGGTGCGCTCTTTACCGCAAAGGAACGATTCGGGATAAGAAATGTTTAATCACCCATAAAAATCGGCGCACTGTTCATATTTTGAAAAGCGCTTCGGTTTTGTATGATGAAAATGGCGTGTCAATCGGAGCAGTGGAAACCATGTCCGATATTTCCGAAAACGTGCGCCAACGGCAGGAAATTGTATCTTTACGCAAAACGTATCAACTAGATGACGGTTACTTTGGCATTATCGGCAAGTCGATTCTTATGCAGCGCATGTTCGAGCTGATTGAAAATGTGGCGGCAACCCAAGCACCGGTGATGATTCAAGGGGAAAGCGGTACGGGCAAAGAGATGGTCGCCCGTGCTATTCATGAATCTTCGGAGCGCCAAAAAAAACCGTTTATCAAAGTGAATTGCGCTGCGTTAAATGAAAATCTTCTGGAAAGTGAACTGTTCGGGCATGTCAAAGGAGCGTTCACCGGCGCTGATCGGACTCGCATCGGCCGTTTTGAAGCTGCTCATCGGGGGACTGTTTTTTTAGACGAGATTGGTGACATTCCGCTATCCATACAGGTCAAACTGCTACGGGTGCTGGAAGATAAACGCATTGAACGCGTCGGCGACCATAAATCGATTCCGGTAAATGTGCGCATCATCACAGCCACAAACAAAAACTTAGATGAAATGGTGAAAGAGCGGAATTTTCGGGAAGACCTCTTTTTTCGTATCAATGTGTTCCCGCTATACTGTCCGGCATTAAGGGAAAGAATCGAAGACCTCCCTTTTATTGTGCAACATTTTATCAAGCGCAACAACACCAAAACCAATAAAAAAATTTTAGGATTGAATTCCGAAGCATTGGAAAAACTGATGGGCTACGATTGGCCTGGCAATGTCAGAGAACTGCGTAATTGTATCGAATATGCCTTTGTTTTATGCCCGGGCGGGGGTATCGGCGTTAAGCATTTGCCACCTAAAATTTTAATGCCTGCACATGACTATCTTTCTGCACACCGGGATAATCCCACATTTTTGAAGGAACGCGAAAAACTGCTGAAAATCCTCAAACAAGTCAACGGCAATCAATCCCAAGCGGCGCGACTGTTAGATGTCAGCCGTGTAACAATATGGAAACGAATTAAAAAATATGACATTAATATTAAAGAAGAGATTAAAAAAAATGGCTGATTCAGTTTTTTCAAAACAACTTACAAGTTGTCGGAGTGTCAAACTGAAGTTCAGCATTCCTTTGAAAAGTGTTAACTGCTTTTAGATTGTAGGGTGCGTTACGCTACGCTGACGCACCTACATTTCAGGTAGTTTATTTTTTGGGAAATCCCTTACCGGTGTTGCAATTTAAAGGCCGCCACACTGCCGAAAATTAACAAACCGCCAATCCAAAACCGCCAGCTTGCTATCTCCCCAAGAAAAAGGATGCCGATGACAGTCGAAAAGATTAGCTCACTAGTCATAAACAGGCCGCCTTCCCAACTCTTGCAATAACGAAAGCCCATGTTCATAAGCAATTGCGCCCCAACGGACGTTATCAGGATACCGGCAACAATTAGCCAGTCGCTTGCCGCTGTGGGTATTCGGGGAGCGCTCATATAGGGCCAAAAACAGACGACTGTGCCAATCAGGCAAAAATAGAAATAAATAATCACCGAGCTGTGGGTAGGCCTCAATTTCTTGATCATGCTGACCGTAAGTCCGGCGAATATCGCACCGACAACCCCCATGAACTGACCGAAAAGCGTTCCTTGAATATGAAAGTCAAATAGCACACCGATACCAATTAACGCCGCTATGAGGCAGACAATCTCATATAAGGTGATTCGCTCACCAAACAACAAGGGTGCAAAGATAGCTGCAAACGCCGGAAAACTGTAGAAAAACACCATTGCCGTAGAAAAAGGTAAATTGCGGATAGCCGTCACTAGCGCAAGAAAAGCAATAGTACCAGTCATTCCCCGAATAATGATCAGTTTAGGGTTTTGAGGCTTGAAAAGATTCTGTTTCCATCCGAAAAGGGCTAACAGTACAATTCCCCCACCGCCCAAACGGTACATGGCGATATCCCATACACGATAATCAGGCCCCATCATTTTGATAAGCAACCCCAGTATGGCAAATAAAAATGCCGAACCGAACATAAACATCGGCCCCTTAGCGATGGCATGGCTGACGATTATTTTTCGTTCTGTCATGGTAGGTGTCATGTCATTTTAAGTGTGCGATGCGTTATTGCTAAATTCACAGTCATTGATAAATGATTCAAGAGTGGAAAAAGAGCCGGTATAAAAATGGTCGGCACCCTCAACAATTTTTAGTGTGGCATCAGGATTCCAGACCGGCATCAGTTGGCCAATGCGATACGCCGGCGCGATGTCATTATCCTGACTGCCGGTGATGACCAATTTGAGGCTGGGGATGGCGATTTGTCGAGAAAAATCAATAAACCCCACCGGCGGCGATACCATAACCATATTTCTCACGTCAGGCATTGCAGCCGCCAAATTGTAACAAACCCAGGCACCGAAGGAATAACCACCCAAATTGAGGTGTTCAATGCTCTGCTTCTTTAAATAGGCCAGTGCGGCGCGGACATCCCGCTGTTCGCCATGACCGTCGTCATATTTCCCTTGACTTTGACCCACTCCCCTGAAGTTAAAACGCAGAGTTGTATAGCCCTTTTTTTGAAAAGCGCCTGCAATGACCTCAACCACGGGGTTATACATGTCACCGCCATAAAGTGGGTGAGGGTGGGTGACAACAATGCCTTTTTTACCGCTCTGGCGTGCAAGCAGTCCTTCCAGTTTAATCGCTTCATTTTCAGAATTAAATGAAATTTTTTTTTCTGCCGGTTTCTGTATTACGGACACGCCTGACAATTGTCACCCCCTTTCATTAACGGTTACTTTTTTTGACTTCGCAACCGGTTAACACGTCTGGAACGATATGCTATCTTCCTTTTCCTTTTACGTAACTTGCGTTCTTTTTTGGAAAGTTCAGCCATGATGTCTCCTTTCTGTTATAGGTTTTGGTTTTTGTTTGCCAATAAAATTTAAGTTAATTTATTTTGCCACATTCTATCTTTTCATGCTTTCAAGATGCCCTTTTTATAGTGCTGCAACAATCGGATAGTTTCTCCGAATGTTTGAATTAAGCATGTTTGCGGATTTTCAGCAACCATGATTGGTTAACCAAAGTTAATATTCAATAGCTTTTTTCGATATTTTTACAAATTATTTCTTTATCAATACCTAATGTAGTTTAGTGGGGCAGCCCCATAAGCGAAAGGGGAAGTTGCCCGATTCATCATATTATAATGCGTTTAGAAATTTATTATCTCGCAGATATTCAAAAAAAATAACTATTATTTTATCAAATAGTTCCGTCACCATACCGATAAAGCTTCGTATCATTTTCTCATTCACTATAATACTATTTTCTCCATGAACAATATGGTTTCTAACTTCTACCAATCGATTCAAATCTCTTTCAAATTTTTTTAAATGGCTGATATCCTCATCGAAAATTTCAAAATATTCCAAAAGTACTTTAAATTTCAAATTCGATTTTGCATTAAATTTGCTATCAATTTTTACATGGTTGCGATTCAAACTTTCAACGAATTGCTTTGAAAATTTGCATCTTTGTTGAAAACCTTGTTTTCCTTTAAGATAATCATAGGTTGTTTTTTGAGAATAAGTAAATAACGAATTTATTATTCTATTATATCTCAATTTTTGATCGTTTATGTGATTTGTTATTATGCGAAAAGAATTTGTGCAAAAACCTTCCCAATGTGCGTAGATAATAGGTATGCACATTGAGAGATAGGTCAAGTTATATTTTTGATTGCTTTTTATATCGTAATGAATTGATTTCATTTTGTAAAATTCATTAACTCTCCAATCACGATCTTTTTCTATTTCAGCAATTATATCATCTATGATACTTTGAGTATCCATTTCTTTAATCAATCTCAAACATTTTTTTGGCTATCTTTATCTTTGCATTTATTTTGGTCTGGCTACTGCTAGCCGAACCAGCATTTTGTTTGAATTTAGGATCATTGATCAATAGCGGAATTTTTTTTTCTAAGTATTTAATATCATTTTTATAAAAATGATCTAAATTTTCTGCAATAACCAGCATTATAGAATCAAATACGCTCGTAGAAAAATTCCTTCTCGACATTTTAAAAATATTGTCATTTGATTTACATAAATAATCAATTATTTGATTAAACAGTTTTTCTTCTTTTTGATAATTAAATTCTGTATCTTTGGAAACCACTTCTTTCGTATATTTATCAAAATGGTCTTGAATATTTTGCCCAAACCTCGTT
>JAUCGF010000030.1 GCA_030378005.1 Desulfococcaceae bacterium HSG9 | reverse complement strand
AGGCGTCAATAAAAAATTACCGATTGACATGTTTAATGTTATTTTAATACATTGCGTTTTGTGATAACAGAATGCTATATATATTTTTATAGTCAATTTCGCCGGAGTGTCGAACAGATTAATATGATTTGATAATAACCTCATAAATTTAAAATGGAGAAACTATGCAAACAAACAGAATTTATAATTTCAACGCCGGGCCGGCCGCTCTTCCGGAAAGCGTTTTGGAAGAAATCCGGGAAAGCTTTTTGAATTTCGACGGAAGCGGAATGTCAATCACTGAAATCAGTCATCGCTCTAAATGGTTTGATGATGTTATCAATGATGCCGTTGCCAGGACGAAACGACTTTTAAAATTGGATGAACGCTTTCGTGTATTATTCATTCAAGGCGGTGCCAGTATGCAATTTTGTATGATTCCCATGAACTTTCTGGCAGATGGCCAATCCGCCGATTATGCAGATACGGGGACTTGGTCTTCCAAAGCAATCCAGGAAGCCCAGTTACAGAACAAACCGGTTAAAGTTGTCGCATCTTCAAAAGACAAAAATTATTCCTATATTCCTAAAGAAATAGAATTTAGCGCTGATGCCAGATATGTTCATCTGACATCCAACAACACCATCAAAGGCACCCAATGGGCCGGCTTTCCCGATACCGGAAGCGTTCCCTTAGTTTTGGATATGTCTTCTGATATTATGAGCCGCCCCATAGATTCGGATAAAATCGGTCTTATTTATGCCGGTGCGCAAAAAAATATCGGGCCGGCCGGTGTTTGTATGGTAATCGTTCGTGATGATATGCTGGAAACAATTCCTGATAATATTCCATCCATGCTGAAATATACAACTTACACCGCTAAAAATTCAATGTATAACACACCGCCGTGTTTCTCTATTTATACCGTGCAACTTGTGCTTAAATGGCTGGAGGAAACTGTTGGCGGTCTGGAAAAAATGGAAGCGATCAACCAGAAAAAAAGTGACCTTTTGTACAACTTTTTTGATTCCAGTGATTTTTATCAGGGAACGGCTGAGTTATCCAGCCGCTCTAAAATGAATGTTACGTTTCGACTTCCTGATGAGGAACTTGAAAAAACATTTGTCGCCCTGGCGATGCAGGAAGGTTTAGGCGGACTTAAAGGGCACCGGAGTGTCGGTGGTTGCCGCGCCTCTATCTACAATGCGACTACAATTACAGGGGTAGAAACACTCGTTGATTTTATGAAATCTTTCGAGAGTCAAAATGGGTAGAATATACTCAAAAATACGAAGTCATAAATAACTTTACAGGCTCTTAGGATTTTGAAAACCCTAAGAGCCTGTTTGAAAGCTTTGGAATGAAAAATGAATCGCAAGCCCCGATCCGGGAATTAAAAACAGACCATCATGATATCTCTCAGGAAATGACTCAATCAGTATCAGCCGATGATATTCTTCCCGAAGACCTGCCCGGGATTGACATTAAAAGCGCTTTGCAAAGAATGGGAGATAACAAAGTATTATATAAAAAACTTTTAATTCGATTTTATGAACAATACGGAAATTCGGCTCAACAAATTCGTAACTATTTAGAACTAAGTGAATTTGAACTGGCTCGGCAGTTAAGCCATACGGTTAAAGGGATTGCCGGTAATTTGGCTATTAATAAAGTATATCATTCGGCCATGGCATTGGAAACGAAACTGCGGAACGGAGATGTCGAAGAAGCGGAATCGCTCGCGGATAAGTTTGAAACAGCTCTTGAACCGGTTACGGAAGGGCTGCTGAATTTATACCGGAAAGCTCAGGCCGACGACCAGCTAGATAAAACCGGGGAATGTGAAGAAAATGTCAGTTGTGAAATAGTGTTTTCGAAAATAAAACCTTTGTTTGATAAACTCGGCGTTTTATTAAAAGAAAACAATTTAGAAGCCGAGCAATGTTTGGAAGCCCTTAGAAAGGAGTTGCAAGGAACGGAAGCTGCGTCAATTATCCGTGAGCTAAAAAACCAGATCGATCTTTTTGATTTTGATGAAGCCCGCAAGACGTATAAAAAATTAAAAAAAATCCTTGAAAAAGCGTAAAATTATTAATTATAACAGATTTGGGAGACCGTTGCAAAGCAACTGTTCCGCTTCCGATCAGAAAATGCCATGAAAAAAAAGGGTTACTCACAGGTCAGGAGGCAAGCTGTTTTAATTGTGGACGGCATGCCCGAAAATGTTACATCCCTGACAGAATATTTAGGTAGTGACTATAACCTTAAAATGGTGATTAACGGTTCAGATGCAATTTCTCAGATAATTATGCCTGATTTTATTCCCGCCTTGATTCTGTTAAATACAACAATGCCGGATATAGACGGCTATACGATTTTAAAAGAGTTCAAAATCAATGCTCTGACGAAAAATATTCCGATCATCCTTATTTCGTCGAATGCTGATTCCGATGAGCAAGCCCGGGGTATCGCTCTCGGCGCGGCCGACTATCTGATAACTCCTTTTCAACGTGCCACCGTGAAAGCGCGTATTGATGTTTATATGGAAATAAATCGCCAACGCGCTATTATTGAAAAGGCAGAACGCCACATCCAAAAAATTGAACGTCACGCCGATTACATCGCTTCTGAAAAAGAAAATGAACTTATTGAACTGAACCGGATATTCAGTTCCATCGGTGACGGAATTTGCGTAATCAGTAAAGATTTTAAAATTCTCAGGATAAACGCAAACTTTTCAAAAATACATGAAAAAAATGAAAACATTATCGGAAAAGACTGCTATGACATCTTTAAAAGCTCTCGTTGCCATACTTCCCGATGCCCCTTAGTCTTGATTTCAAAAGGCGAAGAACGGGTTGAATTTGACATCACCCTCAATTTCGGTAAAAATTCGCGTAAATTATATCTTTTAACCGCTCGAGGATACCACGATTCCCAGAGAAACTTTCGTGGTATTGTTCAAGACCTCCGGGACATTACGGATCTCAGACAAACTGAAAAACAGCAACTGCACCGTGAAAAAATTCAGGTTGTGCTGGAAGTTATCGGTGCCGTATGCCACGAATTGATCCAGCCGATGCAGATAATTTCTATGTGCGCTCAATTGATTCTTATTCATAAAAATGGTGACACTAATGAAAATCATGAAAATGATTATTATACGAAAGTAAAAACGATTAATGAACAGATTGAAAGGATGAAAACGATCACCGAAAAACTAAAACGCATTACCAGGTATGAAACTATTGACTATGTTGATGGCATAAAAATTGTCGATCTTGACAAAGCATCGAGCCAACCCCAAAGTGATTCTGAAAATTCTGATCTGAATCTGAAAAGGATAAAACAATGAAACTGCAAACTTACGCGCTTGAAGCAATCTCTCCGGTTGACGGACGCTACTATTCAGCCGTTAAACAATTAAGCGCTTATTTTTCGGAAAGTGCGTTAATCAAATATCGTGTTTTAGTAGAAGCCGAGTATTTTATCGCCTTATGCAAATTAAAGCTGCCCCAATTGAAAGATGTAAATACGCATCATTTTGAATCATTAAGAAAAGTTTACCTGACGTTTCAATTAGAAGACGCAAACAAAGTCAAAGCGATTGAAAAAATAACCAATCACGATGTGAAAGCCGTGGAATATTTTTTAAAGGAGCAATTTGACGATTTGAAATTATCAGCCTATAAAGAATTTATCCATTTGGGGCTGACTTCTCAGGATATTAACAACACCGCGCTGCCCTATTCCTTGAAACAGGCTTGGTCAGATGTGATGCTGCCAAAATGGAATGAAGTTATCAAAACGCTTATGCAAAAAGCGCGTGATTGGGAAAAAATTCCCATGCTGGCCCGCACTCATGGCCAACCGGCATCGCCCACCCTGTTAGGCAAAGAGATTTTTGTCTTTATTGAGCGCCTTCAAAAACAACTCAGTCTTCTGAAAACAATTCCGTTCGCCGCTAAATTCGGCGGTGCCACAGGTAATTTCAACGCCCACCATGTAGCTTATCCCGAAATTGACTGGATTGCATTTGGCAACCATTTTGTTAATGATATTCTGGGATTGCAGCGTTCACAAATAACCACTCAGATAGAACATTATGACTATCTGGCCGCGTTTTGTGATAATCTGAAACGTTTAAATACGATTTTGCTGGATTTAAACCGCGATATTTGGGCTTATATCTCCATGAACTATTTCAAACAGCGAATCAAAGCCGGTGAAGTTGGCTCTTCGGCCATGCCTCACAAGGTCAATCCCATTGATTTTGAAAATTCAGAGGGCAATCTGGGAATCGCCAACGCACTGTTTGAGCATCTTTCCAGCAAACTCCCCGTATCCCGTTTACAAAGGGATTTAACCGATTCCACGGTTACACGCAATATCGGCGTTCCCATTGCGCATACGCTCATCGCCCTGAAATCATTATTAAAAGGGTTGAATAAACTGATCATCAATCATGAAGCTCTGCAACTTGATCTGGCTGATAATCAGATGGTGGTGGCGGAGGGTATTCAGACAATTTTAAGACGGGAAGGCTATCCTGAGCCTTTTGAAGCCTTGAAAGCGTTCACCCGTACTCACAGCACAATTGACCGTAACGCGATTGTGGCATTTATTCAAACGCTGGATGTTGATGCTTCTGTCAAAGAGGAACTGCTTAAAATCACACCGGAAACTTACACCGGTGTATCTGTGGACGCATCCTTGTTGTTGGGCGAATGTTAAAGATGAAATACCCCCCATTTCGTAATCGTTTAATCATACTCCTAATCTGAATGATTAAGATTACGATTTAAAAATGAACGTTGAGGCCGGGAAACACCTCTATCAGCAACTGACGATTGTAAAAGATCAATACGGCAAGCAGAAAATAGGCCGCGAGAGTTACTGCCGCAGAGGGGCAAGTAAAAGTCATAGCCGTGCCGAAGGATCGTTTTACTTTTATTTTCGTTTTAAACCCCTTAAAATCAAATATTGAACAAATTTCATCAAGCACCAAATGGCTGAGGAAACCGATTCCTACGCTCATGGAAATGGCGGCAACGTCTTTTGATGCCAACGGAATGAAGGATAGAACTGGCGGAGTTGCCAGGGTCGCGATAAATATTCCGGGAATTGAATGGAATATCCCTCTATGAGTGGTGAATTTTTGGAAAATTTTTCCGATTCCATAACGGATAACAAGCGCACTCACCGGAGGAATTATCCCCCAATAAAACCAGGGAATCGTTTTCTGCAAAGTAAAATAGAAAAAGACCGCACTTCCGCCGATTATCGCAGCATGGCTGAATACAATATTAAACGGTTTGCTATAATTGCTGTCTAAATCCGGTAAAAATGCACCGATAAATGCCGCTGCAAACATACACAGAGGCATAAACGGAGCCACAATCCACTGCGTTACCACAGCGAATAAACCGGCAATGTAACCGACAACAAGGCCTACTGTCACATGAGTTTGAAATGCGGCCATCTAAAATAAGTCCCAATCATCCGTAAAATGTGGTTTTTGCTCCTGACTCTTAACTATATTATAACTACTTAGAAAAATCAGGAGCGCTTGTCAATAAACAAAACAGCGGTGTTGATGAAGGATAAAAATTGCTTGTTTTTTATTCTTCTGAAAGATAGGATTGAAACTATAAGGTTGTAAAACGATTTTGCAAATCGCCTATCAGTGTTGCAATAAAAAATGCAAACAACTTTTTATTTTTAAGCGATTAAACCGGAAACTGATAACATGAACATCCTGCTTATCTCGGCCAACACGCTCACAACACCTTACCCGGTCTATCCTTTGGGACTTGACTATGTTGCAGGATCAATCGCTCCTTCACATAAAGTACAAATCGCCGATATGAATGTGATTGATGATTATGCGGCGCTGGGAAAGCTGATCAGCGCTTTTGAACCTCATATTGTCGGCTTGGCGTTGCGCAATGTGGACAATACGGACGCAACCGACTCTCAGGCATTTATGGATCACTATAAAGAATTGGCCATTACGGTGCGTCGCTGTTCACAAGCTCTTCTTGTTTTGGGCGGAAGCGGATTCACTTTATTTCCCCGTGAAATGATGCAGGTGTTAAAAGCCGATTACGGTGTTATCGGCGAAGGGGAACATTTGACGCTTCTTCTCGACGCTATCCAAAATAAAACCGATGTAACAGCCATTCCCGGCGTTATCTGCCGAACGTCGTCCCAATCTGCTCCCGTACCCTGGGAAGAGCCGTTGACGCGACATTTTGAGAAGCATACCCCTTATATAGATTTTTATCTTCGCCACGGCGGAATGCTGAATTTGCAAACTAAACGCGGGTGCTGTTATAATTGCATTTATTGCACCTACCCACATATAGAAGGACGCCGACTGCGCTTATTTCCGCCGGAAGATGTTGCTGTAACGGCAACCCGTCTTCAAGCGGCCGGAGCCAAATACTTTTTTATCACGGATTCAGTTTTTAACGCTGATTACGAGCATAGTCTGGACGTTGCACACGCTTTTAAGAAAGCCGGCGTATCAATTCCCTGGGGAGCTTTTTTCGCACCCACTAAACCGCCACCGGATTATTACAAAAGCCTGGCGGAAGCCGGTTTGACGCATGTGGAATTTGGAACCGAAGCCTTGTCTAACCGTATGCTGGAATCTTTGCGCAAACCGTTTCAAAGACGCCATGTTTACGCGGCTCACCGAAACGCCCGTGACGCCGGTTTATATACGGCGCACTATTTTTTATTCGGCGGTCCGGGAGAAGACGTGCTTTCTTTGGACACCACCTTGAACAATATTGAAAAATTAGATCGAGCAGCGCTGTTTTTTTTCTGCGGCGTGCGTATCTATCCAGGTGCCGCGCTAAGTGCTGTTGCATTAAAACAAGGACAGATCACGCCAATACAAAACCTGCTGGCTCCGGTTTTCTATCGCTCGCAAGGAATCAGCGAACGTGAAATTATACAACGCGTACGCACCCGGGCTGACGGACGCCCGAATTGGATAATCGGTTCCGGTGGTGTAGAAACGTCGCGAATTCTTGCCCGTATGTATGATCGTGGATTCTCCGGGCCTCTGTGGGAATATCTGATTCGGTGATTGGTTTTTTGCGATAATCGAACCGGTGTATTAAGTCGTGTTCTCAAATTCACAAATCTAAAATATAGTCAGTAGGTTACATGAAGCTGAGAATATCGGCTTTTTAATATACTGAAATATACTTAGAATCAGCTATTTTTTACTAGTCATTCTCCTATCAGCGGCTCGCAAACACCTTTGGTGCCGCTATGTTTCTTTCCAATCCTTTCTGAATCATAGGGGCTTTTGCTTTTATACTCAGCAAGGTCATCATCTAAATTGAACAAAATATCACTTTCACGATAGGATTTTTCGAGTTTTTGCTGATGTTTTTGGATTTGTTTGCCGTAGCGGCTGGCCAGTTCGATTACGAGATGGGTGATAATGCAGGAGATTGTTGTGGGGCTGCCGATAAAAGGGATGTGTTTGGAAGGGGCTGTGAGCGCAAGATGCGCGAACTGGTTCAACGGGCATAACTGGCTGTCCGCAATGACGATAAGTGTATGCCCCAGACGGCGGACGAGTTTGCCGAGCCGGATCAATTCGTTGGGATAACGTGACGTAGCGATAATAATCGCAATGCTTTGCGGATGCGCAATGGTTAACCAGTCAACGCACGTATCGTCACTTCCTTTTAATATGTGAACGTCACCCCGAACCTTAGTCAACGACCATCCCAGATAATAGGCGAACGTATAAGACAACCGTGATCCGATCACATAAATCGGTGATTCTTTGGCAAGATGATCAACCATTGCGTTTATTTTATCAATATCCGCAGTTTTGTAAAACTGTTTAAGATTGTCGATCTCTTCAGATATCACCCGGCGAAGACGATTGGCGCCCTTGCCTTTTAAATCGGAAAGGTCTGCGCGATCCAGCAACGTCAATTCAGTATTGACCACATCTCTTAAAGCCTGCAAAAAATCTCCATACCCTTTGTATCCCAACCGCACAACAAAACGCACGACTGTGGCTTCACTCACGCTGCATGCTTCGGATAATTCCTTAGCCGTCATAAAAACAGCTTTGCGTGTGTTTCCGGTAATATAGTCACTCAGCACTTTGCCTTTAGCCGTTAAAGTAGGGTGTTGACGCATCAGTTTTTTGATGACCGGGTGGGGCCTCAATTTGTTCATAACAATTCCTTATGAAATATTTCATTCATTATTTATTTTTTTACCTGAATCAATCAAAATAGGTGCTTACTAACAATATAAAGTGTGTTAAACAAGAAAAAAATCACCTGACGGATAGAGTTGAAAGAATTATTTCAAGTTAAAAATTGTAAAAATTCAAATAGTTAAAATTAATAATAAGCTTATTAAATAAATTAAATCATTTATTAATAATTTTCTTGACATAATATATTTCATTGGTGTACTTTGTCGCCAATTATCATTTGAGACCATGATGCTTGAAATATTTATAGTTATACGGAGAGGGAGAGCGTATGTTTGGGAAAGATAAAACTTTGTGGGGTAAAAAGACCCCGCTTAAATCGAACTACGACGCTGTTATTATCGGCGGCGGACTGCACGGTCTGGCTACGGCTTATTTTTTAGCGCGCGATCATGGTATGAAAAATGTGGCCGTGATTGAAAAGCGTTTCATCGGTTTTGGCGGCGCCGGGCGGAATACGGCCATTGTGCGCGCCAATCAACGCACTCAGGAAAACATTCCTCTTTATAAAGAAGCGCTTGATCTGTGGCCGGTGTTGACGAAAGAACTTGATTATAACCTGATGTTTTATAACTGTGGAAATTTGAACCTGATGCACAGTGAAGCGGCCATGAATGCGGCGCGTATGAATGTCGCTTCGGCTCAGTTTCACGGAGTTGAAAGCCACTTGATTGATGCCAAAGAGTGCAAAGAAATGGTTCCGGCGTTAAATATCGCCGATAATATCACCTACCCGATTTTCGGAGCCATGTTTCACCCGCCGGGCGGCATTTTGCGCCATGATGCCGTTGTGTGGGGATTGGCCAAAGGTGCGGGAAAGCACGGCATTCATATTCATCAGCAAACCGAAGCCACCGGAATCGGCGTGGATCGTGGAAAAATTGTTTCCGTTGACACGGACAGGGGCAAGATTTATACGCCTCGTGTTTTGTTAAGTGCCGGCGGTTATTCTGCCAGTCTTGCCTTTAAGATGCTGGGACTCAGACTGCCTATCAGCACTCTGACGATTCAGGCCATGGTGACTCAGCCTTTGAAACCGCTTTTAAATCATGTGGTGTCATCCGGTGCGTATCACGCGTATGCAAATCAGACGCTTAAGGGTGAAGTTGCCACGGGTGCGCACATGGATTCCTGGCCCAATTATACCACCCAGAACACGGCCTATTATATCAAGCATCAGGCTGAAGCGCTTTCCGAGTTTCTACCATGTTTGAGAGGCGTTAAATTTATGCGTATTTGGGGCGGTCTGGCCGATATGACACCTGACATGGCTCCGATTATGGAAGGTAATGATCCGATACAAGGCTTCTATATGGATTGCGGATGGGGTTATTTCGGATTCAAATCATGCACTGCTGTCGGCAAATATATGGCTCAATATGTAGCAACCGCAAATTGTCCTGAAATTTTAAAACCGTTTACGCTACGACGTTATCAGGAACATCGTCTGATGGGTGAAACCGCGGCGCTGGTGAATTATAGTCCGGATAATTAGCGGTGATTCTGGTGACCCGAAAAAAGCACAGTAAATTTGACATTCGGCATAAAGAAACGCTGAGGCTTTTTCTACGGGAATATTTTGAAATGTTTTTTCCTGATCTGGCTGAAATCATGCAATTTGAAACCGCCCAATTCCTTGATAAAGAATTGATCGCGCTGTTTGGCAAAGATGAACAGACAGACAATACAGATCAGCATAAAATTACAGATGCCTTGATTCTTGTGCAAATCATTCTGGACGGACAACCTCAATGGATTCTGATTCACTGGGAACAGCAGAGTGCAAAGCTGAAAGATTTTGAAGAACGGATGTTTCATTATTTTTGCGGAATCTATTTCAAATACAGGAAACTGGTTTTTCCCATTGCAATGTTTACAGACCCTGCCAAATGGCGCGTGCCTGTAAAAGATACTTTCAACCTGTCATTGCTTGAATATCCGATTTGCGATTTTTCATATCATCTGATAAAATTAAAAGAATATAAAGCCACAGAATTTGAGAAACAGAGCGAAAAAAATCCTCTGGCTGCCGCTTACTTGCCGTTGACAGATTATCCAAAAAAAGAACGTCCTGCGATCAAGGCCAAAGCGATGCAAAGTGTTGCCAAGACGCCGCCAGGACCTAAACAGGCCGTACTGTTAGCATTGATACAAGAGAGTATCGTGTTAAACCATGAAGAAGAAAAGCGTTATAATAAACTGATTCAAAGTGATTATAAGGGGGCTGATATGTTTCAATCGGTTGAAGAAGTCTTTATGGAAAAAGGCATGGAAAAAGGTATGGAAAAGGGCATCGAAAAAGGCATCGAAAAAGGCATGGAAAAAGGTGTGTTGCAAACATCTAAAGAATATGTTGTCGAAGCTTTAAACTTCCGCTTTAAGCATGTTCCTGAATATTTGGTTAAAAAAATTCATTCTTATGATGATAAAACTATTTTAGGCCGAATTCACAAAGAAGCTGTTTTAGCCGAATCAATCGAAACATTTTCGCAGTTTATTGAACAAAAAATATAATTACATCTCAATATCTTATTCTCCCGGAATGCAAGCTTCAGCTTGCATGTCCTGTATTTGATTGTAAAAAAGGAAATAAAATCATGGCATTAACCATTACGTGTCCTATCTGCGGAAAACGCAACGGATATGAATTTCGCTTTGGCGGAGAAGAAAAGGGCCCCAGACCGGCGGAACATGAACTCAATCCGGAAACATGGTGTGATTACGTGCATAATAATAATTGTGCGGCGGGCGTTCAAAACGAGTGGTGGTTTCACCGCGACGGTTGTGGTTCTTGGTTCACCATTTTTCGTAATACTTTAACCAACCTTGAAGTCGATGGACCGGAGGAAACAAATGAATAGGTTTTATCAACTGCCGACATTGCGGATTGATCCCACCCGGAAAAAGACTTTCACATATCTGGGGAAAACATATCAGGGCGTGGATGGCGATACAGTGGCCGCGGCACTGTATGCCAATGGCATCCGTATTTTTGCACGAAGCCTTAAATATCACCGTCCACGAGGTCTTTACAGTATGGATGGTGAATGCAGCAATACGTGTATGGAAGTTGACAATATCCCGAATGTACGCGCGGAAAATACGCTGCTTAAAAACGGAATGACTGTCAAAGCGCAGAATGTAAAAGGCACGCCCGAAAAAGATTTTATGGGTTTCATGGATAAGATGAGTTGGGCTATGCCGGCCGGATTTTATTATAACACCATGCACAAACCGGCTTCAATTTGGCCGATTGCTTTGAAACAGATTCGTAAAGTCGCCGGTTTGGGGAAACTGGCACCGGATTTTGAAATGACGGGAAAATATGACGAAATTTTTCCCACAGCGGATGTTTGTGTCATTGGCGGAGGCCCGGCCGGTATGAACGCCGCTTTAGCTGCCGCTGAGAATGGCCTGCGTGTGATTCTTCTTGAATCGCGCCCGTGGCTTGGCGGTTTTTTTGAATATCGCGCTGCCCAATACCAAAATGAAACACCCCTTTTTCAAAGAGCGCGTGATCTGGCCAAACAAGTCGCAGATACACCTGATATTCGTACGTTCACCCATACCGCTATGGTAGGCGCTTATAATAACAACCTGATTACGGCTTTTCAAACTGGCGGCGCTGACGACAGTTTTGATCAACGTTATATCGAAATCCGAGCGCAAAGCGTCGTTGTGGCCACAGGCTGTATCGAACGTCCGCTGCTTTTTGAAAATAATGAAAAACCCGGCATTATGCAAATAGCATGCGCCCACCGACTTGCCCGAACGTATGGACTGCTTCCCGGTGAAAAAGCCGTTTTCAGCATCGGACATGATTTGGGGCTGGAGGCGGCCATAGATCTGTTTGATCTGGGTTTGAAAATCAGTTGTGTCGCTGATATTCGTGAAGACGGACAGGATCCTGATTTGGTCGAAATTATGCGCCGCAAAAAAATCCCGCTGTTGCGCGGATGGGTGGCAACTGATGCTCACGGCAAAAAAACCTTAAACAAAGTAACACTCAGCACGCTTCAAGGAACCCGCGATAAGGAATTTGCCTGCGATCTGCTGGTGGCGTCCGCCGGAATGACACCCGTTACCGGACCGCTGGCAGTGGCACAAGCTGAACTGTGTTTCGATAATCACACCGGTTTTTTCCTTCCCGCGAATCTTCCGGTGAAAATGCACGCTGCCGGACGTATGTTAGGCTTAAATGATGCCCTGGCAATCGAAGCTTCGGGACGTTCCGCCGGACTTCTGGCGGCAGCGGATTGCGGCTCGTCCGTTGATACAAGCCTGAATGAAGCTCGCGCCGATCTTGAAAATCTGCCCGGACCGGTCAAAGGCAGCAAAATGGTGACCGCTCCGGTTAAAGGTGATAAAACCTTTATCTGTTTTGATGAAGACACAACCGTAAAAAATATCAAACAGGCCATTAAAAAAGGGTTTGACGTTGCAGAATTGATTAAACGCTTTACTTCAGCAAGTACGGGACCGGGACAAGGCGGTATTCCCGGACATAATCTGCCGCTTTTTGTGGCTCAGTATAATGCTGACCCGGATGTTTCAGCCAAACCCACAACCATACGTCCACCGCTGGTGCCGACATTTATCGCAACGTATGCGGGTGCCAATCACGATATGTGCAAACGCACTCCGCTGGATGCTTTGCAAAAAAAAGCCGGCGGCGTTTTCCGGCGTATCGGCGTCTGGAGCCGGGCGCGCTATTTCTCTCAGGATTTCACCTGTCGCGATGAAATTGAAAACGTTCGCAACAACGTGGGTTTGTTTGATGCCAGCACCTTGGGAAAATTCAGAATTTGGGGGCCGGATGCGCTCAAAGCGTTGCAGCGCGTTTATGTAGGTGATATGTCTAAGATTGCGGATGGCAAAATCAAGTATTCGGCCATGTGCAATGAAGACGCCTGTATCATTGATGACGGTGTGGTCATCAAACGCGGCGAAAACGATTATTATTTCACCACTTCCACCGCCAGAGCCGGCGCTGCCGTTGAATGGATTCGGTATCACACGCGCTATGACGGTTGGAATTTTAATATGGTGAATCTCACCGATGCCCTGGGCGTTATCAACCTTGCGGGACCTAATGCGCGCAAGGTGCTTGCCAAAGTAACCGATGCGGATATTTCTAATGATGCGTTTCCTTACGCGGGCTATCGTGAATTTAAAATTAAAGACACGATTCCGGTTCGGGTGATGCGCCTCGGATTTGTGGGTGAATTGTCTTATGAGCTTCACACACCGTCATCTTATATGCCTGCGCTTTGGGAAATACTGGAAGATGCCGGCAGCGAATTCGGCATCCGTAATTTCGGTTTGGAAGCCCAAAATGTGCTTCGCATGGAAAAATGTCATCTTATCATCGGAGCGGAATCGGAACAGCGCACAACCTTGCACGACGTCGGACTCGGTTTTTTGTGGGATCGCACCAAAACAGACACCAAAACTGTGGGCGCTTTTGCTTTGAAACAAACCGAAAAACAGGACGGACGCTTAAAGCTGGTCGGGTTCAAAATGGAAAATTCCGATGCCCGTGCGCCACGAGACGGTTCTATCATCGTTGACAGCAAGATTCGCGGGTATGTTTGTATTGCCCGCAACAGTCACACCCTGAATGAGGTCGTCGGATTGGCCCTTGTGGACGAATCGCTTGCTGAAACAGGGACAAAACTGGAGATTTATGAAGACGAATGCGGTGATGAGCGCCTTTACGCAGTTGTGGCGCTGACGCCTTTTTATGATCCGGACGCGAAAAGATTGAAAATGTGAGGTGGAACCGATGGAAAATATAAAAAAACTCTCTCCGGTTGTATTCAAGGCTCGACCGGTAAAAACCGAAGTTCGCGATAACCAGACAGTCGTTCTTGAATATGTCGGCGAGGAATTGGGACCTTATTTGACGGATTTGAGCCACAAAATCAGATGGGATGTTCAAGACAGCAATTTAGACGCAATCAAACCCTGGGGGATTGCCATACCGGAAACACCCGGCCTGTCTGTGCTGGAAAATGGTTTTTTGATTAACCGTATGAACCGCACCCAGGCATCGGTGTGGCATTTGGCCGGTGAAAAACCTGACGATCCGGATGACTCCGCTTATACTGAAACTACCGACGCCACCATGTTTGTTGCATTGACAGGCCGGGAAACGTTCGCAATTGCTGAAAAATTGACATCCCTTGATTTTGCGGTGCCGGATAAAAAAGCGCCGTTCTTACTTCAAGGCCCGATTGCGCATGTACCCTGCCAGATCGTCACATTAGCGCAAAACGGTGAACATTGCGGTCTTCTGTTTACCTGCTCCCGCGGATATGCGCAGTCCATGATCGGCGCTATTTTGGAAGCCGGTGAAGAATTCGGGCTTCGGCCCGCCGGGGAAACGGCTTTTAACAAATTTTTAACACAGTAAAATAAATAAAAATACAAAAATCAAATTTCAAATAAATTATAATGACAAAATTTCAAACGGCCTGATCTTATTTGATAATTGTAATTTTGGATTTTCACTTGGATATTGTTATTTGGAATTTATTTGAGATTTATTATTTGGTATTTGAGCTTTATTAAAAATCAGGAGGATACGTTATGAACAAAAAGTATGATGCGATTATAATCGGAGCAGGCGTTATCGGCAGCCCTATCGCCTACGAATTATCCAAAATGGGCTACAAGACATTGACTGTTGATAAACTCTCCGACGCCGGCGAAGGCTCCACCGCCGGCTCATGCGCTATTATCAGAGCCCATTATTCCACTGAGGACGGCGTGGCCATGGCTTATGAGGGTTTCAAATATTGGCTGGATTGGGAAAACTATCTCGATCATGTCAACGATGAAAAAGGGCTTGCCAAATACATGAACACGGGGTCTATTTTACTCAAATCCGATGGGCATGATTGGCGTAAAGTCCAAAAAAATTATGATGCCGTGGGAGTCAAGTACGAAGAATTGACCATAGAACAGGTTAAAGAAAAGGCGTCTATATATGAACTGGATAAATTTTGGCCGGTCAAACGACCTGAAGACCCCAGTTTCTTTGATGAACCGACTGAGATGCTCGAAGGCGCCCTTTTTTGCCCTGAAGGCGGCTATGTGAATGACCCGGCGCTATCCGCTCATAATATCATGCGGGCGGCCGAAGCCAAAGGCGCTGAATTTATATTCAATGCCGAAGTCACAGCTATCCGAAGTGACGCTGACCAAGTGACAGGCATCACCCTTAAAGATGGAACGGAATTTGATGCGGCTGTGGTTGTCAATGTGGCCGGCCCGCATTCATATAAAATTAATCAGATGGCCGAAGGCGTGTTTGAGCAGTGCAATATCAAAACCAAAGCTCTGCGCCATGAAGTCATGCACTGCCCCTCACCCGAAGAATACGATTATTTAAATGAAGGCTACCACACCTCAGATGGAGATTGCGGCATCTATTATCGACCTGAAGTCGGCAACATGTTTCTGATCGGAAGCGAAGACCCCGAATGCGATCCTCAGGAATGGGTTGATCCGGATGAATTTTACGCAGGCAAAGGCGGAGCCGGACGAGATAATCAACTCAGCCTGGAGCAGTGGAAAGCCCAATGCTATCGTTTGGCCCGGCGAATTCCCAGCCTGCCGATTCCCAACCAGCCGCGAGGCGTGTGCGACCTTTATGACTGCTCTGATGATTGGATTCCGATTTACGATAAATCGGCTATGAAGGGGTTTTACATGGCTATCGGCAGCAGCGGCAACCAATACAAAAACGCGCCTATCGTCGGCCGGATGATGGCGGAATTGATTGACGCCTGTGAAAAGGGCCTCGACCACGACAAAGTGCCTTTTCAGTTTAAAACCGTTTACACCGGACGCACGTTTGACACAGGTTTCTTTTCGCGTAATCGTGAAATCAATTATAACAGCAGTTTCTCGGTAAACGGCTAAAAAAACGAACATCTGATATCGAACGTTCAATATAAAATAAAAATCGGGTTTCTCTAAAGCTCTGAGAAACCCGATTTTTTTAAGCTGACCCGCCTTATGGTCAGTCACTGCATCGAATATTGAATGAAACAGATGCAGAACTAAAAATGTCAGATGTTTGGTGTTGAGTGTTTGTTTTCATTCAGCGTTCGGCATCCTTCATTCATCAATTTACACTTTGTCCCGTCAGGGACGAAATATCTATAGAAAAAAGCCTTCCAGCATGTCAAGTCCCGTAGGGACACAATAGAAAAAGTGTAAACTGTTTTTATTCTTCAATGAAGAATGCCAAATTTTTTCCATTATCCTGAAAATCAGTGAGTAAGGTATCCTTGCAAAAGAAGCAAGGATACCCTGAACTCCGAAGTGGTAAAATCATCTTTATCAGAGTGCAATATCCGGCATGGTGGAATCAATGTTTTTTCCGGCAGTCACAAGGTTGCCGGTTCCGCCGCAATCCGGGCAAGGAGTGTATTTCGGAAAACATTCCGGTTCAATCTTCTGCCACACCGAGTCAAAAGCAAACACCCGGTCGCTTCCCTGAAAACTCCTGTCAAAAATCGTTTTATTACCGTTACCGTAAAAAGGACTCATGCGAAGCTGCACTAAATTTCTAAGTCCTCTCTCTTTATCATCAAACCACTTGCCGAACTCGCATCCGGCCTTGTTCCTGTGCAGAATTTCCAATGAAATAAGCCCCAGACAGGCGTTAAGATAATGCGTTTGCATGACACTGCTTCCCTGAGACGTAACATCATTTTTATACCCGTTTCGATAAGCTTCATACCGGGAAGATACAGCACAGCGGTGGCATGCAGGTGTTATGCCAAGAATCGTGAAGGTGATTTCCGCACACCTTGCCAGTTCATAAGTGATGGCAAACACCGCTGGGATTTGAAACTTCAGCGCAATGCGATTGCCGCGAGCCTGCGCATGAAAATTATCTGTCAGGTCAGCGTTCTTTACAAGTTCCGCTATCTCTGCATCTGTTATTTTTAGCACATTTCCCGGAACAGGCCGATACTCCAAATCGGGGTTGATGTCTTTCAGCCGATGGCCCAGCGCATCTGTTTTATTGTAATGTAATTTCTTTTACTCCATGATGCTTCACAACAATAACAGGCAAATGAATCGTTAAACTGATGCAGTCGCCAACAATCCCTGGGTATTCAGGGTATATAGAGTGATGTTTAAGATGATTTTGTATAACCTAAAAACTGCAATCGCTATACAGAGAGCGAAAATAACCACCTCTTTCTGCTCGCTATTTCAATTTTTTCAAAAAAACGGACTCCAATCTCAATTTATCAGGAAAATTTTCCCGACATGCCGGTAT